>JBBSNW010000058.1:0-30133 GCA_038260405.1 Rhodobacterales bacterium | reverse complement strand
CGGGATCGGTCCACCGGGACCCACTCCCACACAAGTTCGGCGGCCCTCTCCTCCTCCCTGGGTCGGTCGATAACGCGGCGGCACCTCTCCTCCTCCCTGGTGTCGCCGCACCTCATTCGGGATCGGTCCACCGGGACCCACTCCCACACAAGTTCGGCGGCCCTCTCCTCCTCCCTGGGTCGGTCGAAATCGCGGCGGCACCTCTCCTCCTCCCTGGTGTCGCCGCACCCAAAATTCAGGTCCGCCACAGCGGATCAGTCAGATCGGGGCCCCTCTCCTCCTCCCTGGGGTTTCGTGAACTCGAACGGCGGCGCAACTTCCCTCGCGCCGCCGTTTTTTTATGTTCCGGACATTTTCGAAATACCCCGCTCCGTCGGCGACCGCCGCCTGGAGCGAGTTGCGCTCAGTCAAATTCAAGGATTGTGTGCAAAACGCTCTAGTGCAACAGCCTCTGCCGCCCGGCGCGCCCCCCGCGCCTGACCGGGCAGGAGGGAGGCCAGAGCAGCGTTTCCTCCAGCAGATCGACGAAACCCTGTGCAGCGGCGCTCTGGGGAGGCAACCCGCCCAAGCCGGCAAGCGCCTCTCTCGCGGCCTGTCGGTGCGGCACGTCAAGCGGCAGGGCGAAGGCCCATTCGAGGAACCCGGCCCGTGCCGCGTCGCGGCCCGGCGCATCGCAAAGGTCCTGCAACCCTTCAAATATCCGGCGCGCGTTCATTGGCGCACGAGACCCGTCTTCGGGTCTGCGGCTGCGCGCGCATCACAAGTCACGGCGCGTCTCACGGTCAGAGCGGAATCCATTCTCATCCCTTTTCCCGGCCACGCCCCGCGGCCGCTTCGGGCGGCATACGGATGACAGGCGGAAGGGCAAACGACCCGAGGCGCCCGCACCCGCACCCCGCGGTTCGACGTTGTCCCAAGGCTGGTTTCCGGACTGCGGCGGGCGGCCCCTTGGCCCCATCTGGCGCACCTTCCCGGGACTCGCGTCCCAGTGGCCTTCGCGCCGGACATCCCACCCTCACCGTTACGGGGGCAGCGCCGGAATTACACCGGCTTCCCAATTCTCCGCGTCTCCGCGGCACCCTGAGAATGTCAGCCTAACGCTCGTCACGCCTGAGTCGCCAGCCTGTTTGCGACCCATCGGGGTTTTTACCCGGCCCGACTTCCCCTTGGCCTGCGGCTTCGCTACACGTCAGGCAACGGATTTCAGGAAGAACGGGACACCACCCCATGCCGATGGAAAAGACATTCGACGCCGCCGAAGCCGAACAGCGCCTCTACAGCGCCTGGGAAGAATCGGGCGCCTTCAAGGCCGGGGCCGGCCCAGCGACCCGCAACCCGGACGCGCAGCCCTTCAGCATCATGATCCCGCCGCCCAACGTGACGGGATCGCTGCATATGGGGCATGCCTTCAACAACACCCTGCAGGACATTCTCGTGCGCTGGAAACGGATGCAGGGCTTCGACACGCTCTGGCAGCCGGGAACAGATCACGCCGGCATCGCCACGCAGATGGTCACCGAGCGCGACATGGCCGCCCATCAGGAACCGACGCGCCGCGAGATGGGGCGGGATGATTTCCTCGCCCGCGTCTGGCAGCAGAAGATTAAGTCACGCGGCACGATCATCGGCCAGCTGAAGCGCCTCGGCGCCTCTCTCGACTGGTCGCGCGAGGCCTTCACCATGTCCGGCGCGCCGGGTGCACCCGCTGGTGAGAAAGGCAACTTCCATGACGCCGTCATCAAGGTCTTCGTCGAGATGTACGACAAGGGCCTGATCTATCGCGGCAAGCGGCTGGTGAATTGGGACCCGCATTTCGAGACCGCCATCAGCGACCTCGAGGTCGAAAATATCGATGTCGCGGGTCACATGTGGCATTTCAAATACCCGCTCGCGGGCGGCGAAACCTACACCTATGTCGAAAAGGACGAGGACGGGAACACCCTGTTCGAGGAGGAGCGCGACTATATCTCCATCGCGACCACCCGTCCCGAAACGATGCTGGGCGACGGCGCGGTCGCCGTGCATCCTGAGGATGAACGCTATGCGCCGATCATCGGGAAGCTCTGCGAAATTCCCGTGGGCCCCAAGGAGCACCGCCGCCTGATCCCGATCATCACCGATGAATATCCCGACCGCAATTTCGGTTCGGGCGCGGTCAAGATCACCGGTGCGCATGATTTCAACGACTATGCGGTGGCCAAGCGCGGCAACATCCCCTGCTACCGGCTGATGGACACCCGCGCCCAGATGCGCGCCGACGGAGCGCCCTATGCCGAGGAAGCCGCAAAAGCGCAAGAGATCATCGAGGGCGCGGATTTCACGGAGAGTGAGGTCGACGCCATCAACCTCGTGCCCGAAGCCTATCGCGGTCTCGACCGGTTCGAGGCCCGCGACAGGGTCGTCGCGGACATCACCGCCGAAGGTCTGGCCGTGATGACGCAGGCCAACGATCCCCGCCTTGGCAAGAAGGCCGTCAAGCCCGTCGCCCCCGAAGAAGGCGGCGAGGCGCGCGAGGACGAATTGGTCCCGCTGGTCGACTCCAAGGCGATCATGCAGCCCTTCGGCGACCGCTCGCGGGTCGTGATCGAGCCGATGCTCACCGATCAGTGGTTCGTCGACACCGCCAAGATCGTGGGCCCCGCGCTCGACGCCGTGCGCAATGGCGACACGCAGATCCTGCCAGAGCGCGAGAAGAAGGTCTATTTCCACTGGCTCGAAAACATCGAGCCCTGGTGCATCTCGCGCCAGCTCTGGTGGGGGCACCAGATCCCGGTCTGGCACACGCCGGGCATGGGCGGAGAGTGGCGCAGTTTTTGCGCCGCGACCGAGGGCGAAGCCCTGCAGCAGATGCACGACTTCTTCGGAGAAGACGCTGAGTTCCTCCTCGTCGAAGATGCCGCTGCGGCCGTGGACATGCTGGCCGACCTGCTGTCCCAGGGCACCGATTTCACCGGCGTCGATCAGCGCCGCCGCGCGCAGGCGATCCCGTTCTTTCGCGATCCCGACGTGCTCGACACCTGGTTCTCGTCCGGTCTCTGGCCTATCGGCACGCTCGGCTGGCCCGAACAGACGCCCGAATTGCAGAGATACTTCCCCACGAGCGATCTCATCACCGGCACCGACATCCTGTTCTTCTGGGTCGCGCGCATGATGATGATGCAGCTCACCGTCGTCGACCAGGTGCCGTTCAAGACGGTCTACATGCACGGCCTCGTGCGCGACGCCAAGGGCAAGAAGATGTCGAAATCGCTCGGCAACGTGGTCGACCCGCTCGAACTCATCGACGAATACGGCGCCGATGCGCTGCGCTTCACCAATGCGGCGATGGCCTCGCTCGGGGGTGCGCTGAAGCTCGACACGCAGCGCATCGCCGGCTACCGCAACTTCGGCACCAAGCTCTGGAATGCCTGCCGCTTTGCCGAGATGAACGGCGTGTTCGAAGGTGCCACCGGCACGCGCCCGACACCCGCCCAGACCGCGAACAAATGGATCATCGGCGAGACCGCAAAGGTTCTGGCCGAGGTCGATGACGCGCTCGAGAATTACCGCTTCAACGATGCGGCCAGCGCGCTCTATGCCTTCGTCTGGGGCAGGGTCTGCGACTGGTACGTCGAATTCTCCAAGCCGCTCTTCGACAGCCAGGATGCCGACACCATCGCCGAGACGCGCGCCACGATGGCCTGGGTTCTCGATCAGTGCCTGATCCTGCTGCATCCGATCATGCCCTTCATCACCGAAGAGCTCTGGGGCACGCTGGCGAAACGCGATCACATGCTGATCCACGCCGACTGGCCGACCTACGGCGCAGCCGATCTGGTCGATACCGCTGCGGATACCGAGATGAACTGGGTGATCTCGCTGATCGACGGCGTGCGCTCCGCGCGCGCGCAGATGCATGTCCCGGCCGGTCTGCAGGTGCCGATGCTCGTGAGCGACCTCGACCCCGCCGGTCAGGCTGCCTGGGACCGCAACGAGGCGCTGATCACGCGCCTTGCTCGCATCGACAGCCTCGAGAAGACCGATGCCTTCCCCAAGGGCTGCGTCACCGTGCCGGTCGCGGGCGGCACCTTCGGCCTGCCCCTCGCGGGCATCATCGACGTGGAGGAGGAAAAGGCGCGGCTTGAAAAGACCCTCGGCAAGCTCGGCAAGGAAATCGGCGGTCTGAAGGGGCGTCTCAACAACCCCAAATTCGCCGAAAGCGCCCCCGAAGAGGTCGTGCTCGAAGCTCAGGAAAACCTCGCGGCGCGCGAGGAAGAGGAAGCGACGCTCAAGGCCGCGCTGGCCCGGCTCGCCGAAATCGGCTGATCCAGCGAAAGGCGCAGGGTGATCCCACAGCAAGCCGTCCGGTTCATCAGGAATCGGGCGGCTTTTTTGCGCGGATCACGCGCGCCAGAAGCGGATGGTCAGGATCGCATAGACCGACAGCAGTTCCAGCCGCCCCAGCAGCATCGCAAAGATCAGGATCCACTTCGCGGTATCGTTCAGGCTCTGGAAATTTCCTGCCGGCCCGATCCGGTCGCCAAGGCCCGGCCCGATATTCCCCAGCGCCGTCGCCGCGCCGGAAATCGCCGTGACGAAATCGAGCCCGGTCATGCCAAGGGCCACGGACAGAACGCCGAGCGTCACCACGAAGAAGACGAAGAACGAAATAACCGACGAGAGCACGTCCTCGCCCACCACGCGGCCTTCGTAGCGCGGGATGAAGATGCCGTGCGGCGCGCGGATCTTGCGCAGCTGTACCCCGATCGAGGCAAAGAGCAGCTGATAGCGGAACACCTTGACCGAACAGGCCGTGGAACCAGCACAGCCGCCGATCAGTCCGATGAAGAAGAACAGCGAGATCAGGAACGGGCCCCATGTCATGTAGTCGACCGAGGCATAGCCGGTGCCGGAAATGATCGAGGTGATGTTGAACAGCGCCTCGCGGAAGGCCTGTTCGGGGTGATGCGGAAAGATCTGCAGCAGCACGAAGACCGAGACGAGGACGAGGACCGTGATGATCGCCAGAAAGGTCCGCACCTGGCTGTCGCGAAAGATCGCCGTCTGGTTGCCGTTCACCATCTGCACGTAGCGCACGAAGGGCAGTGCCGCGAGCACCATGAAGACCGAGGCGACGTATTCCGCGGGCCCAGAGAAGGGCGCGAAGGAAGCGTCGTAGTTGGCGAATCCTCCGGTCGAGACGGTGCTGAGCGCGTGGACGGAAGCATCAAACGCGTTCATCCCGCACAGAAGATAGGACAGCGCGCAGGCCAGCGTGATGGTGACGTAGATCGTCGAGATGGAAGAGGCGATCTGCGTGGCGCGCGGCAGGATCTTCCCCATCGTGTCGAAAGCTTCGGAGCGAAAGACCTGCATGCCCCCGACTCGCAGCTCGGGCAGGAACACCATCGCGACGACGATGATCCCGATGCCGCCCAGCCATTGCAGCAGACCGCGCCAGAGCAGGATGCCCTTGGGCAGCGATTCGAGCCCGGTGAAAACCGTGGACCCTGTGGTGGTCATGCCCGACATCGCCTCGAAGAAGGCATCGACGAAGCGCGCCTCGGTCGCTCCGATCACGAAGGGAAGCGCGCCGAAGACCGGCAGGCAGACCCAGACCCCGGTGGTGAGCAGAAAGGTCTGCTGGATGGACAGCCGGTCCGGTACGGCATTGGCGCAGGCCAGCGCGATCAGCCCGCCGCAGAACATCGTGACGATCGAACTCTGGGCAAAGACCGTCCATTCGCCGCGGCCCTCGGCGATGTCCACCATCATCGGCAAAAGCATCGTGGCGCCCAGAATGGTCACCAGTAATCCGATCACGTAACAGACGGGGCGCAGGTCAAACATGAGGCGCAGCGTTGGCGCGCCGCCGCCGCGGTGTCAAGCCGAGGGCCTCCCGGGCCGTCCCAAGGCAGCCGCAGCTTGACGCGACGGAGTTCGGCTCAGAGAATACACGACAAAATCCGAGACGCCCGCCCCTTCGGCTTCATCTTGCCGGATAAACTCCGGGGGAGGCCTGCCTGCACCATCGGTGCGGGCAGGACGGGGGCAGCGCCCCCGCGGCCATGATGCAGGCACGCCGTCACATCCCTCAAGCGACGTGAAACAGCGTCGAGAACAGCTTCGGATCGAGCGAATCGCTCGCGAAAGTCGTGCCTTCGGTCAGCACCGACACCGCGTCATGGCTGTGCAGGCTTTCCTGATGCGAAGCCAATACGCGATAGTCGCCGACCCGCGGATCGGCTTGCAGCTGCTCGGCAAACAGCCGCGCCGCATCCTCGACGAAAATCGGATTTGCAGCGTTCAGCTCGGCAAAGGCCTGTTCATCCTCGCGCTTGACCATCACCTGCGTCTCGGTCGGCACGGCGCGTCGGCACATCTCGATCAGATCCTCGAACCAGAGGCACTTGGTGTCCGCCAGCTCGACGGAGATCCGCGCGACGGAGCGCTGCGAATGCGGAGTCGCGAGCTGCCCGCGCGTGCGCCGCGCATGTTCGGAGAGTTCCAGCGAACAGGGACAGGTGGAGCTGTAGACATAGTCCAGATGCATGATCTTGCGCCGCACCCCGTCGCTCTCGATCAGCTCGAGTGCGATGTCGTAATACTGGTAGCCTGACAGGCCGGACCGCAGGCTCCGGACCTTGACCGGAAACTTGAGCCGCATGTTGATGCGGGCATCGAAGCTTTCGAGGTCGGTCTTGTAGTCATCAAGCGCCGCCTCGATCACGCCGAAGCTGAAGGTCTCCTCGGCATATTCGTAGAACGAGCGCATGATGCGGGACATGTTGATGCCCTTCTTGTCGGCATCGAGGCTCACCGTGCCGGTCACGCTGGTTTCCAGCGTCAGATCGCCGTTGTCGCGCGTGTGATATTGCAGCGGCAGCCGGAAATTCGATATTCCCACATGCTGGATCGCCCGGTTCGCACCTTTGATGAGCGCGGACGGCCCGTTCTGGAGATCCGGAAGCGAGTTCTTGTAGGCGGTGGTGACGTCGAAATCCGGCTCGTATTCGCGCGAGAATTCCGGATAGACCGCGGTGGGCGCGTCCGGCAGGAGTCGGGCAAGCACCGGGTCAAGCGCTTCGATCTCTGCATCATGCGCCTTGTCGGCCCAGCGCCGCAGCAGCGCCAGCGCCTGTTCGGCATCCTCGCGGCTCGGCTTGCGATCAATCTCTGGCGTTTGAATGTTCATCGGAAGGGCCCCTCGCCTCGTCGTTCCATGCTTACATAGGACTTCCCCTAGGGAAAATCCAATTGTCGTAAGTAACATGAACGGATCTTTGTGACAGATCTGCGTATGGGCTTGCACCAGGTTTCATCGATTAACCTGTAAATCATACTCGTCGGGCCGCGTTGGGTTCCCGAAAAGCCCAAAAAAATGTGCAGATACGCCGCCAGCCTGCCGGAAAGTGTACTCGCCGGGAGGCTCGATGGTCCACGCGGCTTGACAATTTATTAGAGCAGTGCGCCGCGGGGACGGGCTGAAATGCTTGCCGCTGCCCCCGCGCGCTGACTTGTTTCAGATTGCAGCCAGCGCCTGCAGGACATCTGCCACAAGATCTTCGGGATCCTCGATCCCGAGCGAAAGCCGGATCATGCCGTCGGTGATGCCGAGCGAGTCGCGCATTTCGGGCGCGAGCCGCTGATGCGTCGTGGTCGCGGGATGGGTGGCGATGGATTTCGCGTCACCGAGGTTGTTCGAGATCAGGATGACCTCGAGCGCGTTGAGGAACCGGAACGCCGCCGCCTTGCCGCCTTCGAGGTCAATGGCCAGCATCGTGCCGCCCTCGCCCATCTGCCGCTGCATCAGCGCGAATTGCGGATGGCTTTCAAGCCCCGGATAGATCACCTTCGCGACGCCCGGCTTGCCTTCGAGCGCCTCTGCGACCGCCATCGCATTGCCGGTCTGCGCACGCACCCTCAGGTCGATCGTCTCGATCCCCTTGAGCAGCACCCAGGCGGTGAATGGGCTCATCGAGCCGCCGGTATGCTTCATGTAGGGCTCGACCACCTTGCGGATGAAGTCATTGGTCCCGAGGATCACGCCGCCGAGCACCCGGCCCTGTCCGTCTATATGCTTGGTCGCGGAATAGATCACGACATCCGCGCCCTGCGCGATGGCATCCGAATAGACCGGCGTGGAAAAGACGTTGTCCACCAGCACCAGCGCGCCCTGCTCATGGGCGAGCTTGGCGACACCGGCGATGTCGACGAGTTCCAGCGTCGGATTGGACATCGATTCAAAGAACACCGCCTTGGTGTCAGGGCGAATGGCCGCTTTCCACTGCTCGAGATCGGCGCCGTCGACAAATGTGACCTCCACGCCAAAGCGCGGCAGGATCGTCTCGAGGATATAAAGACAGGAGCCGAACAGCGCCCGGGCCGACACGACGTGATCGCCGGCCTTCAGCATCGATACGAGCGCGCCATTGACCGCCGCCATGCCGCTCGCCGTGGCGAAGCCGTCCTCGGCCCCTTCGAGCAGCGCGATCCGTTCCTCGAACATCCGCACCGTCGGGTTGCCGTAGCGGGCATAGATGTATTCGTCCGGACCGGCCTCGATGAACCGGCCCTCGGCCTGTTCGGCGCAGTCATAGGCAAAGCCCTGCGTGAGGAAGATGGCTTCGCTGAGCTCACCCCACTGGCTGCGTTTGGTCCCGCCATGCACCAGTTTCGTGCGTTTCTTCATTCTGCTGTCTCCCGGCCATCGGCCACAAAAAAACCCCCGTCGCGGCCAAGCGCAAGGGGGCTCCCTCGTCGTTCGACCTCTTTAGCGGCATGTTTTCCGGGGCTGCCATGACGACCGTCACGAACACCCCGAGTGGCCCGCAATCCGGTAACAAATCGCCACGCGATCCTCTTAGGCGGCGTCGCCCCGCAGGTCAAGGCCGTCACGGTGCTGTAACAGCACCTTCACGCAGGCTTCGTATCGGTGCGTTAGGGGTCGGCAAACGCATGATACGGGGCCTGAGCATGTCCTTTTTCGACAAGAGCTACGCGCGCATCCTGTTCGTGGACCTGATGCGGCTGGACGGTCTGAGACAGAGCGTCGAGACGATGATCGCCGACGCGATGCCGGAGAATACCCTCGAAGAGGAATTCACCGAGGCGGTTCTCTTCGTCCTCTCGATCCGGCTCAACCGCCTGACCGGAGGGGATGCCGACATGACATTCTCGGCCCGCTGCCACATCCGCGCCACCACCGCGCGATGGCTGCCGATCCGGCTCGGCTGGGGAATCGTCGGCGCGGTGATCGACCTTTATTGCACCTCGTTCCGCGGCGAAATCCTGCATTGCGAGACGGCATGGTACAATCACACGAGTCGCGTCCCATCGCGCTCCGCGATCAAAGGGGCGCCCGCCGAAAGCTGCCCGAGCTCATGACTTTCTAGACGTGGCGCAGGCACCCAGGCTCCACACGTCGCGGGCTTGCAGCCGGGCATGAAACCGGCATGATCGCAGGCACCGCCATCCGGAGCCCGACATGACCGCACCCATCGACCTTTATTACTGGCCTACCCCGAACGGCTGGAAGATCTCCATCGCGCTCGAGGAGATGGAGTTGCCCTACCAGACCCACCTCATCGACATCTCGGCGAAAGAGCAGTTCGCACCCGATTTCCTCGCCGTTTCACCCAACAACAAGATTCCCGCGATCACCGATCCAGAGGGTCCGGATGGCGCGCCGATCCACATCTTCGAATCCGGCGCGATCCTGCAATACCTCGCCCGCAAGACCGGCAGCTTTTGCGGTGCAAGCGAACGCGACCGGATCGCAGTCGATCGATGGCTGATGTGGCAGATGGGCGGGCTTGGCCCGATGGCGGGACAGGCGCATCATTTCCTGAAATTCGCCAAGCAGGACATTCCCTATGCCAAGGAGCGTTACCGCAGCGAGACCGGACGGCTCTACAAGGTGCTCGACGCGCAGCTGAGCCGGAACGAATACGTCGCGGGCCCCGATTACAGCATTGCGGACATGTCGATCTGGGGCTGGGCGTCGCTCTGGGAGGGGCAGCAGCAGAGTATTGACGACAAGCCCCACATGGCGCGCTGGCTCGACCTTGTCGGCAATCGCCCGGCTGTCATCCGGGGCCGTGCCCTGCATGCGGACAGGCGCCGCGATCCGACGGCCAAACCCTAGCCTGGCCATCGGAAAGTCACATCAGAACGGCACGTCTTCCGCGGCACAGATGAACCGCGCCACGACCTTCTTGGTGCCTGCCTTCTCGAAATCGATCTCGAGCTTGTCACCCTCGATCCCGACCACGGCGCCATAGCCGAACTTCTGGTGGAAAACCCGCTCGCCCATCACGTAGGATGACACGGCATTGAGGTCGATCACCGAATTCCGGCTTTCCTTCGGCTGGGCCATCGGGCGCTGCGACGCCCGCTCCTGCAACCGCTTCCAGCCGGGCGAATTATAGACATTTGCATCCATCGCCCGCTGCTCGACACCCGACGACATGCCGCCCATGCCCGCGGCGCCGTAGCCGCCACCATAAAGCCCCGGCGGGGTCAGCACGTCCACATGCTCGCCGGGCAGTTCGTCGATGAACCGCGACGGCAGCGCCGACTGCCACTGGCCATAGACTCGCCGGTTCGCGGCAAAGGAAATCGTGCACAGCTCCTCGGCCCGCGTGATGCCGACATAGGCCAGCCGCCGTTCTTCCTCGAGCCCCTTCACGCCGCTCTCGTCCATCGAACGCTGCGAGGGGAACAGCCCGTCTTCCCAGCCCGGCAGGAAGATGGCCGGAAATTCGAGCCCCTTCGCCGCATGCAGGGTCATGATCGAGATCTTGGCGCCGACATCCTCGGTGCTGTTGTCCATGATGAGGCTCACATGCTCGAGAAACCCCTGCAGGTTTTCGAACCCTTCCAGGGCCTTTACCAGTTCCTTGAGGTTCTCGAGCCGACCGGGCGCCTCGGGCGTCTTGTCGTTCTGCCACATCCCGGTATAGCCGCTCTCGTCGAGGATCATCTCGGCCAGTTCCATGTGGCTGATCTCGGGGGGGCCGTATTCGTATTGCGGCCCCTCGACACCGTCATCGAGCACGTCACCATCCTCGATCCCGACGGGGCGCACCGGACCGCGCAGCTTGCCGTTCCAGCGTGCCAGCCCTTCGACCAGCTTGCGCAGCTCGGCGCCGCCCTTGCCCTTGATCAGCCCCTGATCGACGGCAAGGCGCGCACCTTCGACCAGCGGAACGCCCGCCGCGCGCGCCGTCACCTGAACGACCTGCTGCGCCTTGTCGCCAAGGCCCCGCTTGGGCGTGTTCACGATCCTCTCGAAAGCGAGATCGTCATCCGGCGAAATGACCAGCCGGAAATAGGCCATCGCATCGCGGATCTCGAGCCGCTCGTAGAATCGCGGCCCGCCGATCACGCGGTAAGGCAATCCGATGGTCAGGAACCGATCCTCGAAGGCGCGCATCTGGTGGCTGGCCCGCACGAGAATCGCCATTTCGTCCAGAGAATAGCCCCGCATGCCGCGGGTGCCGGACTGCATCGACTCGACCTCTTCGCCGATCCAGCGCGCCTCTTCCTCGCCATCCCAATGACCGATCAGGCGGACCTTCTCGCCGTCCGGCACCTCGGTCCAGAGCTCCTTGCCGAGCCGCCCCTTGTTGCCGCGGATCACGCCGCCCGCGGCCTTGAGGATATGCGGGGTCGAGCGGTAGTTCTGTTCGAGCCGCACCACATGCGCGCCGGGGAAATCCTTTTCGAAGCGCAAGATGTTGCCCAC
Organism: Rhodobacterales bacterium; assembly: GCA_038260405.1. Classification (GTDB taxonomy): domain Bacteria; phylum Pseudomonadota; class Alphaproteobacteria; order Rhodobacterales; family Rhodobacteraceae; genus Puniceibacterium. The sequence continues at coordinate 18,405 of JBBSNW010000058.1, read as the reverse complement.
CTCGGCACCGCGCCAGCCATAGATCGACTGGTCGTCATCCCCGACGCAGCAGATGTTCTTGTGCGATGCGGCGAGCAGGCGCAGCCAGAGATACTGCGCGACGTTGGTATCCTGATACTCGTCGACAAGAATGTACCGGAACCAGCGCTGATATTGCTCGAGCACATCGCCATGCTTCTGGAAGATCGACACGACATGCAGCAGCAGGTCGCCGAAATCGACCGCGTTGAGTTCCCGCAGACGTGCCTGGTAGGCCGCGTAAAGCTTCGGACCCTTGTCGTTATAGGCACCCGCATCGGCGGCGGGCACCTTGTCGGGCGTCAGCGCGCGGTTTTTCCAGCCATCGATGATTCCGGCCAGCATCCGCGCCGGCCAGCGCTTGTCGTCGATACCCTCAGCCGCCACCAGCTGCTTCAGAAGGCGGATCTGGTCGTCCGTATCGAGAATGGTGAAGTTCGACTTGAGCCCCACCAGTTCGGCATGGCGGCGCAGCAGCTTCACGCAGATGGCATGAAAGGTGCCGAGCCAGGGCATGCCCTCGACCGTTTCGCCCAGCATGCGCCCGACGCGGTTCTTCATCTCGCGCGCGGCCTTGTTGGTGAAGGTCACGGCGAGGATCTCGTTCGGGCGTGCCCGCCCGGTGTTGAGCAGATGCACGATCCGCGCGGTCAGCGCCTTGGTCTTGCCCGTGCCCGCCCCGGCGAGCATGAGCACAGGGCCATCCATCGTCTCGACCGCCAGCCGCTGTGCGGGGTTCAGCTCGTCCAGATAGGGCGCCGGCCGGGCGGCCATGGCGCGCGCGGACAGCGATGCGCCTTCGAAGGCGTCCATTTCATCGAAACTGCTCATCCCTCAAAGATAGCGCCGTCGCGCGTCGAGATAAAGGGATGTTCGGGAATTGTTCCTTCCAACAGCGCTGAAAGGCCGCAACCGTCTGAGCGGCAACGCTTCGCCTCTTGCAGGTGCACGCGCATCCGGCCAATCATCCCGCATGGATATGAACAGCCGCTTTCCCGCCATCGCCGACCTGCGCGCCAGCGCAAGTCGCAGAATCCCACGCTTCGTCTGGGAATATCTCGATTCGGCGACCGGCACCGAAGCGACCCTGCGGCGCAACCGCGCGGCGCTCGACCGGCTGCTCTTCGCACCGAGCATCCTGCACGGAGAAATCGCGCCGGACCTCACCACGGAGCTGCTGGGGGAAACCCATCCCCTGCCGGTCGGCATCGCGCCGCTCGGCATGTCCGGGCTGGTCTGGCCCGATGCCGAACGGATGCTCGCGCGCGCCGCCACCCGCGCGGGCATTCCCTATTGCCTGTCGACCGTGGCGACGCAGAATCCGGAAACCGTCGGACCGCTGACCAACGGCAAGGGCTGGTTCCAGCTGTACCCGCCGCGCGATCCCGAGATCCGGCAGGACATGCTGAACCGGGCGAAGAATTCCGGCTTTTCAACCCTGATCCTGACCGTGGACGTGCCCGTCGCCTCGCGTCGCGAACGCCAGTTGCGCTCGGGCCTCACGCAGCCGCCAAGGCTCACGCCGCGGCTGCTGGCGCAGGTCGCCCTGCGCCCCGCCTGGGCAATAGGCACCGCGCAGCACGGCATGCCGCACATGCGCACGCTCGACAATTACTCGAGCGACACTGGGTCGAAGGATTCGACCGCCCATATCGGCTACCTGCTGCGCACCTCGCCCGACTGGGACTATCTCGACTGGCTGCGCGCGCATTGGGACGGCAAGCTTGTCGTGAAGGGCGTGCTCAATCCCGATGATGTTGCGCGGCTCGAACAGGCCGGCGTCGATGCGATCTGGATCTCGAACCATGCGGGTCGGCAGTTCGATGCGGCCCCGGCCAGCATCGACGCCCTGCCCGCCATTCGCGCTGCGACCTCGCTGCCGCTGATCCTCGACAGCGGGATCGAAGGCGGGCTCGACATCCTGCGCGCCATCGCGCAGGGCGCGGATTTCGTCATGCTGGGGCGCGCCTTCCACTCTGCGCTCGCGGCGCTCGGGCGCGACGGGCCCGCCCATCTGATCGACATCCTGGGCCGCGACATTGCCGCCAATCTCGGGCAGCTCGGCGTCGCCCGTCCCGTCGATCTCAGGGGGCGCGCCTTTCAGGAATAGTGGCAACGCCGTCAAAACAGGCATCCGAGCGGAGACAGGGAACCTACCCGTTCCGGCGAGTTGTGAACCCGCAACTTCTTCCGTAACCTTAAGTGTATCCTCATTCTCAGGAAGACATCCCATGCCCGAATTCAAGACGATTCTCATCGCGAACCGTGGCGAGATTGCGATCCGCATCATGCGCGCTGCCAATGAAATGGGCAAAAAGACCGTCGCCGTCTTTGCCGAGGAGGACAAGCTGGGCCTGCATCGCTTCAAAGCGGACGAGGCCTATCGAATCGGCGAGGGGCTGGGGCCGGTCGCAGCCTATCTGAGCATTCCCGAGATTATCCGCGTCGCCAAGCAATCAGGCGCCGACGCGATCCATCCGGGCTACGGCCTGCTGTCGGAAAACCCCGATTTCGTCGATGCCTGCGATGCGGCCGGGATCACCTTCATCGGCCCCAAGGCCAAGACGATGCGCGAGCTTGGCGACAAGGCCAGCGCGCGCCGCGTCGCGGTCGAGGCGGGTGTGCCCGTCATCCCCGCGACGGAGGTGCTGGGCGAGGATATGGCCGAGATCAAGAAACAGGCCAAGGAGGTCGGCTATCCGCTGATGCTCAAGGCCTCCTGGGGTGGCGGCGGGCGTGGGATGCGCCCGATCATGTCCGAGAAGGAGCTCGAGGAGAAGGTCCGCGAAGGCCGCCGCGAGGCCAAGGCCGCCTTCGGCAACGACGAGGGCTACCTTGAAAAGATGATCCTTCGCGCGCGGCATGTCGAGGTGCAGATCCTCGGCGACCAGCAGGGCAACATCTACCACCTGTTCGAGCGCGACTGTTCCGTGCAGCGCCGCAACCAGAAGGTCGTGGAACGTGCGCCCGCGCCGTATCTGTCCGAAGCACAGCGCGAGGAGATCTGCGAACTGGGACGCAAGCTCTGCGCGCATGTGAATTACGAATGCGCGGGCACCGTCGAGTTCCTGATGGATATGGATACCGGCGAGTTCTACTTCATCGAGGTGAACCCCCGCGTGCAGGTCGAACACACCGTCACCGAGGAAGTGACCGGCATCGACATCGTGCAGGCCCAGATCATGATCGCCGAGGGCAAGTCGCTGGCCGAAGCGACCGGCAAGGCGTCGCAATATGACATCCGTCTGACCGGCCATGCCCTGCAGACCCGGATCACCACCGAGGATCCGCAGAACAACTTCATTCCCGATTATGGCCGCCTTACCGCCTACCGCTCGGCCACCGGCATGGGCATCCGTCTGGACGGCGGCACGGCCTATGCGGGCGGCGTGATCACCCGGTTCTACGATTCTCTGCTGGTGAAGATCACGGCCTCGGCCCAGACCCCGGAAAAGGCGATCGCTCGGATGGACCGCGCCCTGCGCGAATTCCGCATCCGCGGCGTTTCCACCAACATCGCCTTTGTCGAGAACCTGCTCAAGCACCCGACATTCCTCAACAACCAGTACCACACCAAGTTCATCGACGAGACGCCGGAACTGTTCCAGTTCAAGAAGCGGCGCGATCGCGGCACCAAGGTGCTGACCTACATCGCCGACATCACCGTGAACGGCCATCCCGAGGTCGAGGGCCGCGCCCTGCCCAGAGCCGATCTCAAGACCCCCAAGGCCCCCCTCGTTCTAGGCGACGAGATGCCCAAGGGGACGCGCAACCTGCTCGACGAAAAAGGCCCGCAGGCCGTGGCCGACTGGATGGCGGCGCAGAAGCAGCTGCTGATCACCGACACCACGATGCGCGACGGGCACCAGTCGCTGCTCGCGACCCGGATGCGCTCGATCGACATGATCAAGGCCGCACCCGCCTATGCCGCCAACCTGCCCGGCCTTTTCTCGGTCGAATGCTGGGGGGGGGCCACCTTCGACGTGGCCTATCGCTTCCTACAGGAATGCCCCTGGCAGCGCCTGCGCGACATTCGCGAGAAGATGCCCAACATCATGACGCAGATGCTGCTGCGCGGATCGAACGGCGTCGGTTATACCGTCTATCCCGACAACGTGGTTCAGGCCTTCGTCCACCGCGCCGCCGAATCCGGCGTCGACATCTTCCGCGTCTTCGATTCGCTGAACTGGGTCGAAAACATGCGCGTCTCGATGGATGCCGTGCTCGAGACCGGCAAGATCCTCGAAGGGTCGATCTGCTATACCGGCGACATCCTCGATCCCGACCGCGCCAAGTATTCGCTGAAATACTATGTCGAGATGGGCAAGGAGCTGAAGGCGGCCGGCTCGCACATTCTCGGCCTCAAGGATATGGCGGGACTGCTCAAACCCTCCGCCGCCGGGCCGCTCGTCAAGGCGCTGAAGGAAGAAGTCGGCCTGCCGATCCACTTCCACACCCATGACACGTCGGGTGCCGGGATCGGATCGATCATGGCGGCCGCCGCTGCCGGTGTGGATGCGGTCGATGCGGCGATGGACGCGCTCTCGGGCAATACCAGCCAGCCCACCCTCGGCTCCGTGGTCGAGGCCTTGCGCTTTACCGAACGCGATACCGGGCTCGAGATGAGCGCGATCCGCGACATATCGACCTACTGGGAACAGGTGCGCATGCAATATGCCGCGTTCGAGAGCGCAATGCAGGCACCGGCCTCGGAGGTCTACCTGCACGAAATGCCGGGCGGGCAGTTCACCAACCTGCGCGCGCAGGCCCGATCGCTCGGGCTCGAAGAGAAATGGCCCGACATCGCCAAGACTTACGCGGATGTGAACCAGATGTTCGGCGACATCGTGAAGGTCACGCCCTCCTCCAAGGTCGTGGGTGACATGGCGCTGATGATGGTCTCCCAGGGCCTCACGCGTGAACAGGTCGAGGACCCCAAGACAGATGTGAGCTTTCCCGACTCGGTCATCGACATGATGAAGGGCAACCTCGGCCAGCCACCGGGCGGTTTCCCGAAGGGGATCGTGAAGAAGGTGCTCAAAGGCGAGAAACCCAATACCGAACGCCCCGGAAAGAAAGTGCCCCCCGCCGATCTGGAAAAGATCCGCGCCGATGTCTCCAAGGAGATGGAAGGCAAGGAGGTCGATGACGAGGATCTTATGGGTTACCTCATGTATCCCAAAGTGTTCCTCGATTACATGGGCCGCCACCGCACCTATGGTCCGGTCCGGGTCCTGCCGACGCGGACGTTCTTCTATGGCATGGAGCCGGGCGAGGAAATCTCGGCCGAGATCGACCCGGGCAAGATCATGGAGATCCGCCTGCAGACCATCGGAGAGACACAGGAAGACGGCGAGGCACGGGTCTTCTTCGAACTCAACGGCCAGCCCCGCACCATCCGCGTGCCCAACCGCAAGGCCAAGGCCTCCTCGACCGCGCGACCGAAGGCTGAGGCCGGCAACCCCAACCATATCGGCGCCCCGATGCCCGGCGTGGTGGCCACGGTCATTGCGCAAGTCGGCAAGACGGTGAAAGAGGGCGATCTCCTGCTCACCATCGAGGCGATGAAGATGGAAACCGGGATGCACGCCGAACGCGACGCGACGGTGAAGGCCGTGCACGTGCAAGCGGGTGCGCAGATCGACGCCAAGGATCTGCTGATCGAACTGGAATGAAGCGTGCGAGGGACCGGAGCAGTGCTCTTCGGTCCCTTGTGGGTCACCTGCGAAACACCTCCCGCATAACGACCGCAGATTTTCCCCGATGCGAGGCAATTTTCCTCTTGCAGCGCGGCGCACATCCCACTAAATCCAGCCCACCCATCGGTAAGCGGGCGTAGCTCAGGGGTAGAGCATAACCTTGCCAAGGTTAGGGTCGGGCGTTCGAATCGCCTCGCCCGCTCCAATGGGACGGAAACGACTGAAGCGCGGGCGTAGCTCAGGGGTAGAGCATAACCTTGCCAAGGTTAGGGTCGGGCGTTCGAATCGCCTCGCCCGCTCCAGTCGGACCTTTCCAGACAAGCATCAAGGGCCGCCCTTTTCGGGCGGCCTTTGCTTTTCAGAACCTGACCGGATCGGGGACAGAAAACATCTTGTCCGGCCGCAATTTTGCAACTAAGAACGAATGCGGAACACGCGCAAAATCGCCATTCTCGGCTTGCGCCAGACACCCACAAAGGGTTGTATCTGCGAAAAGAGGGCCGGCAAGATGCTGACATCGGTGGAACTTTGCGCGGGGGCTGGTGGTCAGGCACTCGGTCTGGAAAAGGCCGGGTTCGAACATACGGCGCTTGTCGAAATAGACCACCATTGCTGCAACACTCTGCGCCACAACCGGCCCCATTGGAACGTTCTCGAAGAAGACATGCGCCTGTTCCGGGATCAGGCTGCCGCGTTCAAGGGACTCGACCTGCTGGCCGGCGGTCTGCCCTGCCCGCCCTTTTCCGTTGCAGGCAAGCAGCTTGGCGAAAAGGACGAGCGCAATCTCTTCAATGATGCCATCGACATCATCGATGCGGCGCGCCCTCGTGCCGTGATGATTGAGAATGTGCGCGGATTTCTCGACGCGGTGTTCCACGACTACCGCGAAAAGCTCAAGGGACAGCTCGACAAGCTTGGCTACCGCACCGACTGGCGGCTGCTCAACGCGTCTGATTACGGCGTACCGCAGCTGCGTCCGCGGGTGGTGATCGTCGCGATCCAGAAATCACGCTCGGACCTGTTCCAGTGGCCCGACCCCAATCCGCACAACCCGCCTACCGTGGGCGAAACCCTGCGCGACCTCATGGAAGCACGCGGCTGGCGCGGCGCCGAGGATTGGGCCGCAAAGGCCGACGAGATCGCCCCGACGATCGTCGGCGGCTCCAAGAAACATGGCGGCCCCGATCTTGGCCCCACCCGTGCCCGCGCCGCCTGGGCCACACTGGGCGTAGAGGGCCGCACCATCGCCCCCGAGGCGCCCGACCCGTTCCATAACGGCATGCCGCGCCTGACCGTGCCGATGGTCGCCCGCATCCAGGGCTTTCCCGACGACTGGCATTTCACCGGTGCCAAGACCAATGCCTACCGTCAGGTCGGCAACGCCTTTCCGCCGCCCGTGGCGCAGGCCGTATCGACCCAGATCGCGCGTGCCCTGCGCAAACGCATGTTGCACGCGGTCAGCGCCTGAGCGTCAGGATGCGCAGGTGAAACGGACTCTCCCCGCCAGCCAGGTGCTCCCCGGCCATCCGGATTTCACGCGCCTCGACCCGATCGCGGCCGAGATCACCCGGCGCGCGGGAGGGCCCGAGGCGCTCGCCGACACCTTCCCCGTGATGCTGCGCCGTTGCATCGACGATGTGATCATGACTCCCAAGACCGGGCGGCGCTCTTATGACGAGCTCGAAAAGACCGAGAAGACCTATATCGGCACCCGGGTCGAGATCGAGTTGCGCGCGCTGCTGCGCCTGTCCCGGGGGCGGCTCGACACGGTAATTCTGGATCAGGATGTCGACATCAAGAACACGATGGGCAGCAACTGGATGATCCCGACCGAGGCGCTGAATCACCCCTGCCTGCTTGTTGCGGCGGACGAGGTGCGCGCCGCATGCTATCTGGGCCTGATCGTCGCGCGGCCCGGCTATCTGACCGCCGGGCAGAACAAGGATGCCAAGAAATCGCTGTCGGCAGAGGGCTTTGGCCACATTCTCTGGCTGCTGTGCCATCATCCCTATCCGGCGAACTTCTGGCGCAACGTCCCGCCCGCGACGGTGACCCGCATCTTTGCAGGCAGCACCGGGAATCAGCGCATGGCGACGCTGTTCCGGGATATACAGGGACAGCCCATCACCCGCGATGTGGTCGAAGCGGTCGCTCAGCAGCAGGACTTCATGCGCCGCATCCGCGCGGACAAGGGGCGCGGGACGCGCGATCATCTGGCCGAGGAAGGCATCCTGCTATTGTCGGGCCATTACGACGCGCCGCTGATCGAGGCGCTGGCGCTGCCCTTCTGCAATGGCAGCGAATTCATCTCGTACCAGCCGACGGTTCAGGCCGAAGCGGATCTTGCCGTGCGCATGGGCGCACCGCTCTGCTGGCCGCCGCGGCAGAGCACGCTGGATTTCTAGCTCCGGACGCCGGGTCTCAGAACGCCTTGAAGGTCAGCGTCGTCAGGGTCCGTTCCAGCCCCTTGATGCCGCTCATGTGCTCGTTGATGAAATGCCCCACATCCTGTCCCTCGGGGACGTAGAGCTTGACCAGCAGGTCATATTCTCCGCTCGTCGAATACAGCTCGGAATGGATCTCGCGCAGGGCGATCTCTTCGGCGACCGCATAGGTCGTGCCGGGCGTGCAGCGGATCTGGACAAAGACGCAGGTGGTCATGGAAGGCTCCTATTCATTGCCCAAAAGCTGGCACAGCGACCACGCCCGCACAATCGCAAAACGCAACGCCCCCTTGGCCCTGCCGCCCCTGCCGCTTATAAGCCCCCGGAACGCCTATGGCAGGAGAGCCCCATGCGCACCGCGACAGTCACCCGCGCCACATCCGAGACCCAGATCAGCGTCGAGATCGACCTCGACGGCACCGGCGCCTATGACAACCAGACCGGCATCGGATTCTTCGACCACATGCTCGACCAGCTGGCGCGCCACGCGCTGATCGACATGACCGTCCGCGCCAAGGGCGATCTGCATATCGACGATCACCACACGGTCGAGGATACCGGCATAGCTCTGGGCCAGGCACTGGCACAGGCGCTCGGCAACAAGACCGGCATCCGCCGCTATGGCGCCTGCCTGCTGCCGATGGACGACGCGCTGGTGCGCTGCGCGCTCGATCTTTCCGCGCGCCCTTTCCTCGTCTGGAACGTCGCGATGTCCTCGAGCCAGATCGGCACATTCGACACCGAGCTCGTGCGCGAATTCTTTCAGGCGTTCAGCACCCATGGCGGTATCACCTTGCATGTCGACCTCCTCCACGGGATCAACAGCCACCACATCGCCGAGGCGGCGTTCAAATCCGTGGCCCGTGCTCTGCGCGAAGCGGTCGAAACCGACCCGCGCACCGCACAGGCCATCCCCTCGACCAAGGGCGCGCTCTGACCTCGCGCCGCAACTCACCTAATTCTGACCGGAGCCCCCATGCTCACAGCGATCATCGACTACGAAAGCGGCAACCTTCATTCCTGCCAGAAGGCCTTCGAACGCATGGCGGCCGAAACCGGCGCCGGAGAAGTCGTCGTCACCACCGATGCGGATGTGGTGGCGAAGGCCGACCGGATCGTCCTTCCCGGCGACGGCGCCTTCCCGGCCTGCGCCACCGCCCTGCGCGGCGATAGCGGGCTTTACAACGCGATGGTCGAGGCGGTCGAGGTCAAGGCCCGCCCCTTCCTCGGCATCTGCGTCGGCATGCAGCTGATGGCCCGCAAGGGGCATGAATATTCCGAAACGGACGGCCTTGGCTGGATCGATGGAGAGGTGATGCACATTGCCCCCAAGGAGCGGTCCTACAAGGTGCCGCATATGGGCTGGAACGATCTTGTCCTGAACCATGCCCACCCGGTTCTGGCGGGGATCGAGACCGGCGATCACGCCTATTTCGTGCATTCCTACCAGATCCGCATGGCCGACATGACCCAGCGCATCGCCCATGTGGATTATGCCGAGGAAATCACCGCCATCGTCGGGCGCGACAACATGCTGGGACTGCAGTTCCATCCCGAAAAATCCTCCGAAAACGGGCTGCGGATGATCGCGAACTTCCTGACCTGGAAGCCGTAAGCGAGCCCCTTCCAATGCAAAAAGGTCGGCAGGATATGCCGACCTTTCGCATTTTCTCTCGCCTCGTCGCGCGCTTACCGGACCCGGTTCCAGGTCTGGTTGGAACAGAGCAGCCCGCCTGCCACACACCCCGACAACTTCAGCGAATTGCCGTTCAGCGCCATCTTGCCCATGTAGATCTTGTTGTTGGAGGGGCGCCACACCTTGCCCTGATACCGGCCATCGCCCTGAGGTGCCATGTCGATGACCAGCCTCTTGCCGATATTGGGGGACTGATATTCGCCGTTCTCGTTGAACGTCCGGTCGATCGTGCCGCAGATATTCGCACCGCACGGCTTCAGCCCGACAAGGGCATAGGATCCGTCATCCGGCTCGGTCTTCCAGGTGCCCTCGATCGGATCGGCCCAGGCCGCCCCTGCCGCGACGATCAGCGCCAGAGCGGCAACACTCAGTTTCCTCATCTCTCATCTCCTCCCGAAATGTGTCTGCAAACGGTGCCGGGCGGTCAGGATCCGATCAAGTCTGACGTCAGGTCGCGTTGCATCTGCCGTGCCGTCATGCCATTCACGCCGCGAAATCGTCAGGGAATGCACGCATGATCCTCTACCCCGCCATCGACCTCAAGGATGGTCAGGCCGTCCGCCTGCTGCGTGGCGACATGGAAAAATCCACTGTCTTCAACGACGATCCCGCCGCACAGGGCCGCGCCTTTGTCGAGGCGGGCTGCGAATGGCTGCATCTCGTCGATCTCAACGGGGCTTTCGCCGGAACCCCCGTCAATGGCGCCGCGGTCGAGTCGATCCTCGCAGAATGCGCCGTCCCGGCCCAGCTCGGCGGCGGCATTCGCGACATGGCGACGATCGAGGCCTGGCTTTCCAAGGGGCTCGCCCGGGTAATCCTCGGCACCGTCGCGGTCGAGAACCCCGCCCTCGTGCGCGAGGCGGCACGCGCCTTTCCAGGTCAGGTCGCCGTCGGCATCGATGCCCGCGACGGGCGCGTCGCGACCAAGGGCTGGGCCACGGAAACCGACGTGATGGTCACCGATCTCGCCCGCTCCTTCGAGGATGCCGGTGTCGCCGCGATCATCTACACCGACATCAACCGCGACGGCGCGATGCAGGGCCCCAACATCCCCGCAACCGAGGCGCTGGCCCGCGCCGTGGACATCCCGGTGATCGCTTCGGGCGGCGTGAGCTCGCTCGCCGATCTCACTGCCCTGCGCGATACCGGCGTGATCTCCGGCGCGATCTCGGGCCGCGCTCTCTATGATGGTGCACTCGACCTCAGGGCGGCGCTCCAGGCGTTGAAGGCCGCCTGAACCGACGACCTGCCGTCAGTTCGCCGCGGCGCTCGCAAAATTGCCGAGCGCCGTGCGCATCTTTGCAAGATAGACCGCATCGTCGTCGATGCCGTCCAGCTCGTCGAGCCGCTCTTCGGGATCTTCATAGGCGATCTGCACCTGCCCCTGCGCATCTTCGAAGACCAGCATCTTGAGCGGCAGAAACAGTCCGGCGAGGCGGTTGTCGACCATCGCGGGCGTCCCGAGCGCGGGGTTGCCGAAGATCACGAGTTGCGACTCGCCAATGTCCGAACCGACGGAAACCGCCCCGCCGCCATGATCCACAACGGTGAACACGGTCGCACCCGCCCCCTCGATCGCCGATACGAGTGCGCCGACCGTCGCTTCCACGGATTGCGAAGAAGGCTGCATCATGATGTCGTCCTCGGCCGCGAAACCGGCCACGGGAGCCGCGATCAGGGCGGCAATCAGCATATTCTTCATCAATATTTCCTTTTATGACAAATGGTTGAAAGCTTGCCCTCAGGCAGCTCTGGCATCGGCGACAATTCCATCCTAAAAGGCGTTCAAACACAAAACACATGGGCGTCATCATGCTCAAGACCCGCATCATTCCCTGTCTCGACGTCGCCGATGGCCGTGTGGTCAAGGGCGTGAATTTCGTCGACCTGCGCGACGCCGGCGATCCCGTCGATGCGGCGCGGGCCTATGATGCCGCGGGCGCGGACGAGATCTGCTTTCTCGACATCCATGCAACCCACGAGAACCGAGGAACGATGTTCGATGTGGTCACCCGGACCGCCGAACAGTGTTTCATCCCCCTCACCGTCGGTGGCGGTGTGCGGACGGTGGCTGACGTCCGCGCCTTGCTGCACGCGGGCGCGGACAAGGTCAGCTTCAACTCGGCTGCCGTGGCAAATCCCGACGTGGTGACAGAGGCCGCCGACCAGTTCGGCAGCCAGTGCATCGTCGTCGCCATCGACGCCAAGACCGTGGCGCCTGGCAAGTGGGAGATTTTCACCCATGGCGGACGGCGCGCCACAGGCATCGATGCCGTGGATTTCGCTATGACGATCACGGCCAAGGGCGCCGGTGAGATCCTGTTGACCTCGATGGACAAGGACGGAACCCGCTCGGGCTTCAACCTCGCCCTGACCCGCGCGATCAGCGATGCGGTGAGCGTTCCGGTCATCGCCTCGGGTGGGGTCGGCACGCTCGATCACCTCGTCGAAGGTGTGACCGAGGGCGGAGCAAGCGCGGTGCTCGCCGCGTCGATCTTCCACTTCGGCGACTTCACCATCGCGGAGGCCAAGGCGCACATGCAGGCGGCCGGCGTGCCGATGCGGCTCTCGTGACCCTCGACGATCTCGCCGCCATCATCGCGGCGCGCGCCGCGGCGGATCCGGAGACGAGCTGGACCGCCAAGCTGCTGGCGAAGGGTCCGGAGAAATGCGCCGAAAAGTTCGGCGAAGAAGCGATCGAAGCCATCATCGAAGCGGTCAAGGGGGACCGCGAGCGCCTCACCTCCGAGGCTGCGGATGTGCTCTTCCACCTCCTGGTGATGCTGCAGGCGCGTGACATCCCCCTCTCCGATGTCATGGACGAACTCGCCCGCCGTCAGGGCATATCGGGTCTGACCGAAAAGGCTGCACGCCGCAATACGTGACTGATCCGTGTGACGGGACGGCGGGCGGGGCGCCTTTCGGCTTTGCCGAAACAGCGCCGCAGGCCGTCAGAGCCGTGACGAGATGACCCCGGTCGCGAATCCCCCCATGCGCAATTCGCCGAACAATCGCTGATATTCGATCTTGGGACAGCGGTTCTGGATCACGTCCACCCCGCGCGCCTCGGCCTGTGCCGCCGCCTCTGCATGTTCCACGCCGATCTGCATCCAGATCGTGCGCAGCCCCGGCAGAACCTCCAGCGCCTCCTCCACGATCGGTCCCACGGCCTCGGAGCGGCGGAAGATATCGACCATGTCGACGGGCGCGTCCACATCGCGCAGCGAGGCCCGCACCTCCTGCCCGAAGAGCACCTCTCCGGCATGACCTGGATTGACCGGGATCACGGTATATCCCCGCAGGCCCAGATAGCGCGCCACGTAATAGGACGGCCGCACGGGGTTCATCGACACGCCAACCACGGCGACCACCTTGGTGCGCCCGAGAATCTGTTTGAGGAATGCATCGGAATAGCTCATGTCAAAAGGCTACAGCGTCCTAGGCAAAGAAAAAAGCGCCCAAGGAAACCTTGGGCGCCAGTGCGGAACGAGGGACAGTGAAGGCGTCGCGGGGGTTCCGATCCCGCGATCCTGATAATAAGATGGGCATCCTTGCCACGGTTTAAAGTCGCTTCAAGAAACTGTGAACAAAAAGCTTGCTTTTTCTTCAATTGCCCGGTTCAAGCCCTGCGCTTCCCCGTTTTGTAGATTCATGTGAACGACCGCAAGGCCAAATGTCACTCGGCCGCGATCGGCTCTGCCTGCAGCATCTCCCAGACGCGCTGCGGCGTGAACGGCATGTCCGCCTGCCGGATTCCGCGATCCCACAGCGCATCCTGCACCGCGTTCGACACCGCGGCGAGCGCACCGACCGTGCCGGCCTCGCCACAGCCCTTCATTCCCATCGGATTCGCGGTCGACGGCACCGGCTCGGTGGAGAAGCGGATCATCGGAACATTGTCCGCCCGCGGCATCGCGTAATCCATGAAGGTGGCCGACAGAAGCTGGCCGTTCTCGTCATAGACCACACGCTCCTGAATCGCCTGCCCGATGCCCTGCACCACGCCGCCATGCACCTGACCTTCGGCCAGCATCGGGTTGATGAGATTGCCGAAATCATCGACCACGGTGTAGCGGTCCACGGTGACGCCGCCGGTCTCGGGATCGATCTCGACCTCCGCGATATGGGCACCGTTCGGGTAGGAGCGCGCGGGAAGCTGTGCCGTCGCCTTGTGGCTCAGCAGATCCTCGCGCCCCGCCGCGCGGGCCATCTCGGCCACCTCCAGCATCGTCGGGGTCAGGTTCGACCCCTCGGCCCGGAATCGTTCGTCGTCAAAACCGATCTCGGAGGCAGGCACACCCATCTCGTCCGAAAGGAAGGCCGAAAACTTCTCGACGATATCGGCGACTGCCGTCAGCGTCACGTTGGTCTGCACGGTGACGGAGCGTGAGCCGCCCGTGCCGCCGCCCATCTCGATGAGGTCGCTGTCGCCCTGCACCACGCGGATCTTCTCTGCCGGAATCCCGGTCTGATCGGACAGGAACTGCGCGAACACCGTCTCGTGGCCCTGCCCGTTGGATTGCGTGCCGACATAGATCACCGCGCTGCCATCCGCCTCGAACGTGACCTGCACGTTTTCGGACGGCGAACCCAGAATGCTTTCGATATAGTAGCAAAGCCCCTGCCCGCGCAGTTTTCCGGCCTTTTCCGATGCCGCTTTGCGCGCGCCATACCCGGCCCGATCCGCCGATTGCGCCGCGTGATCCAGCACCCGGGCGAATTCGCCGACATCATAGGTCTCGCCCACGATGGTCTTGAAGGGAAACTGGTCGGGTCGGATGAAGTTGATCTTGCGCAATTCCCACGGATCGACGCCCAGTTCGCGCGCGGCACGGTCCATGATCCGCTCGAGCACGTAGATCGCCTCGGGCCGTCCGGCACCGCGATAGGCATCGACCTGCGTCGTGTTGGTGTAAATGCCGTCGACCTGAATGAACATCGTCGGAATGTCATAGACCCCGGGCAGCACGCGCGAGAACAGCATGGTCTGGATCAACTGCGCAAAGTTCGAATTGTAAGCCCCGAGATTGCAGACCGTTTTCAGCCTGTACCCCGTGATGTGATTGTCCTTGTCGAAGGCGAGTTCGGCCAGCGTGACGAGATCGCGGCCGGCATTGTCGCTCAGCATTGCCTCGCCCCGCTCGGACATCCAGCGCACCGGTTGGCCCAGGACCCGCGCCGCCTGCGCGCAGATGAAATATTCCGGGTAGGGCATGCCCTTCATGCCGAAACCACCGCCCACATCGGGGTTGGTCACGCGCACGTCTTCTGCCGCTAGGCCCAGTATGTCGACGAGGTTCTGCTTAAGACACCAGACCCCCTGCCCGTTGAACGCGACATGCAGCCTTTCGCCATCCCATTCCGCAAAACAGCCGCGCGGCTCCATCGAATTCACGATGATCCGGTTGTCTGCGACTTCAAGGCTGACAGTGCGCGCCGCATTGTCGAACGCCGTGTCGGTCGCGTCCTTTTCGCCCAGCGCCCAGTCGAAGGCCTTGTTCTGCGGCGCCTCCGGGTGGATCGCCTTGCCGCCAACCTCGAGCGCCATGTGCACCGGAAGGTCGTCATAGTCGAGTTCGATCAGTTCCGCCGCATCGCGGGCCTGCTGCAGCGTCTCGGCAAAGACCATGGCGACGGGCTCGCCCACGAAGCGCATCCGGTCCCGCGCCAGCAACGGTCGCTCGGGTGCGGCACCCATCGAGCCGTCCTGATTCTTGGTCAGCGTCGCCCCCATGCCGAGCTGCACACCACCGTCGAGCAGATCCTGCGCCGTCAGAACCAGATGCACGCCCTCCGCCTCGCGGGCTTCGCTCACATCCAGCGTGGTGATCTCTGCATGGGCGACAGGCGCGCGCAGGACATAGCCATGCAGCGCGCCTTCGGGCGCGATGTCATCGACGTACCGGCCCTGTCCGGTCAGGAACCTGGTATCCTCGACACGTTTCACCGGTTGGCTCTTGCCGAATTTATCCATGTCCCGACCCCTTTTGAAAATCCGTCTTGGCCCGGACATTAGCCTGCCGAGTCCGAGTGTCCAGAGGGGGCGGTGCCAGCGGTCATCCCGCGTTCAGGTAAATCCGATCCCCGCGCGGTCACTGAACAAAAGCCGCGCATTTCACGATGCAGGCAGGTCGTTCCGGAAAGCGCCCTAGCTCTCGTCCGGCTTCTCGATCCCGTAGCGCTTGAACAGCCCGCCTTGCGTGAAGAAGAAGACGAAGATCGCAGCCGTCAGACCGAAGGTCTTGAAATAGACCCAGGTCTCGGTGCTCATCGTGCGCCAGATCACCTCGTTGGCGAGGGCAAGCGCAAGGAACAGCGCGCAGACACGCTTGGTGAGCAGCATCCAGCCTTCCTGCTCCAGCGGCATCAGCCCTTCCATCACGTATTTCAGATAGCTTTCCCCGCGCAGCAGCCCGAAGCCCAGAACGCCGCCGAAGAGCAGATAGATCAGCGTCGGCTTCATCTTGAAGAACCGGTCATCGTTCAGCCAGACAGACAACCCGCCGAAGACGGTCACGAGCACCACGGTGACGACCTGCATCTTGGCAAGTTTGCCCGTCAGCGCCCAGAGTGCGGCCGTGGAGGCGATCATCAGCGGCACGAAGCCGGCGGTCACGATGATGAAACCCTTGTAATCCGTCCCGCCGATGGTGAATGTCTCGTCCTTGAGCCAGAGATAGGCTGCAAAGAACAGCACGATCGGCCCCAGTTCCAGCGCGGTCTTCAGCATCGGGTTGATCTTGCGTTCTTCTGCCATGGGGCCTCCGTTTCGCTGCCTATATGGGGCGCTCAGCCCGAGAACTCAACAATGACCGCGACCAGCGCGATCAACGTCATCAGGGCAATACGCCGCGGCCCCACCGTTTCCTTCAGCACGAGCCAGCGAGTGAGCACCGCGCACACGGTCGAGGTCTCGCGCAGCACCGCCGCCTCTCCGACCGTGTCGCTCAAGACCGGACAGACCGCGCCATGACGCACAGGTCAGCGCAGGGCATCACTGGGCGTCGAGGCCGGTCAGCGCGGCGGCGAATTCCTCTGGATCGAAGGCCTGCAGGTCGTCGATCTGCTCGCCCACGCCGATCGCATGGATCGGCAGGCCGAACTTGTCCGCCAGTGCCACCAGAACGCCACCCTTGGCGGTCCCGTCGAGTTTGGTCATCACGAGGCCGCTCACATCGGCGAGCTTCTGGAAGGTCTCGACCTGACGCAGGGCGTTCTGACCGGTGGTGGCATCGAGCACCAGAAGCGTGTTGTGCGGCGCATCGGGATCCTTCTTGCGGATCACCCGGACGATCTTGGCGAGCTCTTCCATGAGGTCCGCGCGGTTCTGCAGCCGCCCGGCCGTGTCGATCATCAGAAGGTCCGCACCCTCTGCCTGTGCCTTGGTCATCGCGTCATAGGCTAGGCTCGCAGGATCGGAGCCTTCGGGCGCGGTCAGCACCGGCACACCGGCCCTCTCTCCCCAGACCTGCAGCTGTTCGACGGCAGCGGCGCGGAACGTGTCACCGGCAGCGATCACGACCTTCTTGCCTGCCCCGCGAAACTGCGAGGCGAGCTTGCCGATGGTCGTGGTCTTGCCCGAACCGTTCACCCCCACGACCAGCACCACCTGCGGCTTGGTCGGGTAGAGCGGCATGGGGCGCGCGACGGATTCCATGATCCGGGCGATCTCGGCGGCGAGCAATTCCTTTATCTCGCGGGTCGAAACCTTTCGCCCCATCCGCCCCTCGGCCATGTTCGCGGTCACGCGCAGGGCCGTATCGACGCCCATATCGGCGGCGATCAGCAGTTCCTCGATCTGCTCGAGCATGTCGTCGTCGAGCGTCCGGCGCATCACCGGCGCGCCATCGCCGCGCTTGAAGAGCCGCCCCAGAACGCCGCCACCAGTCGCGCCGGGATTGGTCGGTATCTCCTGCGGCCTGTCCGAAGTCCTCTCCGGTGCGGGCTGCGGCACTTCGCGCGGGGGCGGTGTGGGCGCCGGAACGGGTTGCGGCGTCGGATCGCTCGGCGGCGGCATGCGCGGGCCGGGATCGGGCGACGGATTCAGATCGGGGGCCGGATCACCGGGTTGCGGCGCCTCGATCGGGCCTGGAGTGGGGCGCTCGACGGGGGGCGCGGGCGTCGGGTCGGCCGGTGGCGTCACGTCCGGAGCCGGGGGTGCCGGAACGTCCGGGCCTAAGGGCGCATTGGAGGGTTTTTCTGCGGGCGGCAGATCCGGTTCCGGCTCTGCACTGCCGCCATCCTCGACGATGGCGTCCAGCCCCTCTTCCAGCCTGGAGGAGGATTGGAACAATTTGCTCTTCAGCTTGCCGAAAAAGGACATCGCACCCGCTCCTGTTCACATGTCTTTGACCTAATACGCCTTTCGCCCAGATGAAAGTCTGTTGACGCAGATCACGGGCCCGGGCCTAGCAGGCCGCTGAATTAGTCACCGCTCGGGAACGTTGTTCTGCCTATGGGGTGAATACGCGCTGCGCTCGTCAACAAGGGTCCGAGATTTTCGGTCCCCGTGCAGTCGCCTTCCGCCTCATGCTGCCAGCAATCTGGG
>JBBSNW010000057.1:0-30215 GCA_038260405.1 Rhodobacterales bacterium | reverse complement strand
CTTGTACTTGCCGAAATCCATGATCTTGCAGACCGGCGGGGCCGCATTGGGAGAAATCTCGACCAGATCAAGGCCGGCCTCTTCGGCCATTTCCATGGCACGGGCGGGCGTCACCACGCCGACGTTCTCGCCATCCGCGCCGATCAGGCGGATTTCGGGCGAACGGATACGGTCATTGATGCGGGGGCCGGTTTCGCGCGTAGGGGGCGCGTTATGGGGTCTGCGGGCTATGGTATAATTCCTTATGTGTCCATCATGTCAGGGCGGCAAGTTAATGGCCGCGCGCCGGCGTTTCAAGCGGCAAATCGGAGCCTTTGCGAGGATTCGGCGGAGGTCCGGCCCGGTTGCGGGCCTCGGCAAGGGCGCGGTGGATCCATATCCCGCGCGGCGCGACCCCGATCGACGCCTGAGCCGAGCGGGGCCAGATCGCAGACTTCAGTCCAGAAACGCCTTTTCGACCACGTAATGCTTGGGGTCGGAATTTGCGCCTTCCTCGAGACCGTAGCTTTCCAGAAGCTCCTTGATCTCGATGTTGAAGGCGAGGTTGCCGCAGACCATGGCGCGGTCCGTCTCAGGTTCGGGCTGCGGCACGCCGAGGTCGCCGAACACCGTGCCGTCGCGCATGAGATCGGTGATGCGGCCCATCTTGGGGCTCTGCTCGCGCGTCGTGGTCGGATAATAGCGCAGCTTGGCGAGGTTTTCCGGGCCGAGGAGTTCGCCCATCAGCTCGTCCGTCTGCAGCGATTCGATCAGCTTCGCGCCATAGGTCAGCTCGCCGACTTCGCGGCAGGTATGTGTGATGATGACCTCGTCGTAATCCTCGTAGGTCTGCGGGTCGCGCAGGAGCGAGGCGAAGGGCGCGAATCCCGTGCCGGTGGCAAAGAGCCAGAGCCGCTTGCCGGGCAGCAGGGCGTCATGCACCAGTGTGCCGACGGGCTTGGGGCGCAGGATCAGGTCGTCGCCGGGCTGGATGTGCTGCAGGCGCGAGGTCAGCGGGCCATCCTGCACCTTGATCGAGTAGAATTCGAGCTCGTCATCCCAGGAGGGCGAGGCGATGGAATAGGCGCGCAGCAGGGGTTTCTGCTTCCCGGTCTTGGGATCGGGATCCCCCATCAGGCCGATCATCACGAATTCGCCCGACCGGAACCGCAGCGAGGCGGGGCGGGTGCAGCGGAAGGAAAACAGCCGGTCGGTCCAGTGGGTCACCTCGGTAACCTTCTGGGCATCCGGAAGGGTGGGAACTTTAACGGCTTTGGCGTCTGTCACGGTCTGGCTCACTGGGCGGTGCTCGGTCATGTGTTGCAATTGCCGGACGCGAAGGTCCGGCACCTTCTTAGCTTGAGGGGACTTTGTGTAAAAGGCGTCACTTGGGCACGGTGGCGGGCAGGGGTGCCGGACAGGTCAGCCGCGCAGGCGGGCCTGATAATCATGCGCCCGCCAGTCGGCGCGGAACTGCCACTGGTCCTCGGGCTGGCGCGCGGCAAGATCGTCGCTGATCTCGACCTCGTCGAAGCCGGCGCGGCGGGCCATCGCGTACTGGTCCGCGATCACGTGACCCTGTGCCCGCAGGCGTCCCTTGTAGCCGCGCAGACGCAGCAGGCGGGCAAGGCTGAAGCCGCGCCCATCCGCCGAGGACGGAAAGGCGATCCGGATCATCGGAGCGGCCAGGACTGCGCCGGCGAGCTCCGCTTCGGGCGTATCCGAAGGCAGATCCACCGCGGCATCGGACGTCTCCGCGTCCAGTGCGGAGAAGCTGCCGGTCCAGTCGTCGGGAGCAAAGCCCGTATCGCTCACGATCACGCTCATGCGCTCTCTCCTTGTCTGGCGGCCTTGCCATCGATGAAATGGATGCCGCATTCGTCCTTGTTCTGGCCGCGCCACCGGCCCGCCCGCGGATCCTCGCCGGGGGCCACCTTGCTTGTGCAGGGTTCGCAGCCGATCGAAGGATAACCCTGCGCCACCAGCGGATGCCGCGGCAGGCGGTTTTCGTCCATGTAGGCGCGGATATCCTCGGGCGCCCAATGCGCCATCGGGTTGACCTTGATCCGGCCCGTCGCCTCTTCGATCTCGAAGAAGTCGAGGCTCGCGCGGGTGCCCGACTGGTACCGCTTGCGCCCGGTGATCCAGCCGTCGAAGTCCTTCAGCGCGTTTTCCAGCGGCACGGTCTTGCGCAGGGCGCAGCAGGCATCGGGATCGGAAAACCGCAATGCGCCATAGGGATCGCGCTGCTTCAGCGTCTCTGCATCGGTCTTCAGGATGCGCACGTCGCGCAGACCCAGCCGTTCCGCCATCTCGGCCTGATAGACCAGCGTTTCGGCAAAGAGCAGCCGCGTGTCGATGAAGAGCACCGGCGTGGTGCGGTCCACCATCGCCACGAGGTGCAGCAGCGCCACCGATTCGGCGCCGAAGCTCGACACCATGGCGATTCGTCCGGCCTCGGGATCCTTGAGCGCACCGCGCAGCACATCCGTCGCGCCGTGGTGACGGTAGCGCGCGTTCAGGGCCGCGACGCGGGCGCGCAGGGCGTCGAGATCAGCGCCGGTGGCATCCTCGGAGCCTCCGGCGGGAGTTTTTCCGGCAAGATGAAGATTGGAGCGATCATGCAGCATCCCGGGCCGCCTCTTTGTCGGGGTAAAGTGCGGCCTTGAAGGGGGCCATGCCGTCCCGGCGGAAGGTCTCGATGAAGGTCTCCTCGCGGCTGTGGCGGATGTCGAGATAGGTCTGCACGATTGTTTCCACAGCCCCCACGATCTCTTCGGCCGGAAAGCCCGGACCGGTCCGCTGGCCGAGGGCTGCGGTTTCGGTGTGATCGCCGCCAAGGGTGATCTGGTAGTTTTCCACCCCCGCGCGGTCGAGGCCGAGGATGCCGATATGGCCCACATGGTGGTGACCGCAGGCATTGATGCAGCCCGAAATCTTGATCTTGAGATCCCCGATCTCGTGTTCGAGCTTGAGCTCGTCGAACCGCATGGCGATCTCCTGCGCGATCGGGATGGAGCGCGCGGTGGCGAGCGCGCAGTAATCCATGCCCGGGCAGGCGATGATGTCCGAGATCAGGCCGATATTCGCCGTTGCGAGGCGGTGCTGCTGCAGGACCGCGTGGATCTGCGGCAGGTCCGACTTGTGCACATGCGGCAGGACGATGTTCTGCTCGTGGCTCACGCGCAGCTCGTCATGGCCGTAGCGTTCCGCGAGATCGGCCATGGCGCGCATCTGATCGGCCGAGGCATCGCCCGGGGTCGCACCATGCGCCTTGAGGCTGATCTGCACGATGGCATGATCGGCGTCGCGGTGCGGTGTGAGGTTGGTGTCTGCCCAGGCGCGGAAGATCGGATCATTGGCATAGGCGGTGTCATAGGCATCGGTCGCGGCGCTCTTCAGTGCCGGTGCCGCGAACTGCGCCTCGATCTCGGCCAGGATCTGCTGGTCGACACCGCTGAAGGCCGGGCGGAGCTCGGCAAAGCGGTCCTCGACCATCCGGCGGATCTCGTCGATGCCATGTTCGTGCACCGTGATCTTGATGCGCGCCTTGTACTTGTTGTCGCGCCGCCCGATGAGGTTCCAGACCGAGACGATCGCTTCGAGATAGGGCAGGAGGTCGGCTTCGGGCAGGAACTCCGTGATCACCTTGCCGATCATCGGCGTGCGGCCGAGACCGCCGCCCACGAGAACCTCAAAGCCGCGCGCGCCATCCTTTTCCACCATCCGCAGGCCGATATCATGCGCGCGGGTCACGGCGCGGTCATTCGGCGAGCCGGTGATCGCGATCTTGAACTTGCGCGGCATGAACTGGAATTCCGGGTGATCCGTGGACCATTGCCGGATCAGCTCGGCCACGGGGCGCGGATCGGAGATCTCATCCGCGGCGGCGCCTGCGAAATGGTCCGCCGTCACGTTGCGAATCGTGTTCCCGCTGGTCTGGATGGCGTGCATCTGCACCTCGGCCAGCGCGTCGAGCATGTCAGGGATGTCGCGCAGCTCGGGCCAGTTGTACTGGATGTTCTGGCGCGTGGTGAAATGGCCATACCCCTTGTCCCAGCGCTCGGCCAGATAGGCGAGCTGACGCATCTGCGCCGCCGACAGTGTGCCGTACGGCACGGCGACGCGCAGCATGTAGGCGTGCAACTGCAGGTAGAGCCCGTTCATCAGGCGCAGGGGTTTGAACTCGTCCTCCGTCAGGGAGCCGTCAATGCGGCGCTCCACCTGAGCGCGGAACTGCGTGTTACGCTCGGCCACGAAGGCCGCGTCGAAGTCGGAATAACGGTACATGTCTGTCTCCTGTCGGCAGGGCTGGGACAATTTTCTTTCAAAGAAAATTGGCAAAAATCTTCACAAGATTTTTGTCAGAGCCCCGATGCCTGCTTTCCGTGGAAGTGGTTCGAGGGGCCCTTGCGCCGGAAATCCTCGCGGAAATGCGTCGGTTCGGGGCCATTTTCCGTGGCGCGCATGTCGGCGAGGTAGACGCCGACCGCTTCGGCCTTGCGCGCCGAGGCATCGAGCAGCCGGATCTGCGCGACGGCCTCGTCGGTGATGATTTCGGCCTTGGCAAGATCGCGGGTCCAGCTGTCATCGGCGGCGAGGTAGATCACGTCGCCCTCGAGCAGCGCGTTGGCGGTCACGACCTTGGGGGTAAAGTCACGGGGCATCAGGCAAACTCCTGCTGTTGAAGGCCGCTGAGCGCGCTTTGCGCGGCGCGCGGCGCGAGGCCGTATAGGGTAAGGGCGGGGCCGCCGAGGCCTTCGCTGGCCAGGTCGGCGGGCAGCGTGGCAAGTGTCGCCGCGATGATCTTCTGGTCGGGGCGCGAGGCGTTCTCGATCACCGTGACCGGCGTCGCCGGATCGGCGCCATGCATGATGAGCCGCCCCTGGATGAAGCGCGCGGCCTTCTTGCCCATGTAGATCGCGGCGACCTCGCCGGTGCGGGCCAGCGTCTTCCAGTCGTGATCGGCAAAGCCCTTCATGTCGTGTCCGGTGAGAAATCGCACGCTCGCATTGCGATCCCTCCGTGTCAGGCTCTGGCCGATGCCGGCCACCGCGGCCGAAGCGGCGGTGATCCCCGGGACGATATGCCAGGTCACGTCCGCCTCGGTGCAGGCATCGATCTCCTCGTCCAGACGGCCGAAGACGCTGGGATCGCCGGATTTCAGCCGCACCACCCTCGCGCCGCCCCGGGCGTGTTCGACGATGAGCGCATTGATGTCGGATTGCGTCATCGAGGGCCCGAAGCCTTCCTTGCCCGCATCGATCATCACCGCCTCGCGGCGCGCGAGTTCGAGTATTTCGGGGCTCACGAGGCGGTCGTGGATCACCACATCCGCGGTGTCGAGCGCCTTGCGGGCCTTGAGCGTGAGCAGTTCGGGGTCACCCGGACCCGCGCCGACAAAGGCGACGTGACCGGGCGTCTCACCCGAGCCCAGATGACGGTTCAGCAGGTCGTCGAGCGTTTCGCGGGCCCGGTCCTCGCCGTCGATCAGGGCGCGGGGGCCGTCGGTGAAATAGTAATCCGACCAGAAGTCGCGGCGCTTGCGTCCCATCGGCAGGGCGTCGGCCATCTTGCGGAAACCCTTGCCGATGCGAGCGAGCGTGCCGAGGCTCGCGGGCAGGATCTCTTCCAGATCGGCCTTGATGCGGCGCGCGAGAACCGGTGCGGCGCCCTCTGTCCCGATGGCGACGGTGACCGGATCGCGGTCGACGATCGCGGGCGTGATGAACTGGCTGTCGGCAAGGTTGTCGACGATATTGGTGAGCGCGCCGTCCGCGCGGGCAATGTGGCTGGTGCGGGCATCCTCGGCCGCATCCTCGTCCGCCGCGTAGAACAGTACGGCGCAGGTGGCGTCACCGGGCTCCATCGGACGGCGGATCAGCGCGAGGCGACCCTGCGCGGCCCAGCTCACGATCTCTTCGGCGGCTTCGGGGGCAAAGACCGTGAGATGTGCCTCGGTCTTGAGCAGGAGGCGCAGCTTGGCAAGCGCGGCCTCGCCGCCACCCGAAAGCACGACGCGTCGACCGGCAAGGGCGACGAAGATCGGGAAATGTTGCATGATGGCACTCCGGCTGTTGGGTGTGTCTTGCCGTTAGATATAGAATTTTGTCCTGCTTCGTGGCTAGGGGATTGATGAAACAAGGACATCTGTTCTAAATGGCTCTCAACGGCGAACATCTGGTTTCGCCTGGGCAGGAAAGGCGGAACCATGGTTCGGATCGACGAAACAGATCGGAAAATCCTCATCGAGCTGCAGACCGATGCGAGCCGTTCACTCGATGATATCGCGAGGGCGGTGGGCTCTTCCAAGACCCCGGTCTGGAACCGGATCCGCAAATTGCGCGAGGCCGGCGTGATCGGTGCGCAGACCGTCTCGCTCGATGCCGAGGCGCTGGGATTCGAGGCGTGCTTCTTCGTTCTGATCCGCACGTCCGAACATGATGCTGGCTGGCAGCAGGCCTTTCTCAAGGCCCTGCAGGAGCGCCCCGAGGTGCAGGAGGCGCATCGGCTGGCGGGGGATATTGACTATATCCTCAAGGTGCGCGTGCGCAATGCGCGCGCCTACGATGCCTTCTACCAGGCCCTGATTTCAGAGGTGCGGGTGCACAACGTGACGGCCCTGCTGTCGATGGAAGAGATCAAGTCGACCACGGCGCTGCCGCTCTAGGGTCATGCGCCGCCATCCGTCCCGTCAGCTGCGGGACAAAGCATCGGTTCGCATGACAGTCGCGTTCCGGACGGCCTACATCACCGCGCCGATCTGCCAGGGCACGAATTCGTTGTCGCCAAGCCCCAGCGCTTCGGATTTGGTCTTCTGCCCCGAGGCCGTGGCGATGATCGCCTCGACGATCTCGTCCGCCTTCTGCGCAAGGCTCACCCCCGCGCTCAACACGTCGCCGCAATTGATGTCCATATCCTCGGGCATCGCGGCGAACAGCGCGTCGTTGGTCGCAAGCTTGATGGTCGGTGCGGGCTTAGAGCCGAAGGCCGAGCCGCGCCCGGTGGTGAAGCAGAGCACCTGCGCGCCCCCCGCGATCTGTCCGGTGGCCGAGACGGGATCGTAGCCCGGCGTGTCCATGAAGGTGAAACCCGCATGCGTGATCTGTTCGCCGTAATCGTAGACGGCCGTGAGGGGTGTGTTGCCGCTCTTGGCGACCGCGCCGAGGGATTTCTCGAGGATCGTGGTGAGCCCGCCCTGCTTGTTGCCGGGGCTCGGATTGTTGTCCATCGAACCGCAGTTCATCGCGGTGTATTCTTCCCACCACGCGATGCGCGCCAGCAGCTTTTCCGCGATTTCGCCCGAGGCCGCGCGGCGCAGCAGCAGTTGTTCTGCGCCATAGATCTCGGGCGTCTCCGACAGCACCACCGTCCCGCCCAGCCCCACGATCCGGTCCGAGGCGAGCCCGAGCGCGGGATTGGCGGTCAGGCCGGAATATCCATCCGACCCGCCACATTGCAGCGCGACCCTGAGCGCAGAGGCCGGGCAGGGGCTGCGGCGCGCCTCGTTCACGTCGGGCAGCATCTCTGCGACCTTGGCCTTGATCGCCTCGATCGTCGCCCGGGTGCCGCCGGTGCCCTGGATGGTCAGGCCGAAGATACGCTCGCCGCCGCCCGCATGGCTTTGCACCCGCGCGATCTGCATCACTTCGCAGCCGAGGCCGACGAAGATCGCGGCGCCCACATTGGGGTGGGTCGCATGGCCCCAGAGCACGCGGTCCAGAATGTCGAAGCCCCGGCCAGAGGAGGCCATGCCGCAGCCGGTGCCATGCGCGAAGGCGGCGATGCCATCGACATTGGGATAATCGGCGAGCAGGCCCGAGGCTTCGATCTCGGCCGCGGCGCGCCTGATCACCGTGGCCGAGCAGTTCACCGTGGCGCAGAGCGCGATCATGTTGCGCGTGCCGATCTGGCCATTGTCGCGCCGATAGCCTTGGAACGTCCTGGGAGCCATCTTCGGGATAGCGGCGCGGGCGGCGTCCAGATCCGCGCCGATCTCGTAGGCGCGGGAATGGTCGGAAAAGGCGCAGTTATGGCTGTGCACGTGCGCGCCCGCCGCGATATCCTGCGTGGCATGGCCGATGACCTGCCCGAATTTCACGATCGCCTCGCCCCTGGCCATGGCGGTGCGTGCGATCTTGTGCCCGCCCGAGACGCCCTTTTCCAGCGGTGCGCCGATGCCGAGCGGGTCTGCCCCGGCGGGCAGGCGGTCGGGCAGCAGGACCACGGTATCTGACGCGTTCAGCAGGATGGGATCAGCCATCGGCGTTGACCTGTTCCAGCGCACGGGTCACGCCGCGCAGTTCCGCAAGCCCGCGCATCCGTCCGATCAGCGGATATCCGGGGAAGTTGTCACGATCCATATCCGAAAGAAGATCATGCCCGTGATCCGGGCGCATCGGGATCTCGGCGAAATCCTCGCCCATGGCGCGGCGTCGCGCTTCCTCTTCGACCAGAACGCGGATCAGCGCGACCATGTCGGTGTCGCCGTCCAGATGCGCGGCTTCCTCGAAAGACCCGTCAGGGTCTTTGTGGACGTTGCGCAGATGGGCAAAGCGGATGCTTCTGGCAAACCTGTCGGCGATGGCAGGCACGTCATTGGCCGGATTGGCCCCCAGAGAGCCCGAGCAGAGCGTGAGACCGTTCGCCGGACTGTCCACCGCAGAGAGGATCCAGCCGATATCCTCGGCATCCGACACGATGCGGGGCAGGCCGAGGATATCGCGGGGCGGATCGTCGGGATGCACGCAGAACGCCATGCCAAGCTCTTCGGCGGTGGGGATGACCTCCTCCAGGAACCGCTTGTAATTCGCGCGCAGCGTGTCGTGGTCCATGCCGTCATACCGGTCCAGCGCGCCACGCAGGCCCGCGATGTCATAACGATCGAATGCGCCGGGCAGGCCGGACATGATGGCATGCAGCAGCGCGTCGCGGTCGGCTTCCGAGGATTTCTGGAACCAGATCGCCGCCCTGTTGCGGACATCCTGGGCATAGTCGTCTTCGGCATTCGGGCGGCCCAGCATGTGGATCTCGAAGGCGGCCATGCGGGCGGATTCAAAGCGCAGGCAGGTGCCTCCACGTGCCAGAGGCGCGGTGAGATCGGTGCGCGTCCAGTCCAGTAGCGGCATGAAGTTGTAGCAGATCGTTCGGATGCCATTGGCGGCGAGATTGGCCATCGACTGGCGGTAATTGGCGAAGAGCGGGGTCAGATCGCCGTCGCCGCGCTTGATCGCCTCGTGGATCGGCAGGCTTTCGGTCACGGACCATTCGAATCCCGCCGCCGTGATCTCGGACTTGCGCGTGGCGATGGCGTCGCTGCTCCAGACCTCGCCGTAAGGGACCTCGTGCAGGGCATGCACGATACCAGTGGCCCCGGTCTGTGCGATTTCCGGCAGGGAGATCGTGTCGTAGGGCCCGTACCAGCGCCAGCTTTCGATCATTTCAGAACCTCTTGAACCGCGCCACGCGCACCCTTCGCAACAAGGGCTTCATAGGCTTGCGTCACCGGCGCCTTTATCTTCCCGGCGATCTGCTCCGAAAAGACCTCGCGCACCGACAGCAGGGCGGCGACCTTCTCGGCGGGCGTGCCCGCACTTTCGGACTTCTGCCTGAGCTTCTCCGCCAGCGGATCGCGCACGTCGATGACGTCGCCTTTTTCATCCACCCCGCCCACATAGCGCATCCAGCCCGCGACGGCGAGGCAGAGGCCCGGACAGGGCGTCGCTGCGTCACCCAGCGTGCCGAGCAGGCGCTGCGGCAGTTTCTGGCTGCCATCCATGGCAATCTGCCAGGTCCGGTGACGGATCGCCGGGTTCCTGTAGCGTTCCAGCAGTGCCGCGGCATAGGCGTTCAGATCGGTGCCTTCGGGGGCGGTCAGGGTCGGTATGATCTCGGCCGACCAGAGATGCCGGGCGAAATCGGCGAAAACCGTATCGGCCACGGTGTCGGCGATCGTTTCATGCCGTGCGAGATAGCCGAGATAGGCGAGCGCGGAATGCGTGCCGTTCAGCATGCGCAGCTTCATGAGCTCGAACGGGGCCACGTCGCTGACCATCTCGACACCCACCGCGCCCAGATCGGGACGCAGCCCGTCGACGAAATCATCCTCGATCACCCATTGCCGGAAAGGTTCGTGGATCACCGGCGCGGCGTCATATCTGCCGGTCAGCGCGGCGACCCGTTCGATATCGGAGGGTTTGGTTGCGGGAACGATCCGGTCGATCATGGTCGATGGGAAGGTGCCCTCTGCATCGATCCAGGCGGCGAGATCCGGGTCGATCTCCCGCGCAAGATCCAGCACGGCCTTGCGCACCACCGCGCCATTGTTCGGCAGGTTGTCGCAGCTCAGCACCGTGAAGGGCCGCGCGCCTGCGTCGCGGCGCTTCTGCAGGGCGCGCACGAGGAAGCCGGGCGCGCTGCGCGGCAGGGCAGCCGCGATGTCGTGGGCGATGTCGGGGTGGCCGAGGTTGAGATCGCCGGTCGCGGGATTGTGGCAGTAGCCCTTTTCGGTGACCGTCAGCGTCACGATCCTCACCCTTGGATCCGCCATCGCGGCGAGCAGGGCGGCGGGATCTTCCGGGGCGACGATCATGTCCTCGATCACCTCGATCACCTGCGGCCTGTCACCGTCGTGACCGGTTTCGAGCGCGGTATATGTATATACTTGTTGCGCGAGCGCGTCACGCGTGCCGGCGCTTTTCAGGCTGGCGGCGAGGATGCCCCAATCGCCGCCGGACTTTGCCATCGCCTCGGCGATATAGATCGCGCCGAAGGAGCGGAAGAAGGCGCCGAGGCCCAGATGCACGATGCCGATACCGGGACGTGGCCCGTCGGAGCGGCTGAGAAGGGTCAGATCAGCGGGCAAGCCAGCCTCCATCGACGTTGAGAATGGCGCCGTGTACGTAATCGGCGGCGGGCGAGGACAGGAAGACGGCCGTTCCGGCAATGTCCTTGGCCGCGCCCCACCGCCCTGCGGGAATACGCTCGAGGATCGCCTTGCTGCGTTCGGGATCGGCGCGCAGGGCTTCGGTGTTGTTGGTTTCGATGTAGCCGGGCGCGATGGCGTTCACGTTGATGCCCTTGGCCGCCCATTCGTTGGTCAGGACTCTGGTGAGGCCGGCCACGCCATGCTTTGAAGCGGTGTAGGAGGGTACACGGATACCGCCCTGAAAGGACAGCAGCGAGGCGATATTCACGATCTTGCCGGTGCCGCCCCGTGCCAGAACCGCCTTGGCAAAGGCCTGACAGGTGAAGAACACAGCCTTGAGGTTCACGTCCATCACGTCATCCCAGTCGGCTTCTGTGAAGTCGACACTGTCGGCGCGGCGGATGATCCCGGCATTGTTGACGAGGATGTCGATGCTGTCATCGGAAAAGACATCCCGCGCCGCCATCGGATCGGCAAAGTCCAGCCTCAGCTCGCGCGCATTATCGATCATGCCCACGGTTTCGGCGCAGGAGGACCGACCGGCGCAGATCACCGTGGCGCCGGCCTCGCCCATCGCGACGGCGATGGCCTGACCGATGCCGGCATTCGCGCCGGTGACGAGGGCGGTCTTGCCGGAGAGGGAAAAGCTCACCGCAAATCCCCCATCGGG
The DNA here is from genome assembly GCA_038260405.1 of Rhodobacterales bacterium. Lineage (GTDB taxonomy): Bacteria > Pseudomonadota > Alphaproteobacteria > Rhodobacterales > Rhodobacteraceae > Puniceibacterium. The sequence goes on along the minus strand of JBBSNW010000057.1, from coordinate 18,639 downwards.
ATCATGTCCATGTCGGTGAAGTCGATATTGTCACCCGCCATCGCCCAGCAGAACGTGTAGCTGCCCGTGCCAGCACCGGCATGGATCGACCAGGGCGGAGAGATCACGACTTCCTCGTTCGCCATGACGATGTGGCGGGTTTCCGAAGGCTGGCCCATGAAATGGAAGACGCGCTGCTCTGCGCTCATGTCGAAATAGAGATAGGCCTCCATCCGCCGGTCATGCTGGTGCGCTGGCATCGTGTTCCAGACCGAGCCTTCGGCAAACTGGGTGTAGCCCATCAGCAGCTGGCAGCTTTCGCAGACCTCGGGGTGCAGCAGCTGGATGATCACACGCTCGTTGGCCTGCTCCTTCGATCCGAGCTCGACCCGGCGGGCATCTGCGACCTTGATCTGCCGTGTCGGGCAGCTCCGGTGCGCGGGGGCGGAGAGGATGTAGAAACGACCCTTGCCCGAGAAGGTCACCGGACCGGCACCCATGCCGACATACAGCACCTCGCCATGTCCGACAGTGTAGGTCTCGCCGTCGACGGCGACCTCGCCCGTTTCGCCGATGTTCAGGACACCGAGTTCGCGGCGTTCGAGGAAGGTCTTTGTACCGGTCTCCGGCACCTCGTCCAGCGTCAGCGAACCGCCATCCGGCACGGCCGAGCCGAGCAGGAGCCTGTCGTAATGCGAATAGACCAGCTTGATCTCGCCCGGCTGGAAAAGGCCGCCCACATGGAAATGATCGCGCAGTCCTTGCGTGTCGAGCCCCTTGGCCGAGGCGGGGTCGATGGCGTAGCGGGTTTCAGCTTTGGTCATGGGGAGTCCTTTTCGGGAAGAGTTTCGGGCACTTACAGGAAGTCGTCGCGCCGCGGTGTGAATGTGTCGATGAGCGTGCCGGGTTCGATACAGGTGCAGCCGTGGCGTGCCGCGCTCGGGATGACGAAACTGTCACCTGGGCCTACCTCGAACGTGTCGTCCCCCACGGCAAAGCGGAAGCGTCCGCTCTGGACATAGGTCGACTGGACATGCGGATGCTCGTGCGGCTTGCCCTCGGCACCTTTCTGGAAACGGAACGCGACCACCATCAGTTGTTCGTTCTGCGACAGGACCTGACGGCGCACGCCGGAATCGGCATCTACTTCTGGATAGGATTGCAGCATCTCGGAGCCTTTCAGTGGAAGAGCGACGGCAGCCAGAGCGACAGTGCCGGGATGTATGTGACGGCCATCAGCGTCGCGAAGGCTGCGCCATAGAACGGCCAGATCGACTTCATCGCCTCGGATATCGGGATGCGGCCAACGGCGCAGCCGACGAAGAGTACGGCGCCCACCGGGGGCGTGCAGAGGCCGATGCCGAGGTTAAGGATCAGGATCACGCCGAAATGCACCGGATCGACGCCGAAGGCGACTGCAACCGGCAGGAAGATCGGTGTGGTGATCACGATCAGCGGTGACATGTCCATGAAGGTGCCGAGGATCAGCAGCATCACGTTCATCAGCAGCAGGATCACGATCGGGTTGTCGGACACGCCCTGGAGTGCACTTACCATCGCGGCGGGGACGCGTGTATAGGCCAGCAGCCAGCCGAAGGAGGCCGCGCAGCCGATCACCATGAGCACCATCGCGGTGGTGCGCACGGCGGCGAATGTCGCTTCGACGAAATCGTGCCATTTGAGCGTGCGATAGACCAGCAGCGTCACCAGCAGCGCATAGACCACGGCGATGTTGGAGGATTCCGAGGCGGTGAAGATGCCCGAGCGCACGCCGCCGAAGATGATCGCGACAAGGATGAGACCGGGCACGGCGGAGAGGAAGATGTGGCCAAGCGCGCGCATTCCGGGGAAGGGCTCGGTCGGGTAGCCGCGTTTGCGGGCGACGAAATAGGCGGCGATCATCAGCGACAGCGCGAGGATCGCGCCCGGGATGATTCCGGCAGTGAAGAGATCGGCGATGGAGATCTTTCCGCCTGCCGAGATCGAATAGATGATCATGTTGTGGCTCGGCGGGATCAGCAGCGCGATGATCGAGCCGACGACGGTGAGGTTCACCGCATAATCGACGCCGTAACCACGTTCCTTCATCTGCGGAACCATGAGTCCGCCGACAGCTGAGGCATCGGCCGCGGCAGAGCCCGACACGCCGCCGAACATCACCGAGGCGAGCACGTTGACCTGGCCCAGACCGCCGCGCAGGTGGCCGACCATGGCCCCGGCGAGCGCGACAAGTCGTCGGGCGATGTCGCCACGCACCATGAGGTCACCGGCGAAGATGAAGAAGGGGATCGCCATCAGCGCAAAGACCGACACGCCGGAATTCAGGCGCTGGAACACCACGACGGGCGGCAGGCCAAGATAGACGATCGTGGCAAAGGACGACACGCCGAGGCAGAAGGCGACCGGTGTGCCGATCAGAAGGAGCACAACGAAGGTGCCGAAAAGTACCCAGAGTTCCATGGATCAGGCCTCTATGTCAGCGTCATCGCCAAAGCGGGCGGTGGGCAATCCGGCGGCGCGGCGCGCCACCCTTTCGATCGAGAACAGCACGACCAGAACGCCGCCGCCCACGATGGGAATGAAATCGAACGCGCCCGAAATACCGAGCGAGGGCAACGCGTTGCCTGCGGTCTTTACCGCCAGTTCCCAGCCGAACCAGACCATGCTGAAACCGAAGCCCGCGACGACAAGATCCGAGACGGTGTGCAGGAACAGCTTGGCCTTTTCGGGCAGCACGTAGAGCAGGATGTCGAAGGAGAGGTGATAGCCTTCGCGGATGCCGACGGCGGCGCCCAGAAAGATGAACCAGCCCATGATCATGACCGAGGCAGGCTCGCTCCAGATCAGGGAGGAGTTGAGAATGTAGCGGAACACGACCTGCGCCGCGATGATCACTGTCATCAGGACAAGGCCGATTCCGGCGATCCAGAGGGCGATCCGCGCCAGAAGGCCGGTCGCCAGCGCGACGTTTTTCATGCTGTCCGCTCAATCAAAAGGAAAGGGTGTCGCCTGCGCGAGGCGCAAGCCACGGGCCGAAGGGAAAGGGCGCGGCCTGCGCGGGGGGCACAGGCCGCTGGGAGGAATCGAGACGTTATTCAGTTTCCTGAATGCGTTCGACCATGCTCTTGAGTTTGTCGTCGGTGACGTATTTTTCGTAGACCGGCACCATCGCCTCGATGAACGGGGTCTTGTCGATGTCGGTCACGATTTCGACGCCCGACGCACGGATCTTTTCCTCGGAGGCCTTTTCCTGAGCCTGCCAGAGCTCGCGCATCACGGGGGTCGACTCCTTGGCCGCCTGCTTGACGAGTTCCTGATCCTCGGGGCTCAGCTTGTCCCAGGAGATCTTGGACATCACCAGCACTTCGGGAACGATCAGGTGCTGATCGAGCGTGTAATACTTGGCGACCTCGAAATGGCCCGATGTGTCGTAGGAGGGCCAGTTGTTCTCGGCGCCGTCGATGACGCCGGTCTGGATGGAGGAATAGACCTCGCCATAGGGCATCGGGGTGGCATTGGCGCCGAGTGCCGAGACCATGTCGACGAACATGTCCGATTGCATCACGCGGAACTTCATGCCCGCCATGTCGGCCATCGAAGTGATCGGCTTTTCCGAGTTGTAGAAGCTGCGCGAGCCGCCATCGTAGAAGGTCAGGCCGACCAGATCGGCATCGGCAAAGGCTGCGAGGATCTCGTCACCGATCGGACCGTCCATCACGGTGTGCATGTGGTCGACCGAGCGGAAGATATAGGGCAGGGACGGGACCTGCGTTTCCGGCACGATGTTGTTGAACGGCCCGAGCGAGACGCGGTTGAGGTCGATCACACCGAACTGGGTCTGCTCGATCGTGTCCTTTTCCTCGCCGAGCTGCGCAGAGGCGAAGATCTCGACGCAGATGCGGCCGTCGGAGCTTGCCTTGAGCGCTTCGCCCATCGACTTGACCGCCTCGACGGTCGGGTAGCCGTCGGGATGCGTATCCGACGATTTCAGGGTGATTTCGCATTCCGCCCAGGCGGCGCCGGTGAGGGCGACGCTGGCCAGCAACGCGCCGACGAGTGTCTTGGTGAATGTCATCTTGGGTCTCCTCCCTGGAATGGCTCTGTCAGAGCCGGTAGGCCTGTTTCACAAGCCGGTATGTGAGGTCCTGTGCGACCTCATAAGCCTCCTCCTCGTGAAGCCGCCCCGTGGCGACCAGCGTGGCGAGGTATGCACAATCCACGCGCCGGGCGACGTCGTGCCGGGCGGGGATGGAACAGAAGGCGCGGGTGTCGTCGTTGAACCCCGCGGTATTGTAGAAGCCTGCCGTCTCGGTCACGTTCTCGCGGAACCGCTTCATCCCCTCGGCAGAGTCAAAGAACCACCAGGGCGGCCCGAGCTTCAGCGCAGGGTATACACCTGCCAGCGGTGCGAGTTCGCGGCTCTGCGTCGTCTCGTCCAGCATGAAGAGGATGATCGACAGTTCAGGTTCCGTGCCGAATGCGTCCAGCAAAGGCTTGAGATCGTTCACGAAGTCGGTGCGGCCGGGAATGTCGAAACCCTTGTCGCGCCCGAATTTCTGCAGGATGCCCGGATTGTGGTTGCGCCGCGATCCGGCATGGATCTGCAGGACGAGACCGTCCTCGAGGCTCATCCGTGCCATCTCGGTCAGCATCTGTCCGCGGAAGGCATCGGCATCCTCGGGCGTGGCCATGCCGGTCTTGATGCGGTCGAAAAGGGCTTCGGCCTGTTGCGCCGAGAGGTTCTCGGTACGCGCGGAGGGGTGGCCGTGGTCCGAAGCCGTCGCGCCAAAGTCCTTGAAGAAGGCCCGGCGGATGCGGTGCGCCTCGAGGTATCCGGCCCATGTCATCGTGTCCGTGCCGGTCAGCGCGCCGAATGTCGCGAGATTGTCGGCAAAGCCCGAAAATTCCGGATCGACCACTGAATCCGGGCGATAGGTGGTGACGACCTTGCCGCCGGTCCAGCCGGATTCGCCGATCATCCTGTGCCATTTCAGATCGTCGAGCGCGCTTTCGGTGGTGGCGATCAGCTCGATATTGAACCGTTCGAACAGGGCGCGGGGGCGGAATTCAGGCTTGGCGAGGCAGTCGCTGATATGGTCGTAGATCGCGTCCGCCGTGGCTGGCGTGAATTCCTCCTCGATGCCGAACACTTCGGCAAAGGCATGATCCACCCACATCCGCGACGGAGTGCCGCGCAGCAGGTAATAATTCTCGGCGAACAGCTTCCAGATCTTGCGCCCGTCCGTTTCGACCGGCCCGCCATCGGCGCGGGGCACACCCAGCGATTCCAGCGGAACGCCTTGCGAGAACAGCATCCGGAACACGTAATGATCCGGCGTCACGAAAAGCTGCGCGGGATCGGGAAAGGCGGCGTTTTCGGCATACCAGCGCGGATCGGTATGGCCGTGCGGGCTGATGATCGGCAGATGTTTCACCGAATCGTGCAGCGCGCGGGACAGTCCGCGGGTGCTGTCGTCGATGGGAAACAATCTGTCGGGGTGTAGTCTGGGCAAGGAACTGCTCGCTTTTCGATCCGGGTAAGGTGGTTTACCCTATCAACATCTAGTATTCTGGCATACTAATATGCTAGTTTATCTCTACCGTCAATGCGCAGGAGTCCCGCCATGTCCGAAGCCACCGTCCTGGGCCCGCTCGAACCTGTGACCCGTGCCTCCGTCACCGATCTGGTGTTCGAGGCGCTGCATGCGCAGGTTCTCTCGCTCGCCCTGCCGCCGGGCACGAAGCTTTCGGAATCGGATGTGGCCAAGCAGCTGGGCGTTTCGCGTCAGCCGGTGCGCGATGCCTTCTACCGTCTCTCGAAGCTCGGCTTTCTGCTGATCCAGCCGCAGAAGGCCACTCTGGTCAGCAAGATCCACATCAACGATGTGCGCAAGGCCCGCTTCATCCGCACCGCGATCGAGGTCGAGGTGATGCGCCTTGCCGCGGACCGTTTCGGCCTAGAGGATTTTGCCGCGCTGCAGCCCATTCTGGATGCGCAAAGGACGGCCGTTGCCGCCGGTGACCGGGCCGGATTCCACCGGCTCGACGATCTCTTCCATCAGGTGATGTGCGAGCGTGCCGGGCTCGATTTCGTCTGGGACATCATCCGCGAGAACAAGGCCCATACCGACCGCGTGCGCTTCCTGTCGCTCGCCTCTGGCTCGCAGCGCGCCTTTGACGATCACCTGGCCATAGTCGCCGCGCTCAAGGCGGGCAGTGCAGAGGACGCGGTTCAGGCCATGCGGGCCCATCTTGGCACGATCGAGGATATCATCCAGCAGTTGCGCGAAGCCAACCACAGCTGGTTTTCGGACGAGGAGTGAACATGCGTCTGGTTTTCATTGGTGAATGCATGGTCGAGATTGCCCCGGACGGTGACGCCTTCCGCAAGGGCTTTGCCGGGGACACGTTCAACATGGCGTGGTATGCGCGGCACCTCTGCCCGCCGGACTGGGATGTCGACTTCGTCTCTGCCATCGGGACCGATGCGATATCGGGTGAACTCGCCGATTTCATGACAGATGCCGGGGTGGGCGTCAGCCATGTGCAGCGCCACGCCGACCGGACGGTCGGGCTTTACCTCATCAGTCTCACGGACGGCGAGCGCAGCTTTTCCTACTGGCGCAGCCAGAGCGCGGCGCGACGGCTGGCGGCCGATCCCGAAGCGCTCGCGCAGGCACTCGATGGCGCCGATCTGGTCTGCCTCTCGGGCATCACCATCGCCGTGCTCGAAGGCGGGGGGCGCGACACTCTCGCCGCCGCCCTGGAACGCTGTCGCGGCGCGGGCGGGCAGGTCGTTTTCGATCCCAACATCCGCCCGCGGCTCTGGGCCTCTGCAGAAGAGATGCGCGGCGAGGTGATGCGGTTTGCCGGGCTTGCCGACATCGTGCTGGCCTCCTTTGACGATGAGGAAACTCATTTCGGGGATGCGACACCCGAGGTGACTTTGCGCCGTTACCAGAATGTCGGCGTGACCCAGGTCATCGTCAAGAATGGTGGCGAGCCGGTTCTGGGCGCGCTGGACGGGCATCATGTGACGGTCGCCCCCGAACCCGTGCACCGCGTCGTCGATTCGACCGCCGCGGGGGACAGCTTCAACGCCGGGTTCCTCGTGAGCGCGCTTTCGGGCGGCGTGATGGCGGACAACATCGCCGCAGGTGCATCGCTGTCGCGCGAAGTCATCCAGCAGGCGGGCGCGCTCTCGGTTGAAGCGGTCGCACGACACAAGGAGCGGCGCGGCTGACAGCGCGAAAGCGGTCGCGGCGACGCGCTTTCGACCTGAAACAAGCTTAAACCGCACCAAGATCCGACTTTGCCGAACTGTCACGCAACCGTCGTCAAACCGTCACGCAGGACTTCTAGACACCGCTCAAACGGAAGTCCGGGGGCCTCTTGCTACAGATCGAAAATCTTACCCGACGCTTTGGCGCCGCTACGGCGGTAGACAATGTCTCGCTGAATGTCGAGCGCCCGACGATGATCGGCATCATCGGGGCCTCCGGTGCGGGCAAATCGACCCTGCTGCGGATGCTTAACCGGCTCGAGACTCCGACAGCGGGCCGCATCCTGTTCGAGGGGCGCGACATCACCGCCCTCAAGGGTCGGCAGGTGCGCGGCTGGCACGCCGACTGCGCGATGATCTTCCAGCAGTTCAATCTCGTTCCGCGGCTCGACGTCGTGTCGAACGTGCTGCACGGCACGCTTTACCGCACCGGTACGCTGCGTGCGCTTACAGCCCTCTGGCCCGAAAGCGACATCCGCCGCGCAATCGGCATCCTTGCCCGGCTGGGCATCCAGGACCATGCGGCCAAGCGGGCCGAGGCGCTTTCGGGCGGGCAGCAGCAGCGCGTCGCCATCGCCCGCGCCCTGATGCAGGACCCCAAGATCCTGCTCGCGGATGAACCCATCGCCTCGCTCGACCCGATGAACGCGCAGGCGGTGATGGAAGCGCTGCGCACCATCCATGACGAGGATGGGCGCACGGTGATCTGCAACCTGCACACGCTCGATACAGCGCGGCGCTACTGCGACCGGGTGATCGGCATGAGGGAGGGCCGCGTCGTGTTCGACGGCACGCCCGAACAGCTCACCACCGGCGTTGCGCGCGACATCTACGGCGCCGGTGCGGATTTCTCGGAAGAGGCGACCTCGACCGAGATCCGCGAAACCTCCGCAGGCCTCGCCGCCATCCGAGAGGCGAAGGCCGCGCTCTGATTTTTCACCGATCCCGGCACCCTGCAGGGGCCGGGCAACAAACCCGAGGGAGACATCCATGTCCATCAAGACCCTGACACTGGCCGCACTGGCCACCACCGCCCTGACGACGACCGCCTTCGCGCAGGAGATCCAGGAATTCAATATCGGCGTGCTGGGCGGCGAAAATGCCCAGGACCGCATGAGCGCGAACCAGTGCCTCGCGGATTACGCCACCGAAGCGCTGGGCGTTCCGGTCAAGATCTTTACCCCCGCCGATTATAACGGCGTGATCCAGGGCCTGCTCGGTGGCACGCTCGACATGGCCTGGCTCGGCGCATCGGGTTATGCCGCCGTCTATCTGCAGGACCCCGAGGCGGTGACGCCGGTTCTGGTCAAGACCAACCTCGACGGTGCCTTTTCCTATCACTCGATCGGCTTTGCGCGCGCCGATAGCGGCATAACATCGCTCGAAGACCTCAAGGGCAAGAAATTCGGCTTCGGTGATCCGAACTCGACATCCGGCTACCTGATCCCGTCGGTCGAGATCCCCCAGCAGACAGGCGCGAGCATGGAAAACGGCGACTATTTCGGTGAGGTCGTGTTCACCGGCGGTCACGAGCAGACCATCGTTGCCGTGGTCAACGGCGATGTCGATGGCGGCGTGACATGGGCCGACGGACTTGGCAACTGGGAAGACGGCTACAATTCGGGCGCGCTGCGCAAGGCATCGGATGCCGGCATCGTCGACATGAACGACATCGTGGAAATCTGGCGCTCCAAGCCCATCCCCGAAGGCCCCGTCGTGCTGCGCACCGCGCTGCCCGAGGATGTGAAGACCACCATGACCGACCTCGTCGCCAACCTGATCGACACCGATCCCGACTGCGCCTACGGCGTGGCGCAGGGCGAAACCGCCGGGTTCACCCCGGTGACGCACGAGGCCTACGAGACGATCATCGAAGTCCGCAAGGCCGAGATCGGCAGCTGAGCATAAGGGACCGGGCGCAGGAGGACATCTCCTTCTGCGCCCGTCTTTCGTCATGACAGATCTCACCGCCTCCGCCGCCGCCCGTCAGTCCGACGTCACGACGTCCTATCTGGCCGAAATGCGCCTGCGCCGCCTCTATAGCGGGGCGGGGGTGCTGATCTTCGTCCTGTTGCTGGTCGCCGGGTTTCTCACCGCGAACGATCGCAACGCCGGCGGCTTTCTGAACGGGCTGCCCAACGTCTTCGACTTTCCCGCCGACGTGGTGTCCGAGGCCTGGGAAAAGGCCTATGATCTGCCCGCGCTGCTGTGGCAATTCCTGCCCTCGCTGATCGAGACGATCAACATCGCCGGCGCTGCGACCCTGCTCGGCGTCCTGATCGGGGGCGCTCTGTCGCTGCTGGTGACACGTGGCCTTGCGCCTGCCCGCTGGGCGATCACGCCGATCCGCCGCCTGCTCGACATCTTTCGCGCCGTGCCGGAAATCGTCATCGCGCTGATCCTGATCTTCATCCTGGGTGGCGGGCCGCTGCCTGCGATGATCGCCATCGCGGTGCACAGCACGGGCGCGCTGGGCAAGCTGTTCTCCGAAGTCGCCGAGAATGCGCCGCTTGGTCCGCTTGAAGGTCTGCGCTCGGTCGGGGCCGGGTGGTCGCAGCGGATGCTGTTCGGCGTGCTGCCGCAGGTGGCGCCCAACTGGCTGAGCTACGCGCTCCTGCGGTTCGAGATCAACATCCGCGCCTCGGCCATCCTCGGCTTCGTCGGGGCAGGGGGCCTCGGCTATGATCTGCGCAACGCGATGTCCTGGGGCCCGGGCAAGTTCGACGAGGCGGCGGCGATCTTCATCCTGCTTTTCGTCACCATCGTGACGGTCGACCAGCTCGGCGGTGCCCTGCGCAACCGACTGACCAAGGGGGCCGCGGCATGAGCGATCTCAGCGCATATTATACGGAGACATCGCGTGGCATGGCGCGGATGCGCCTCTGGATCTTCGGCATTCCGCTGCTGGTGCTGCTCTATCTCGTCTTTATCTTCCTCGCCTTCGACGGCCCCCGCGTCATCGCGGAAGCGGATGGCGAGAACGGCGCGATCCTGATGGCCGACATGGTGAGCTACAAGGTGCATGTGACGCGCGACAATGGCTCGGGCGCGGTCGAGATCGCCGTGGAAGGAGAGCGCAAGGGCCGCTATCCCGACGGCGAAAGCCCCGACTGGGTGGATACCGGCGCCGCTGCAGGAACAGTCGTCGATCTGGGGCGCGGCTATCTCGTCACCCTGTCGGGCGAGAGTGATCTGCGCTTCGACATCCCCGGCTACGGCACGGTGAGCGCAAGCGCCTCGCGCTCGGGCGGGGTCGAGGCGACCTTTCCCGAAGGCCCGCTGCCCGACTGGATCAACGCCGCGCGCAACCGCGTCGCCATCACCACACCCGAGGGGCGCGTGAACATCACCCGCTCGCGGACCGAGGTGATGCGTTATTTCCCGGGATGGGAGCTGTTCTTCTTCACGCTCGACAGCACCTATTCCGGCATGTCGGCGGGTGCACTGGCGTCTGCGGCCTATGGCGGCGAGGCGGGCGCGATCTGGTCGGATGTCTGGAACAACCAGGTCTGGCGTCACAAGGAAGTGGTCTGGGCGCTTTTCGAGACTGTCCTCATGGCCTTTCTCGGCACTGCGGGTGCGGCGCTGATCGCGCTGCCGACCGCCTTCCTCGCGGCGCGCAACTTTGCGCCGCTCGGAATCTTCCGGCAGGTGACGCGGCGGATCTACGACTTCCTGCGCGGCGTGGATGGGCTGATCTGGACGGTGGTCCTGAGCCGTGCCTACGGCCCCGGCCCGCTGACCGGCACACTGGCGATCATGCTCACCGATACCGGCACCTTCGGCAAGCTCTTCTCCGAGGCGCTTGAAAACGTCGATGCGAAACAGATTGAAGGCGTGCGCTCGACCGGTGCCGGGGCGCTCGCGCGAGCGCGCGTCGGTGTGATCCCGCAACTCGTGCCGGTGCTGCTGAGCCAGGTTCTGTATTACCTCGAATCCAACACCCGCTCGGCCACTGTTATCGGCGCGATCACCGGCGGCGGGATCGGGCTGCTGCTGACGCAGGCGATCATCACCCAGAAGGACTGGGAAGAGGTCACCTATTACATCGTTCTGATCGTGCTCATGGTCTTTGCGATGGATGCCCTCTCGGGTTGGCTGCGCCGGAAGCTGATCAAGGGACGCTGACGGCATTCGCTTTTTCTGTTCTGACGGGTGGGATTTGCCGGTGCGATCCCCTTTCCGGATCGTTCCAGGCACAACTGGAGCGATCCGGAACTTTTTTGCTCCTGGTGCCGCCGATCGTGCACTGACCGCAGCCTTGCGGGGCCTGTCATGGAAGTTTCACTTTCCACGGCGTACAAAGTTGTATAGTTGTTGATTAACGAAATGACATGCTGCCGAGATATCATGACCCGAGCCGAATGGATGGGCCTTCTGGCCAGATCAGACCCCGATGCCCTTGCCACGCGCATGACGGATCTGGGGCCGCTGCAAAGACACGACTGGTTGCGCGCGCCCGAGGTCGGTTCGGTCATGGTGCAGGGGCGCACCGGCGGGGTCGGCGCGCCGTTCAATCTCGGTGAGGTGACGGCCACGCGCTGTGCCCTGCGTCTTGCCGATGGCAGCGAGGGCCATGCCTTCGTGCAGGGCCGCAGCCGCGATCACGCCGCCCGCGCCGCGCAGATCGATGCGCTGATGCAGGGTCCGCAGGCAGACGACGTGCGCCGGATCGTTCTGGAGCCACTCGCCGCGCTGGAAGCCGAGCGGCGGGACACGATCGCCCGCAAGGCCGAGGCGACCCGGGTGAATTTCGAAACGCTGGTCAGGGGAGAGGATGCATGAGCACGCTTGCCGCAGGCTTTGCCAATCCGCCGGAAGAGTCATCACGGGCCTTTCGCGCCGCGATGCAGGCGATGGCCTGCCCGGGAACGATCCAGACCGTCACCGGACCCGAAGTGCCTGGCCTCTCGGTTGCGGCGGCCCTGCTGCTGCTGACCCTCACCGACGGCACGACGCCGGTGTTGCTGACCGGACAGGCGGCCGAGGCGCGCGACTGGCTCACATTTCACACCGGAGCGCCGGTCGCCGCCATACCGGCCGAGGCCGTCTTTGCCGTCGGCGCGTGGAACGATCTTGGTCCTGTGACCGCTTATCCCGTGGGCACGCCGGACTATCCAGTCCGCTCCGCCACGCTGATCGTCGAAATGCCGGGACTTTCGCATGACGGGCCGGAACTGACCGGCCCGGGGATCGAGACCGGTGTGCACATGTCGCTGCCGGATGCAGAGGCGCTGCGTCTGAACGCGGCGCTTTATCCCCTTGGCGTGGACCTGTTCCTGACCTCCGGCACGCAGCTCGCGGCGCTGCCACGCTCCACACACATTGCGGAGGATGCCTGATGTATGTCGCTGCCAAAGGCGGGGAAGAGGCGATCGCCGCCGCGCATGAATGGCTGGCCGAGGCGCGACGCGGCGACCGGTCGCTGCCCGCGCTCACCACCGCGCAGATTGCCGAACAACTGAGCCTCGCCGTGGCGCGGGTCATGTCCGAAGGCTCGCTCTACGATACGGAACTCGCCGCGCTGGCGGTGAAGCAGGCGCGCGGCGATCTGATCGAGGCGATCTTCCTGATCCGCGCCTACCGCACGACCCTGCCGCGGCTTGGCTCATCCAGGCCCATCGATACCGGCGCGATGATCTGCGAGCGCCGCGTCTCGGCCACGTTCAAGGACATCCCGGGCGGTCAGGTATTGGGGCCGACCTTCGACTACACGCACCGGCTGGTCGATTTCGCGCTGGCCGCGGGGGATGAAACCGCTGCCGCGAGGATCGCGGAAACCGCGCCGCTGACCCGCGCCCGTGTGTCCGAGCATCTTGGCCGCGAAGGCCTGCTGCGCGACGAGCCGCGCCACGACGACACGCCGCCGGACCTGACCCGCGCGCCGCTCGAGCTGCCCGCCGAGCGGCCGCTGCGCCTGCAGGCGCTGGCGCGGGCGGATGAAGGCTTCCTGCTCGGCCTCGCCTATTCCACGCAGCGCGGTTACGGGCGCACGCATGCCTTCGTGGGCGAGCTGCGCATCGGCGCGGTCGACGTCGCGGTCGAAATCCCCGAGCTTGGGTTTGCCATCGACTTTGCCGAGATCGTGGTGACGGAATGCGAGACCGTGAATCAGTTCACCGGATCGCGCAAGGAGCCCGCGCAGTTCACCCGCGGCTATGGTCTGGTCATGGGGCGGTGCGAGCGCAAGTCGATCTCGATGAGCCTCGTGGACCGCGCTTTGCAATGGCAGGAGCTGGGCGAGGACAATGTCGGCGCACCGGCGCAGGATGCGGAATTCGTGCTGATGCACGGTGACAACATCCAGGCGACAGGATTTCTGGAACATATCAAGCTGCCGCATTACGTGGATTTCCAGGCCGAACTGGAGCTGATCCGCCGTCTGCGGCGCGACGCCGACGAGATACGGGAGGCTGCGGAATGAGCGATTACAACTTTGCCTATCTCGACGAGCCGACGAAGAAGATGATCCGCCGCGCGATCCTGAAGGGGCTCGCCGTGCCGGGTTATCAGGTGCCCTTTGCCAGCCGCGAGATGCCGATGCCCTATGGCTGGGGCACGGGCGGGGTTCAGGTGACGGCGGCCTGCCTCACACCCGAGGATACGCTGAAGGTGATCGATCAGGGCGCGGATGACACGACGAACGCGGTGTCGATCCGGTCCTTCTTTGCCAAGGTCGCGGGGGTTGCGACCACGACCCGGACGCGTGAGGCATCGCTCATCCAGACGCGGCACCGCATTCCCGAGACGCCTTTGCGCAGCGATCAGATCCTCGTCTATCAGGTGCCGATCCCCGAGCCGCTGCGGTTTCTCGAACCGCGCGAGACCGAGACGCGGCGGATGCATGCGCTCGAGGAATACGGGCTCATGCATGTGAAGCTCTACGAAGATATCGCGCGGCACGGGGCGATCGCGACCTCCTATGCCTATCCGGCGCTGGTCAACGGGCGCCATGTCTTTGATCCCTCGCCGATCCCGCGCTTCGACAATCCCAAGCTCGAAAGCCCGGCGATCCAGCTTTTCGGCGCAGGGCGGGAACAGCGGATCTATGCGCTGCCGCCATTTACCCGGGTGCAGAGCCTTGATTTCGAGGACCATCCCTTCGAGGCGTCGAAGGCCGATGGCGCCTGCGCGCTGTGTGGCGCGACACAGACCTATCTGGATGAGATCGTGGCCGACGATCAGGGTACGCGGCGGTTCCAGTGTTCGGACACGGATTATTGCATGGAGCGGCGGGCATGAGCGGTTTGGCGATGCAGGCATTGGCCGAGGAAACGCCGCTTTTGTCGGTGTCGGGGCTGACACGCTTCTACGGCGCCCGGGTGGGCTGCGAGGATGTAGGCTTCGACCTTTACCCGGGCGAGGTCATGGGGATCGTCGGGGAATCCGGGTCGGGCAAGTCGACGCTGCTGTCCTGTCTTGCCGGGCATCTCGAAACGGATGCGGGCAAGGTGGTCTATAACGGACAGGATGTGCTGACTCTTGCGGAACCCGCGCGGCGCAGGCTGATGCGCACCGACTGGGCCTTCGTGCACCAGCATGCGCGCGACGGGCTGCGCATGAATGTGAGCGCCGGGGGCAATGTCGGAGAGCGTCTCATGGCGGGCGGGGCGCGGCATTACGGCACTATCCGGCAGACGGCCGAGGATTGGCTCGAGCGGGTCGAGATCGATCCGGGCCGGATCGACGACCGCCCCAGCGCCTTTTCGGGCGGCATGCAGCAGCGGCTGCAGATCGCCCGGGGGCTGGTGACGGGGCCGAGACTCGTGCTGATGGACGAACCGACCGGCGGGCTCGATGTCAGCGTGCAGGCGCGGCTGCTCGACCTGCTGCGGGGGCTCGTGCGGCGGATGGGCCTGTCGGTGGTGATCGTCACGCATGATATCGGCGTGGTGCGGCTACTCGCGGACCGGCTGATGGTGATGCGGCACGGCCGGGTGGTGGAACACGGGCTGACGGACCGGGTTCTGGACGATCCGCAGCATGCCTATACGCAACTTCTGGTAAATTCGGTGCTTCCCACATGATCCGTGTCGACAATCTCAACAAGGATTTCATCCTGCACGCGCAGGGCGGTGTGACCATCCCGGTGCTGCGCGGCGCCCATCTTGAGGTCGCACCGGGCGAATGCGTGGCGCTGACCGGATCGTCCGGATCGGGCAAGTCGACGCTGCTGCGCCTGCTGCAGGGCAATTATGCTCCGGCAGGGGGCGTGATCGAGGTGGCGGGGCTCGACCTTGCCACGGCGACACCGCGGCAGGTGGCGGCGCTGCGGCGCGCCACGCTGGGCTATGTCTCGCAATTCCTGCGGGTCGTTCCGCGCGTGCCCGCGCTCGACGTCGTGGCCGATCCGCTGCTGGCCCTCGGCATGGACGAGGATGAGGCGCGAAGCCGGGCCGCGGATCTGCTGGCGCGGCTCAATTTGCCGGAACGGCTCTGGGGCCTGTCGCCGACGACCTTTTCGGGGGGCGAGCAGCAGCGGGTGAACATCGCGCGCGGTTTCGTGCACCCCTATCCGGTGCTGCTTCTGGACGAACCGACCGCCTCGCTCGATCCGCTGAACCGCGCCGTGGTGCTGGACCTCATCCGCGAGGCCAAGGCGCGGGGCGCGGCGCTAGTGGGCATCTTCCACGATGCACCGGCCCGCGCCGAGGTCGCCGACCGCGAAGTCGATGTCACCGCCTTTTCGCCCGACGCAGTGGGTCGCGCGCCAGTGCAGGCGGAACCGGCATGAGCGGCCGTCTTATTGCCGTCGTGGGCCCGTCCGGGGTGGGCAAGGATACGCTGATCGCGGCGCTGGTGGCGGCGCGCCCGGAGCTGCGCGAGGTGCGGCGCGCGATCACCCGGCCGACGGATGCGAGCGAGGCCTGCCTGTCGGTGAGCGTGGATGAATTCGCGCGCCGTCGCGATGCGGAACGCTTTGCTCTGTCCTGGAGCGCGCATGGCCTGTCCTATGGCGTGCCGATCGAGGCGCTGGAGCAGGTGCGCGGCGGCGAGGATGTCATCGCCAACCTCTCGCGCGCAGTGCTGCCCGCCGCCATCGCCACCTTCTCGAAAGTTCTGATCCTGTCGCTGACCGCCGCCCCCGAGATCCTCGCGCAGAGGCTTGGCGCACGTGGCCGAGAGGAGGGCGCGGAGATCGCGCGGCGGCTGGCGCGCAGCGCGCCGCCGATGCCCGAGGGCGCGGAGATCGTCACAATCGACAACGGCGGGCCACTGGACGTATCGGTCGCGGTGGCACTGGCAGCCTTGCACGCGCAGGTCGAGACATGACCCGTTTGAAACCGCCACCGAACCCGTCCTATGCAGGGCGCGACACAGATATTCCGGACCCCGAAAGAAAGCAGATCATGAGCGACCCCATCGTCCTGTCCAATGCCCGCCTCGTGCTGGCCGACGAGATCGTCACCGGCACGCTGGTGATCCGCGACGGGCTGATCGCCGCGATCGACACCGGCGGGCAGGTGCTTGCCGGGGCTGTGGATTGCGACGGCGACCTCGTCTCTCCCGGGCTGATCGAGCTGCATACCGACAATCTTGAACGCCATCTCAGCCCGCGCCCCGGGGTCGACTGGCCGCACGAGGCGGCGATCCTCGCGCATGACGGGGAGCTTGCCGCCTGCGGCATCACCACGGTGTTCGATGCGCTGCGCGTCGGCTCCATCGCTTCGCCCACGGGGATGGGCTACAGGCCCTATGCCCGCGCGCTTGCCTCGGAGATCCATGCGCTGCGGGAAGCGGGACATCTGCGCATCAGTCACCATCTGCACCTGCGCGCCGAGATGTGTTCGCAGACCCTGTCGGACGAGCTCGACGCCTTCGGCCCCGAGGACCGGGTCGGGCTTCTGAGCCTGATGGATCACACGCCCGGGCAGCGTCAATTCGTCGATATCGCGAAGTTCCGCCAGTATATCCAGGGCAAGTACGGCCTGCCCGACAGCACGTTCGAGGCCTATGTGGCAGAGCTCAGGGAGCTGCAGGCGATTCTTGGCCCCCGTCACGAGGCGGAAGCCGTGGCCGCGGCGGCGCGTCTCGGCGCGGCGCTCGCAAGCCACGACGACACCAATGCGGCGCAGGTGGCGCAGAGCGCCGCCCATGGCGTGGCGATCGCCGAATTCCCGACCACCCGCGAGGCGGCGCAGGCCTGCCGCGCCGCCGGCATCGCGGTCATGATGGGCGCGCCGAACATCGTCCGGGGCGGATCACATTCCGGCAACGTGGCGGCAGCGGACCTCGCCGGCGACGGGCTGCTCGATGTGCTGAGTTCGGATTACGTGCCCGCGGCGCTGCTCACCGCGGCGCTGCAGCTGGCACAGCTGACCGGCGACCTGCCCGGGGCGCTCGCCACCGTGACGAGCGCCCCGGCGCGGGCCGTCGGTCTGACCGATCGCGGACGCATCGCCGTGGGTCTGCGCGCGGACCTCGTGCGGCTGCGGAGCGTCGGCGCGACGGCCCGGCCGGTCGCGGTCTGGTCCGCCGGTCTGCGCGTGGCCTGACGCGGCGAGGGGCGTTTTAGGTTGGGTGTTTCTCCTGTGGCAGCGTCGAGGGGGCGCTGCACCCGCTGCCCTGCGTGCGACTCCCCCGGAGTTTGTCTGGCAAGATGAAAATGGGGGGAGGCGCTACCTCGTGAGAGGCAGCTCGGCGAGACCATGGAAATGGTAGCTGTTCGCGTAGCAGGGGCGCGCCGCGAGGCGCAGCTTCGGCATGCGGGCGAAGAGGATCGGCAGCGCGGTCTGCAGCTCGAGCCGGGCCAGAGGCGCGCCGACGCAGAAGTGCAGCCCGCCGCCAAAGCTCGTATGGGCCGCCCTGTCGCGGGTGGGATCGAACCTTTCCGGGTTCTGCCAGATGGCCGCGTCGCGATTGGCCGAGCCGAGCAGCAGCGCCACCACGTCGCCGCGCCGGAAGGTGTGACCGAAAAGCTCGACCTCCTCATAGGCGATGCGGGTGAAGATGTGCAGCGGCGGATCGTAACGCAGGATCTCTTCGCTGATGGCTTCGGCTGTGCCGGCAGTTGGCGTCACGCCATGTTGCAGCAGGCAGGCGACGCCGTTGCCGAGCGTGTGGACGGTGGCCTCGTGGCCGGCATTCAGCAGCAGGATGCAGGTCGAGATCAGCTCCTGCGTCGAGAGGGTTTCGCCCGCCTCTTCGGCCGCGATAAGGTGGGTCAGGAGATCGTCGCGGGGATCGCTGCGGCGGGCGTCGATATGGGCCTGCAGGAAGGCCGCGAAATCGCTGGCGGCGCGGGCGGCGGCGTCCTCCGCCGCGCGGGTGCGCCCGGCCTGATACATGGCGACCATGGCATTGGACCATGTCAGCAGCTGATCGGCATGGGCGTCGGGCACGCCGAGCAGTCGGGCGATCACGATGACGGGGAGTTT
>JBBSNW010000056.1:0-31837 GCA_038260405.1 Rhodobacterales bacterium | reverse complement strand
TAATTCAAAGGTGAACAAGGGGCTCAAGCCGCGCGGATTGTGCTGGCACTGGGCGCGGGATCTGGGGGCGCGGCTCGAAAAGGAGCAGTTCCGCACGCTCGATATCCAATACGCCATTGCCAATTACGATGTCGCCTTCCGGATCGAGCACAGTTCGGTGATCATCACCGCACCCGGCGAGACGATCGAGCAGGGCCTTGTGCTCGATCCCTGGCGTTATGGCGGCGCGCTCTATTGGGGCCCTGTGCCGGAGGATAAGTCCTATCCCTGGCGGCCCCGCGCCGAGGTCTTTGCCGAGCGGCGCGCCGACAGGGGGCTTTCGTCCGTTCCGGCCACCGCTGCGGAATAAAGCCGCAGACGAGAATCCCGGAGAGAAAGGCTGCTTGCCGCGTGGTCCGCTGAAATTCTGGACTCAACTGCTGCGGTAGGTCAAAGCGCGGCTGTCAGCTTGCGAAAGACCTTGAACCGGCGCGTGATCCGGTCGGATGCTTTGACGGTCCATACGCGGAGTCCGGCCTTGCCCCATGCCTTGAAGTCAAACACCACGCGGCAGCCTTTGCCGCCGCTGCGCAATTCCGGCCAGGACGGATGAGCCGCGTGATCCGCACCGCCGCCGCGCAGATGGGCCCGATCGCGCGGTCCGAACCGCGCTCTTCGGCCGTGGAGCGGATGATTTTCCTCATGGAGGAGGCCGAGGCGATGGGTGCGGGGCTGGTCGTGTTTCCCGAACTCGCGCTGACCAGCTTCTTTCCGCGCTGGTTCATGGAGGATCAGGCCGAGATCGACGCCTTCTTCGAGACCGACATGCCCAATGTGGCGACGGCTCCACTTTTCGCGCGGGCCCGGGAACTGGGGCTCGCCTTTTCCTTCGGCTATGCGGAATTGCTGCGACAGGACGGCATCCTGCACCATTACAACACCGCCATTCTGGTCGATGCCGCAGGGCAGATCGTCGACCGCTACCGCAAGGTGCATCTGCCCGGACATGCCGATCACGAACCCTGGCGTCCGTTCCAGCATCTGGAGAAACGCTATTTCGAACCCGGGCCCTTCGGGTTCCAGTCAGTCGACGCGCTTGGCGGCAGGATCGGGCAGGCCATCTGCAACGACCGGCGCTGGCCCGAGACCTATCGCGAACTCGCGCTGAGCGGGGCCGAGATGGCGCTGATCGGCTACAACACGCCGCGCCATTATCCCCCTGCCCCCGAACATGACCATCTGCAGGATTTCCACAACCATCTGAGCCTGCAGGCCGGCGCCTATGCCAACGGCATGTGGGTGATCGGCGTGGCAAAGGCCGGGGTCGAGGAAGGCTGTGCGCTGATCGGCGGGACGGCCATCGTGGCTCCGACGGGCGAGATCGTGGCACAGGCCGCGACCCTCTCGGACGAGGTGATCGTCGCGGAATGCGATCTCGACCGATGCGCCGAGATCCGCGCCAACATCTTCGACTTTGCCAAGCACCGCCGACCCGAAGCCTATACGAGGATCGCGGCGCGACACGGTGGCTCCTGAGACGGAGGACAGCCGCTTGAGGGCGTCGGCACCGCCGCCCGGAGAGATGCCCGTCACGCGTGATTCCGGGCGAGTCCGCCGGATTGGCTTGGCGAAGGGGATGTAAGGCAATCCCGCGCCTGCCCGTCAATTCATCAAACGGGACCGCTGCGCACGCAAAACGGGCAGACACCCCGGTTTCAGCCCCCATGATTGCACCATTGAACGCATTGGTGCGGCCCGGAATTTCACGCTCGCGCACCCTGTGGGTCAAGGGGCGAGTGATAAGGCCCCGAAACGACATGGAGCTATCACATGAAACACCTCACGAAAGGGGTCGCGGCCCTGCTTTTCGCTGCGTCCCTGGCATGTGCACAGGGCGCCGCAGCGCAGGGCACACTCCGCATCGGCATGACCGCCGCCGACATTCCGCTGACAACCGGCCAGACCGATCAGGGCGGCGAAGGCATGCGGTTCATGGGTTACACCGTCTACGACTCGCTCATCGAATGGGACCTGACCAGCGCCGACGAACCGTCCATGCTGATCCCGGGACTGGCCACCGAATGGTCGGTCGACGAGGAGGACAAGACCAAGTGGACCTTCACCCTGCGCGAAGGTGTCACCTTCCATGACGGCAGCCCCTTCACCGCTGAGGACGTGGTCTGGAACCTCGACAAGCTGCTCGATGACAGCTCGGAGCAATACGATTCGCGCCAGTCCGCTCAGGGCAAGTCGCGCATTCCCGCCGTCGCGAGCTACACCGCGGTCGACGACCTTACGCTCGAAATCATCACCAAGACCCCGGACGCCACCCTGCCCTACCAGCTCGCCTGGATCCTGATATCATCGCCCGCGCAGTTCGAGGCGCTCGGCAAGGACTGGGAAGCCTTTGCGGCCGAACCCTCGGGCACCGGGCCGTGGAAGCTCGAAACCTTCGTGCCGCGCGAGCGGGCCGAAATGGTGCCGAACGAGGCCTATTGGGATGAAAGCCGCATCCCCAAGCTCGACAAGTTGGTGCTGATCCCCTTGCCGGAGCCGAATGCCCGCGCGGCAGCACTCCTCTCGGGGCAGGTCGACTGGATCGAGGCGCCCGCCCCCGACACCATCCCGGCGATGACCGGCAACGGCTTCGTGATCTCGTCCAACGCCTATCCGCATAACTGGACCTGGCACCTGTCGCGTCTGGAAGGTTCGCCGTGGAACGACATCAACGTGCGCAAGGCAGCAAACCTCGCCATCAACCGCGAAGGCATGAGCGCGCTTCTGGGCGGGCTCATGGTTCCGGCCAAGGGCTTCCTGCCGCCCTCCTCGCAATGGTTCGGCGAGCCGAGCTTCGACGTGCGCTATGATCCCGAAGAGGCCAAGGCCCTGCTCGCCGAGGCGGGTTTCGGCCCCGACAATCCGCTCAAGGTCAAGGCGCTGATCTCGCCGTCGGGCTCGGGTCAGATGCTGCCGCTGCCGATGAACGAATACATCCAGCAGAACCTTGCCGAAGTCGGCATCGAGGTCGAGTTCATGGTCGTCGAGTGGAACCAGATGATCAATCTCTGGCGTGCCGGTGCGGGCGATGCTGCGGTCGAAGGATCGGAATCGATCAACTTCACCTACTTCATCCAGGACCCGTTCACCGGCCTGATCCGTCACCTCTCCTGCGACCTCATCGCCCCCAACGGCACCAACTGGGGACATTACTGCGATCCGGAAATGCAGGCACTGTTCGACGAGATCAAGAACACCTTCGATCCGGCCGAACAGGATGCGGTGCTGCGCAGGACGCACGAGAAATTCGTGAATGACGCGCTGTTCCTGATGGTGACCCATGATGTCGCCCCGCGCGCCCTCTCGCCCAACGTGAAGGGCTTCGTGCAGGCGCAGAACTGGTACCAGAACTTCTCGTCCATCACGATGGAATGACCTGACCCGCCCCCTGCCACGCGCGCCGTGGCGGGGGCCTTTGACGTGAAGGAACGCCACGTGTTCAGCTACTTCCTCCGCCGCGTGATCCTGATGCTGCCGGTCGCCTTCGGCGTGTCGGTCATCTGCTTCCTGCTGGTCCAGATCGCCCCGGGTGATCCGCTGACGGCGATCATGCCGGTCGATGCCACGGCCGAGGAACAGGCCGCGATGCGCGCGGTCTACGGCCTCGACAAGCCGCTGCCCATTCAATATGCGATCTGGATCGGCAACCTCGCGCAGGGTGACATGGGCAATTCCATCGCCAGCGGGCGGCCGGTCGCCGACGAAGTCTTTGGCGCCGTGCAGAATTCGCTGATCCTTGCGATCAGTGCCGCCGTGATAGCCTTTCCCATCGGGATCTTCCTCGGCTTCTTCGCCGGCTATTTCCGTGACACCCTGCTCGATCGCGTCGTGACCGCAATCTCGATCGCGGGCGTATCGGTGCCGAACTACTGGCTCGGCATCGTTCTGGTCATCATCTTTTCCGTCAATCTCGGCTGGCTGCCGTCGATGGGCGCGGGCCCCGGCGGCTCGCAGGACTGGTCCTGGGACTGGCTGCACATGCGCCACCTCGTCCTGCCGGCCGTGACGCTTGCCGTGGTGCCCATCGGAATCGTCGCGCGCACGGTGCGCGCGCTTGCCGGGGACCTGCTGACGATGGATTTCGTACAGGCGCTCTATGCCAAGGGAATGAGCCGCGGCGACGTGCTGCGCCATGTCGCGCGCAACGCCGCCGCGACCGCGCTGTCGGTGATGGGCCTGCAGCTTGGCTACCTGCTCGGCGGCTCCATCCTGATCGAGACGGTGTTCAACTGGCCGGGCTCCGGTTTCCTTCTGTCGAACGCCATCTTCCAGCGCGACCTGCCGCTGCTGCAGGGCACGATCCTCGTGCTCGCGTTGTTCTTCGTCGCGATGAACCTCATCGTAGACGTGGCGCAGGCCGCCATCGACCCCCGCATCAAGAGGAGCTGAACGCATGACAGCCGTCGATACCGACCTCCTCGAAGAACCCGTCACCGAAGCCGGAAAAGGCTACTGGTCCGGTGTCGGCGCCCGGCTGATCCGCGATCCGGTGACCATGATCTGCCTTGGCGTGATCCTGCTGCTGATCCTCTCGGCCATCTTCGCGCCCTATCTGGGCCTGGCCGATCCCTATACCGGCTCGATGATGGCGCGGCTCGCCCCCCTCGGCACCGAAGGGCATATCCTCGGCACCGACGAACAGGGCCGCGATATGCTCGCCCGTCTGATCTATGGCGGCAGGCTCACGCTGTTCATCGGTCTGACGCCGGTGGTGCTCGCCTTCTTCATCGGCGGAACGCTCGGGATCGTGGCAGGCTATGCGGGCGGCTGGGTCAACACGGTGATCATGCGCACGGTGGATGTGTTCTTCGCCTTCCCCTCCGTCCTGCTCGCCATCGCGATCTCGGGTGCGCTTGGCGCGGGGATCGTAAACTCGCTCGTCTCGCTCACGATCGTCTTCATCCCGCCGATCACGCGTGTCGCCGAAGCGGTGACCTCCGGCGTGCGCGCGCTCGACTACATCGACGCGGCGCGGGCATCGGGCGCCACTGCGCTGACGGTGATCCGGGTGCATGTGATCGGCAACGTCCTGTCGCCGATCTTCGTCTACGCAACCTCGCTGACCAGCGTCTGCATGATCCTCGCTGCCGGCCTCAGCTTTCTGGGCATCGGCGTGCGCCCCCCGGAACCCGAATGGGGCCTCATGCTCAACACGCTTCGATCCGCGATCTACGTGAACCCGTGGCTGTCGGCGCTGCCCGGCCTCATGATCTTCATAACCTCGCTGTGCCTCAACCTGCTCAGCGATGGCGTAAGGAGTGCGATGAATGTCCGCGACTGACACCCTGCCAGACACCCAGACCGACAAGGGCGGCCCGGCCCAGCCGCTGCTGATCGTGCGTGACCTGCAAAAGTATTTCCCGGTGCGTGGCGGCATCCTCGGTGGGAAAAAGGCCATGGTGCAGGCCGTCGATGGCGTGTCCTTCGAGGTGAAGAAGGGTGAGACGCTCGGCATCGTCGGCGAATCCGGCTGCGGCAAGTCCACCACCGCGCGGCTGCTGATCGGTCTCATCGACAAGGACAAGGGCGAAATCATCTATGACGGCCAGGATCTTGGCGGCACGCTGTCGCTTCGGGACCTGCGCCGCGGCGTGCAAATGGTGTTTCAGGACAGTTATGCCTCGCTCAACCCCCGCCTCACGATCGAGGCGTCGATCGCCTTCGGCGCCCGCATCCAGGGCCTCTCGGACCCGGTGGGACGCGCGCGCAGCCTGATGGAGCGTGTGGGCCTCGCGCCCGACCGCTTTGCCCAGCGCTATCCGCACGAGGTGTCGGGCGGTCAGCGCCAGCGCATCAACATCGCCCGCGCTCTCGCCATGTCGCCAAGACTCGTGGTGCTGGACGAAGCCGTGTCCGCGCTCGACAAGTCGGTCGAGGCGCAGGTGCTGAACCTGCTGGCGGACCTGCGGCGCGAATTCGGCCTCACCTCTATCTTCATCAGCCATGACCTGAACGTGGTGCGCTACATCTCCGACCGCATCCTCGTGATGTATCTGGGCGAGGTGGTCGAGATCGCGCCGGTGGACGAGATCTGGTCGTCGCAGGCACATCCCTACACACGGTCGCTGTTCTCGGCCATGCCGTCGATGGACCCCGACAACCGCACGATGGAACCCCCGCTTGCAGGCGATCCGCCGAACCCGATCAACCCGCCCTCAGGATGCCGGTTTCACACCCGCTGCCGCTTTGCAGAAGCTGTGTGCAAGTCCAAGGTGCCGACCCTGCGGCCCCTGTCCGTCGGGTCGGAGCACATGGCGGCCTGCCATCTGCACGATCTCGGCTCCGGGCATACGAAGGCCGGAAAGGACGTGCTATCATGAGCGAAACCATTCCCGAAAACATCGTCGACATCCGCAATCTCAGCGTCCGATTCACCGGCGCGCGGACCGTCCATGCGATCAACGACCTCACGCTGAC
Organism: Rhodobacterales bacterium; assembly: GCA_038260405.1. GTDB lineage: Bacteria > Pseudomonadota > Alphaproteobacteria > Rhodobacterales > Rhodobacteraceae > Puniceibacterium. The sequence continues at coordinate 25,384 of JBBSNW010000056.1, read as the reverse complement.
CCTCAAGCAGGGCGAGACTCTCGCGCTGCTGGGCGAAAGCGGCTCGGGCAAGTCGGTGACGCTGAAGACCCTTCTGCGCCTGCTGCCCCCCAAGCGCAGCAAGATCGACGGCGCGATCGAGGTGAACGGCGTGGATGTGCTGACCCTATCGGGCAAGAAGCTGCAGGCCTATCGCGGCGAGGAAGTCTCGATGGTGTTTCAGGAACCCGGCCTCGCTCTCGACCCGGTCTACACCGTGGGGGATCAGATCGCGGAATCGGTGATGCGCCACAAGGGCATCCGCAAGGAAGAGGCGCTCTCCACCGCACTCGACATGCTGCGCCGGGTGCGCATCCCCTCGCCCGAGCGGCGGTTGAAGAACTATCCGCACGAGCTTTCGGGCGGCATGCTGCAACGGGTGATGATCGCGCTCGCCCTGGCCTGTCGGCCGCGCCTGCTGCTCGCAGACGAGCCGACGACAGCGCTGGATGCGACGGTGCAGATCCAGATCCTGCTGCTGCTGCGCGACCTGCAAAGGGAATTCGGCATGGGGGTGATCTTCGTCACCCATGACATCGGCGTCGCGGTCGAAGTCTCCGAACGCATCGCGGTGATGTATGCCGGCCAGATCGTTGAAGAGGGCACAACGTCCGAGATCATCAAGGACCCGCGCCATCCCTATACCCGCGGGCTGCTGGCGGCGAACCTGCATGATGCGGAACGCGGCGCGCGGCTCAACGCCATTCCCGGCGCGCCGCCTGCGCTCGACACCCGGCCCGATGCCTGTTCATTCGCGCCCCGCTGTCCGCTGGCGGAACCCGCCTGTCGTGCCGCCCTGCCCCCGGTCCATGTGCCGAATGCGCGCCGCCGCGTCGCCTGCATTCACGCCGACGCCCCGGTCGCGGCGGAGTAGGTCATGGTAATCGTGCACTCTTTCTGCTCCTGTCCTGACGGGTCATCGTTCAGCCCGATCGATGCGGTGGCGGGAGCCCCGGCATGAGCTGCCCGGTCGAGGCGCGACTGGCCGAACTTGGCCTTGCCCTGCCGCCATCCGCCCCGTCGCGCGCGCTGTTCCTGCCGGGCAAAATCACCGGAAACCTGCTGATGCTATCGGGGCAGATCTGTGAATGGGAAGGCGTTCCGCAATATTTCGGCCCTATCGGCAAGGGTTTCGACACTGCCATCGGGCAGGAGGCGGCGCGGATGTGTGCGCTCAACCTGCTGTTTTCCATCCGCGCCGTGGCAGGGTCACTCTCGCGGGTGCGGCAGGTGGTGCGGCTGGGCGGGTTCGTCGCCGCCGAACCCGGCTATCCCGACGGACCTCTGATCGTGAACGGGGCCTCGCAGCTTTTCATCGACCTCTGGGGCGATTCCGGGCGCCATGCGCGCACCGCCGTGAATGTCGCCTCCCTGCCCGCGAACGCGTTGGTCGAGATCGACGCGGTGGTGGAGCTCGCGTGAGCTCCGCAAAGCCGACGCGCATCCTGCTGATGAACCCCAACAGCAATCCGGACACCACGCGGGCGATGGTCGCCATCGCAAGTCGCACCCTCGGCGATGTGGTCGGATGGACCGCGCCTGCGGGGCCGTCCCTGCTGATGACTATGGACCTCCTGGCCGCGGCGGCAGAGCAGGTGGCCGCCGCGCGCATTCCCGCGGGCATGGACGGCGTGATCGTGTCGGCCTTCGGTGATCCGGGGCGCATGGAACTGGCTGACCGCCTCGCCATTCCGGTCGTCGGCATCGGAGAAGCAGCAGCGCAGGAGGCGGCAGAGAACGCTCGCCGCTATGCGGTGGTGACCCACACCCCGGATCTTGTCAGAGGGATCGACGCGCTGATGCGCGCCTCTGCCCCGGGCGGCGCCTATCTCGGCACTTTCCTCACCGACGGCGACCCCATGGCGCTGTCGGCCGATATTTCTGCACTGGATTCGGCCCTGCTCGCGGCGATGCACAGGGCGCATGAGGCGGGGGCCGAGGCGGTGATCATCGGCGGCGGCCCCTTGGGCGAAGCGGCGGAACGCTTGCGTCCACGCGCGCCCTGTGTCCTTGTCGCCCCGATCCCCGCCGCGGCGCGCCGCATGGCGGCCCTGCTTGAGGACCCGACATGAACGACATGGACCGTTTTGCCGACGCCCTGATTTCTGCACACCGCACCGGCAAGCGCTTTCTGCCCGACGGTCCCGTGCCGCAGACACGCGAAGATGCCTATCGGGTTCAATCCCGGGTGATCGACACGCTTGGACCGGTCCTCGCGTTCAAGACCGCGCTGAAACCCGGTGACGCGCCGATCATGGCACCGATCCGCTCGCAGTATTGCCACACGTCCGGTGCATCGGTCGCGATGGGAGACAGGATGGGGATCGAGCTCGAGCTCGGCTGGCAGATCGTCGCGCCCCTGCCCGCGCCGGATGTCCCTGATTTCGACGCGGCGCTGGCGCGTTCGGTCCTGCCGGTGCCGGTGATCGAACTGGTCGACACGCGGGTCGACGGGCCGCTCGCCGAAGATCCGATGGTGAAGCTCTCGGATTTCCAGATCAATCACGGCCTGATCCTGGGCGAGCCTCTGGTCTCGTGGGACGGGTCCGATTTCGGTGCGCTGACGGCCCGGTTCGAGGCCGGATCGCAGGTCATTCTGGACGGGCAGACCGAGATTCCCGGCGGCTCGGCGCTTGGCACGCTTGGCGCGCTGGTTCGCGAGATTGGCGGATATTGCGGCGGGCTCCAGATGGGTCAGGTCGTGATCACCGGATCGCTGCATCCGCTGACCTATGTGAGCGATGCCTGCGAGGTGAGCGGGCGGATCGAGGGGCTTGGGGACGTGGCCGTCAGCCTGACCTGAGCACCTTATCCGGGCAACGGACGCTCAGGTCACGTCCGCTGCATATTGGTATGACGCGGTGCGCCGGAGAATACAGAAGGGGCGCACCCATGACAGGCACGCCCCGATTCCGACATTTACCAGAAAGGCTCAGTCCGACAGCGAGCCCTCGTCGTCGCGGCGCATCTTGGACTTAATCACCTTGCCCACGAGCACCGGCAGGATGAAGCCGATCGCCGCAATCGCCCAGAGGGTCAGTGCGAGCGGGCTGTCGACCAGGGTCCACCAGTTGCCGTTGTCGATCGTGATCGCCCGGCGCATGTTGCTCTCCATCGCGTTGCCCAGCAGCGCGCCGAGGATGATCGGCACGAGCGGCACGTCGAACTTGCGCAGAACCCAGCCGAGCAGGCCGAACCCGATCATCACCTGCAGATCGAAGGTCGAGCCGGAAATGCCGTAGATCCCGACGAAGCTGACCATCGCGACGATGGGCATCAGCACCTTGGGCGGCACCATCAGGATGCGGGTGAAGAGCCCGACCATCGGGATGTTCATGGCAAGCAGCATGAAGTTCGCGATGAACAGGGCCGCGATCAGGCCCCAGACCACATCCGGGTTCTGCGTGAAGAGCAGCGGACCGGGCGTGATGTTGAGCGACAGCAGCACGGCGAGCAGGACGGCGGTCGTCCCCGACCCCGGCACGCCCAGCGCCAGCATCGGCACCAGCGCACCACCGGCGGCGGCGTTGTTGCCCGCTTCGGGAGCGGCGACGCCACGCGGGTCACCCTTGCCGAAAGTGCCCTTGTCGACCAACTTCTTCTCCATCGAATAGGAGATGAAGGAGCCGAGCGAGGCGCCGGCACCCGGAAGCACCCCGGCGAGGAAGCCAAGGACCGTCGAGCGCAGCATTGTGGGCGTGCACTGCTTGATCATCGACAGCGGCGGGGTCAGGCGACCGATCTCCACTTTCTTGGCAGCCCCGTCGGCATTGCCATGGCGGTGCTCGAGAAAGATGAACACTTCTGACAAAGCGAACAGGCCGACGATGGCGACAAGGAAGTCGAGACCGTCATAGAGGTGCACCTCGCCGAAGGTGAAGCGCGGCACGCCGGTCTGGGTATCGACGCCGATCATTGCAAGGCCAAGGCCCAGAGCCGCGGCAAACGCCGATTTCGCCTGGTTGGTGGAGCTGACGCCGCCGAGAGTGGCGAAGGCCAGCGCGAAGAGGGCGAAGTATTCGGCGGGGCCGAAGAGCAGCGCGATCTTCACGAGCTGCGGCGCGAGGAAGATCAGGCCCCAGGTGGCAAAGAACGATCCGACGAAGGAAGCGATGCCGGAGATCGCCAGAGCTTCGCCCGCCTGGCCCTTCTTCGCCATGGGATAGCCGTCGAGGCAGGTCATCATCGCGGGTTCATCGCCGGGGATGTTGAGCAGGATCGAGGATATGCGCCCCCCGTACATCGCACCGTAATAGACCGAGGTGAGCAGGATCAGCGACGGCGTCGCGCCGAGGCCGAGGGTAAAGGCGAGCGGACTGAGGATCGCGACGCCGTTGGACGGGCCGAGGCCCGGCAGAGCGCCCATGATGGTTCCGAGAAAGCAGCCCAGCAGCGCCAGCAGCATGTTTTCCCAGGTGATGGCGATGGCGAAGCCGTCGGCAAGAGAGGAGAGCGTGTCCATGAGAGTCTCCCTGGATCAGAAGCCGAACGGGCCGCGCGCAAGCGACAGACCCAGAACGAGGTGAAAGATGACGTAGATGCCGATCGAGGTGCCCACGCCCGTCAGGACCGAACCGATCACGGTCGAGCCGAGGCGCCATGCGAGGTAGCTTGCCGCGAGCATGGTGGCGAAGACGAAGCCGATCTCGGGCAGGAGCATGGAATAGAGGAACATGACGACGGCAGCCGCGGCGATTTCGGCCAGGCGGCCAAGGGGCGGCCAGACGGGTTCGGGGTCGGGTCGCAGGGCGATGACCAGCGAGGACAGGCCCAGGACGCAGGCAATGATGATGGGAAAGGCCTTGGGCCCGACGGCGTCGGAGAGGAAGCTCTCCTCGATGATCAGGGCGGCCCAGATGTAGAACACGGCCAGCAACAGCCCGATCACGCCGAAGATGCGATCGCTCATGATGGTCTCCTTCTGTACGGCCGCCGCGATGCGCGGGCCGCAGTTGTGAGGAACGGTGCGGGAGGGGAGAGGCGCCCGGAAGGTGAACCTCCGGGCGCTGCGGCACGAGGTGGCCGCTTACTTGATGATGCCGATCTCTTTCGAGATGCCCTGTATCCGGTCGACCGATTCGGCGACGAAGGCCTGGAACTCATCACCCTGAAGGTCGAGCGGCGCGATGCCGTTGGCTTCCATCGTGGCTTTCCACTCGTCCGAGGCATAGAGCGTCGCGATTTTTTCGACCCAGAAATCATAGGCCTCGTCGGACATGCCGCCGGGTCCGTAGAAGCCGCGCCAGTTGGCACCGACCGCATCCACGCCCTGTTCCTTGGCTGTCGGGAACTTGGAGAATTCACCTTCCAGACGCTCGGGGGCCAGAACCGCGATCACCTTGATGTCGCCCGAGTCCACGAAACCCTTGGCTTCGGAGATGTCGCCGGTGAAGGCCTGCACCGATCCGGCCAGAAGCTGCGTGACAGCCTCGCCGCCGCCGTCGAAGGCGATGTATTTCACCGAACGCACATCCTCGATCCCGTAGGCATCAGCCGCGATCAGCACCTTGAGGTGATCCCAGCCACCCACGGCCGAACCGCCGGCCACGGAAATCGCGGTGGGATCGTTCTTCATGATGTCGAGCAGTTGCGGCAGCGTGTCGATTTCGCTGTCGGCGGCCACGGCGATCACGCCGTAATCGGCACCGACGGAGGCGAGCCAGCGCACCTGGTCCATCGTGTTGCCCGGAAATGCACCCTGAGCAAGACGGGTCGAGGTGGCAGAGGATGCGGCGACGATCAGGTCGTTGTCATCGTTGCGCTTGTTCACGACTTCCGCATAGGCCACGCCACCGCCGCCACCGGCGAGGTTCACGACCTGCACGGTCTGGTCCAGCAGGCCGAGGTCCTGCAGCTGCTTGCCGACCTGGCGGCAGGTGAAGTCCCAGCCGCCGCCGGGGTTGGCGGGGGCGATGCATTCGGGGTTTTCGGGGGTGAAGCCCTGTGCGCCAGCGGTCAGGGCGGAAAGGCCCAGGAACGCCGCGGCAAGCGTCAGGCGGGGTGTTGTCATTGTCATGTCTGTGACTCCTCCAAGTCTATTTTGCCAGTACCGGCGCGCTGGTCGGCTTGCCGGTAGCGTCGGCGGACAGAGCGGTATTGGCCGGGCGAACCGGCAGATCCTGTGTGACGCACCGGGATGATCCCGGTCTCCTCGCGTCGGCACGGTGGGCGGTTCTTAGGCCTTGAACCTGTCACCAACCTGTCACACCCTGACGTGACCGCCGTCGACAGTCCGGAATATCGGGACGGGACGCGGTTATTGGGGGGAGCGCATCAGGATGCGGGTGTTGCTGGTCGAGGATACGCGCGACGTCGCCGAGGCCATCGTCATACAGCTCGAACGCGCGGGCATGGCCTGCGACAGGGCGGGCAGTCTGGACGAGGCGCGCGGTTTCGTCGACGTGCAGGGCTATGACGTGATCGTACTCGACATCAACCTGCCGGACGGTCTGGGCACCGATCTGCTGCAGGAGTTGCGGGCGCGCGGGTTGCGCACGCCGGTGATCATGCTCACGGCGCTTTTTTCGGTGGATGACCGGGTGTCGGCGCTGAACCTTGGCGCGGACGACTATCTGGTGAAACCCTTCGATCAGCGCGAACTCGAGGCGCGCATTCACGCCCTCTGCCGCCGCGAGCAGGGCCAGAAGAGCGAGGATGTCACCCTTGGCGCTCTGGTGTTCAATCCGACGGCAAGGACCGTCACCCTGCAGGGCAGCCTGCTGGCGCTCACGCGCCGGGAATTCGCGCTGCTGGGGCTTCTGGTGCGCAACATGGGCACCCTGATGGACAAGGAGCGGCTCTACGAGCGGCTGTTTTCCTTTGACGACGCCGATGTGGGGCTGAACGCCATCGAGCTTTATATCGCCCGCCTGCGCAAGAAGCTGTCGGGCAGCGGTGTGCGGATCGAGACGCAGCGCGGGCTCGGCTACCGGATCGTGGTGGATGAATAGCCACATCCCACGCTGGAAGCTGTCGCTGGTCGCCCGCGTGGCCCTGGCGGTGGCGCTGCTGCTGGCGGTGGGAGGCGCGCTGGTTTCGGTCGCGGCCTTCGCCTATGGGCGGCAGGCGGCGCAGGATGCCTATGACCGGCTGCTCGTCGGAGCCGCGACGGGTATCGCCGCGTCGATCTCGGTCGACGGGACGGATCTGGTGGTGGACCTTCCCGTCTCGGCCTTTCAGCTGCTCGCCCTCGCACCGGATGACCGCATCGCCTATCGCGTGACCGGCACGGCCGGAGAGGTGCTGACCGGCTATGCCGACCTGCCCGGCCCGCCCGACACTCCCGCGACCGGCCTCGATTTCTACGATGCGCGCTTTTTCGGAGAGCCTGCGCGCTATGTCGCCATCACCCGGCGGTTTGCCGAAAGGAACGTCTCGGGTCCCGTCGAGGTGATCGTGGGCCAGACGTTGCGCGCGCGCCGGGCGCTGGCGCTCGAGATCACGCAGCGCGCGCTGGTCGTGCTCGCCGGGGCCGGGGTGCTCATGTCGCTGCTCGCAGTCTTCGTGGTGCGTTCAGCGCTGCGCCCGCTCGACCGGCTGGCCGAGGCGGTGGCGCGGCGCGACCCCTATGACCTCACGCCCATCGCCGTGCCGGTGCCGAAGGAGACCGAAGTGCTTGTCGGCGCGCTCAACGGGTTCATGGGCCGGATCGACCAGCAGGTGCGCGCGATGCGGGGCCTGATCTCGGATTCGGCGCATCAGCTGCGCACGCCGGTCGCAGCATTGCGCGCGCAGGCGGATCTGGCAGCAGGCGAGCCGGACGGGACACGGCGCAACGCGATCGTGACACGCATCCACCGGCGCACCGTCGAGCTGGGCCACCTGCTCGACCAGATGCTGAGCCGGGCGCTGGTGATCCACCGGGCGGAATCTTTGCGGCGCGAACCGGTCGATCTGCGCGACGCCGCGCTCGAGGTGGTCGAGGCCGGAGATTTTGCCCTGACCGCACCGGGGGTCGAGATCCGGCTCGAGATCGGCGAGGCGGAGGTGCCGGTGCAGGGCGATCTGCTCTCTCTGACCGAAGCCGCGAAGAACCTGCTCGGCAATGCGGTGAAACATGGTGCCACTCCGGTGCGGGTCGGGGCGAGTGTCGAGAAAGGACGCGCCGTGCTCTGGGTCGAAGACAGCGGCACAGGTCCGGCGCCGGAATATCTTGCGCGCCTCGGCAGTCGTTTCGCCCACAACGCGACCTCGCGGGGCGACGGATCGGGTCTGGGCCTCGCCATTGCGGCCTCCGTCGCGCAGGCTTATGGCGGCGAACTGGTGCTGGAAACGGTCCGGACGGGCTTTCGCGCCGCACTGGTGATGCCGCTCGGGGAGGTGACGGAATGAGGAAGTTCTGGCTGTTGCTCGGTCTCTTGGCTCTGCCCCTGCCCGCATCGGCGCAGGAGGTCAGCACGCGCTTTGGTCCCGAGGATGCGAATGTGCGGCTGCTCGTGCGCTCCACCACCGATATCCGGATCTTCGGACCGGTGATAGACGCGTTCCTCGCCGCGCGACCCGATCTCGCGGTCGACTACGAGCAATGGGGTTCGAATCCGCTCTTCGATCTCAGCCTCGAGGATTGCACGCAAGAGCGCACCGGGGCGGATGTGGTGATCTCGTCGGGCGTACATCAGATGGTGCAGCTCGTGAACAATGCCTGCGCGGCGCCGCATGTCTCGGCCCTGACGACGGCGCTGCCCGCTGCCCTGCGCTGGCGCGACGAATTGTGGGGCATCACGCGCGAGGCCGCGGTGATCGCCTACAACCGTGACCTCGTGCCACCCGGGGACGTACCGCGCACGCGGTTCGACCTGCTCGATCTGCTGCGCCCGACCGCCTCGCCCTATGCCGGACATGTCGCGACCTATGATGTCGAGGAATCGGGCCTGGGCTATCTCTTCGCCTTTTCCGATGCACGCGAGGCGACGACATTCGGCGCCCTGCTGGAAAGCCTCGGGCGGACCGGGGCAATCGCGACCTGCTGTTCGGCCGAGATCATCGCGGGTGTGGCGGATGGCACCTACCTCATCGCCTATAACGTCCTCGGATCCTATGCCCAGGTGGCTGCGCTCGACGACCCGAGGATCGGCATCGTGCTGCCGCAGGATTACACGCTGGTCCTGTCGCGCGCGCTGATGATCCCGAAGGAGGCCGCGCACCGCATCGAGGCGGCGGCCTTCCTCGATTTCCTGCTATCGGCGCCGGGCCGCGCGGCATTGTCGGATGTGCTGCTGATCAACCCGCTGACCGACAAGGCGAGCGCCGAGGAGCGCGCGCCCCTGTCCGAGACCGCGCTGCGGCCCATCGGCCTCTCTCCGGCGCTGATCGTCGCGCTCGACCAGCAGAAGCGCGCGCAATTCATCCACCGCTGGCGCGACAACTTCTCGCGCGGGGTGCGCCCGTAAGGTGCAGGTACGGCCCTTTGGGATTTCTGACATCGGCCCGTCACAGCCAGCCCCAAAACCGGAAATGCCGAAATATATGGCAGCCTGCGCAAATCCGCCACATTACCGGGCTGTTTGCGGCGTGCCCGCCGATCAGCACACCACGGCGCTTTGAGCAGGGACTGCCCCCGGGCAGCCTGATCCCTGCAGGGCGTCTAGGGTTCCGCCATCCGAAAGCGATGGGGCTGGTCCGAGAGATGCCGCCGGTGCGGCGAAATCCGCACAGGTACACGGCGGGACAAAATCCCGGGAGAGCACTGCGACACGGCCCGGCCCGCTCTCTTGCTCCGTTCCGCCTCTGGCCAGGCTTCTGCGACACATGGCGGAACATGGCCCGAGGGGAAGACCATGACCAAGATACAGACACATCTGCTGACATCCGCGGCTTTTGCGCTGGGGCTGAGCCTCGCCCCCGCGGCATCCGCACAGGAAAAGACCGACTTCAAGGTGGCGTGGTCGATCTATGTCGGCTGGATGCCCTGGGGCTATCTCGACACCAGCGGCATCATGGACAAATGGGCCGAAAAGTACGGGCTGACCGTCGAGATCGTGCAAATCAACGACTACGTGGAATCGATCAACCAATATACGGCGGGCGCTTTCGACGGCGTGTCGGCGACCAACATGGACACGCTGTCGATTCCCTCCGGGTCCGGCGTGGACACCACGGCGCTGATCATCGGGGATTATTCCAACGGCAACGATGCGATCATCCTCAAGGGCGAGGGGACGCTGGAAGACCTCGCGGGCAAGCCGGTGAACCTCGTGGAACTCTCGGTGTCCCATTACCTGCTGGCGCGCGGTCTGGATTCGGTCGGGTTGTCAGAGGCCGATCTCGGCGGGGTCCTCAACACATCCGATGCCGACATGATCGCGGCCTATGCCACGGACGACGTGCAGGCGGTGGTGACGTGGAATCCACTCGTTTCCGCCATCATAGAGGAGCCGGGCGCGAACAAGCTGTTCGATTCCTCCGACATTCCCGGAGAGATCATCGACCTGCTGGTGGTGAACACCGAAACGCTCGAAGCGAACCCAGATTTCGGAAAGGCGCTTGTCGGCGCATGGTACGAGCTGATGGAGATCATGTCCTCCGATACCGAGGAAGGCATCGCCGCGCGCACCGCCATGGCCGAGGCGTCGGGCACGGATCTTGCCGGGTATGACGCACAGCTCGCCTCGACCGAGATGTTCTATGCCCCCGCCGAAGCGGTGAGCTTTGCCAGCGGGGCGGCACTGCCCGAAACCATGGTGAACGTGGCTGAATTCCTGTTCGACAAGGGGATTCTGGGCGAAGGCGCGCCCAGCGCGGATTTCGTCGGGGTGGAATATCCCGATGGCAGCATCACCGGCAGCGAGGACAACGTGCAGTTCCGGTTTGACACGACCTACATGCAGATGGCCGCCGACGGCGCGCTCTAGGAGCAGCGGCGCCGGCATCCGTGCCGGACCCCTGGAACCCCGCAGATGCGTCTGATCAACCACACCCCCGGACCCGCGCTGAAGGTCTTTCTGACGCTGCTGCCCTTCGCGCTGGCGCTGATCGGCTACATCCTCGCGTCAGAGGCGCGGCTGGCGGTGAACCCGCAGGACAGGCTGCTGCCGTCACCCGCGACGATCTGGGACACCGCCATAAGGCTCTTTACCGAGGGTGACAGGCGCACGGGGCGGATCCTGCTCTGGTACGATACCGGGGTCAGCCTGTTGCGGCTGGCGCTCGGCGTGTCGATCGCGGCTCTGTCCGGGCTGGTCTTCGGCCTGCTGATCGGTCTGCTGCCGCATGTGCGCAGCATGCTCAGCCCTTTCGTCGCGGTGCTGAGCATGATCCCGCCGCTCGCCGTCTTGCCGATCCTGTTCATCGTCTTCGGGCTGGGCGAACTCTCCAAGGTCGTCCTGATCGTGATCGGCATCACGCCCTTCCTGATCCGCGACATGAGCCAGCGCGTGATCGACATCCCGCGCGAGATGATCGTGAAGGCCGAGACGCTGGGAGCTTCCTCCCTCGTCATCGCGCTGCGGGTCGCGCTGCCGCAGATCATGCCGAAGCTCATCCAGTCGGTGCGGCTGTCGCTCGGGCCCGCATGGCTTTTCCTGATCGCGGCCGAGGCGATCGCGAGCGATCTCGGCCTCGGCTACCGGATCTTCCTGGTGCGGCGCTACCTCGCGATGGATGTGATCCTGACCTACGTGATCTGGATCACCCTGCTGGCCTTCGTGATGGACTGGGGGCTGCGCACACTGTCGCGCAGGCTTTACCCCTGGGCGGGAGGCGGCCTGTGAGCTTTGTCACCGTGCGCAACATCTTCCAGAGCTACGGCCAGCGGCCGATCCTCGAACGGATCAACGTGGATGTGGACGAAGGCGAGTTCGTATCCATCGTCGGGGCGTCGGGCTGCGGCAAATCCACCTTCCTGCGGCTCCTGCTGGCGGAGGAGCGGCCCACGCGGGGCGAAATCCGCATCGACGGCGCCGAGCCCGCGCGCGAGCCGGGGCGCGAAAGGGGCGTCGTGTTCCAGCGCTATTCGGTCTTTCCGCATCTCACCGTGCGCGACAACATCGTGGCCGCCGAGAGTTTCTCCACCCGCTGGGGCCGCCTGCCCTTTGGCGCGCGCCGGGCCGCACGCAACCGCGCACAAGAGGTGCTGGAGCGGATCGGCCTTGGGCACATGGCCTCCGCCTACCCTTCGGCGTTATCGGGCGGGATGCAGCAGCGTCTTGCCATCGGGCAGGCTCTGCAGGCGCGCCCGCGGATCCTGCTGCTCGACGAACCCTTCGGAGCGCTCGACCCCGGCACCCGGCTGTCGATGCATGCCTTCCTGCAGGAGCTGCGCGCCGAGACGCGCATGACCGTGTTCATGGTGACCCATGATCTCGAGGAAGGGTTCAAGCTCGGCGACCGCGTGCTGGTCTTCGACAAACCACGCTGGGACCCGACCGATCCCGACATCATCGGCGCGACCATCACCTACGATTTCAACGCCCGCAACGGCGGCTTTCCCTTCCAGACCCCCGAGGAGGATTCCCATGTTTCCAAGGCCACATGACCGCAGCCGGTCACACCATCCCGCGGATCGTCCCTGCCGCGAGATGCGATACCACCACCCCGACCTGACCAAGCTGCTGGGATGGAAAGCCGCGCGCGCCGAGGCCGACATTCCGGGCAGCGAATGGGCCAAGGAACGCGCCTGGGCGTTGCGGATGGGCCTGACGGCGGCGGATTCGATCGAGGACCGCGACATCCCGACCTTCGCGCGGGGCGAGCTGCCGCATTACGCCGGCATCAACACCTTCCTGAAGGCGCCCTATACCGAGGATGTGACCGAGGTCGGGAATTACGACGCGACCGTGCTGGGCGCGCCCTTCGACGGCGGCACGACATATCGCCCCGGCACGCGGTTCGGCCCGCAGGGCGTGCGCAAGATATCGGCGCTCTATACACCCTACAATTACGAGATCGGCGTGGATCTGCGCGAGCAGATGTCGCTCTGCGATGCGGGGGACATCTTCACCATTCCCGGCAACATCGAAAAGACCTTCGACCAGATCAGCCGGGCGGTGTCTCATGTCTTCTCATCGGGCTCCTTGCCGATCATCATCGGCGGCGACCATTCCATCGGATTTCCCTGCGTGCGCGGCATCGCGGAATGTACCAGCAAGAAGATCGGCATCGTGCATTTCGACCGTCACGCCGACATCCAGGAAAAGGATCTGGACGAGCGGATGCACACGACCCCGTGGTTCCATTCGACCAATCTGCCCAACGTTCCGGCCAAGAACCTCGTTCAGGTCGGCATCGGTGGCTGGCAGGTTCCGCGCGAGGCGGTGAAGGTCGCGCGCGACCGGCATACCAACATCATCACCATGTCCGACATGGAAAGGATGGGCATCGACAAGACCGCCGAGATGGCGCTCGAGATGGCCTGGGACGGGGTCGACATGGTCTACATGTCCTTCGACATCGACAGCATCGATTGCGGCTTCGTGCCGGGCACCGGCTGGCCCGAACCCGGCGGCTTCCTGCCGCGCGAGGCCTTGGCGCTGGCATCGAAAGTCGCTGCCGAAGGCATCTGCGGCATGGAACTGGTCGAGGTTTCGCCGCCCTATGACCAGTCCGAGATCACCGCGCTGATGGGCACGCGGGTCATCGTCGACGTGCTGGGATCGATGGTGTCGAACGGCACCTTGGGCAAGCACAAGGTGCATATCGACAAGCCGGTGAGCATCCCGATGGGCGATTACGACGAGGCGCGCGATGGCAAGCGCTGGACCACGCGCGCCAAGAGGAAAGACTGATGCCGCACGATAACCATTCCCACGGGCATCATCACCACGACCACGTCCACCCGCATGACCACAACCACCCGCATGACGACGACCCTTTGCACAGCCACATGCACGGCCCGGACGAGGCGGCGGAACTGCAGGTCCTGACCGCGCAATTCATCGACGGCTTCGTGACCGCCAAGGACAAGATGTCCTACCTGCGCCTCGCCGGGGTGCCGCTGGAAAAGCCCGGCCGTGCTGGCGGGCCGTCGCTGAAGCTCGTCGACGTCAAGCTGACGACGGAATGGCAGGTCGGCACGGCCTCGCCCTCCTTCGGGTCGCGAGAGCTCTCCTACCTGCCCTATCCGGGCGAGATGGTGACCGAGCGCACGAACATGGATCTGGTCTATGTCTCGATGGATGAAAAGCAGATGACGGATATCCGCCAGTTCCTGCACGACAAGGATCTCCGGTAGCGGATCATGCGGCAGGCGGGCGCGAATGCCGCTTGTTCGGGCGGTCAGGGCTGAGGCGCAGAACCATGATGGCCGAATAACGCCCACCTGCCGCTTTGCGGTGCCCTCTGCGGTTGCCAGCATGTGCGCAACCTTGGCAAGGTGCGGCCGATACCGATGGTTCGCGATGCGGACCGGAACAGATGCTGCGGGATGCGGGCCGATGGCCTGTCCGGCACCGAAAAGGACAGGGAGACGAACACCATGAAAACCACGACCCGACTGCTGGCCGTACTGGCGGGCACCACCCTTCTGACACAGACCGCCGCCGCGCAGGAGCTGAACGCGCTGGTCTGGTGCGATCACACCGACGAGGCGCTGATCAAGCCCTTCGAGGACAAGTTCGGCGTGAAGGTGAACCTCAAGGTCTATGAGGGCACCGGCGCTGCGCTCAGCCTGATCGAGCAGAGCCAGCCCGGTGACTGGGACGTTCTGGTCGTCGACGGGATCGACGTGCCGCGCGTGGTCGAGGCCGGCATCCTCGCGCCGCTGCCTGTCGCAGAGCTTCCCTACGAGACGCTCTTTCCCGAACTGGTGATGGAAGAGAATCACGTGATCGACGGAGAGACCTACGCGATCTCGGAAAAGTTCGGCTACAACACGGTGTCCTTCAACTCCGCAGCCGTGAGCGCCGAGGATCTCTCCGACATGACCCGGCTCTGGTCCGGCGACGCTCCCGGCAGCATGGCGGTCTATGACTACTACCTGCCGGTGATGGGCATGGTGGCCATGGGTCTGGGGATTCCCACGGCCGAGATCAAGATGGAGGATCTGCCCGCCATCGAGGAAGCGCTGATGAAGCTCAAGGACAATGCCTCTTCGGTGGGCGAAGTCGTGTCGTCCCAGACCGCCATCGCGACCGGAGAGGTCGATATCCTGTTCGGCGGCGGCGAATGGGTCACGGCCGGGCTCACCGCGGATCTTCCGGATCTCGACTGGCTGATCCCCGAACAGGGCGCGGTGCGTTGGTCGCAATCCATCGGCGTCTTCGCGGAGTCAGAGCAACGCGACATGGCGGTGGAATTCGTGAAGCACATCCTGTCGCCGCAGGGTCAGGTCGCGCTCGCGACCTCGTCCTGCTATTGGGCTATGCCGGCCAACACGATGGCCGGAGCGATGATGACCGACGCGCAGAAAAGCGCGCTGCGCTGGGACCAGCAGACGGATTATCTCAACAAGGCAGACCTTTACCCCGCGCCAGATGCCGAGCTCGATGCGGCGATGCAGGATGTCTGGACTCGGTTCCTCGCGCGCTGAGGCATGAGCCGCGCCCTCACCATCGAAAACCGCGACCGGCGGCGGGCACTGACGCTCGCCGTCCCGGCGCTGCTCTGGACCTGCCTGTTCTTCGCCCTGCCCTTCGGGGTGATGGCGGTGCTGAGCTTCTGGCAGCGCACCGATCAGGGGCTCGAGGCCGCCTGGAGCCTCGCCAATTATGCAAAATTCCTCGACAGCCCCGCCTATCTCGAAGCGGCACTGAATTCGATCGAGATCACGTTGGTGGTCACATTGCTCTCAGTCGCACTGGCCTATCCGCTTGCCTGGATCATCGCCGTGGAACTGCCGCCAAGGTACCGACGCCTCGCGCTCGCGCTCGCGGTGGTGCCGTTCTGGACCTCCTACGTGGTGCGTTCCTACGCCTGGTCGCTAGTGCTGGCCAAGCGCGGCGTGCTGAACGGCTGGCTCGGTGATCTGGGACTGCCGCTGGTCGATCTGGCGAATTCGCGGGCGGCAACGGTGATCGGATTCACGCATTTCTTCACCATGCTGCTCACGCTCACGATCTATGCGAGCCTCGTGCAGCTTCCGCCCAACCTGCGTCGTGCGGCCGCCGATCTCGGGGCCGGGCCGCTGCAGATCTTCCGGTTCATCGTCTGGCCGCTGGCCTTGCCCGGTGTGATGGTCGGCGCCTTCCTGACCTTTGCCCTCTGCATCGGGGATTACGTGACGCCGCAGATCCTTGGCGGCGGCAATGATCTGGCTCTGCCGCAGCTTGTGATGCTGCAGATCGGGCGTCGGGCGGATCTGCCGATGGCGGCGGCGCTGTCGATCGTGCTGATGCTGGCGGTGACGCTCGCTTACCTCGGCATGGCGCGCTGGATGAAGGCGCCGTCGCAATGATGCGTCTTGTGGCCTGCACGACCTACATGGCGCTGCTTTACGGGTTCATATTCCTGCCGGTCGGGGTGCTGGCTTTGTTCTCGTTCCAGGACGGCCGCTTTCCGATCCCGCCCTTTCAGGGATTTTCCCTGCGCTGGCATGCCGAGGTGCTGGGTGATCCGGACCTGATCGCAGCACTGCTCAATTCGCTGATGGTTGCCTTCGCCTCCTCCGTCGTTTCGCTCACCCTGGGGTTTCTTGCCGCCCGTGCGGTGGCCGGTGGACGGCTGCCGGGAGCCCGAGCGATCAGCGCCGCGCTCACGGCCCCCCTGTCGGTGAGCTACCTCGTGATCGGACTGGGCCTGCTGGCGAGCTTCAACCTCATGGGTCAGGGCCTGTCGCTCGCAACAGTCGCCACGGGTCATGTCGTGATCAACACGCCGCTCTGTTTCGCGATCTGCGCCGCCGCCATGGGGCCCACACAGCAAAGCGCCGAACGCGCCGCGCGCGATCTCGGGGCGGACGAGATCCGGGTCATGTGGCTGGTCACCGCGCCGATGATACTGCCCGCACTGCTGGCGGCGTTCCTGCTGTCGGTGACATTCAGCTGGGACGAGTTCATCATCGCTTTCCTGCTGTCGCGCTTCGACGTGACGCTCCCGGTCGAGATCTGGTCGCTGCTCCGCTCGGGCCTCAACCCAAAGACGAATGCCGTGGGATCGCTGGTCTTCATGCTGTCGGCTTTGGCCGTGCTCGGCGTGGAACTGACCACGATGAGGCGGAAATGACGGCACCGATCGACATCGCAGGCGTCACCAAGCGTTATGGTGGGGCAACCGCGCTGGCCGGGATCGATCTGCGGATCGAAGCCGGGGAATATTGCGTGCTTCTGGGGCCGTCGGGCTGCGGGAAGACCACGCTCCTGAACATCATCGGAGGGTTTGCCGACCCGACAGGTGGCGCGGTCAGGATCGGCGGGCGGGACATGGTCGGCGTTCCGGCTGCACAGCGCCCGACGACGACGGTGTTTCAGGACTACGCGCTGTTCCCGCATATGAGCCTGCTCGACAATGTGGGCTTCGGCCTGCGGATGCGCGGGCAGGCGCGCGCGGCAAGACTTGCACGGGCAGAAGAGATGCTCTCCCTCGTCGGCTTGCAGGGGGTTGGGCGCAAGCGGCCGACCGAACTCTCGGGCGGGCAACGGCAGCGCGTGGCCCTCGCCCGTGCGCTGGCGGTCGAGCCGGACGTGCTGCTGCTCGACGAGCCGCTGGGCGCGCTGGACCTGAACCTGCGCCGCGCCATGCAGTACGAGCTGAAGGAGATCCAGCGCCGGGTCGGCGCGACCTTCGTCCACGTCACCCACGATCAGGAGGAGGCGATGGCCATTGCCGACTGTATCGTGGTGATGAATGCCGGGCGGATCGAGGATCAGGGACCGCCCGAACGCGTATACCGCCGCCCCGCTACCCGGTTTGCCGCAGCTTTTCTGGGCGAGATGAACTTCCTGCCCGCCCGCGTGGCGCAGGGCCGCGCCGTGACCGTCTGTGGCGCGCTCGGCCCCGCCACGGATCTGCCCGACGGCGCGCAGGTCACGCTTTGCGCCCGGCCCGAACATCTGCGCCCCGGCGCGGACGATCCGCTTGGCGCAGCCCGGGTGACCGAGACCGTCTTTCAGGGCGTGCACCGCAAGGTGAGCGTCGTGCCCGAAGCCGCGCCGGACATGATATTGCGCGCCCTGCTGCCCGCCGTCATGGATGCCAATGTCGGCGACATCATCCCGCTGGCGCTCGACGCCGTGCACATCACCCTGCTGGAGGACACATGAGGCGCGCAAAACCCGAAGACTGGTGGCGTGTGACCCGGCTCGACGATGGCATCAGCCTGATCGACGAGCCTCACATCCTGCCCTTCTACCGCTGCAACTGCTGGCATGTGCGCGGGCCGGACGGCGATATGCTGGTCGATAGCGGCATGGGTGTCGTGTCGTTGCGCGACTGGGTGCCGCTGGTCAGCGAACGCCCGCTTCTGGCCGTGGCGAGCCATACGCATTTCGACCATATCGGCTGTCATCACGAATTCGACCACCGGGCCGTGCACCGCGCCGAGGCGCATCTGCTGGCCGACCCGGAGCGCAAGGCCGTGTTGGCCGATCCCTATGTGATCGACGAGATCTTCGAGACGCTGCCGCCCGAGCCCTATGTCTCGGCGCGCTACACCGTCATCCCGGCCCCCGCGACGCGGCTGCTGGAGGATGGCGAAGTGATCGATGCGGGTGGGCGGTTCTTTGATGTCGTGCACACGCCGGGCCATTCTCCAGGCGGCATCGCACTGTTCGAACGTGCGACGGGTGTGCTTTTTTCCGGCGATATCGTCTATGACGGCCCGCTCATCGAGGACACCTACCACGCGGATGCCGCCGACTATGTCGCCTCGATGCGCCGCCTGCTGGAGCTGCCGGTGCGGGTGGTGCATGGCGGGCATTTCCCGAGCTTCGACAGCGCGCGGCTGCAGGATATCGTCCGGGACTGGCTGATGGCGCATGATGCCTGACGCATCCTCGCGACCCGCCTGATGCCGGAACGCGGCACCGCCTTGCGTGATTGACGCATCCGCAGGGTGGGTGCCTTGGCCGGAAGATTGACTCGCACGGTCGGCGCAACACAACGGAACAGGACCCGCTTTGCACAAATCGGGCGCATACAGCCGGTTGATCCTGTCTAGAGCGTTCAAATCCGGGTAATATCTGCGTGACCTTATGTTCTTTGGCATCGGGCAGCTATCTGCTTCGTGTACAGAGTAAAAAAATCGAGGACTGACCGAACCTATGGCCATGTTGAGACAGCTTCTGCTCGCCGCAGTTGTGATCGCCGGAACGCTGGCGCTCTGGATAACCTATGTACCCTCTGCGGCCGTCTGGCTGGAAAGGACCGGCCTGCTGGACACGCTTGGTATAGAGATGGCAGCCGCCGCCGAACCCGAAGAGTCCGGACCGACCCGGGGTGGCGGGGCCACGCAGGTGATCACCGCCGAGGTGACGCAGGGCACTCTCAACGACCGGGTCACGGCCGTAGGCGACGGGCGCGCGCTGCGTTCGGTCACCGTCCGCTCCGAAGCGACGGGTTTCATCCGGGAAATCGCCTTCGACGCGGGAAGCTATGTCGAGCAGGGTTCGGTCATGGTGCGGCTCGATGACGAGGCAGAGCAGATCGCGCTGGAACGCGCCCGGCTGATGCTCACCGACGCGCAGGACGAGCTCGAGCGCCTGTCCTCGTTGCAGAATTCCGGCGCGGTGACGACCGTGCGGATCCGCGAGGCGGAACTGGCCCTGCGCAATGCCGAGCTCGAGATCCGCCAGGCCGAATTCGATCTGGCACAGCGCGTGATCCGCGCGCCGATCGCGGGCTGGATCGGCATTCTCGAAGTGGAACAGGGCGACCGGGTCTCGGCAGAGGATGAACTTGCGGTGCTGACGGACCGCTCGCAGCTGCTCATCGACTTCCGCGTGCCGGAAAGGGTGATCGGCCAGCTGAAACCAGGCATGTCGGTACAACTTTCGCCGCTTGCCAATCGCGGTCAGGTGCTGACAGGCGAGGTGGCGACCATCGACAACGTCGTGGACCGCGCGAGCCGAACACTGCGCGTCCAGGCGCGGATCGACAATGACGACGACAGGCTGCGCGAAGGCATGGCGTTTTCCGTCGTGCTGCATTTCGAGGGCGAAGAATACCCGGCGATCAACCCGCTATCGGTGCAGTGGTCGGCCGAGGGCTCTTTCGTCTGGGCCGTGCGTGACGGCAAGGCACAGCAGGTGCCGATCGTGATCCGCCAGCGCAACAGCGACTCCGTGCTGGTCGAAGCGGATCTCGCGACCGGCGACCAGATCGTGACCGAAGGGGTGCAGACCCTGCGACCCGGCTCGGAGGTCAGCGTTTCGAACGCGGCGGCTCCCGGGGATGCCAGTGCCGCAATCTCCAACCGGAACAGGGGCTGACATGAGCGGATCGCAGACACCGGAAACGTCGGGCGGAGGTACGGCGCTTTTCGTGCGGCGTCCCATCCTCGCATTCGTGCTGAACGCGCTGATCGTGATCGCGGGCATCGCCGCCCTGTTCGGTGTCGAAATCCGCGAACTGCCCGATGTTGACCGTCCGGTCATCACCGTGACCACCGAATTCGAAGGCGCCTCGGCCGAAACCGTGGATCAGGAGATCACGAGCCGCGTCGAAGGCGCCGTCGGCCGGGTCGCCGGCGTGCGCACGATCTCGTCCAATTCGCGTTTCGGACGCAGCCGCGTGACGCTGGAATTCAACGACGATGTCGACCTCGACGTCGCTGCGACCGATACCCGCGATGCGGTGGCGCGGATCGGCAACAACCTTCCCGACGATGCCGAACAGCCCGAGATCGTGAAAGCCGACGCGAATGCGCAGCCGGTGGTCCGGGTCGCCGTCACCTCGGCCAGCCGCTCGCCGCAGGAGCTCACCGAACTCGTGAGCGAGCGAGTCGAGGACCGGCTGATCTCGATCAACGGGGTGGCGGATCTGCAGATCTACGGCGACCGCGATCCGATCTTCCGCGTGGATATCGACCAGATGGAACTGGCGAGCCGCGGGCTGACCCTTGCCGATCTGCGCGACGCGCTGGGCACGATCGCCTTCGACGCGCCCGCCGGCGATCTGACCGGCGACCGCCAGTCGATCAACGTGCGCACAACCGCGTCGGTAAACACGCCCGCCGCCTTCGAGGCGCTCAAGATCAAGAACGACGTGATCCTGGGCGATGTTGCCTCCGTTTCCCTGGGGCCGGCACCGAACGAGACGATCCTGCGCGCCAATGGCGAGACAGGTCTGGGGCTCGGTGTGATCCGGCAGGCCACGTCGAACACGCTCGAAATCTCCGCCGCGGTGCAGGAGGTCGTGGCCGAGCTGAGCCAGACCCTGCCCGAGGATGTGAACATCTTCATCACTTCGGATGATGCGGTGTTCATCAACGGCTCCATCGAAGAGGTGCTCAAGACGCTGGGCATGGCCGTCGCCATCGTGGTTGTCGTGATCTTCATTTTCCTGCGCAGTGTGAGCGCGACGCTGATACCGACGCTGACTTTGCCCGTGGCGCTGATCGGCACGCTGGCGGCGGTCTACATGGTCGGATTCTCGATCAACATCCTGACGCTGCTGGCACTGGTCCTGGCGACCGGCATGGTGGTGGACGATGCCATCGTGGTTCTGGAAAACATCGTGCGCCAGCGCGCGAACGGCATGGGTCCGCGCGCGGCGGCGGTGCTCGGCACGCAGCAGGTTTTCTTTGCCGTCGTCACCACCACGGCGACGCTCGCGGCCGTGTTCATCCCGCTCTCCTTCCTGCCCGGACAGGCTGGCGGGCTCTTTCGCGAATTCGGCTTCACGCTCGCGATCGCGGTCATGCTCTCGTCGGTCGTGGCGCTGACCCTGTGTCCGGTGCTGGCGAGCCGCCTGCTGACCGCGGAGCCGAAGAAGGACCCGCGCGGTCCCTTCGTCTGGCTCGGCAACCGGCTGGGCAGCTTCTACAAGACCACGCTGAAAGGCGCGCTCGCGGTGCCCTTCGTGATCGTGCTTTCCGCCGCTTTGTTCGCGGCGACGGCGGTCTTCGTCGGCAGCGGCATCCGGCAGGAACTGACGCCGCCCGAGGATCGCGCCGTGGCTCTGCTGCGCGTGACGACACCGCAGGGGGTGTCGCTGAACTACACGACCTCGAAGATGCAGGAGATCGAAACCGCGATCCAGCCGCTGGTGGAGTCTGGCGAGATCAGGAACGTGTTCTCGATCACCGGTTTCGGTGCAGACAATCGCGGTTTCATGGTGATGAGCCTTGCCACATGGGGCGAACGTGACCGCGGCCAGGCGGAGATCGTCGACGAGATCAACGGCATGCTCGGCAACATCATCGGTGTCCGGGCCTTCGCGATCCAGCCCAATTCGCTGGGAATTCGGGGCGCGGGACGCGGTCTCAGCTTTGCGATCACCGGCACCAATTACGAACAGCTCTCGGAAGTCTCGCAGCGTCTTGTCGACCGGCTGCAGGAGAACCCGGCAATGGGCCAGGTCCGTCTGGAATACGAGACCACGCAGCCGCAGCTCTTCATCGAGATCGACCGCACGCGCGCGTCGGATCTTGGCATCGATATTACGGGGCTGGGAGAGGCGCTGAGGGCCGTGCTCGAAGGGCGCACCATCGGCACGGTGTTTGTCGACGACAAGAGCTACGACGTGCAGATGCTGTCCACCACCGATCCGGTGAACGATCCCGGCGATCTCGAAAACGTCTTCGTTCAGGCGGCAGACGGACAGATGGTGGCGATGTCGACCTTCGTGTCGCTCGAAGAGCGGGCGATCGCACCCGAGCTCAGCCGCGAGGGGCAGAACCGGTCGGTCGAGATCACCGCCGGTCTGACACCGGAGCTCGCATTGGGCGATGCCCTCGCACAGGTCGAGGAGATCGGGGCAGAGGTCCTCGCCGAAGAGAACCGCATCGTGCCGCTGGCCGAGGCCGCCACGCTTGACCAGACGACCGGCGGCCTGCTCATGACCTTCGGTTTTGCCATACTCGTCGTGTTCCTCGTGCTGTCGGCGCAGTTCGAAAGCTTCATCTCGGCCGTCGTGGTGATGGCGACGGTGCCGCTGGGGCTTGCATGTGCGGCCTTCGCGCTGGTCTTCTCGGGGCTGAGCCTCAACGTCTATTCGCAGATTGGGTTGGTGATGCTCATAGGAATCATGGCGAAGAACGGTATTCTGATCGTGGAATTCGCCAACCAGCTCAGGGACGAAGGGGCGTCGGTCTATGACGCGATCCTCGATGCCTCGACGATCCGCTTGCGGCCGGTGATGATGACGATGATCTCGACCGTGCTCGGGGGCGTCCCGCTGATCCTCTCCGCAGGGGCCGGCGCCGAGGCCCGCGAAGCTCTGGGCTGGGTGATCGTCGGGGGCCTTGGCCTTGCCACTGTGTCGACGCTCTACCTCACGCCGGTGGCCTATCTGCTGCTGGCCGGGTTCTCGAAACCCAAGGCGGAAGAGACGGCGCGGCTTCAGCGGGAATTGCAGGACGCGCAGCCGGTCTAAGGCATGCGCGGCTTATGCCGGAACGTCCGGAGATCGGCGCAGTCACGGATCGGACCTTGAACGGGGCATTCGCGTGTCACTTTCGGTCGGGGGACGGAGATTACCCCGCCCCCGACCGCCGCAAGGTCAGGCCGCGGCCAGTCCCAGCATCTCGCGCGCCTGCTGCCAGGTCGCGACGGGGCGCTCGTATTTCTCGCACAGCTTCACGGCCTTCTCGACAAGGGCCGCGTTCGAGGGCGCGAGCGTGTCACGGTCGAGCCGGATGTTGTCCTCGAGCCCGGTCCGGGTATGCCCGCCCGAAGAGATGCACCATTCGTTCAGCTCGGCCTGGTGCCGCCCGATCCCGGCGGCGCACCATTCGGCTCCCGGCGCCAGTCGCTCGACCGTCCTGATGTAGTAATCGAAGGTGTCGCGGTCGGCGGGCATGGCGTTCTTCACCCCCATCACGAACTGCACATAGAGCTTGCCCTCGATCCGCCCGTCGCGGTTCATCTCGGCCGCCTTGTGGATGTGCGAGAGGTCGAAAGCCTCGATCTCAGGCTTCACGTTATGGGCCTTCATCTCGGAAGCGAGCCAATCGACGAGGTCCGGCGGATTCTCGTAGACGCGCGTCGGAAAGTTGTTCGATCCGACCGACAGCGAGGCCATGTCCGGGCGCAGCGGCAGCATCCCGCCGCGCGCCTGACCCGCGCCGGAGCGTCCGCCGGTCGAAAGCTGCACGATCATGCCGGGGCAATGCTTGCGCAATCCTTCCAGCAGCAGGCCGAACTTCGCGGGGTCCGAAGTCGGCGTCTCGTCATCGTTGCGCACGTGGCAATGGGCGATGGTCGCGCCCGCCTCGAAGGCGGCATGCGTGGATTCGATCTGCTCGGGAATCGTGATCGGTACGGCGGGATTGTCGGCCTTCTTCGGCAAGGAGCCGGTGATGGCGACACAGATGATGCAAGGTTTGGTCATGGTCAGCTTTCAGATATCGAAGAAGATGGTTTCCTGCGGCCCCTGCAGGTGGATGTCGAAACGGTAGACGCCCTCCCCCTCGGGCCGCGCGAGAAGCGTCGGGATGCGCTGGCCGTGTTCCAGCCGGGTGAGGATCGGATCCTCTGCATTGGCGGACTCTTCGTCGGCGAAATACATACGCGTGTGCAGGCCGAGATTGATGCCCCGCGCGACGATCCAGAAGGTCACATGAGGCGCCTGCATGCGGCCATCGGGCCAGGCGACGCGGCCAGGGCGGACCGTTTCGAAGGTGAACTGCCCGGATGTCATGTCCCCGGCGGATCGGCCCCAGCCGGTAAAGGCCGCATCGCCGCCCTTCCCCGCAAACCTGCCCGCGGCATCCGCCTGCCAGACCTCGATCAGCGCGTCGCGCAATGCCGTACCCGCGCCATCGAACACGGCGCCCTTGATCGTGATGCGTTCACCCGCGGCGTCGCCGGTGATCATGCGCATACCCAGATCTTCGGGATAGACGCCGGCTATTCCGGAAAAATTCGGCGTGCAGCCGATATGGACGTAAGGCCCCGCCGTTTGCGACGGGCTTTCGCGCCATGTGTCGATCTTCTGGACCATCAGAGCCCCTCCGGCCGGTTTTCGAAATGCGTCTGGCGACGGCCCCGCAGCACGATGTCGAACTCGTAGGCAAGGCTGTCCATCGGGATAGCCCGCGCCATGTCGAGCGCCGCGACCAGCGATTCGATGCCTTCGCGTGAAGGGATCGTGTCGACGATGGGACATTTCCAGATCAGCGGATCACCCTCGAAATACATCTGTGTGATGAGACGCTGGGCGAAGCTGTGCCCGAAGACCGAAAAGTGGATATGGGCGGGGCGCCAGTCATTCATCGTGTTGGGCCAGGGATAGGGCCCCGGCTGGATGGTGCGGAACTCGTAATATCCCTGATCGTCGGTCACCACGCGCCCGCAGCCGCCGAAATTGGGATCGAGCGGGGCAAGGTAGCTTTCCT
>JBBSNW010000055.1:0-32293 GCA_038260405.1 Rhodobacterales bacterium | reverse complement strand
GTCGCCGGGGCCGATCTACGAACCCGGCGGGTCCGAGCATGACTGGTGGCGCATGGGGCGGTTCCTCAATGCCTGTGGCATCGGGCCGGGGGATATCGTGCAGAACTGCTTTGGCTATCACCTGACCCCGGCGGGCATGATATTCGATTCCGGCGCGCGTGCCGTCGGCGCGGCAGTGCTGCCCGCCGGCACCGGTCAGACCGAGCTGCAGGTGACGGCGGCGCGGGATGTGGGGGTGACCGGCTATGCCGGTACGCCGGATTACCTGAAGGTGATACTCGAGAAGGCCGACGAGATGGGCGTGAGCCTCGGCATCACCAAGGCGGCGGTCAGCGGCGGCGCGTTGTTCCCGTCCTTGCGGGACTATTATGCCGGGCGCGGCATATCCTGCCTGCAATGTTATGCGACCGCGGATCTCGGCAACATTGCCTACGAATCGGACGCGATGGAGGGCATGATCGTTGACGAACATGCGCTGGTCGAGATCGTGACCCCCGGCACCGGCATTCCGGTCGCAGAGGGCGAGGTGGGCGAAGTCCTCGTGACCACGCTCAACCCCGATTATCCGCTGATCCGCTTCGCAACCGGTGATATGAGCGCGGTGATGCCGGGAACCAGCCCGTGCGGGCGCACGAACCTGCGCATCAGGGGCTGGATGGGCCGGGCTGACCAGACCACCAAGATCAAGGGCATGTTCGTGCGCCCCGAACAGGTGGCGGCCCTGGTTGCGAAGCACCCCGAGATCGACCGCGCCCGCGTCGTCGCCACCCGCGAGGGCGAGATGGATGTGATGACTGTGCGGATCGAGACCGCGTCCGGCGATGCGGCGGCCTTCGAGAAGAGCGTGGCCGAGCTGCTCAAGCTGAAGGGCCGGGTGGACCTTGTCGCGCCCGGCGATCTGCCGCGCGACGGTCTGGTGATCGAGGACGCACGCAAGTACGACTAGGCGGCAGATATCGCCCTGTTATTGGATATCCGTGGCAGGTCTGGCACTGCTGCGGGGCGGTAGCCCCGGATCTCGGGGTGCTGCGCCACTGACGCGGACATCGTGACGGGCGATGCGCGTTTCCTGAAAGGACGTTCCATGAGATCACTTCTACTTTGCACTCTGGCCGGCATCGCGCTGGCACCTGTCGCACATGCCGAAAGCGATGCGCTCATCATCGGGAATTCGGATTATTCCGTGATGGACCGCCTGACTGGCGCCGATGGTGTGCTCTCCGCGACTGCGCCGCTGGAACAGGAGGGCTTTCAGGTCGTCTCGCTCGGGCAGGCGACGGCCAACCAGATGCAGGGCGGATTCGAGCGATTCCTGAGCGGGTTGACGGCAGAGACCGACCGGGTGGCCGTCGTGCTGTCCGGGCGCTTTGCGCATACTGCGACCGACAGCTACCTCCTGCCCGTGGAAATGGAGACGCCGCTCGACGATGCCACCGTGCTGCGCGACGGCCTGCCGCTGAGCCAGGTGATGGCGGTGCTGAGCGCCTATCCCGGTCAGGCGCTGCTGCTGCTCGGGATGGGCGATAGCGACCGCTTCGAAGGTCAGTTCGTGACCGGCGGGCTGGGCGATCTGAACATCCCCCAAGGGGTGAGCGTCATGCAGGGTCCGGCCGCAGAAGTCGCGCGCTTTGCCCGTGGCGATCTCGGTGCGCGCGGCGAATCGCTGCTCGAGGCCGGGACGGCCGCCGGGCTCGACGTCAGCGGCTATGCCCCCGAAGGATATGTCTTCGTCACCAACACGGCGAGCGTGCCCGCACCGGCACAGGAACCGGCCCCCGCTCCCGCCGCGCCGTCACAGCCCGGCAGATCTGACGAGCCCCTCTGGAATTCGGTGCGCGAGCGGGACGATGTGGCGGGCTATCGCAGCTATCTCGATGCCTTCCCGGAGGGCGAACATGCCGGTGATGCCCGCGCCCGGATCAGCGCGATCGACGCCGAACCGTTCCGCGATGCCCGCCTGAACGAGGAAGACCTGAACCTCGATCGTGATGCCCGCCGCGAGATCCAGCGGGATCTGTCCCTGCTCGAGTTCAATCCGAAGGGCATCGACGGCATTTTCGGCCCCGGCACCCGCGCGGCGGTCGAGACGTGGCAGGAGCAGAACGATTTTCCGGCCTCGGGCTATCTTGACCGCGAACAGATCACCCGTCTGGACGGTCAGGCGGAACGCCGCGCCGGAGAGCTTGAGGCCGAGGCGCAGGAGCGTCAGGCCGAGCAGGAGCGGCTCGATCGCGCCTATTGGGACGAGACCGGCGCCCGCGGCGACGCGCCCGGCCTGCGTGCCTATCTCAAGCGGTATCCCGATGGTGTCTTTGCCGAAGTGGCGCAGGAACAGCTGGGCGAGTTCGAGGACGAGCAGCGCCAGCAGGCCGCCGCGCGCGACCGCGAGGCCTGGGACCGGGCCCGCGAGGTGGGGTCGATGGCGGCTTATGACAGCTATCTCAATGAATTTCCAAACGGCGCCTTTGCCGAGCAGGCGCGGGCCGAGCTCGATGCCGAGCGCGTGCCCTCGGCCGAAGCGCAGGCTCAGGCGCGGGCCGAAGCGGGCGAGGCCTCGCTGAACCTCAACCAGCCGGCGCGGCGCATCGCCGAGGACCGGCTCGAATCGCTGGGGCTGAAGCCCGGCGCGGTTGACGGGGTGTTCGACGAGCGGACGCGCCGGGCGATCCGCCGCTATCAGGATGCCCGCAATCTGACCGTCAGCGGCTATCTCGACCAGTCGACGGTGGTACGCCTGCTGGCGGATTCGCTCCTGCGGTGACGCCATTTGCCACGTCGCGCAGGACTTTGGTCACATTTCGTGCCACCCTGCGCGACGTGAAATCCGGTAGGGAGCGCGGGTGGATGATCGAAGGACGATGCCATTGCGGCGCCGTGGGCTGGACCTATGACGCGCCGCTCGACTCGGCGACAGCATGCAACTGCACGATCTGCCGACGCTACGGCACTCTCTGGGCCTATGACTATCTCGACGAGGGGATCTGCGTCTCGGGACCGACGCGGGCCTATCACCGGGCAGGCCGACACATCGATTTCCACTTCTGCCCGACCTGCGGCTGCGTCGCCTACTGGCTGATCGCCAAGCCAGATGCAGACGGACGCTGGCGAATCGCCGTCAACCTGCGGCTGGCCGAGCCGGGGGAGGTGAGCCATGCGCTGATCGACCATTTCGACGGACTCGACAGTTTTGACGACCTGCCGCGCGACGGAAAATGTGTGGCGGATTACTGGTTCTAGACTGTGACGCGTCGGATTGCAGCTCAGTCTTTGACGGGCAACTGGGTGTGATCGACCCGCCCCGAGTCGATTTGACGCAGCTTCAATCGAGAGCAATCCGGGCGATTCTGTACAGACAGCCCCTCTGTAACGAAAAAAGCCACCCGGCGAGGGGTGGCTTGATCCGTATTCCAGTCTCCGACCGGTTCAGCCCTGGCGGGCCTTGAACCGGGGCTGCGTCTTGTTGATGACGTAGACACGGCCTTTACGGCGCACAACGCGGCAGTCGCGGTGGCGGCTCTTGAGAGAGCGGAGCGAGTTCTTGACCTTCATGTCGGTCTCTCCTCTTTCGCGGCGCGCGAGCGCCTTTCGGGTTGCGGGCACTCTGACCCACATGGGCCAGAGCAGGTGATCTCATGGTGGGCGGTACAAGGATCGAACTTGTGACCCCTTCGATGTCAACGAAGTGCTCTACCGCTGAGCTAACCGCCCATGACCGGGTTGGACATACGCCCCATAATCAAACGGGGCGCGGAAATCCGCGCCGGTTTGGGTCCTATAAAAGGAGTCGCAGGCGGGATCAAGGGCTTTTGGCATTGGAAAAAATCAGTCTATGTTAACGACAAAGGATGCGCGATGCCCAAGGTTGCCTTTCATCTCTGTCGCCCGGAGGTTCACTCCTCCTGCGTTGTCTTTGCATCGCCTCACAGCGGGCGGGACTATCCGTGGTCCTTCCTGCGGCACACGCTGCTGGATGAACATGCGATTCGCTCGTCAGAAGATGCCTATGTCGACCAGCTGTTCGATTGCGCGCCGCAATTCGGGGCACCCTTCCTCAAGGCCGGGGCGCCGCGTGCCTTCGTCGATCTCAACCGAAGCTGCGAGGAGATGGACCCCGCTTTGGTCGAGGGCGTGCGCCGAAGCGGTCACAATCCGCGCGTGGCGAGCGGGCTTGGCGTTGTACCGCGGGTTGTCGCGAACGGACGCGCGATCTATCGGGGCAAGCTGCCGATGGCCGAGGCGGAGAGGCGGATCGAGCAGTACTGGCGCCCCTATCACCGGCAGGTGCAGCAATTGCTTGATCGCGCGCATCGGGAGTTCGGCGAGGCAATCTTGGTGGATTGCCATTCCATGCCGCACGAGGCGGTGGACGGGATCGTACGCGGCGGCGCGCCGCGGCCCGACATCGTGATCGGCGACAGGTTCGGCGCCTCGGCCTCTGCCGAGATCGTCGACCGGATCGAGGCGGCCTTTGCCGATGCGGGCCTCGTCGTCGCGCGCAATGCGCCCTTTGCCGGAGCCTACATCACGCAGGCCTATGGCCGCCCCTCCCGCAACCAGCACGCCATCCAGATCGAGATCGACCGCGCGATCTACATGGACGAAGTGACGATCCGCCCCAACGCGAATTTCCATGACTTCCGCCGCCTGCTGCGCAGCGTCATCGCCGAGATCGCCTCGATCGGGCATGGGGAGCAGCGGCTCGCGGCAGAGTAGGAAGCCGGTTCTGAAAGCGACGCACGACCTGCGAGTCGGGATTTGCCTTGCTTCGTCCTTTCAGACGAGCCCGTCGAGTGCCCCGTCCAGCGGCCCGGCATCGTCGATCTCGAGCCGCACGGGGAGGGTCAGCACCTTCATCCGGAACGTGTCGGGCAGGCGCACCGCATCCTTTTCCGTCGTCACGAGCTGCGCGCCAAGCGCCTTCGCCTCGGTTTCGAGCCGCGCCATGAGGGCGGCAGTCAGCGGCTGGTGATCTTCGAGCGGTTCGGCCCGGACGAGGTCGGCCCCGAGCGCCTGCAGCGTCGCAAAGAACTTGGCCGGATGGCCGATCCCGGCAAAGGCGAGCGTGCGCAGACCCTGCCAGTCCATCCCGGTCCGCAGCGGCGCGAGCTGGCCGGTCATGTGCGGCAGCGTCACCTGAGCGCCCCACCGGGCCGCAAAATGCTCTTGCGCTGTGCGTGCACCGATCGACAGCAACAGGTCGCCCCGCGCCAGACCCGGCCCCACAGGTTCGCGCAAGGGTCCCGCGGGCAGGCACAGCCCGTTGCCGAACCCGACCGCGGCATCCACCACGATCAGCGACAGATCCTGTTGCAGCGCCGGATTCTGGAAGCCGTCATCCATCACGATCATGCCAGCACCTGCGGCCACCGCCGCCTGCGCCCCGGCGGCGCGGTCGCGCGCGATCCAGGTCGGGGCGAAGGCAGCCAGCAGCAGCGGCTCGTCGCCCACATCCGCGGCACCGTGACGCTGCGGGTCGACCTGCATCGGTCCTTCGAGCCGTCCGCCATATCCGCGCGAGACGACATGCGCCGCAATGCCGCGTTCCGAGAGCTTTTGCAGCAGGGCGATGACCGTCGGGGTCTTGCCCGTGCCGCCGGCATTGAGGTTGCCGATGCAGACCACCGGTACGGAGAGGCGCAGCCCGGGCTGGCGCAGGCGCCGTGCCGTGGCCGCGGCCGTCAGACGCCCCAAGGGTGCCAGCAGCCGCGCGCGCCAGTCCAGGGCGTCCGGTCCGGTATTCCAGAATTGCGGGGCTTGCATCAGCGCGCCTCCATCCTGTCGACAGGGTCGAGCACGAGGTCCACGACCTTGTCGGTCATCGACGCGCCGGCCGAAACGACGTCCCAGCCTGCATGGGCCATCGCGGCCGCGCGGTCCGGGGCGATCAGCTGCGACACGGCAG
The DNA here is from genome assembly GCA_038260405.1 of Rhodobacterales bacterium. Lineage (GTDB taxonomy): Bacteria > Pseudomonadota > Alphaproteobacteria > Rhodobacterales > Rhodobacteraceae > Puniceibacterium. The sequence continues at coordinate 26,391 of JBBSNW010000055.1, read as the reverse complement.
CGGTGAGCGAATCCACATCCTTGATGATGCGCGCCGCGCCGACCTCGGCCAGCCGCGAATACGAAGACAGGTGTCGTCCCACGGAAGGCCCGTAGACGATGGCTGAGCCAAGCGCCGCGGCCTCGAGCGGGTCGTGACCGCTATGGCCCGGCACCAGCGATCCCCCCATGAAGGAGAGCGGGGCCAGCCGGTACCAGAGGCCCAGCTCTTCGGGGCCCGAGGTCAGCACGATCTGGGTGTTCTCGTCGGGCATCTCGCCCGCATCCCAGTGACAGACGCGGAAACCGGCGGCATCGACCTGCGCCTCGATCGCGTCGCTGTCCAACGCGCAGGCGGGCACGAGCACCAGCATCAGCCGATGCGCCAGTCGCGAGGCACGGCCATGCGCGGCGAGGACGATGTCGATCTCTTCGCTCTGAAGCCGCGCGGCAAGCCAGACCGGGCGCCCGACGAGCAGGGCGGCGAGTTCTCCGTGCAGGCGCGTCGAGCAGTCGAGCGGTACCGCGGCTTCGGTGAGCGGGCCGGCGACGGCAAGCCGTTCCGGCGGGACTCCCATGCGGCGCAGACGGCGTTCCGCCTGCGTGTCGGTGGCGAGGATGGTGTCGAACCGGGCGAGGGTCGCGGGGGCGAGATCGGGAAACCAGCGCACGGCAGGGGTGGTCCAGTCGCGATCCGCCGCGTCGATCAGCGTCAGCCCGCAGCCGCGATCCGCCGCCATGTGCAAAAGCGCCGGCATCAGGGCCTGGCTGGCCCAGAGACAGAGATCCGGCGCCCAGTGATCGAGGAAGGCATTGATTTCCTGCACGTTCTCCTGCGGCAGGGAGGCGGTGAGCATGCCGGGCTCGCCCGTCGGATCGGGGCCGGTCGTGAGGATGACCAGCTTGGGGCGCTGCTGGCGGATGCGCTGGCAGATCGAGATCAGCGCGCGATGCCGCGACAGAGTGTCGGCATGCGCCCAAAGCAGTCGTCCTGGGGGGCGCTCGGCCATGCCTTCGCCGGTCGGGACCGCACTTGCGCGATCCCGGTTCATGGCGAGATAGGCCTTCAGACTGATCGGCTTGCGCGGCAAATCCTAGTCCAGCTTCTCGGTCCCGGAAGCGGCTTTTTCCTCGTCCCGAAGACGGTGCAGGTGGGCGATGAAATAGCGCATGTGGGCATTGTCCACGGTGCGCTGCGCCTCCGCCTTCCAGGCGGCGTAGGCGGTCTCGTAATTCGGAAAAATACCAACGATGTGAAGGTCTTCGACATTCTTGAACTGGTTCTTGGACGGGGTCACGAGTTCCCCTCCAAAGACGAGGTGCAGACGCTGCATGTGCGTTCCTTTCCGCTGGGTCCGAAGGTTTCCTGACCCTTAGCGATCCCTTGGGTGAGGTCAAGCGAGCTCGATGCCTCGCGGCATCGGCCATGCGTCCTTGCGGAGCAGCAATTCGATGGTTTCGGCCCGCGCCGCGGCGGGCGGGATCAGTCCCGCCGCTCGAGGCTGGCCTCGATCGCTTCGAGGCGGCGCAACACTGCGTCGCGGTAATCTTCGGTCGCGGCGTTGGATTCCTGGGCATGGGCATCCTGCATGGAGTTCACGATCAGGCCGACCACGAGGTTCACCACGGCGAAGGTGGTGACGAGGATGAAGGGCACGAAGAACATCCAGGCTTGCGGGTGAACCTCCATCACCGGGCGTACGATCCCCATCGACCAGCTTTCCAGCGTCATGATCTGGAACAGCGAATAGGCCGATCCGCCGAGCGAGCCGAACCATTCCGGAAAGGTCTGCCCGAAGAGCTTGGTCGCCATGACGGAGGCGATGTAGAAGATCACCCCCATCAGCAGAAAGACCGAGGCCATGCCGGGCAGGGCCGACACGAAGCCTTCGACGACTCGGCGCAGGGTGGGCGCGACCGAGATCACGCGCAGCAGACGCAGGATGCGCAGCGCCCGCAAAACGGCGAATCCCTGTCCTGCCGGGACCAGCGACACGGCGATGATGACGAAGTCGAAAATGTTCCAGCCCGAACGGAAGAACCGCGGGCCGTGAGCGACGAGTTTGGCCGCGAGTTCGGCGACGAAGATGGCCAGACAGATCGCGTCGAGAATGAGGATCAGGCCACCGGCCTGCCGCATCACGATCTCGGACGTTTCGAGCCCGAGGATCACGGCATTGAACAGGATCACCACCATGATGAAGTTGCGCACCGCGGGGCGGTCGATAAATTGCGCGAGGCGCTGGCGGAAGGTCATGCGTGCTCCGGGGCTTGGATCTTGAGGATATGTGGTCATGGGAAGAAGGTGTTCAAGTGCGCGGCTGCGCCCGGGATCGAGGGGCAGGGGTCGTCAGACGGTCGGGCGCGGCGCATTCCGCGTCTGCGCAGGCTACTGTGCCATCTCGGCCAGGACCGCGGCCCAGACGCCATCTGCCCCGGCGATCACGCCGTTGGCCTGGGGCACCGCATTGTTGAACCGCAGCGCAGCGCCGGTCTTGTCGCTGACCCGCGCGCCGGCCTCGCTCAGGATCAGCGATCCGGCGGCGATGTCCCATTCCCAGGACGGGCGGAAGGTGAACATCGCGTCATAGCGCCCTTCGGCCACGAGGCTGAGTCGGTAGGCGATCGACGGGCGGTGGCTGCGTCGGAAGTCGGGAACCGCCCGGCGCCAATGCTTCGGGTCGAGGTTGGGCTTGGTGGTCAGCACATGCGCCTCTGCCAGCGTGGTCGCGACGGAAGCGGCGATCGGCATGCCGTTGAGCTGCGCGCCATGCCCCAGCGCGGCGGTGTAGAGCTTGTCCTTGAGCGGAAGGTAGACGACCGCGGCGGTGATCTGGCCGCCCCGCGCGATGGCGAGCGAATGTGCCCAGGTGTCCTGCCCGTCGATGAAGGAGCGCGTGCCGTCGATCGGGTCGATGATGAAGGTATGTTCGGCTGCCAGCCGCGTGGGCTCGTCTGGGGATTCCTCGGACAGCCAGCCGTAATGCGGCCGTGCCGATTGCAGCATTTCCGACAGTATGTCGTTCACCGCAATGTCGGCGGCGGTGACCGGGCTGTCATCGGCCTTGTGAGTGACCTCGAGCGGGCCGCCGATGAACCGGGTGGCGGTTTCGGCGGCGGCTTGTGCAGCATCGGTCAGAAGGGTCAGATCACTCGCCGGCAAGGGTCAATCCCTGCACGAGCAGCGACGGCACGACGCGCGAGAGCCAGGGGCGCGCATCGTTGGCGGGCTGGATGGTCCTGAGCAGGTCGCGCAGATTGCCCGCGATGGTGACACCCGAGACGGGATAGGCGATCTCGCCATTCTCGACCCAGAAACCCGCGGCGCCACGGGAATAGTCGCCGGTATTGGGGTTGATCGTCGAGCCGATCATCGAGGTCACGAGCAGACCCGTCCCCATGTCGCGGATGAGCTCGTCGCGGGTCTGGCTGCCCTGGGTCAGCGCGATGTTCCAGTTCGACGGGGTGATCCCGCCCGAGGAAGAGCGCGCGCCGTTGCCGGTCGGGGCGACGCCAAGCTTGCGGGCCGTGGCAAGGTCGAGCGTCCATCCTTGCAGCACGCCGTCCTCGACAATGTTGCGCCGCGTCGTGGGCAGGCCCTCGCCGTCGAAGGGGCGCGAGGCCATGGCGCGGGCGCGGTGCGGATCTTCGGTGAGGTTAAGACCGGCGGGCAGCACCTGCTCGCCCATGGCCGAGCGCAGCCAGGACGCGCCGCGCGCGACGGCAGCGCCGTTGACCGCCGACAGGAGGTGGCCGATGAGCGAAGAGGAAATGCGTTCGTCGAACAGCACCGGATAGGCGCCTGTCTTGGGCTTGCGTGGGTTCATCCGTTCCAGCGTGCGCCGCCCCGCCGAGCTGCCGATATCCTCGGGAGAGCGCAGATCGCTCTGAAAGATGCGGGAATCGCCGTCGTAATCGCGTTCCATGCCGGTGCCCGCGCCTGCGATGGCGATGCAGGAGGTCGAACGCGAGCTGATCTCGTATCCGCCCGCAAAGCCGTTGCTCGCGGCGAGCTGGATGCGCCGGGCGCCGTAACCGGCCGAAGCGCTGTCGATCTGAGTGATCCCTTCGACGTCGCGCGCGGCGGATTCGGCGCGGCGGGCATCTTCCTCGAGCTCGGCGGGAGAGGGTTCGGGCGTGGAGTCGAAAAGCTCCAGCGCCGACAGGTCCCAGTCGCGGGCAAGCTGTGCAGGGTCGGCGAGGCCGATATGGGGATCTTCGGGCGCCTCGCGGGCCATCGCGACGCATCGCGCGGCCATCGTCTCCATCGCCGCGTGGCGCAGGTCAGATGAAGAGACCGAGGCCGAGCGCTGTCCGATCAGGACACGCAGGCCGATATCGGTGCCTTCGGAACGCTCCGCATGTTCCAGCCTGCCGCTGCGCACGTCGATCGAAAGCGCAGTGCCGTCGATGGCCACGGCATCCGCCTCATCGGCCCCAGCCTTGCGGGCGGCGTCGAGCAGGGCCTGGGTCAGGGCGGGCAGATCATGGGACATGGGAGCCTCTGGCAGCTGTGTGCGGGTTCGCTCTGACCTAGGGCCAGGGGCTGCCGGGTGCAAGGGCGGGCTGATGTCCGGGGTCGTGGAGAGCGGGTGTCCGGACCTGCGATCCGGGGCGATCTGGTGTTGGATTCACGGGACGGGATGGCAGGTCAAAGCCATGTTCGACGTGCGAGTATTGTGCTGGGCGCGATGCCCGGAAAGGCGTCACCCCGCCGGATCAACCGGCGGGGTGAGCTGAACAGTCAGGAGCCGCAGGCATAGCCGAGCTGGACATGGCCCCGGTCGATGCCCTGCAGCATGACCGCGCAGCCGCTGTCGCCGCCGACCGGTACGCTGTCGCCGACGGAGACGGACTGCATCCCGAGGCCGTTCACGGCGAGGCGCGCGGCGCTGCCATCTGCAGAAACGCCCGACACGAAGACGCGCGTCGCGCCATCGTCGAACATCGCGGATTCGCCCGGGCCGAAACCCGTCGCGGCGGGCACTTCGGCACCGCAGGCACCCGAGATGTCGGCATGGCCCCGGTCGATCGCTTCAAGGGTCAGAAGGCAGTCGCCGACATTCAGGCTTTCGCCGGCGGCCATCGTGGTGAGGTCGCCGTTGACAGACAGGCGGGCGGTGCTTTCACCGACCATGGAGACAAAGGCGCGCACCGCACCATCGGCGAAGACCGCCGATTCGCCCGCCGTCAGCCCTTTGGCGGGGCCGGCATTATCCGGAGCAGTGGGCTGGGGCTCAGCGGCCGCAGCTTGGTCAGGTTCGGCTGCGGCTGCGGGCACGGTGGCGGCGGCTGCAGCCGGAACGACGCTCATCTTTGCGCCAAGGCCGTCGATCCGGGCCGCGATATCCTCCTGTGTCTGAGAGAGTGTGGCGCCGATATCACCCGACAAGGCGTCGAGCCTCGCGCCCAGTGCATCGAGGCCCGTCGTGTCCGCAGCCGCCTGGGCCGAGGAGGCGATCGACGTTTCGAGAGCATCGAGCCGTGCATTGAGCGCGCTGATTGCATCGCCGAGACCGCTCACGCCGGTGTTGATCGCATCGCCCGTCGGGGCAAGCGCGCTGGCGATCTGAGTTCCGAAATCACCTTTGTTCGGGGCGGCGACGTATCCGAGGGCAAAGCCCAGGATCAGCGTGACAAGCCCCGCACCAATGAGTTTCTGTTCCAATAATCCATCTCCCTAAATAATAAAATTCACCATGACCGCTGGAAGGCCGTCGGTGTTTAGGAAACCACATCATCGGCAGGTCGGAAAATGGAATCTTGACCCTGCGTCAGTTTACCCTCCGGATTCGACGACTCCGACGATCGGACCCATCCAGCGCCCGATATCCGCGCGGCCCAATTGCGGCGCGTATAGGCGGGAGATGTTGCCGTCGAGGAATAGCGCCTGTGGCACCTGCAGCGAATCACGGAAGAAGCGGCCGAATTCGTGAAAGGTCACGGCATTCTCGGAAATCACGAAATAGGCGGTCTTTCCGTCATCGGACGTGCCGACTCCGTTGCGGATGTAACGCGAGGTGCTGTCGACAAGAAACCGCGGATGCAGTTCTCCGTCGATGACCAGCATCGGGCCGGATTGCGTCGCAAAGGTGCATTCGGGCTTTTCCTCGACGAAGCGCAGGGTTTCCATGACATCCGCACGCCCAGGGCGAATGCACAGCACGCCGTTCGGCAACAGGCCGAAATTGCCCGGGCCGGGATTAGTGATGACATGCATCTGCTCGGAGCCGTCTTCGACATAATGGCCGACAGGCGCGCGATTGTCGTGATACATTCCGGCATTCATCGCGAAGGCGAGGTGCTGGCCGCGCGCCTGCAGCATCGAATCGACCTGTCGGAACTGGCCGTAGGGCACGCCGTTGATGTCGTTCAGAAACAGCCGCAAATCGTCCTGCGTCAGATCGACGGCACAAACGGTATAGCTGTTGCCGTCATGCGACTGGGCCGTGCAGGCCAGCGCCGAAGCCGGGTGCGGCCCGGTCACGGCCAGCGTGCATACGCCGGCCAGCAGATAGAACCAGCGCCACATGGGGCTCAGTCGTCCAGGTCGCGGCGCACGTCTTCCTGCGCGAACAGGCGCCGCGTGTCGTCGAGCCGGTCAAAGGTCTCGTCCAGACGGAAGCGCAGGTCGGGAGCGAATTTCAGCGTGAGATTCTTGGACACGATGCGCCGCAGCTCGCCCTTGTTGCGCGCCAGAAGACCGACGACCTCGTCCTGGCCCTGCCCGAAGAGCGGCAGAACGTAGGCTGTCGCCACCTTGAGATCGTTCGACATGCGCACCTCACCGACGGTTATGGACATGCGGTTGAGCTCGGGGTCGTGGATGTCGCCCCTGTTGAGCACATCCGACAGGGTGCGCCGGATGAGTTCGCCCACGCGCAGCTGGCGCTGGCTGGGTCCTGCCGAGTCTGAGCTTTTGTTCTTTGCCATGCCTCTCATCTAAGACCTCCGCGGGGCTTTGCCAAGCCGATCGCCGCGGGTTATGCAGGCACAGGTTTCGGGTGTACGGAGGCAGGCGCGATGAGTGGTCAGACAGAGGGCGATCTGCCCGGAGTTGTGGTGACGGGGGTGTCGGGCCGGATGGGCCAGATGCTCGTGCGCGAGATTCTGGCCTCGGAGCGGCTGCGGCTGGTGGCCGGGGTGGAGCGCTCCGGGCATGACTGGATCGGCCGCGATCTGGGCGAGGCGATGGGCAATGCGTCGCTGGGCATTCCGGTCACGGATGACGCGCTCGAGGCCTTTGCAAAGGCGCAGGCGGTCATCGACTTTACCATTCCCGCGGCCACAGTCGCCTTTGCCGAGCTCGCAGCGCAGGCCCGCGCGGTGCATGTGATCGGGACGACCGGGCTGTCGGACGATGATTTGGCCCATATCAAGGCCGCGGCGCGGCATGCGGTGGTGGTGCGGGCCGGGAATATGAGCCTCGGGGTCAACCTGCTGACGCTTCTCACGAAGAAGGTCGCGGCGGCGCTCGACGAGGATTGGGACATCGAGATCATCGAGGCGCATCACAACCAGAAGGTCGACGCGCCGTCCGGGACGGCGCTGATGCTGGGCGAGGCGGCAGCCGAAGGGCGCGGCGTGCGGCTTGCCGATGTGTCCGATCGCGGACGCGACGGCATGACCGGCGCGCGGAAGCGGGGCGATATCGGCTTCGCGGCGCTGCGCGGCGGCGACATCGTCGGTGAACATGACGTGATGTTCGCGACCGCGGGTGAGCGGATCATCCTGCGCCATGTGGCGAGCGACCGGGCGCTCTTTGCGCGGGGCGCCCTTCGCGCGGCCATTTGGGGGCAGGACAAGGCACCCGGCGAATACGATATGCTGGACGTGCTGGGCCTTGGCGAGACGTAAGCCTCTGCCCCTCTGATCTGGGCGAAATCCCGCTATTTACGGCCTCTGTGCGATCCCGGTGAAACTTTTGACCCTTACGCTTCGTTCCTTGACCATTGGCTTTCCAAGCTAGGTTTAGGGATGAACGAGATGGGTGACAAAATGACGGGATTACGTATCGCCGCGCTTGCGGCCCTCGTGACGACGGCCTCGGCGGCAGCCGCCATGGCCGAATATGCCAAGGTCAGCGACCGGGAGCAGTTCTTGCAGCTCGTACAGGGCAAGACGCTGTCGCGCACGCTGGTCTCGCTGCAGGTGACGCCGGAAGGCGGCATCTCCGGTACCGGCGCCGTCTGGGATGTGACCGGGCACTGGAGCTGGCAGGATGGCTATTTCTGCCGCGACCTGAACTGGGGTGGCGACGATCTGGGCTATAATTGCCAGGAAGTCACGGCAAACGGCAACTCCATCCGATTCACATCGGACAGGGGCGCCGGGCAGTCGGCAGATTTCCGGCTGCAGTGACGCCACGCCGCGATCTGGTTGCGTCCGCCTGAGCGGCGACCGCCGGAGTGAGGGGCCAGCCCCTCACACTCCCCGGGATATTTGCGACCCGGAGAGATAGAGAGAGTGAGCTCTAAGGGGCGGGTTTGGTCCCGTTTCGCAGGGTCGCAACGCAGTCATGTTCCGGTACGCTCTCATCCGTGCCGTTGGTGAAGCTTGCCACGGTGATCGGGTCGGCATGGTCGGGGAAGTGGTAGACGGCGTTGACGCAGAACGGGCCTGCGCCGGAATGGCCTATCGCGCGGCCGGTTCCGGCCATCCTACCTGACATGAGCCCGAGGCCATAGCCGCAGCTGATCCAGGGACGACCGGGGATGGCGCCGCCGACGGGGTGAACCTCGTTCATCGCGGCAAGGCTCCGAGGTGTCAGGAACGCGCCGGTCATGACGGCGTGCAGCAATTTCGCCGAGTCGTGGGCAGTACCCGTCAGACAGCCGTGATAGACCCAACCGGGATCGTACGTCGCGGCGGCGGGCCAGAGAAGCCGGGCGAAATCTTCCCGGGATTGCGCGATTTCGACAGAGTGTAGGTTCAATGGCCTCGTGACAAGATCGCGGACCAGCTCCGAGAAGTCACGACCGGCGGCGGCCTCCACCCTCTCTTTTGCCAGCATGTAGCCGATATTCGAATAGGACCAGCCTTCGCCGGGCGCGAAGAGGTGGCCCCTGGCGAGCGCCGCCTCGAGGATCCTGTCGCGGGACCAGGGCGCGTCCTGCCGGGCGACGGCGCGGTGATACTCGGGCAACTGGCCGTAATCTGGCAACCCGGCGGTATGGTTCAGCAATTGGCGCAGAGAGTATTCGGCGCCCTCGATACGGGAGCCGAGGTCGAGCGCGCCGTTCTCCGCGAGGCGCAGCGCGCAGAGCGCGATCACCGTCTTGGTGAAGCTCCAGTAAGGGAAGAGCGTCCCGGGGCCGCCAGTGCTTTCGGCTTCACCCGAGGCGGTGATCCACGCCCTGTGAATTTCGGAACTGTCTGGTGTCATGGGGCCGGGACGCTCAGAAATCGATCGCGAGGCCCTTCTTTTCCCAATCGCCGTAGCGCACGGGTTCCGGTCCGTCGCGACCGCCGAGTTCGGTCGGGGCGGGGTTGGCGCGGGCCGCGGCCTCGGCTTGCGCGCGCCGCTCGGCCGCTTCGGCCAAGGCGCGCTGCGCTGCCGGGGGCAGGTCCCGGGGGGCGTTTTCAGGTGTATCGGCGGGTGAGTCGGCTTGGGTCATGCAACTGGTTTCCTTGCGTCTCTGCCCCTGATATATGCCGCGGCGGATCCGGGGCAAGATGCCCCTGTCCCGCCCTTCCGGAGTCCGCTGATGTCCTCACGCCCCTTGTCCGCCCGTCATGCCGCCGTCGATCTGCTGGATCAGATCCTCGGGCAGGGGCGGTTGATGTCCGAACTGATGGGCGGCGAATCCTGGGCCGCGATGACTCCGGGCGAGCGGGCCGCGGCGCAGCGGCTTGCGGGCGACGTGCTGCGCGGGATGGAGCGTGCCGACCGGGTTCTGAAGCCTTTCCTGAAGAAGCCGCCGCCGCTGCGGGTGATGAACGTGCTGCGGCTTGCGACGGTTGAGCTCTGCACGGGTGGGGCGGCGCATGGTGTGGTGAACGAGGCGGTGAACATCGTCTCGCGCGGGCGGCGCACGGCGGGCATGAAGGGGCTGGTGAACGCGGTGCTGCGCAAGGTCGTGGCGCACGGGCCCGAGGAATGGGGCAAGCTGCGGGTGCCGCGCATGCCGGGCTGGCTGCGCGATCCGCTGGTCGAGGCCTGGGGCCGCGAGGCGGTGATGGCGATTGAGACGGTTCAGTTCGCGGGTGCGCCGCTGGACATCACGGCAAAGAATGACCCGGCGGCGGCGGCAGAAGCCCTGGGCGGCCAGCTGCTGCCGACCGGATCGGTCCGCATGGCCGGGGCCGGTCAGGTGAGCGCGATGCCGGGCTTTGCGGACGGGGACTGGTGGGTGCAGGATGCCGCCGCCGCGCTGCCGGTGCGGATGCTCGGCGATGTCGCGGGCCTCTCGGTGCTCGACATGTGTGCCGCGCCCGGGGGCAAGACGCTGCAGCTTGCCGCGGGGGGCGCCCGTGTGACGGCGATCGATCTGTCCGAGCCACGGATGGCGCGGGTGGCGGAGAACCTCGCCCGGACGGGTCTGAGCGCCGAGTTGCTGGTGGGTGATGCGCTGGAGATAGACGGCAGCTATGATGCGATCCTGCTCGATGCGCCCTGTTCGGCGACCGGCACGATCCGCCGTCACCCAGACCTGCCGCATGCCAAGACGGGCGAGGGGATCGACGAGCTCATCGCCCTGCAGGCGCGGATGCTGGAACATGCGCTGTCCTTGCTGAAACCCGGCGGGCGGCTGGTCTACTGCACCTGCTCGCTGATCCCGGACGAGGGCGAGTGCCAGATCGAGGCGGTTCTCGCACGCGGCGGAGTCGAGGTCCTGCCCGTCGATCTGCCGGGGATCGAGCCGATGTGGGTCAGTCTCGAGGGCGGATTGCGCCTGCGCCCGGATTACTGGGCCGATATCGGTGGCATGGACGGATTCTACATGGCGGCCTTGCGCAAGGTCGGCTGACAGCACGGTGCGGGCCCGGCAGGCTTCGCGCCGTTTTCAAAGGTGACTTTCTTCTGACCGCGCGGTACATTTGTCAAAAGACACGACGAAGCGGCGGGCAAGAGCGGGCCAGAGGCAGAATAGATGTCCGAACGGGAAAGCTGGCAGGCGGTGCGAACACGCCTGATGAACCGCATTCACGCGCGGTTCTCGGCGCGCGCGCGGTCGGCATCCGGATTCGTCTCCTCTCCCGAACCGCGCACCACCGGCGCCTTTGCGCGGGGGCGGCAGCTGATGGCGGGCAATTTTATGTTCGCCGGTCACCTGATCGAGGCGCCGGGCGCGATGATCTGGGATCTGGACCCGCCCGACGCCACCTGGCTCGACGAATTGCACGGTTTCGGCTGGCTCGACGATCTGGCCGCGGTGGGTGATCTGCGCGCGCGCAACATGGCGCAGGACTGGCTCTGGGGCTGGATCGCGCGTTACGGCAAGGGGCAGGGGCCGGGCTGGACGCCGGAACTGACCGGACGACGGCTGAGCCGCTGGATCCACCACGCGATCTTCCTGCTGCGGGTGCAGAAACCGGACAATGCGGCACTGTTCTTTCGCTCGCTGTCCCAGCAGGCGATCTTTCTGGGTCGGCGCTGGCAGGCCTCGCCCCCCGGTCTGCCCCGGTTCGAGGCGCTGACCGGCCTGATCTATGCGGGTCTGTCGCTCGAGGGCATGGAGGGCCAGGCCGCGCCTGCCGCCCGCGCGCTCGGCGCCGAATGCCGCCGTCAGGTCGATGCGCAGGGCGGGCTGCCGACCCGCAACCCCGAGGAGTTGCTCGAGGTGTTCACCCTGCTGACCTGGTCGCGGGCCGCGCTGGAAGAGGCGGACATGAAACCCGATCCAGATCATGTCTCGGCCATCGCGCGCATCGCGCCGACCCTGCGGGCGCTTCGCCATGCCGATGGCGGTCTTGCCCGGTTCCATGGCGGCGGGCGCGGGCAGGAGGGGCAGCTCGACCTTGCGCTTGCTATGAGCGGTGTGAAGAAGCGGCAGGGCGACGGGCTGTCCATGGGATATGCGCGGATGTCGGGCGGGCGCACATCGCTTGTGGTGGACGCGGCGCCGCCGCCCTCGGGCCAGGCCTCCTACAACGCGCATGCCTCGACCCTCGCCTTCGAACTGACCTCGGGGCGGCGGCCGCTGATCGTGAACTGCGGCCCGGGCGCCGACTTTGGCCGTGACTGGCGGCGGGCGGGACGGGCGACGCCCTCGCATTCCACACTGTGCCTCGACGGCTATTCCAGCGCGCGGCTCGGCAAGCCGGGGCGCGTCGGTTCCGCCCTGCGCGAGATGCTCGAGGATACGCCGCACAATGTTCCGGTGCAGATCAGCCATGGCAACGAAGGCCCGCGGTTCGAGGGCGGTCATGACGGCTATGTCGAGACACACGGCCTGACCCATGCGCGGATCCTCGAGCTCAGCTTCGACGGGCGCGGCCTTGCTGGCGAGGATCTTCTCATGGCGCTCGAGCCCGGCGACAAGAAGGCGTTCGACCGGCGGATGGACGCGGTGCGGCTGAACGGTCTGCCCTACCAGATCCGCTTTCACCTGCATCCGGATGTGGATTCGGCGATGGACATGGGCGGATCGGCGGTGTCGATGGCGCTGCGGTCGGGGGAAATGTGGATCTTCCGGCATGAAGGCGGCGAAGAACTGACGCTCGAACCGTCGGTTTATCTGGAAAAGGGCCGTCTTCGGCCCCGATCCTGCAATCAGATCGTTTTAACCGGTCGCGCGATGGAGTATGCGACCCGCATCCGCTGGTCATTGGCCAAGGCTCAGGACACCGCGATCGCGATCCGGGATCTGGCGATGGACGATGCGGAGACCGAATAGCTGATCTCAGGAACCTGACCCATATGACCGATCTCTCTCCCGTCCGCCGCGCATTGATCTCCGTTTCCGACAAGACCGGTCTCATCGACCTCGGTCAGTCACTGGCCGCGCGCGGGGTCGAGCTGCTCTCGACCGGCGGGTCGGCCAGGGCACTGCGCGAGGCAGGGCTCGAGGTGCGGGACGTCGCGGATGTGACCGGCTTCCCCGAGATGATGGACGGTCGGGTAAAGACTCTGCATCCCGGCGTGCATGGCGGTTTGCTGGCCCTGCGCGACAACCCCGAGCATGTCGCGGCGATGAAGGAGCACGGCATCGGCGCGATCGATTTGGTGGTTGTGAACCTTTACCCGTTCGAGGAGACGGTGGCGAAGGGCGCGGATTACGAGACCTGCATCGAGAACATCGATATCGGCGGCCCTGCGATGATCCGCGCGGCGGCCAAGAACCATGGTTTCGTGAGCGTGGTCGTCGATGTGGCGGATTACGCGCCGCTTCTGGCCGAGCTCGAGGCGCATGACGGCCAGACCTCCTATGCCTTCCGCCAGAAGCTCGCGCTGACCGCCTATGCGCGCACCGGCGCCTATGATGCGGCGGTGTCGGCCTGGATGGCGGATGCGCTGCAAGAGGCGGCGCCACGCCGTCGGGTGTTCGCGGGGACCCTCGCGCAGACGCTGCGCTATGGCGAGAACCCGCACCAGTCGGCGGCCTTCTATGTCGACGGCACCGCGCGGCCCGGGGTCTCGACGGCCACGCAGCTGCAGGGCAAGGAACTGAGCTACAACAACATCAACGACACCGATGCGGCCTTCGAGCTGGTATCGGAATTCGCGCCCGAGGACGGGCCGGCCTGCGCGATCATCAAACATGCCAATCCCTGCGGCGTGGCGCGCGGCGCGACGCTGAAGGAGGCGTATACGCGGGCCTTCGACTGTGACCGGACCTCTGCCTTCGGTGGCATCATCGCGCTGAACCAGGTGCTCGACGGCGCGACGGCCGAAGCGATCGCGGAGATATTCACCGAAGTCGTCATCGCGCCGGGGGCGGATGAGGATGCAAAGGCCATCTTCGCCAGGAAAAAGAACCTGCGGCTGCTGGTGACGGGCGGTCTGGCGGATACCTCTGCCGGTGGTCTGACCTACCGGCAGGTATCGGGCGGCATGCTCGTGCAGGACCGCGATACCGGGCGGATCTCCATGGACGATCTGAAGGTCGTGACAAAGGTGAAGCCGACCGAGGCGCAGATGGCGGATCTGCTCTTTGCCTGGACGGTGGCGAAGCACGTGAAGTCGAACGCGATCATCTACGTGAAGGACGGCGCCACGGTCGGCGTCGGTGCGGGTCAGATGAGCCGGGTGGATTCGACCCGCATCGCCGCGCGCAAATCGCAGGACATGGCCGAGGCGATGGGACTGCCGGAACCGCTCACCCAAGGGTCGGTCGTGGCGTCGGACGCGTTCTTTCCCTTTGCCGACGGCCTGCTGACGGCGGCCGAGGCCGGGGCGCAAGCGGTGATCCAGCCCGGCGGGTCGATGCGTGACGAAGATGTGATCAAGGCTGCCGACGAGGCCGGGATCGCCATGGTACTGACCGGCATGCGGCATTTCCGGCATTGATGTCGGGCTTCGGATATCGGGAAAGACAAAGAGGCGGGAGGCAGCGCGATGACCTTGGGGAGAGCTTTGTGAGGCTGGTGTTCTGGGTAGGATTCTGGACCTTTCTGGTCGATCAGGCGAGCAAATGGGCCGTCGTGCACATGATGGATCTGGCCTCGCGCCAGCAGATCGACATCTGGCCGCCCTTCCTCACCTTTCGCATGGCGTGGAATTACGGGATCAATTTCGGCCTTCTCTCGGGGCAGGCGGATGCGACCAAATGGGTGCTGATCGCCGTGGCCATCGGCATCATCCTGTTCGTGCTGGTCTGGATGCGCCGCGACCCGCCGGGGCGCTGGGGGCTGGTCGCCGCCGGTCTGCTGATCGGCGGGGCGCTCGGCAACGTGGTGGACCGGCTGCTCTACGGCGCGGTGGCGGATTTCCTCAACATGTCCTGCTGCGGGATCAACAACCCTTATGCGTTCAACGTGGCGGATATCGCGATCTTTGCGGGCGCCATCGGTCTGGTGCTGTTCCCCTCGCCGCGCAAGACGGGCTGAGGCAAGGAGAACCTAACGTGCCTGCGCCGCAGATTGTCGCCGCTACGTCGGGATGTGCAAAAGGGCTCGTGACCTCTGCGCCGAGATCGGCTAAGGCTGGCTTTGACGTAAACGGAGGCAAGCGATGTTCGGGCGCTGCATGATCATGATGGCTGGTATGACGCTGCTGATGTCCTGCGGGGACGGTCAGCTGCGCGACATGGGCACGAACCGCTCGACGCCCGAGGAATTCGGCATCGTGCCGCCGAAGCCGCTGCAGACTCCGCCGAATTTCAGCGAGTTGCCTCAGCCCACGCCGGGTGCCGCGAACCGGACCGATCAGGCGCCGGTTGCCGATGCCGTGGCCGCGCTCGGGGGCAATCCGGGTGCGCTTTACGGGAATGATGTCTCGGGTTCCGATGCGGCGCTGCTCGGCTCGACGCAGCGGTTCGGGGTCGATGGCACGATCCGCACGGATCTCGCGCAGGCCGACACCTCCTTCCGCAAGCGCAAGGCGGTCTTCAATTGGCGGCTGATCAAGGATGACGAGTACAATCGCGCCTATGGCAGCCAGCGTCTGAACGCCGATGCCGAACTCCAGCGCATGCGCCGCCAAGGTGTCCGCACACCCTCCGCCCCGCCCGAGGCCCGCTGAGCGTCCCACGCTCCGCCGCCTTCCGGGGCGGTTTCCTTCCATGAACAGATGACGACGGACCTCCGGCGCGACCCGCCCCGGAGACCGCAGGCGGGTGCGACCAATGGCGCGCCCGCATTGCCCGCGACGCAAAGCTGACAAAACTGTATAGTTCGCTCAACGCATCTTGTCTTGAAGTCCCGTCCCCTCGTCGTAGGTTCACTGTCAACTCCCTCTGGAAGGACATCCGCCCATGCTCAGACGTGCACTCCTTGCCGCTGCCCTGTCCGCCAGCGCCCTGACGGCGCAGGCGCTGGAGACTAAGGAACCTGTCACAACCTTCACCCTCGACAATGGCATGGAGGTGGTGGTGATCGAGGATCACCGCGCCCCGGCCGTGATGCACATGGTCTGGTACCGGGCGGGTTCGGCGGATGAAAATGCCGGTTCTTCGGGCGTCGCACACTTTCTGGAGCACCTGCTGTTCAAGGGGACGGAAAAACGCGAACCCGGAGAGTTCAGCAAGGTCGTCGCGGCCAATGGTGGCAGCGACAACGCCTTCACCAGCTACGACTATACCGGATACTTCCAGCGCATCGCCTCTGACCGGCTCGATCTCATGATGGAGATGGAAGCCGACCGCATGGTCAACCTGCAGCTCGACGAGGGCGACATCGCCACCGAGCGCGACGTGATCATCGAAGAGCGCAACACCCGTGTCGAGAACGACCCCGGCGCCCTGTTTTCCGAACAGCGCAGCGCGGCGCAGTACCTCAATCACCGCTACGGCGTCCCGATCATCGGCTGGCGTCACGAGATGGAGGCGCTGAACCTGGAAAAGGCGCTCGCCTTTTACGAGCTCAACTATTCGCCCAACAACGCGATCCTGATCGTCGCGGGGGATGCCACCCCCGAAGAGGTGCGCAGGCTGGCGGAAAAGCATTACGGCCCGATCCCCGCCAATCCCGAGCTCGAGGCGCGTTCCCGCCCGCAGGAGCCGCCACAGACGGCAGAGCGACGGCTGGTCTACCGCGATGCCCGCGTCGCGCAGCCCTACGTGATGCGCACCTATCTCGCCCCCGAGCGTGACAGCGGCGCGCAGGAAAAGGCCGCGGCGCTGGTGATGCTCTCGGAGATCCTCGGCGGCGGCCAGACATCGATTCTGACCCAGAAGCTGCAATTCGAGACGCAGAAGGCGGTCTATACTTCGGCCTTCTACGACGCGACGTCGCTCGACGACACCACGTTCGGACTGATCGTCGTCCCGGCCGAAGGCGTGAGCCTGCAAGAGGCCGAAGATGCGATGGATGCCACCGTGGCGCAGTTCATCGAGGAGGGTGTGGACCAGGAACAGCTGGACCGGATCAAGTTCCAGATGAAGGCGCAGCAGATCTATGCCCGCGATTCCTCGGATTCCATCGCACGCCGCTATGGCAGTGCCCTGACGGCCGGTCTCACGGTCGAGGACGTTCAGGCCTGGCCTGACGTGCTGCAGGCGGTGACCGCCGATGACGTGATCGAAGCGGCGCGCGCCGTGTTCGACAAGAAGAAATCCGTGACCGGTTGGCTGATGGCCTCCGAGGAGGTTGGCCAATGAAATATATCCTTTCCTGTTTTCTGAGCTTCCTGATGGTCTCGCCCGCGCTGGCGGAGATCGAGATCACCGAAGTGACGTCGCCCGGCGGGATCACCGCCTGGCTCGTGCCGGAACCTTCGATCCCGTTTGTCTCGCTCGAGATCCGCTTCAAGGGCGGCGCCTCTCTCGACCTGCCGGAAGAGCGCGGGGCGACGAACCTCATGGTCGGCCTTCTGGAAGAGGGCGCCGGCGACATGGACGCCCAGGGCTTCGCCCAGGCGACCGAGGAACTCGCGGCGAGCTTCGGCTATTCCGCGTCGGATGACGCGGTCAGCGTCTCGGCGCGGTTTCTGAGCGAAAACCGGGACGATGCGGTGGACCTGCTGCGCAAGACGCTGGTCGAACCGCGCTTCGACGAGGCCGCGATCGCCCGGGTGCGCGCCCAGGTGATGTCGGGTCTGCGCTCGGATGCGACGGATCCCGATGCCATCGTCGGTGCGGAATTCGACCGGATCATGTTCGGCGACCACCCCTATGGCTCGCATTACGAAGGCACGCTCGACTCGGTCGCAGCGCTCACCCGCGAGGATCTGGTCGATGCCTGGAAGGGCGCGCTGGCCCGCGACCGCGTCTATGTGAGCGCGGCCGGTGACATCACGCCGGAAGAACTTGCAGGGCTGCTCGACGGCCTTCTGGGTGACCTGCCCGAAACAGGTCGTCCGCAGCCCGCGGATGTGGACGTTCAGGCAAGCTCGGGCATCACGGTGATCCCGTTCGACACGCCGCAATCCGTCGCGCTCTTCGGACATGAAGGCATCCCGATGGACGATCCGGACTTCTTCCCGGCCTATGTGATGAATGTGGTCCTGGGCGGCGGCGGCTTCGAGGCGCGCCTGATGACGGAAGTGCGTGAAAAGCGCGGGCTCACCTACGGCGTCTACACCTACCTTGCGAACAAGGAGCATGCCTCCCTCATCGCGGGGCGCGTCGCCTCCGCCAACAACCGCGTCGCCGAGGCGGTTCAGGTCATCACCGACGAATGGGCCAAGATGGCGCAGGACGGCGTCACGCAGGAGGAACTGGATCAGGCAAAGACCTATCTCACCGGCTCCTACCCGCTGCGCTTTGACGGCAACGGCCCGATCGCCGAAATCCTTGTCGGCATGCAGATGGACGACTTCCCCATCGACTACGCCAAGACCCGCAACGAAAAGGTCGAGGCGGTGACGATGGAGGATGTGCAGCGCGTCGCCGAGCGCCTGCTGAAACCCGACTCGCTGCGCTTCGTGGTGGTCGGTCAGCCCGAAGGCCTGCCGGACTCGGCCGAGGTCGTCACTGCGCCGGGGCAATAACCGGGGCCGGAGCCCCTCCCGGCAACTCTCGCGCCAACGCCCATGCTTCTCCGGGTCTCAAATATCCCGGGGGAGTCTCCGGCCCTATGGGGCCGGAGACGGGGGGCAGAGCCCCCGAACCGACAATGACGTCAGATCAGTTCAGAAGTCCGGCGTGCCGCAGTCCCGCATCGACCTTTTCCCGCGTCTCGGGTGTGAGCGGGAGCAGCGGCGGGCGCACCTCTTCCGAACAGATACCCAGGCGGTGCATCGCGTATTTCGCGCCGCACAGGCCCGGCTCGGTGAAGATCGCATGATGCAGCGGCATCAGCCGGTCCTGGATCGACAGCGCCTTGGCGTAATCCCCCGCAAGCGTCGCCTCCTGCAGCTCGGCACAGAGCCGCGGCGCGGCATTGGCCGTCACCGAGATGCAGCCGATTCCGCCTTGCGCGTTGAAGCCATGCGCCGTCGCATCCTCGCCCGAGATCTGCAGGAAATCCGGCCCGCAGGTGATCCGCTGCGAACAAACGCGTGCGAGATCGCCGGTGGCATCCTTGACCCCGACGATGCGTGGCAGCTTTGCCAGTTCGCCCATCGTGGCAGGCGACATGTCTACCGCCGAGCGGCCCGGAATGTTGTAGATGATGATCGGCAGATCGCAGCAATCGTGCAGCATGGTGAAATGCGCGATGAGCCCCGCCTGCGTCGGCTTGTTGTAATAGGGCGTCACGACCAGCACGCCATCCGCGCCGACACGCTGGGCGAACTGCATGAACCGCATCGCCTCCGAGGTGTTGTTCGATCCAGCACCGGCGATCACCGGGATGCGCCCGTCGACGGCCTTCACCACGCAGTCGACCACCGCTTCGTGTTCGGTATGCGACAGAGTCGGGCTCTCGCCCGTGGTGCCCACCGGGACCAGCCCGTGCGATCCCTGTTCGATGTGCCACTCGACCAGCTGTTTGAGCATGTCGAAATCCACTGCGCCGTCCTTGAACGGCGTGACCAGGGCAGGCATTGAGCCTTTGAACATGACACGCTCCTTTTCTGTTCAGTTGTCGATCGTACAGGGGAGTTCCGGCGCCTTCCCAAATAAGTGAGTTGTTGCTACAGGGGGGCACGTTATCCTCTGGGCCGTGTCTATCCATATTCAACGGGGAAATTGCAAGCTCATGTCGCGCCTTCTGTGCCTGATCTTTGTCCTTCTGGCCGGTGCGGCGGCTGCTCAGGGGGCGGATCGGCCGCTGGCCCGCGCCATGGATGCCGTGCGTCAGGGTAACTGGGCCGCCGCGCAGATCACCGCGCGCGGCGACGGTCAGCCCGCGATGGACGTGATCATGTGGCACTACCTGCGCGCCGGATTCGGCGATGCGGTGCAGGTCAAGGATTTCCTGTCCCGCAACGGCGACTGGCCCGGAATGGACTACCTGCGCGAAAAGAGCGAGGAGGCCATGGTCGAAGCCTCACATGGCGATGTCGAGGCGTTCTTTGCCGACTCGCCGCCGCAGACCGGCACCGGTGCGCTCTCGCTCGCGCGGGCCTATCGCGCGGACGGCCAGACTGGTGCGGCCGAGGCGACGGTGGTTCTGGCCTGGCGCACCCTGTCGCTGTCCTCTGAAGAACGAAACGCGTTCCTTGCCGAACACGGCGCCCTTCTGCGGCCGCATCATCAGGCCCGTCTGGACATGGCCCTCTGGACCGGCTGGACCGCCAATGCCCGCGCCATGCTGGGGCTTGTCGATGAGGGGCACCGCGCTCTGGCCGAAGCGCGGCTCGGGCTCATGGACAGCGTGGCCGGGGTCGACGGGCTGATCGCGCGGGTGCCCGCAGAGCTGCAGAACGATGCAGGGCTCGCCCATGCGCGGTTCGAATGGCGCATGCGCAAGAACCGCGAGGCCGATGCGATCGAGCTGCTGCTTGCCCGCTCGACCAGTGCTGCGGCACTCGGCGAGCCTTCGGCCTGGGGCAATCGCCGTCGCGCGCTTGCCCGCGACAAGATGCGCGCAGGCGACCCGCAGCTCGCCTACCGCATCGCCTCGACGCATTACATGGTCGAAGGGTCGGATTACGCCGACCTCGAATGGCTTTCCGGCTACCTTGCACTGCGGTTCCTGGCCAAGCCGGATCTGGCGCTGCAGCATTTCCTGCACCTGCGCAAGGCCGTGGATTCGCCGATTTCGCTCGGTCGCGCCGGATACTGGATCGGTCGTGCGCATGAAGCGCTGGGCCAAAGCGACGCTGCACAGGAGGCCTATGCTTTTGGCGGCCAGTATCAGACATCCTTCTATGGCCTGCTGGCCGCGGAAAAGGCCGGAATGCCCGCTGATCCGCGCCTGTCGGGCAAGGAGAATTTCCCGCCATGGCGCGAGGCGGCCTATATGCAATCCTCCGTCTACCAGGCGGCCGTGCTGCTGCTCGCCGCGGGCGAAGATGATCTGGCGGAACGCTTCTTCACTCACCTTGCGGAATCGCTCGACCGCACGCAGATCGGCCAGATGGGCGACATGCTGGCCGAGATGGGGCGCCCGCATATAGAGGTGATGCTGGGCAAGCGCGCCGCGCAGGCCGGGCTCGAAGTGCCGGGGCCGTATTACGCGCTGCATCCTCTTGCCAACGACGTGCATCCGGTCCCGACGGAGATCGTGCTGGCGATCGCGCGGCGGGAATCCGAATTCAACCCGCGTGTGGTGTCGGGCGTCGGCGCGCGCGGGCTCATGCAGGTGATGCCGCGCACGGCCGAGGAGGTCGCTGGCTGGATCAACGAGCCCTATTCGCTCTCGGCGCTGCTGGATGATCCGAACTACAATGCACGGCTCGGGGCTGCTTACCTCGCTGCGCTCGCGCGTCAGTTCGACGGCAATGTCGTGATGATGGCCGCTGGCTACAATGCCGGGCCGAGCCGTCCCACGGGTTGGATGCAGCTCTATGGCGACCCGCGCAAGGGGCAGATCGACGTCGTGGATTTCATCGAATTCATACCCTTCCGCGAGACGCAGAATTACGTGATGCGGGTCGCTGAAAGCCTGCCGGTCTATCGCGCGCGTCTTGGCAAGGAGGCCTTGCCGATACCGTTTTCGGAGGAACTCATCGGTTCGACGCTTCCGGCGCAGGTGCGCGAAGGCGAATAGACCGCGGGCGCTAAGTTCAAGGTGCGGTAGATGCCGGACGGAGCGCGCGCCACGCCCTGACGGGCTGCTCGCGCTCAGACCTGCCGCAGAGGGCTTCTACTTCCGGCTGTCCAGCCAGCGTCCGAAGCGCCCGCGCCGTTCTGCAAAGGAATCTCCGGCCGCTTCGAAACCTTCGTTCATGTCGGCGAGCACCGGGTTGATCCGATTGCGCTTGAACCGGCGCCAGCGCGACCAGATCGCCCAGACGAAGGCACCAAGCAGCGTCAGGATGATGATGTTGACCCAGGGAATGATCCGCACATCCGGGCTGTCGACGGCGCGGATGCCGACGGCATTCGGGAAGATCGTGAAGAATTCATTGCGCCAGCCATAATGAGTTACCACGGCCCATCGCGGGGCGGCAGCGGTCGAGCGCAGATCGGCCGCCTCGGCCTGCAGGTTCGAGGTGTCAAACTTGAAATAGGGCGGCCAGCCCCAGCCGGTATCCTCGTTGCGGTAGACCATCACGTCATCGCCAGCGAGCCGCGTCTGGATGAAGAACACGTCCCGGTTGCTCACCGTCCCGTCGCTGCCCACATCCGGTTGCGCCCAGAACCACCGGTTCTCGCCCGGATCGACACGCCTTTCATAGGTGTCCGTGACCCGCACCACATCGTGCTGGGGCAGGGTGTAATGCAGGAAGGCTCCCACACATCCCCAGAACAGCAGGATAAAGGCCCATTTGACGTAGACCATCACGGTCTCCCTTCAGTAGAAATTGACGAGGTAGATGATCAGCCCCATCAGCAAGACCGGCACCACGTAGACACCAAGGATCAGCTTGCGCCGCAGGGATCCATCATAGTCCCTCAGCCCTTGTTCGACAAAGACATCCCTGTCGCCGGTCATGTCCTCGTCGTCCCATTCGGCCTCCAGCTTGCCGCGCCGCACGGACCGCGAATAGAGCGAAATGCCGATATAGACCAGCGTGAGCACAACGACTCCGCCGACCATCAGTTCCAGTAGGGCGATCATCCCAAGGCCTCCTTGTCGCGCCCCGGGGACCGGCCCGTTGCACCGGATAAGGTGGGGCTTGCATGTCGTCCACCCTCGGGGTGTCGTGACCCAAGACTGCGCGCCGGGGCGCCGCCTTGTCCACCTGATATTGCCGTTTGCCGATGTGGACTTCGGTCGTCATGGAGGCTCCCTGCTTGCGGCGCTCCTTCGGGGCCCGCTCTGCCAATATGGGGATGTCCAATAGGTTTACATGTCGTGACGTCGAAAAACCTGTTTCTCGGTAACGCCCGGCGGATCTCAGCTTGATCTGAGGCCTTTCTGCAATTTGCGCAGCCGGATCTGCAGATCGCGCATCTCTTCCAGGCTCAACCCGGTCGCCGCCGAGGCGCAGTTTGGCACATCCGCCGCCCGTGCCTCGAGCGCGCGGCCCGATTCCGTGAGGTCGACCGATACCCGCCGCTCGTCGAGGCTGTCGCGGCTGCGCCTGACCAGCCCGATCGCCTCGAGCCGCTTGAGCATCGGTGTCAGCGTGTTGGATTCAAGCCCCAGCCGCTGTCCGATCTTCCCGACGCTCAGCGGCGCACCCGTCCAGAGCGTCACCATCACCAGATATTGCGGATAGGTGAGACCAAGAGGATCCAGCAACGGCTTGTAGACGCGCGCGAAGTCGTGGTTCGCGGAATAGAGATCGAAGCACATCATGTGCTCGAATCCGGTCATTTCGGAAGGGCTTTCGGTCATGATCCAGAACTATATCGCGCACGATATAATCGCAAGCCTTGACCCCGCCTCCACGCTGACCCATGTTTATCGTACACGATTTAAACGTACACGATATGATTGAGGAGAACACGATGCCGACCAAGATTCTCTACAGCACCGCAGCCACCGCGACCGGCGGCGGTCGTGACGGCCATTCCCAGACAGATGACGGCACGCTGTCCGTCGACCTGACGGTTCCCAAGGAAATGGGCGGCCCGGGCGGTGACGGTGCCAATCCGGAAAAGCTGTTCGCGACCGGATATGCCGCCTGTTTCATGGGTGCGATGCGGTTTTACGCGGGCCAGAAGAAGCTGAAAGTGCCGGATGACGCCAAGGTCCATGTTGAGGTCGGCATCGGCCCGCGCGAGGATCTGGGCTTTGGTCTCGACATCAAGATCAAGGTCGATCTGCCCGGCGTCGATCCCGACACCGCGAAGGATCTGATCGAGGGCGGCCACGGTGTCTGCCCCTATTCCAACGCGATCACCAAAGGCCTGACGATCACGCCCGAACTGGTCTGATCTGACCCGAGGCCGATAGCGGTTGGTAACGAGTATCGCCCCGCCAGCATTATGCTGCGCGGGGTTTTTCCGTCGATTGTGGCTCCATCCGGCGGGGCCGCGAACACCGCCCGCATCCCCGGGTCACGCTGCGCCGCCCCGGTCAGGGTAAGGTCGGGACCTACGCTGGCAAGTACCGGACCGGCTCCCCTCCCGGCCCATGCGCAAAATCCTTCCGCACCTTGCCCGCTTTGCACTAGGCTCGCCGCATGTCCAACCAACCCGAGGGAGACTCGCATGTGTGACGCCTGTGTGATGAATGCCGTGAAGGACCGTATGCTGTCGCGGCGCAGCTTCTTTCGATCCGCCGGAATGGCCGGGGCCGCCGCTGCGCTGGGTGCCGGTGCCGCCCCCTCCGTCGCCCGCGCCGCGGCGCATTCGGGCCTCACCGACCTGACGCATACCCTGTCGCCTGAATTTCCGACCTTCTTCGGGGTTCCGGGCTTTGCGGCCGAACAGCTCTACAAGTTCGACAAGGACGGCTTCAACCTCTTCAACCTCACGATCAACGAACATACCGGCACCCATGTCGACGCGCCGCTGCACTTCTCCGCGGATGGCATTTCCGTGGACGAGATCCCGGTCATGTCGCTGATGGCGCCGCTCTGCGTGATCGACATTTCCGCCCGCGCGGCCGAGGATGCGGATGCGACTCTCACGCCCGACGACCTGCAGGCCTGGATCGACGCCAACGGCCCGATCCCCGATCAGGCTTGCGTCGCGATGTATTCCGGCTGGGGCGCAAAGGTCGCGACGGATGGCTATCGGAATTACGACGGCACGGCGATGCACTTTCCGGGCTTCCATGTCGAGGCGGCGCAGATGCTTCTGGAAACCGGCGCGGCCTCGATCGCCTCCGACACGCTGTCGCTCGATCCGGGCAATTCGCCCGATTTCGCCGCGCATTACGCCTGGCTGCCGCAGGGACGGTTCGGCATCGAATGTATCGCGAATCTCGACCTCATGCCCGCGGCAGGTGCGACCGTCTTCATCGGCGCGCCGAAGCATGCGGGCGGCAGCGGCGGTCCGGCCCGCATCCTCGCGATGGCCTGAGGCTTGCGGCACTTATGATCCGGGGTCGCGCCTGACAGCGGTCGGGCGCGGCCTGCCTCTCACCCTGTCGTCCATGGCGCCGAGCCATCCTCGGGCGTCAGCAGGTGCCGCAGCAGGGCGACCGGATGGCGGCGCAGGGTGAGGCGCATGGCGACGTAATCCTCCACCACCTGCTCGCCCTCGGTCATCTCGGGCAGCAGGGCGGCGGGTTCGTTTATCGCCTCGTCCCCGATGTCCCCGGCAAAAAGCGGTAGCGGGGCATCCCCGGCCAGCGCCTTTGCCTCCCAGAGGGCCTCGCGCCGACTGAGGCCGATGTCATCGAACACATCCGCCTCGGCCAGCCGGGCCAGAACCGGCGGGGTCAGACCCGCACGGCGCCAGACATCCCGCACGGTGAGATAGCCGTTGCCCCGTGCCGCGGTGAGCCAGGCGGCATCCTCGTCCCGCAGCCCCTTGATCTGGCGGAACCCGAGCCGCAGCGCGAGCCCGCCGCGCCCGTCCGGCTCCATCGCATTGTCCCAGTAGCTCGCATTGATGCTGACGCCGCGCACCTCGACCCCGTGTTCGCGGGCATCCCGCACGATCTGGGAGGGGGCATAGAAGCCCATCGGCTGGGAATTCAGCAGCGCGCAGGCAAAGAGATCGGGGTGATGGCACTTGATCCAGGCCGAGGCATAGACCAGCAGCGCGAAGCTCGCCGCGTGGCTTTCGGGGAAACCATAGGAGCCGAACCCCTCGATCTGGCTGAAACAGCGTTCGGCGAAATCCTGATCATAGCCGTTGGAGCGCATCCCGCGCAGAAATCGGTCGCGGAATTCGCTGACATTGCCGTGTTTCTTGAAGGTGGCGAGCGAGCGGCGCAGGCGATCGGCCTCGGTCGGAGTGAAATTCGCGCCGATGATGGCGATCTGCATCGCCTGTTCCTGAAAAAGCGGCACGCCCAGCGTCTTGGCCAGCACCTTGCCAAGGGCATCCGAGGGGAAGGACACCTCCTCCTCCTTGTTCCGCCTGCGGATATAGGGATGCACCATGTCGCCCTGGATCGGGCCGGGGCGGATGATGGCGACCTCGATCACCAGATCGTAGAATGTGCGCGGCCGCATCCGCGGCAGGAAATTCATCTGCGCGCGGCTTTCGACCTGAAAGACACCGACCGTATCCGCGCGGCAGAGCATGTCATAGACCTTTGGATCCTCGGGCGGCAGGGTGGCGAGATCGTAGCTCTTGCCGTGGTGCTGGCTCATGAGGTCGAACGCCTTGCGGATGCAGGTGAGCATCCCGAGCGAGAGCACATCGACCTTGAGGATGCCGAGACTGTCGATGTCATCCTTGTCCCAGCAGAGGACGGTGCGGTCCTCCATGCTGGCATTCTCGATCGGGACAAGCTCGTCCAGCCGTCCTTC
>JBBSNW010000054.1:0-33616 GCA_038260405.1 Rhodobacterales bacterium | reverse complement strand
GGGTGCCGAGAAACCCAATCACAAGGGCATCCAGAACCTCGTGCGGGACCTGAACCACCTTTACGCGGACACACCTGCCCTGCACGTGAAGGATTGCGAACCCGACGGGTTCCAGTGGATCGAGGCGAATGACGAGGAAGCCTCGGTCTATGCCTGGATCCGGCGGGGCAATCCCGGCGATCCCGAGGTCGTGGTGATCTGCAACATGACTCCTCAGGAACATGCCGCCTATCCCCTCGGGATGCCCTCGACCGGCACCTGGCGCGAGGCGCTGAATTCCGATGCGGGCATCTATGGTGGCGGCGACCGTGGCAACATGGGCAGCGTGACGGCCACTGATACGCCGAGCCACGGCCAGGCGGCCAGCGCCAAGGTGCTGCTGCCGCCCCTGTCCACGATCTACCTGATAAAGGACTGAGACTGGGAACGGCCTTTCGGTCTTGAACAAGAAAAGGGTGGCCCCTCCCGGGGCCGCCACAAAAGGGAGGAGACCAAAATGACACTTTCCAGCAACAGGCTCGCCAGCAGATCCATGGCCTTCGTCCTTGCGGGCGGCCGAGGATCACGGCTGATGGAACTGACCGACCGCCGCGTGAAACCGGCGGTCTATTTCGGTGGCAAGACGCGGATCATCGACTTTGCCCTGTCGAACGCGCTGAATTCCGGGATCCGCAAGATCTCGGTCGCAACGCAATACAAGGCGCATTCGCTGATCCGGCACTGCCAGCGCGGCTGGAACTTCTTCCGTGCCGAACGCAACGAATTCCTCGACATCCTGCCCGCCTCGCAGCGCGGCGGGGACGAGGCCTGGTATCGTGGCACCGCCGATGCAGTGACCCAGAATATCGACATCGTCGACAGCTACGATGTGGATTACGTGCTGATCCTCGCGGGCGATCATATCTACAAGATGGATTACGAGCTGATGATCCAGCACCACGTCGATTCCGGCGCGGATGTGACCATCGGCTGCCTGACCGTGCCGCGCACCGAAGCCTCGGCTTTTGGTGTGCTTGCCGTCGACGACAAGGACGTGATCACCTCCTTCCTCGAAAAGCCCAAGGACCCGCCGGGCACGCCCGCCGATCCGGAGATCACGCTGGCCTCGATGGGGATCTACGTCTTCAACTGGAAGTCCCTGCGCGACCTGCTGATCCGGGATTCCGAGGATGAAAATTCCAGCCACGATTTCGGCAACGACCTGATCCCCGACATCGTGAAGAACGGCAAGGCTCAGGCGCATCGCTTCACCGACAGCTGCGTGCGCTCCTCGCCGCAGGCGCCCGCCTACTGGCGCGACGTGGGCACGGTCGACGCCTTCTGGAAAGCCAATATCGACCTCACCGATTTCTCGCCCGAGCTCGACATGTGGGACACCGACTGGCCGATCTGGACTTATTCGGAATCCGTCCCTCCCGCCAAGTTCATTCATGACGAGGCCAACCGGCGCGGGGTCGCGGTCAGTTCGCTGGTTTCGGGCGGCTGCATCATCTCGGGGACCGAGATCCGCCAGTCGCTGCTCTTCACGCAGGTGCACACCAATTCCTACGCCTCGCTCGATCAGGCGGTGGTGCTGCCCTATGCCACCATCGCGCGCCATGCCCGCCTCACCAAAGTGGTGATCGACCGCGGCGTGCATATCCCCGAAGGTCTGGTCGTCGGCGAAGATCCCGACGAGGACAAGAAGTGGTTCCGCGTCTCGGACGGCGGCGTCACGCTGATCACCCAAAACATGCTGAAGAAAAGAGCCGCCGCACTATGACAAGAGTCCTGTCCGTCGCATCGGAATGTGTCCCTCTGATCAAGACGGGAGGCCTTGCGGACGTGGTCGGTGCGCTTCCGGCCGCGCTCGCGGATTGCGGCGTGGACACGCGCACGCTCCTGCCCGGCTACCCGGCCGTGATGGGCGGTGTCGAGAATGCCGAGGTGGTCGCCGAGCTTGGCGACCTCTTCGGCGGCACGGCCTCGGTGCGCCGCGCGACCCTCGGCGGTCAGGCGCTCTACGTGCTCGACGCGCCGCATCTCTACGACCGGCCCGGCTCGATCTATCTCGGCCCGGACGGCAAGGACTGGCCGGACAATCCCGAACGCTTTGCCGCGCTGTCCTGGACGGCGGCCCATATCGGCGCCAACGGGATCGAGGGCTGGACACCGGAAATCCTGCATCTGCACGACTGGCAGGCAGGGCTGACCCCGGTCTATCTTCAGGACATGGGCGCCACGGACCGCGTCGCGACCCTGTTCACCATCCACAACATCGCCTTTCAGGGCCTCGCGCCGGAGGGGCGGCTCGACGCGCTCCGCCTGCCACGCTCCTGGTATAATCCCGGCGGAATCGAATATTACGGCCAGATCAGCGCGCTCAAGGCCGGGCTGATCGGTTCCGACAAGATCTCGACCGTGAGCCCGACCTATGCGTCTGAACTCATGACCCCCGAATTCGGCATGGGTCTTGATGGCGTGCTGCGAGACCGTCAGGCGGATCTGACCGGCATCCTGAACGGCATCGACCTCGACGGCTGGACCCCGCCCTATACCTCGCCCAAGGGCAAGGCCGCCTGCACGAAGAAGCTGCGCGAAGAAATCGGCCTGCCCCCCAGTGACGGCCCGCTCTGCGTCGTGATCTCGCGGCTCACCGAGCAAAAGGGGCTCGACCTGCTGCTCAATGTCCTTCCGACCCTGCTCGAGGCCGGGGGACAGCTTGCTCTGCTCGGCTCGGGGGATGCACGGCTCGAAGCCGGGTTCCGCGACGCCGCCGAACGCTATCCAGGTGTCGCGGTGCGCATCGGCTATGACGAAGACCTCGCGCATGATCTGATGGCAGGCGGCGACGTGATCCTCGTGCCGTCGCGTTTCGAACCCTGCGGTCTGACCCAGCTCTATGGCCTGCGCTACGGCACGCTGCCGCTGGTGGCACTTACCGGCGGTCTGGCCGACACCGTCATTCCCGCAAGCCCCGCCGGCATGGCCGCGGGCGTCGCCACCGGCTTTCAATTTGCCCCCGTGACGGCAAACTGCCTGCGCGGAGCCCTCATGCGGATGTGTGAACTCTGGCAATCCCAGAAGGATTGGCAGAAGATGATGAAGAATGCGAT
Organism: Rhodobacterales bacterium; assembly: GCA_038260405.1. GTDB lineage: Bacteria > Pseudomonadota > Alphaproteobacteria > Rhodobacterales > Rhodobacteraceae > Puniceibacterium. The sequence goes on along the minus strand of JBBSNW010000054.1, from coordinate 30,521 downwards.
GGCACATCCTGTCGGCTGGGATCAGTCGGCCCGGACCTATGCAGCGCTCTACGAGTCACTCAAGAAGGTCCCATGATCCAGTCTCCCGCTCTGGCCCCCGGCCATTTTGCCCCCCTGGGGGCCACGTTCGATGGCGAAGGCGTGAACTTCGCCGTCTTCTCCGAACACGCCACCCGCATGACGCTGTGCCTGTTCTCTGCCGACGGCAAGACCGAGACGCACCGCATCGACCTGCCCGAACGTGACGGCGATGTCTGGCATGGCTACGTCTCGGGCGTGAAGCCCGGGCAGCATTACGGATTGCGCGCCGACGGCCCCTACAAGCCCGAAGAAGGCCACCGCTTCAATTACAACAAGCTGCTGATCGACCCCTATGCCAAGCGCCTGACCGGCCATCCGACATGGCACGACTCGCTGATGGGCTATACCGTCGGGCACAAGGACGAGGATCTGAGCTTCGACACCCGCGACAGCGCGAAATACATGCCCCGCTGCGTGGTCGAGGATCCGAGCTTTGCCTGGGGTACAGATACGCCGCCCAACACACCCATCACCCGCTCGGTGATCTACGAGGCGCATGTGCGCGGCATCACGCAGCTGCACCCCGAAGCGCTCAACAAGGGCGGCTTCCTCGCGCTCGCCTCGGATGTCATGCTCGACCATCTCGTGAAGCTCGGCATCACCGCGATCGAATTGCTGCCGGTGCATGCCTTCATCAACGACCGCTTTCTGGTGGAGAAGAACCTCACCAATTACTGGGGTTACCAGACGCTCGGCTTCTTCGCGCCCGATCCGCGCTACCTTACCCAGAACGCCCTCTGGGAATTCCAGCACATGGTCGCGCGCCTGCACAGCGTCGGGATCGAAGTGATCCTCGACGTCGTCTACAACCACACGGGCGAGGGCAGCGAACAGGGGCCGACCCTGGCCTTCCGCGGGCTCGACAATGCGAGCTACTACCGCCTTGCCGAGAACAAGCGATGCTACATCAACGATACCGGCACCGGCAACACGGTGAACATGGACCACCCGATGGTCCTGCGCATGGTGATGGATTCGCTGCGTTACTGGGTCGAGGTCATGCATGTCGACGGCTTCCGCTTCGACCTCTGCTCGACTCTCGGGCGCACGGCGACAGGGTTCGACCGCAACGCGGCCTTCTTTCAGGCGCTGCGGCAGGACCCGACCCTGTCGAACGTCAAGCTCATCGCCGAGCCCTGGGATATCGGACCGGGCGGCTATCAGGTCGGCGCCTTCCCGCCCCCCTTTCTCGAATGGAACGACAAGTACCGCGACTCGGTGCGCAAGTTCTGGCGCGGCGACGAAGGACAGGTGGCCGAGCTTGCCGACCGCCTCACCGGCTCGGCTCCGCAATTCGACCATTCCGGACGCCCCGCCACGGCCTCGGTCAATCTCATCACGGCACATGACGGCTACACGCTCGCCGATGTGACGGCCTATGAGGAGCGCCACAACGAGGCGAACGGAGAGGATAACCGCGACGGGCACGGCTCGAACTATTCCGACAATTTCGGCGTCGAGGGTCCCACGGACGACGACGAGATCAACACCGCCCGCACCCGCCGCCGCCGCAACATGCTCGCAACGCTGCTGCTGTCGCAGGGCACGCCGATGATCCTCGCGGGGGACGAATTCGGCAATTCGCAGGCCGGCAACAACAACGCCTATTGTCAGGACAACGAGATCGGCTGGGTCGACTGGAGCAAGGCCGACACCGACCTGATGGCCTTCACTACCCGGCTCATCGCCTTCCGCAAGGATCATCCGATCCTGCGGCAGAAAAGGTTCCTGCATGCCCGGGAACGTCTGGTCGACGGGATCGAGGATCTGTTCTGGTGGCGCGCGGATGGCGAGCACATGCAGGACGAGGACTGGAACATCCCCGAATTGCGGTTCCTCGCGATCGAGATGCGCACCGCGTCCGGAACCCCGAAATACGCCGTGCGCGAAGAGGCGGTCTTTCTGGCCTTCAACGCGGGCGGCGCGCTCGACATCACGCTCCCCGAAGTGCCGGAGGGCAAGATCTGGGTGCTGCATCTCGATACTGACGAGCCCGAGCTCGAGCCGAAACCCGTCACCGGCGAGACCTATGAGATGGCAGCCGAATCCGTACTCGCCATGGTGCTCGAGGCCCGCAGTGAGTGATGCCCTGACAGATCTGGCCGCGAGCCTCGGGGTCGTGCAGAGCTATGTCGACCAGACCGGCACGACGCGCGATACCTCGCCGCAGACGGCGCAGGCGCTGCTGGCAGCCATGGGTCACAGGATCGACACCGAGGCCGAGGCGCAGGAGCTCGCGCGTTACATGGCGGCCGAGACGCAGGCCCTGCCCCGCTGGCAAGTCTGCACTCTGGGCAAGCGCGCGACCCTGCCGATTCCCGAGGATGCCGGTTGGCTGATCCTGCGGGAGGATGGACACAGTGTCGAAGGGCGCGGTCCCCTGATGCCGCAGCTGCCGCTCGGGCGCCATGTCCTGACGCTCGGCGCAGAGAGCACGACGCTGCTCGTGGCGCCTGCGCGCCTGCCGCTGCCGCAGCGCCTCTGGGGGCTGATCGTGCCGCTGGCCGGTCTGCGCACCGCCGCGCGCGGCGGCATCGGCGACTATGGCGACCTTGCGCAGATGGCCCGCGGGATGGGCGAACAGGGCGCCGCCTTTCTGGGCATCAACCCCGTCCATGCCGGGTTCGCCTGCGACCCTGCCGGGTTCAGCCCCTACACGCCTTCCCATCGCCGCCGCCTCTCGACGCTGCACCTCACTGCGCCGGAAACGTCGGTCGAGGGGCAGCCGCTCATCGACTATTCATCGGAAATTCCGGCGCGGATGTCGGCGCTCGAAGGCGACTTCGCGCGTTTCACGCAGAGCGGCGACACCTCGGGATTCGACGCCTACCTCGCACGCGAAGGCGCGCATCTTCAGACCTTCGCCACGCATCAGGCCCTGTCCGAACGGCACGGTGCCTATTGGGACCAGTGGCCTGCAGCCCTGCAGGACCCGGCCAGCCATGCCGTGCAGGCCGCCGCGCAGGAGCTTGCCCCACGGGTGCGCTTTCACACCTGGCTGCAGTGGATGGCCGAGGAACAGCTTGGCCAGGCCGCCCGCGATGCCCGCGACGGCGGCATGGCGCTTGGGCTCTACCTCGATCTTGCCGTCGGCACGCACCCGCACGGCGCCGAGACCTGGGAAGATCGCGCGAGCTTTGCCTTCGGAGCCTCGCTCGGTGCGCCGCCGGATGCCTTTTCCCGCGACGGGCAGAACTGGCAGCTCGCGCCGTTCAACCCGCAGGCGCTGATCGACGGGCATTTCGCCGCCCTCGCCGAAACCCTGCGCCGCCAGTTCCGCGTTGCGGGCATGCTGCGCATCGACCATATCCTCGGCTTCGACCGCGCCTTCTGGGTGCCGGACGGAGCACCCGGTGCCTATGTCCAGATGCCGCTCGACGCGATGCTGGCGGTGGTGCGGATCGAAGCGGCGCGGGCGGGGGCCGTGGTGGTGGGTGAGGATCTCGGCAACATTCCCGACGGTCTGCAAAAGGCGCTGGCGCGCTCCGGCATCCTTGGCTGCCGTCTCACCATGTTCGAACAGACCGGCCACAAGACGCCACGCTTCCGCAGCCCGCGCGCCTATCCGCAGGCGACGATCGCCAGCTTCTCGACGCATGATCTGCCCACCTGGGACGGCTGGCGTCAGGGGCACGAGATCACGCTGCGCCACGAACTCGGCTCGATCGACGCTGACGCCGCCGAGGCGACGCATGCGCGGCGCAAGGCCGAGGTTGCCGCGCTCGATCGTGTCACCACACAGCAGGACGAGACGCCCCCCGACGATGTGAGCCGCATGCACGATCACCTCGCCAGCAGCGGATCGCGTGTCGTCGCCCTGCAGATCGAGAATATCCTGCGGATCACCGAACAACCCAACCTGCCCGGCACGACCCGGGAATATCCCAACTGGCGCCAGCGCCTGCCCGCCGGGCCCGACGACATTCTGAAAGACCCTCGGCTGGCGCAAGCCGCTGCCGTGATGAAACGCCACGGGCGTTAGGAGGAGACGACCATGACCATTCTGACCATTTCCACGCAACCGATCGACGGGCAGAAGCCCGGCACATCCGGACTGCGCAAGAAGACTCACACGTTCATGGGGCCGCATTACCTCGAGAACTACCTGCAGGCGACATGGGACGGTATCGGGGGCGTCGCGGGCAAGACGCTGGTTCTGGGCGGTGACGGACGGCACTTCAACGACCGCGCCGCGCAGGTGATGATCCGCATGGCCGCCGCCGGGGGCGCGAAGAAGATCATCGTCGGGCAGAATGCGCTTCTGTCCACCCCCGCCGCGTCGAACCTGATCCGCAAGCGCAAGGCCGATGGCGGCATCATCCTGTCGGCGAGCCACAATCCCGGCGGGCCCGATGGCGATTTCGGCGTGAAGTACAACGTGAGCAATGGCGGTCCCGCGCCCGAAGGTGTGACCGCGAAGATCTTCGAGGCGACGAAGACCATCACGGAATACAAGATCGCCGAGACGCAGGATATCGACCTTGCGACCATCGGCACCTACAACCTGCTCGACACCGAGATCGAGGTCGTGGACCCGGTCACGGACTATCAGGAGCTGATGGAGCAGCTCTTCGATTTCCCGGCGATAAAGGCGCTGTTCGCGTCGGGCTTCCGGGTGCGGTTCGATGCGATGCATGCGATCACCGGCCCCTATGCCACGGCGATCCTCGAAGAGACGCTTGGTGCGGCAGAGGGCAGCGTCGTGAATGCCATCCCCCTGCCCGATTTCGGCGGTGGTCACCCCGATCCGAACCCGATCTGGGCCAAGGACCTGATGGACACGATGTTTGCCGAGGATGCCCCCGACTTCGGCGCGGCCTCTGACGGCGACGGTGACCGCAACATGATCGTCGGCAAGGGCATCTACGTCACGCCGTCGGACTCGCTTGCCGCGATCGCCGCCAACGCGACGCATGTGAAAGCCTATGCGGGCGGGCTCAAGGGTGTCGCGCGCTCCATGCCGACCTCCCGCGCGCTCGACCGCGTGGCCGAGAGCCTCAACATCGACTGCTACGAGACGCCGACCGGCTGGAAGTTCTTCGGCAACCTGCTCGATGCGGGCCGCGCCACGATCTGCGGCGAGGAAAGTGCCGGCACAGGTTCGGATCATGTGCGCGAAAAGGACGGGCTCTGGGCCGTGCTCTACTGGATCAACGTGCTGGCGGTGCGCAAGATATCGGTGATGGAGCTCATGACCGAGCACTGGAACACCTTCGGGCGCAACTACTATTCCCGGCACGATTACGAGGCGGTGGACAGCGATGCTGCCCAAAAACTGGTCGATGACCTACGGAAAAAGCTTCCGGACCTGCCCGGCACGCTCCAGGCGGGGCTTGCGGTTGAGTCCGCGGACGAGTTTGCCTATGACGATCCGGTAGACGGCTCGCGCAGCGAAGGCCAAGGCCTGCGCTTCACGCTCGAGGGGGGGGGACGCATCGTTCTGCGCCTGTCCGGCACCGGCACCGAAGGCGCCACGCTGCGCGTTTATCTGGAACGCGTCGAGACCGACGCCGCCCGTATGCACGACGACCCGCAGGAGGCCCTGTCGGGCATCATCGCCGCCGCCGAGGCGCTGGCCGGGATCAAGGACCGAACCGGGCGCGATGCGCCCGACGTCATAACCTGAAAAAGACCGAGAAGGAGGGCGCATGCCCCTCGAAGACCGCATTTCCTTTGACGAAACCGCCGCTCAGGCCCGCGCGGACAGTTGTCAGCAGACCTTGATGACCGCTGAAACCCGCTTTGACGCCGAACAGCAGATCGCGCGTCACCTCGGGGGACAGAGCGACGGCGATATCGCCTATTTCGGCTTCTGGGTGCCGGAACTCGCCGAAAACCGTGTGCCTTCGGGCGATGTGTTTCTCGAGGTGCTGACCCCCACCATCCCGCTCGATCTGACCGTCGCGCATCAGGATGTGCCGTTTGATCGCAGCTTCGTGCCGGTCATACGCCTCGACGAACACTGCTTTACCGCCGTGCGCGGCATGGTTGCGGGCAGCCGCGAGCAGATCGGCGATTTCTACGCCCTCACCTGGCGCGACAGCGAGGGCGGCTGGCACCGGATCCTCGACCCGCTCGCAATGTCCCTTCCCTTTGGCGTGATGGCCCCGGCAGAGCTCTACGACATGGCCGCCCTGCAGGCCGGGCGCACCGACACCGCCTATTTCGAAGGCTTCCGGGGCGAGGTGCCGCACAAGTTCGGCCCGCCCTCGAACATCCTGCAGATCCACGTGCCCTCGGCCACGGCCGGGGGCTCCATCGCCGCCCTCACCAGGCAGTTCGAACGCCTCGCCGAGCGCATCTCGCGCGACCTGCCGCTCGAACCCGCCGATCAGCTCTTCATGGGCTACGATTCCGTGCAGCTGCTGCCGGTCGAGCCGACGACCGTCTACGAGACCGGCCCCGATTTCTGGCAGGAATCCGAGGATACAGATGCGGGGGTCACCGTCTCGCTCTACCGGCCCGATACCACGAACTGGGGCTATGACATCGTCATCTCCGGCATGGCCGCGGTGAATCCGGTCCTGCTGGAAACCGGCCGCCCGGACGAGCTGGTCGACCTCGCCTGCGTCCTGCACAACTTTCCCGGCAAGCCCAAGAAGCTGGTCTTCGACGTGGTCTATGGCCATTCCGACAATCAGGGTCTGAAGGCGCTGTCGCACCACTTCTTTGCCGGGCCGAACATGTACGGCCAGAACCTCGACTATCAAAATCCGGCCGTGCGTGCGATCCTGCTGGAGATGCAGCGCCGCAAGGTGAATTTCGGCGCCGACGGCGTGCGCGTCGACGGTGCGCAGGACTTCAAGTACTGGGATCCGCATGCGCAGGTCATGGTGCATGACGACGACTACCTGCAGAGCATGGCCGACATCGTGCAGGAGGTCGCCGGAACGCAGTACCGTCCCTGGTTCGTCTTCGAAGACGGCCGCCCCTGGCCCGACGAGGACTGGGAGCTGAGCTCGACCTACCGTACGGTGATCGAAACGCAGCGCGACGACGACGTGTTCCAGTGGGGGCCGTTGACCTTCGCACACAACACGCCCTTCCTCTATACCTTCTGGCTGAGCAAGTACTGGCGGATCCGCGAATGCGTCTCGGTCGGCTCGAACTGGATCTCGGGGACGTCGAACCACGACACGCTGCGCCGCGGCACGCAGGTCTCACCCGACATGAACATAAATACCGGGCTCGGCAAAACCCGGATGGAGATCCTCGACAAGGCTTATGACAATCCGGCCGTCCACACCCTGACCTATGCCGCCCTGCCCGGCGTGCCGATGGACTTTCTGAACGCGATGGCGCGCGGCTCCTGGGGGTTCATCCGCAACCAGGATGACAAGTACGGGGTCAAGGTCGTGGCCGAAGAAGCGATCAGCCTCAAGTGGCAGGTGGACGAATACAGCTATTCGATCCCCTCGAACTTCCGTCGCCTCAAGGAGCTCGGCTACGAGACCCGCGCCGACCTCGCCCGGTTCTGCGAATTCCTGCCCGCGCTGGTGGTGGTGACGGAATACGATCTCGAGGATATCGCGCGCCTGCTGAACGCCACCGATCCCAAGCTCGCGGGGCCGCATTACACGGTCGCCACGCTGAAACAGGTGGCGCGGGCCTGGATGGATGACATGCACGACTACTGCAACATCTCGCATTCGCTGCCCGGGCTGGACCCGATCCAATCGGCCTTTGCGCTGAACCTGCGGGAATTCCGTCGCGCGCGGCCCTGGCTGCGCGACAATTACGGCCCCAGGGATCATTTCGGTTATGTCGAACCGCTGGGCGGACGCACCGTGTTCACCTCGCTGCGCCATGGCCCGGACGGCGAGCAGGTCTACAGCGTGATCCACATGGAGGGCAAACCCACCGCGGATCTGGACCCGCTGCGCATGGGCGTCCCGGGCACCGAAGGCTTTGGCTGGGAATGTGTCCTGCGCTCGCCCGGGATCGGGCCCGACTACCTGAGCGGCCCGATCGTGCTGCGCGACTCGATGGCCTTGGTCTTCACGCGCAAGGGGTGAAATCTGGTGCCGGCCCGGCGTCGCGTATCTTACAGAGACGTCGCGACGCAGGGAACGGTTCGAAAGTACCCGACGTCTAAAGCACCACGCGGTTCGCCGCCTGCCCCTTGAACCCGGTGGGCACAGAGAAGGTCAGACCGGCCAGCGGATCATTCTCCGCAGCGCCATGCGCCGCGGAAGTCACGAACAGCGTGGTGAGATCCGCGCCGCCGAAAGCCGGACAGGTCGTCTGTGCCGCGGCCAGGCCCAGCGCCGTCATGAAGCGTCCCTCGGGCGAATAGCAGGCCACGCGCCCGGCGCCGTATTGCGCGTTCCAGAGATTGCCCTGACTGTCGCAGACCGCGCCGTCGGGATAGAGGCCCTTGTCGCTGAGATCGATCCAGGGCTCGGGCTCGGCTACGGGCCAGCCTTCGTCATCGAGCGTCACGCGCTGGATGATGCCGCTCGGCGTATCGGCGAAATAGGCATAGGCGCCGCCCGGTGCGAAACAGATCGCATTCGAGATGGTGATGTTCGGGTAGAGCTGCCGAAGCTCACCCTTGTAGAGGCGGTAGATCGCCCCGGCCCCCGGCTCGAGATCCTTGCCCATCGTGCCAATCCAGAAACCACCCCAGGGGTCGGCCCGCCCGTCATTCGAGCGGGTCACGGCATTGTCCGCCTCGAGCGGGCAGACATGCTCCTCCTGCCCCGTCGCGGTGTCGAAGGTGAAGAGATCCCGCTCGGAGGCGATGAGCAGCACCATGTCGTCGATCCACCCCGCGGCAGAGACCATTCGGTCGAACTCCCAATGCCGCTCACCGCGGGCGTCCCGCGCGTAAAGACGTTTGCCGTAGATATCGAACCAGTAAAGCACCTGCGTCTCGGGATGCCAGAGCGCGCCCTCGCCGAGGCTGCAGACGGTATCGCTGTAAATCAGATGGCTCATTTCGCGCCTCCCTCGTCATAGGCGGCGACCATGTCGCGCGCGCGCGCCGCGACATCGGATGCGGAGCGCCCCGGCGCATAGAGCGCGGTGCCAATCCCGAAGCCGGTGGCGCCTGCCGCGAACCATTCGGCAAAATTGGCAGGACCGACCCCGCCCACCGCATAGGTCTTCGTACCCTTCGGCAGCACCGCCGCGATGGCCTTGAGCCCCTCCGGCCCGATCAGCGAGCCCGGGAAAAGCTTGATGCCATTCGCCCCGGTGCGCAGCGCGGTGAAGGCCTCGGTGGGCGTCATCACGCCGGGATAGGACAGCAGGCCCGCCTTTTTCGTCGCCATGATGACGCGCTGGTTGCAGTCGGGCGAGACGATCATGTGCGCGCCCATCTGCGCGAGCCGCAGCACCTCTTCGGGGGCGAGCACCGTGCCCGCGCCGATGGTGGCCTGCCCGCCGAACCCGTCCAGCATTGCCTTGATGCTGTCATAGGGATCGGGGGAATTCAGCGGCACTTCGATCCTGGTGATCCCGGCCGCAATCAGCGCTTCGGTAATGGCTGTTGCCTCGGGCGGCGTGATGCCCCGCAGAATGGCGATGATTTCACGGCTCATTGTGTCTCCTTCGTTGCATGGGCGGCCTTCAGGCCTTCCAGCGTCATGCGCTCTGCATCGGCCAGCGTCACCGGGACCGACTGGGCCATCAGGGCTGCGCGATACGGCGCGGCGACCGCACTGGCGCCCAGAAGCGCCACCTGCTGCCCCAGCCAGTAGGGTTTGGCAGCGGCGAGTTCCGCACCGATCAGCAGCCCGGACAGGCGCGCCCGCGCGGTGGCCCCGTCAAGATCATGCAGCAGGGAACCTGCGCGCAACCCGAAAAGATCCGCCGCAAGCCGCTCGGGGCGCGACATCACCGTATCCAGCGCCTCGGCAAAGGCGTCATCGTCCCAGCCTTCCTCGGGCACCGAATGGCGCAGCACCGACTGGCGCGACAGCAACTGGAACAGCTCGCCGGTCATGAAGGTGCGGAAACTCACGATCTCTCCGGCCGAGATGTGCGCCCATTTGGAATGGGTCCCCGGCAGGCAGATGATGCCGTCATAACCGGGGTTGAGCGCGAGGAAGCCCGCGATCTGCGTCTCTTCTCCGCGCATCACATCCGCCGGATGCTCCTGCTTGACGCCGGGCAGGATACGGACCCGCAGGCGCGGATTGGACGTGCCCACAAGCCGGGCCTGCTGCGCCGATGGCGGCTTGCAGGGAACGGTCGCATAAGGCGCCTCGGCCCAGCCCTGACGCGCGCCTGCCATGCCGCAGATGATGACGGGAGTGCTCTGCCCTTCCGGCAGCGCATCTTCGACCAGCTTCAGCAGCGCAGGTTCGAACGCATCGGGCTGCAGCTTGCCCATCCCGTCGGCACTGTCGCGGCGTTCGATCACGCCGCCCGTCGTGTCCATCAGCCAGACCCGTAGATGCGATGTGCCCCAGTCGGCGGCGATCCATGTGACGGGACGGCTCATGCTGTCACCGCTGAGCTGTTGCGCCCGCTCAAGCGTCCGGTTCGCATCGGGCAAGCATCCGGGGTCGGCACGCACGTCGCCGCGACGATATCGTCAGGCATGGTTTCCTCCTTGAGACGTTGAGCGCGCTTGGACCATCAATGGCTCTCGCGCGTGACGAGGCGGGTATCCTTGCCCACCAGGAAATCGAGATCGGCGCCCTTGTCGGCCTGCAGCACCGTCTCGATGTAGAGCTTCGCATAGCCGCGGGTGTAATGCGCAGGCTCGGGCGCCCAGGCGGCGCGGCGTGTCGCAAGCTCGGCGTCATCCACCAGCAGATCGAGCGTACCCCGCGCCGCGCTGATGCGGATGCGGTCGCCGGTCTGCACCAGCGCCAGTGTTCCGCCCGCCTGCGCCTCGGGGGCCACATGCAGGATCACCGTTCCGAAGGCCGTGCCGGACATGCGCGCATCGGAAATCCGCACCATGTCGCGCACGCCCTGTTCCACCAGCACCCGCGGGATCGGCATGTTGCCGACCTCGGGCATGCCCGGATAGCCCCTGGGCCCGCAGCCCTTGAGCACGAGGATGGTATCGGCGGTCACCGGCAGGTCCGGACGGTCGATATTGGCCTTTAGATCCTCGATGCTGTCGAAGACATAGGCCTCGGCCTCGTGCTCCAGCAGGGATTCGGTCGCCGCCGAGGGTTTCACGATGGCACCGTCGGGAGCGAGATTGCCGCGCAGCACGCGCAGACCGGCCGCGGGCTTCAGCGGGGCGTCGAAGGCGCGGATCACGTCGCGGTTCCAGCACTCCGCCCCGTCATGATAGGCGGCGATGTCTCCGCCGAGCACGGTCTTCGCGGAGCGCAGGAGGTTCCTGAGTTCGCTCATCACCACGGGCATGCCGCCCGCATAGCAGAAATCCTCCATCAGATACTGGCCCGACGGCATGCAGTTCACCAGCAGCGGCACGTCGGAGCCGATCTCGAAATCCTTCAAGGTCAGATCGACACCCACGCGGCCTGCAAGCGCCAGAAGATGCACGACCGCGTTGGTCGAACCGCCCACCGCGGCATTGGCAAGTATCGCATTCTCGAACGCCTCCTTGGTGAGGATGTCGGAGGGCTTGAGATCCTCGTCCACCATCTCGACGATGCGCTTGCCGGTCAGATGCGCAAGCGCCATGCGCCGTGAATCCACCGCAGGCAAAGCGGCGTTGGTCGGCAGCGACATGCCCATCGCCTCGACGAGGCTCGCCATGGTCGATGCCGTGCCCATCGTCATGCAGACACCCTTGGAACGCGACATGCCGCTCTCGGCGGCCATGAAATCCGCCAGCGTCATCTCTCCGGCGCGCACGCTTTCGGAGAATTTCCACACATCCGTGCCAGACCCGATATCGCGCCCCTGCCATTTGCCGTTCAGCATCGGACCCGAGCTCACGACGATCGACGGCAGATCGACCGAAGCCGCCCCCATCAGCTGCCCCGGCGTGGTCTTGTCGCAGCCTCCGAGCAGAACGACGCCGTCGATGCCGTAGGCGCGGATCGATTCCTCGACATCCATCGCCAGCAGGTTGCGAAACAGCATCGCGGTGGGTTTCATCTGTGTTTCACCCAGCGACATGACCGGGAATTCGACCGGAAAGCCGCCCGCCTCCCAGACGCCGCGCTTCACGCCTTCGGCCAGATCCCGAAGGCCGGAATTGCAGGGCGTGAGCTCGGACCAGGTGTTGCAGATGCCGATGATCGGGCGCCCGTCGAAGGCGTGATCCGGAAAGCCCTGGTTCTTCATCCAGCTGCGGTGAATGAAACCGTCCTTGTCCAGCTTCCCGTACCAGGCGGCGCTGCGCCGTGTCTTTGTCATGCCTGTCTGCCCTCAGCGAACCCTGTCGGTTTTCGGAAAACAGCACGGCAGGGTCAAGCCGTGCTGCAGGAAGGGCGCCGTCACGGCGTCCCGCCCGCCGACTAGCGCACCCCGCCGTCACGTAACAGCCCCAAGGCGTCGGCAGGGATTGCGACTGTCGCGCGGAGTTGCACCCCGATCCTAACCCGGGAGCGGCACCATATCCACCGCATGGCGGCTTTTCTGTCCACCCGAGGAGCGCACGGCACCCTTGACCGGCGCCACGTCGGAATAATCGCGCCCGACCGCCACGGCCACGTGATCCGCCCCGACCATCAGGTCATTGGTCGGATCATATTCCACCCAGCCAAGCTCGGCGCCGCACCAGACACGCACCCAGGCATGCATCGCATCGGCGCCCTCGAGACGCGGCTTGCCCTTGGGCGGTTCGGTGCGCAGGAAGCCGCTGACATAGCCCGCAGGGATGCCATGCGCACGCAGGCCCGCGATCATCACATGGCTGAAATCCTGACAGACGCCGTGCCGGTTGCGAAAGGATTCGGCGGGCGGCGTGTTCACATCCGTCGCGCCGGCATCGAACCGCATGCCCTCGTGCAGGGCCCGCCCCACGTCGCGCACGGCTGCGAGCACGGTGCTGCCCTCGAGCAGGATGCCGCCGACAAAATCGGTGATGGCCGCGTCGAAGGCCACGCGCGGCGACGGTGTGAGGAAATGATGCGGGCTGTCCGCATCGATGCCCTGCAGACCGGCCAGTTCTGCGGCCAGACGCGGACGGCTTGGCGACAAGTCCAGCTGCGGCGCCCGGGCGATCCGCTCGACCCGCGCGCTCAGATGCACTGTGAGGTTGGTGAGCGGCTGCTGAAAGCCGATCTCGGTCACGCCGTTGCCGAAGAAATCGGTCCAGTCGGCACGCTCCTGCGGGCGCGGCTCGAAACTGATCTCTCCGGTCAGGCAGCGCTGCTCGCCCGCGCGGTTCAATGGCAGCACGCGCAGGATGTTGCGCGCCTGCATCGACGGTGCGGCGTAGTTGTAGGTTATCGAAAGGCGGATGTCATAAATCATGGCGTCACGTGAGATAGGTCTGGGTCAGCAGGTCGGAAACCCGCCCGAGGGAGCGCGCGGTCGAAACCAGCCTGTCGGTGTCGAGCCTTTTGGGATCGGCAACGGCCAGCTTCGTCTCGACCCGCAGGATGGCACGGGCCAGTTCGGAGAGCTCGCCGTTCACCTCGGCCCCGGGCAGTTCCGAGACGAGCTGGCGGATTGCACTCACCTGATAGCGCACGGAGCGCGGGTTGCGGTGGTCGAGCGCCAGCAGGTCGATGACGGTGCTGCGGTTGGTCTCGATCAGGTAGCGACGGCGGTGCGTCATTACGGAATCCCCGACTTCGATGGCGATGTCGAAACTGCCTTCGGGCGCCGTTGGCGCGGCAAAATCAGCCAGCACCCAGGTCATCGCCTGCGCCCGTTCCAGCGCGCGGCCAAGGCTCAGGAACCGCCAGCCGACGAAGCGGTACATGTTGTCATGCACGAGGCCGCCGAAACCGGCCGTGCCGCGCAGCATGTGGCTCATCGCGCGCGCCGCCTCGTCTCCCGGCACGGGCGCGCGCTGCCCGGCGATTTCCGCTTCGAGCGAGCGCAGCGCGATCCATCCGTCGATGGAGAATCGATCGCGCACCTTGGCGGCGCAGCGGATGGCGTGGCGCAGATTTTCCAGGATATCGCCTGGGACGGGATCCTCGAGCGTGATGCCGGTCCGGCGCAGATATTTCGCGATCCGCGTCACCCTCAGATCGTCGGCACCGGTTTCCGCGAGCCGCATGTGATAGGAACGCACGAGCCGGATCTGCCCCTCGGCCCGCTCGACATACCGGCCCATCCAGTAGAGATTGTCCGCCGCGCGGCTCGGCAGAAGGCTGGGCGTGGCGCGCTGGAACTGTCGCTCTACGGTCGTGGGCCGGTCGGTCGGGACGTTGCGGTCCGAGACGATCCAGACATCCGCCACCGATCCGCCCCGCCGCAGCGCCAGCGCCGTCGCATCTCCGCTGGGGCCGATGCGCGCATAGCCCCCCGGCATGATCGACCACCCATGCGCCGTGCGGGCCGCAAAGACCCGCAGCATCACCGGGCGCGGCACGAGCCTGCCCTCTTCGTAGACCGGCGTGGTCGAGAGGCTCACCGCTTCCTGCCCCACCAGCGCGCCCCGCAGCGCGTCAAGCCGTTCGGAAACGTCCGCGTAACGTCCGTCGGGAAAGCGGCCCGCGATGATCGTGTCGTCGCTCACGTCGAAGGGCAGATCCTGCCCCATCGCGTCGGAGATGGTCATCCGCTCGTATTGCGCCTCGACCGTGGCGCGCTCCTGCGCGCTGCCGCACCACCACGTCGCGATGTTGGGCAATTCGAGCGGTTCGCCCAGCAATTCGCGCGCGATGCGCGGCAGAAAGGCGAGGAAAGCCCGCGTCTGCAGCACTCCGGTCCCCAGCGAATTGACCATCGACACGTGACCCGAGCGGATCGAGTTCACCAGCCCCGGCGTGCCGATCCGGCTCTTGTCGTTGAGTTCGAGCGGATCGGCAAAGGCCGCATCCATGCGCCGCCAGAGCACCGAGATCGGCTTGTTGCCAGCCACCGTGCGCACCATGGTGCGACCATCCTCGACCACCAGATCCTCACCTTCGAGCAGCATGAGGCCGAGATAGCGGGCGATATAGGCATGTTCGAAATAGGTCTCTGTCCCGAGCCCGGCCGTGAGGATCGCGGCGCGGCTGTCGGGATGGCCGTCAGCGCCCTGCATCTCGTCGCGGAATTCGCGGAAGAAATGCGCAAGCCGGTGGATCGTGCCATGTGGGAAAGGATCGGAGAAGGCCCGCATCGTCGCGACACGGTTTTCCAGCGCAAACCCGGCGCCAGACGGTGCCTCGGTCCTGTCGCCGAGAACGAACCAGGACCCGTCCGGATTGCGGCCAAGCTCGAAGGCGACGAAGTTCAGGAAGTGGCCCGAGGGCGGATTGATCCCGACCATCGGGCGCAGCCAGGCCGGGTTGCCCGCCACCAGTTCGGTCGGCAGCATGCCGCTGCGGACAAGGTCGCCGGGGCCGTAGAGGTCGCTCACCACCCGTTCCAGAAGATCGGCGCGCTGACGCAGACCGGCGCTGATCCGGGCCCATTCGCTGTCATGCAGCAGGACGGGAACATGGCTCAGCGGCCAGTCCCGCTCGGTCGAGCCTTCCTCGCGGTATTGCCGGTAGAAAACGCCGGCATCGCGCAGATAGCGGTCACCCCGCCCGAAACGGCGCGCGATGTCTTCGGCACTGAGCTTCGCGAACTTCTGCAGGAAGGGACGCCAGACCGGGCGCACCTTCCCGTCCGCGCCGATCATTTCGTCCGCCACCCCCGCAGGGACGTGGTAGCCCCGGATCAGCGCGTCGAGAGGGTCGTGCTCGGTCATGATCTTCGACGCCACGGCTCAGATACCGGGCGCCCGACGCAGATCCAGGGTCATCGGAAATTCCGGGTGAGTCTGGTCCTGCGGCGGCCAGTAGGAGCCGGGATTGTGGCCCAGCGCCTCGAACCGCGCGAGGCGGCGCGCCTCGGCCTCGTTGCCGTTGACCGGGAAGGTCTCGTAGTTCCGCCCGCCCGGATGCGCGACGTGATAGACGCACCCGCCGAGCGCCCTGCCCGACCATTTGTCGAAGATGTCGAAGGTCAGCGGCGCATCGACGGCAAGCGTCGGATGCAGTGCCTCGGCCGGTTGCCACGCCTTGAACCGGACCCCCGCGACCGACACCCCGCTGGTATCGGTCTTGCGCAGCGGCACGGTGCGCCCGTTGCAGGTGACGCCATAGCGTTCGGGGTTCGAGGTCGTGAGTTTCGCCTGCAGGCGTTCGACCGACGAATCCGTATAGCGCACCGTTCCCCCGATCGCGCCGGTTTCGCCCAGCACATGCCAGGGCTCCAGCGCCTGCCGGATCTCGAGGTTGGTGCCCTCGTATTCCACCTGCCCGCAGAACGGAAAGCGGAACTCTTCCTGTGCGACGAACCATTCGGGATCGAGCTTGAAGCCGTGCTGATCGAGATCGCGCAGCAGGTCCATGAAGTCCTGCCAGAGGTAATGCGGCAGCATGTAGCGGTCGTGCAGTTCCGTGCCCCAGCGCACCGGGGTGCCGCTGATCGGCGCGTTCCAGCAGCGTGCGATGATCGCCCGGATCAGCACCTGCTGGGCGAGGCTCATCTTGGGGTCGGGCGGCATCTCGAAGCCGCGGAATTCCACGAGGCCAAGCCGCCCGGTGGGCCCGTCGGGCGAGAAAAGCTTGTCGATGCAGATCTCGGCCCGGTGGGTGTTGCCGGTCACGTCCGTCATCATGTTGCGCAGCAGCCGATCCACCAGCCAGGGCGGCGGCGGGGTGCCGGTGCTCGGGTCCGGGATCTGGCTCAGCGCTATTTCCAGCTCGTAGAGCGTATCGTGCCGCGCCTCGTCGATCCGCGGGGCCTGCGAAGTCGGCCCGATGAAGAGACCGGCGAACAGGTAGGAGAGCGAGGGATGCCGCTGCCATGTCAGGATCAGCGATTTCAGCAGGTCGGGACGGCGCAGGAAAGGCGAGTCGTTCGGCGTCGCCCCGCCGACGACCACGTGGTTGCCGCCGCCGGTGCCGGTATGGCGCCCGTCGATCATGAACTTGTCGGCGCCAAGACGGCACTGGCGCGCCTCTTCATAAATCGCCTCGGTCGTCGCGACGCAATCCTCCCAGTTATCGGCCGGATGGATGTTCACCTCGATCACGCCGGGATCTGGGGCCACGCGGATCACGTTGATGCGCGGGTCATGCGGCGGCGCATAGCCTTCGATGTGGATCGGCAGGCCCATCTTCTTGGCAGTGCGCTCGGCGGCGGCAATGAGGTCCAGGTAGTCCTCGACATCCTCGACCGGGGGCATGAAGACGCAGAGCTTGCCGTCCCGCGGCTCGACCGTCATGGCGGTGCGCACGGCGCCGCCCACAGCCCCAAGTTCCTGCTCGATCACATCCTGCACCGCCTTCTGTTCGGCCGGGGCCGAGACGGGCTGGCGGCGGTCGGACGACACTTCGGGTGTCGCGCTATCGCCCTGATCGTATTCGGGCAGCGGGTCGCGGTGAACGCTCGGATCGGTGATGTAGGTATAGGGATAGGCCGCGGGCGGCACATAGGGCAACGCGCCGAGCGGGATGCGGTATCCGACGGGCGAATCCCCCGGCACGAGGTAGATGTGGCCGCGCCGCAGGTTCCACTTTTCGCTGCGCCATTTGCGCCCCGTGGCCTGCGCCTGCCAGCGCTGGATCGGCAGGACAAAGCCCGAAGGCTCGGTGAGGCCGCGCGCGAAGACCCGCGCCATGCGGTAGCGCTCCTCGGGATCCTTCAGCATGGAATTCTCGGGCGTCACGTTGTCGGGGAGGTTGGCTTCCTTGATGATCCACTCGGCGGGATCCTCGTAGGCGGGCACCGCCATCTCGGGCGCGATTCCCAATTCCTTGGCAAAACCGGTGATGAAGGCCTCGGCCGAGGCCGCATCGGCCCCCGTTTCGGCATTCTCCATCGCCACCAGATCCGCATCTGCCCAGATCGGCTTTTCGTCCTTGCGCCAGTAGAGCGAGAAGGTCCAGCGCGGCAGGGTTTCGCCCGGATACCACTTGCCCTGCCCGTAATGCAGGAAGCCGCCGGGCGCGAACTTGTCGCGCAACCGGCGGATCAGCTGATCGGCAAGCCCGCGTTTGGTCGGCCCCACGGCGGCGGTGTTCCACTCGGCGCTTTCATAATCGTCGATCGACACGAACGTGGGCTCGCCGCCCATGGTGAGACGCACATCGCCGGTCTCGAGCTCGGTATCGACCTGCTTGCCCAGCGCATTGAGCCGCAGCCAGCTTTCCTCGGAGAACGGCTTGGTGATGCGCGGATGCTCGGCGACGCGGGTCACGGACATGTCGAATTCGAATTCGACCTGCGGCGTGCCGACGGCCGTGTAGCCGCCGGAAATCGGAGCGGCATTCTGGTAATGCGGTGTCGCGGCCAGCGGGATGTGCGACTCGCCCGCGAAAAGACCCGATGTCGGGTCGAGCCCGATCCAGCCCGCGCCCGGCAGATAGACCTCGACCCAGGCATGCAGGTCGGTGAAATCGTGATCCGTGCCCGAGGGCCCGTCCAGCGCATCGAGATCCGGTTTCAGCTGGATCAAGTATCCCGACACGAAGCGCGCGGCGAGGCCGAGATGCCGCAGCACGTTGACCAGCAGCCAGCTCGAATCCCGGCAGGACCCCAGCGCCTTCTGCAGGGTTTCCTCGGGCGTCTGCACCCCGGCTTCCATGCGGATCGTGTATTCGATGTCACCCGCCACCTTGGCGTTCAGCATCACCAGCCAGTCGACGATCCGGGTCCTGTCGGTCGGGATCTGCTTGATGAAGTCTGCCAGCATCGGTGTGGCCGGATCGGCGCGGCGGTAGATCGACAGGTCGTCGACCAGCTCGGCCGGATAGTCGAATGGATAGAACTCAGCCGATTCTTCGACGAAAAAGTCGAACGGATTGTAGACCGACATGTCGGCGACCACGTCCACTTCGATCCTGAATTCGCGCACCGGCTCGGGAAAGACGTAACGCGCCAGCCAGTTGCCATAGGGGTCCTGCTGGTGGTTCACGAAATGCGGCTGGGGCGAGACCTTGAGCGAATGCGAGATGACCCGAGTCCGGCTGTAGGGCGCTGGCCGCAAGCGGATGATCTGCGGGCCCATCGTGACGTTGCGATCGTATTTGTAGTGGGTGAGGTGGTGGATGCTTGCGTAAATGGCCATCTGTGTCGGCTTCCCCTGATCTTTGCGGCATCCTTTCAGGTAGATCCGGGATTTGCATCCCCTCATTGCAGAGCGGTGCCGCTTTTGTGTGCCTGCACACCCCGAACCTTCTGAAACCTGCCGGATTTTTGGTCGCCCGATGGCGCGGGCCAAAGCGCCTGTTGAACGCGCGGCCCCTGCGCCCTACCCGCCCCAGCTCTCCGGCTCGAGCGCATTGGCAAGCAGGTTCAGACCTTCGCGCAATCCGTCCCGCGTGAGCTCTCCGCCAAGGCAGACACGGACCGATTCACCGGGCTCTCCGCTCACCGTGAAGGCATCGGACGGAATGATCCCGAGACCCGAGCCCGCCATCCGCCCCATGATTGCGGCGCGACTGCGTCCCTCCGGCAGATGCAGCCAGATGTTGAACGCCGCCTTGTCCGCGTCGAAATCGAAGCGCGACAGGATCTCGCCCGCGATGCCCTGCCGTGCCACCGTCTCGGCCCGGATGAAGCGGCTGATGCTGTCCGCCGTCCCGTCCTGGATCCAGCGTGTCGCGAGCGCCATGCAGACCGGCGAGGGCATCACCGAAATCGTCTTGAGACACTGGGCAAGCTGCGCCGCCGCCCGCGCATCCGGCGCCACGGTATAGGCCAGCCGAAGCCCGGCGCCGATGCATTTCGCAAGGCCGCCGATATGCCAGACCAGCCCCGGTGCCAGGGTGGCAAAGGGCGCGGGCGGCTGCGGCGGGATGAAGCCATAGGCGTCATCCTCGATCAGCGGCAGCCCGTGATGAATCAGCACCTCGGCGATTGCCTGGCGCCGCGCGAGCGGGATCGTCCGTGTCGTCGGGTTCTTCAGCGTCGGATTGAGGTAGAGCGCCTTGGGCCCATGCTGCCGGATCGCCTCCTCGAGCGCGTCGGGCAGGATTCCGTCCGCATCCTCGGCAAGCCCCTCAAGCCGAAGGTTCAGCCGTCCGGCAATCGCGCGCACCCCGGGATAGGTCACGGATTCGGACAGCACCACATCGCCGG
Source organism: Rhodobacterales bacterium (assembly GCA_038260405.1). GTDB lineage: Bacteria > Pseudomonadota > Alphaproteobacteria > Rhodobacterales > Rhodobacteraceae > Puniceibacterium. The sequence goes on along the minus strand of JBBSNW010000054.1, from coordinate 10,316 downwards.
GCCGCGCCAGCAGCATCAGCACGGCGAGGATCGTCGGATGCCCCCCCGGCGTGATCGCGATCCGCTCGAGCGAGGGCACCATGCCACGCATCGACAGCCAGCTCGACGCCGCTTCCTTGTCGACATCGCCGCCGGTGCTCGACTGGTAGCGCAACAGGGCGATCATGTTGGCCGACACGATCTGCAGCCCGTCCTGCATCTTGGCGATGAGGTCGGGGTCGGTCGGCTCGGGCGGCAGGTTCATCGTGAGATCCCGGTCGCCCTTGCGCCGCAGGTCAGGCGCCTCGGGTGCCACTTCGGATTCGATCACGAAGGTGCCCCGCCCCACATGGCTCTGGACCAGCCCGCGTGACTGCGCCTCGCCATAGCCCCGCGACACGGTGGTGAAGTCGATGCCGAGCCGCTCGGCCAGCTGGCGCTGCGGCGGCAGCCGGTCGCCGGGCCGCAAAACACCGCTCGCCACGTCCCGCTCGATGGCATCGGCGAGCTCGAGGTAGCGCGGCCGCCCGGAGCGGCCCGTGAGAGGTGTCCATTGGGTCATTGCGGAGTCCTTTTTCCGCAGCCCTATCGCAGCCGACGCCAAAATTGAAGCAGATTGTATGCAGATCCGGGATGTCGCCCCGCAGATGCGCGCCAAAAACCGCAGATCCGATTCAATATCGCCTGCCAGAACGACCGTTTTCCGCAGTTCGCTCAATTTACATGCACTCAATGCAATCAATTTATCAAAATTGAATGCATTCATTGATCCAGTCAATTTATCGGGCAGGATGATCATGCAAGGCGGGCATCACACCGCCTGACACCCAACGAGGAGAGGAATTCCATGCCCGAAGTGACCACACCCGCCCACAAGGATGGCGATTATTTCGTCGATTACGAACAGAAGGTCTTCGAGGATGTGAAGGCCGATGAAGGCGAAAAGGCCCTCGTCACGTTCCATACCGTGGCTTTCGAAGGCTCGATCGGCCTCGTCAACATCCTCAACGCCATCCGCCTGAACCGCAAGGGCTACGAGACCTCGATCCTGCTTTACGGTCCGGGCGTGACGCTCGGCATCCAGCGCGGCTTTCCTACCCTGGGCGATGCGGCCTTTCCGGGCCATCTGAACTTCGGCGACAACCTCAAGAAGTTCATGGGTGAAGGCGGCAAGGTCTATGCCTGCCGTTTCGCGCTGCAGGCGCTCTATGGCCATGGCGAACCCGCCTTGCTGCCCGGCATCACGCCGATCGCCCCGCAGGACGTGCTCGACTGCATCCTCCTGCACAAGAAGGCCAACGCGGTGATCATCGACACCTGGACCGTGTAGATCCCGCCACCGAAAACGTCCGGTGGCCGCAAAGGCCCCGGACACGCCCACCCGGAGACCCCCATGACCGACCGCACCGTGCGCGCCGCCGCCGTCCAGATCGCTCCCGACCTCACCAGCCGCGCTGGCACCCTGACCCGCGTGCTCAACGCGCTGGACGAGGCCGCGGGCAAGGGCGCCGAACTTGTGGTCTTCCCCGAGACGCTGATCCCCTGGTACCCCGCCGTCTCCTACGTGCGTCCCCCGGTGAAGCAGGGGCCCGAGCAACTGCGCCTCATGGATCAGGCCGTCACCGTCCCCTCCTCCGAAACGCAGGCCCTGGGTTCCGCCTGCAAGCGGCTGGGGGTGGTGGCGGTCGTGGGCATCAACGAACGCGATCACGGCTCGCTCTACAATGCGCAGCTGATCTTCGACACGGATGGCAGCATCAAGCTCAAGCGGCGCAAGATCACGCCCACCTATCACGAGCGCATGATCTGGGGTCAGGGCGACGGTTCGGGCCTTCAGGTCGTCGAAACTGCCGTGGGACGCATCGGCGCGCTCGCCTGCTGGGAGCATTACAATCCGCTCGCCCGTTACGCATTGATGACCCAGCACGAGGAAATTCACGCCGCGCAGTTCCCCGGCAGCCTCGTCGGCCCGATTTTCGGCGAGCAGATCGAGGTCACCATGCGACACCATGCCCTCGAATCCGGCTGTTTCGTGATCAACGCGACCGGCTGGCTCACGCCCGACCAGATCGCAAGCGTCACGCCGGACGAAAGCCTGCAGAAAGGACTGAAGGATGGCTGCATGACCTGCATCATCACCCCCGAAGGCCGCCATGTCGTGCCGCCCCTGACGGAGGGCGAAGGCATCCTGATCGCCGATCTCGACATGAAGCTGATCACCAAGCGCAAACGCATGATGGATTCGGTCGGCCACTATGCCCGCCCCGAACTTCTGAGCCTGCTGCACGATCCCACGGCGGCTCGAACCCGCCACGCATCGGCGCAGGAGACGCCGTTCACACCCATTCCACTGGAGGAAACGCAGGATGACTGAGACGCTGATCAACGACCTTCAGACCCGCGGCATGCGTCTTGTAGACCCTAAGGCGGGCGCTGAAAGCCGCAGGGGGGGTGCCGGTCCCACCGACCACAAGGCGGTCAATTTCGGCGACGTCACGGTGATGATTCCGGTCCACACCGCTCCGGCCTTCGACAGCCCCTATATTGTCGAGGCGCCGGATGCGACCGGCATGGCGCGCGTGCTGCGCGACGGCCTGCCGGTCGCCAGTGTCAGCTTTCCGCAGCGCCCGCGATTCTACGATCTCTCGACAGCGGACGGCATCCCCTACAGCCACATTGCCACGCTGCATTCCAAGGACGTACTGGCGACGACCGTGCTGCAGACCTGCATTCGTTACGAGAGCCGCAAGAAGACCTGCAAGTTCTGCGCCATCGGGCAGTCGCTCGCCGCGGGCCGCACCATCGCCCACAAGAGCCCCGCGCAACTGGCCGAGGTCGCGAAGGCCGCCGTGGAGCTTGATGGCGTGAAGCACATGGTGATGACCACAGGGACCCCTGCGGGCAAGGATCGCGGCGCTGCCGTGCTGGCCGAATCCGCCGAAGGCATCCGCGCCGAGGTCGACCTGCCGCTGCAGGGCCAGTGCGAACCGCCCGCAGACCCGCGCTGGCACCGGCGCATGAAGGATGCGGGCATCGACTCGCTCGGGATGCATCTCGAAGTCGTAACCCCCGAACTGCGTGCCGAGATCATGCCCGGCAAGGCGCAGGTGTCTCTGGGCGCATATTTCGAAAGTTTCCAGGCGGCGGTCGAGGTCTTCGGACGCGGCCAGGTCTCGACCTACATCCTTGCAGGACTTGGCGACACCGCCGAGGCGATCCTAGAAATCTCGGACCGGCTCATCACCATCGGCGTCTATCCCTTCGTCGTGCCCTTCGTCCCCGTTTCGGGCACGCCGATGGAAAGCCACCCGGCGCCGAGTTCGGAGTTCATGGCCTCGATCCTGCGCCCCTTGGGTCAGAAGATCGTCGCGGGCGGCATGCGCTCGGAGGACATCAAGGCCGGTTGCGGGCGCTGCGGTGCCTGCTCCGCCCTCTCGGTCTATGAAAAGCTCAAGGTGTCCGCATGATGTTCGAACCGGCCGCGGCCTTCTTCACCCCCGAATTCCTGATCCGCTCCGCAACCGCGGATTGGGAGCTGAAGGCCGCAGCCGCCCTGCGCCACGCCACCTTCGTCACCGAGCAGAAGATCTTTCACGACCATGACCGCGATGCTATCGACGCCGTCGCGATCCCGCTCGTCGCCATCTCGACTTATGCCTCCGAAGCCGATGACGTCGTAGGCACGGTCCGCATCCACGAGGAAACGGGCGGGCTCTGGTGGGGCTCGCGCCTTGCCGTGGCGCCCCATTACCGCCGTATCGGCAAGCTTGGCCGCGAACTCATCCGTCTTGCGGTGGGCACGGCGCATGCGCGCGGTGCGCAGACCTTTCTCGCCCATGTCCAGATGCAGAACGTGCCCCTGTTCGAGCGGCTCGACTGGCACACGCTCGGTGAGGCAGACCTCCACGGCACCCCGCACATGAAGATGAAAGCCGACCTCTCGGCCTATCCGCCCATCGCGGATCCGGCGATCGGCTGGGCCGCGCTGATGCGGAGGGCGGCATGAAGCAGGGCGATCTCGACACCTTGACCGAAGATCTGCGCGCGCATCCCAGCATCACCGGCAAGCGCGACATCGATCAGGCCTGCATCGAGCTGGGCCTCACCGCCGCCTCACCCGGATATCCCGGCGACGACGCGGCCGCCCTGCCCGACGGCGACGCCTGGCAGCTGCTTGCGACCGAAGGCTTCATCAGCGGCTTCGTCGAAGCCGATCCGTGGTTCGCCGGCTGGTGCGGCGTGATGGTCAACATCTCCGACATCGCCGCGATGGGGGGCCGCCCGCTCGCCGTAACCAATGCGCTCTGGGCACCCTCTGCCGACGCCGCCAAACCTATCCTCGAGGGCATGAAAGCCGCCTCGGCCGCCTACGAGGTGCCCATCGTCGGCGGCCCTACCAATCTGCGCAGCGAGAGCTGCCAGCTTGCCGTGTCGATCTATGGCAAGGCCAACAGCCTCATCACCAGCTTCGACGCCACACCCGGAGACGTTCTTGTCGCCGTCACCGACATGCGCGGCGCCTATCGCGCGCCGTTCGACAACTGGCAGTCGGCCATCGACGCGCCGCCAGACCGCCTGCGCGGCGATCTCGAACTGCTTGCGCGATTGGCCGAGGATGGCCTGACCCGCGCGGGCAAGGATATCAGCCAGGGCGGCATCATCGGCACCTCGTTGATGCTCGCGGAATGTTCCGCTGTCGGCATCACCCTCGACATCGATGCGATCGCGCCGCCCGCCGGTGTCCCGCTCGAGCGCTGGCTCACCACGTTCCCAAGCTTCGGCTTCCTGCTCTGCGTCGCGCCGGACCGGGTCGGCGAGTTCTGCGCCCGCTTTCATGCCCGCGACATCGCGGCCGGTCCCATCGGGCGCGTCACGCTGGGCAGCAAGCTCACCCTCACCTCGGGCGCTGCCTCGGCAACCTTCTGGGACCACGCCACCGCCCCCTACCTCAATCTCTGCGCGAGGGATCCCGCCGATGCCTGAGACCACCTTTACCATCCGCTGGCCCGACGGTGCGACCGAGGCGTGTTATTCCCCCTCCTCGACGGTGTCGGAATTCTTCACGGCGGGGCAGAGCTATCCGCTGCCGCAATTCCTCGATCTCAGCCGTCAGGCGCTCGACAGGGCCTCGGACCGGGTCAAGGCGAAATACGGATTTGCCTGCGCCAATGCCGCCGCCCAGCTCGAGCGGATCGAGGCCCGCGCCCGGCACTATCCCGATTCGCAGGCGCACGTCACCTGCCTGTCCATCACCTGATCCGGAGGCTTCAAGATGAGCGAACGAAAGCACCATACGGCCCTTGTCGTCGGCGGCGGACAGGCGGGCCTCTCTGCCAGCTACTACCTGTGCCGCGACGGTGTCGATCACCTCGTCTTCGAACGCGACACGAAATTCCATTCCTGGCGGGAAAACCGCTGGGACAGCTTCTGCCTTGTCACGCCGAACTGGCAATGCCGCCTGCCCGACTTTCCTTATACCGGCGACGATCCCCACGGTTTCATGCTGCGCGACGAGATCGTCGCCTATGTCGATGCCTTCGCCACGAGCTTTGATCCGCCGCTGCGCGAGGGCGTGAACGTCACCCGTGTCGGGCATCTGCCCGATGGCAGCTTCGAGGTCGACACGTCGGATGGCCATTACAGCGCCGATCACGTCATCATCGCATCGGGCGGCTACGACACACCGATCACCCCGCCCTATGCGCAGGATCTCGACCCGTCGATCTTCCAGATGCATTCGCGCGCCTACCGCAATCCCGATCAGATCCCCGATGGCACCTGCCTCGTGATCGGCACCGGCCAGTCCGGCGTTCAGCTGATGGAGGATCTGCATCTTGCAGGCCGGTCCGTGGCACTTGCCGTCGGTCCCGCGCCCCGCTCGCCGCGCGACTACAGGGGACGCGACGCCACCGACTGGCTCTATGACCTAGGCCATTACGACATCACCATCGCCGAGCATCCCGACCCTGCCGCGGCCGTCGCCAAGACCAACCATTACATGACGGGGCGCGACGGCGGGCACGAGATCGACCTGCGCCAGTTCGCGCTTGAGGGCGTGCCGCTCTATGGATCGGTCGCGGGGATGGAGGGCGACAGGATCCGTTTCCTTCCCGATCTCGAAAAGAATCTCGACGACGCGGACCGCAGCTATGTCGGCATCCGCGACACGATCGACCGTTACATCGCCGATAACGGCATCGACGCCCCCGACGCCGCGCCCTTCGAAAAGGTCTGGCGTCCGCAGCAGGAAGTGACCGAGATAAGCGCCTCGGATGCGGGCATCACCTCGGTCCTGTGGTGCATCGGTTTCCGCCCGGATTATTCCTGGCTGCAGGCCGACTGCCTCGACACCCGCGGCCGTCCGGTCCATGCCCGCGGAGTCTGCGAGCTTCCCGGCCTCTACTTCCTCGGCCTCGGCTGGCTCAACACATGGGGCTCGGGGCGATTCCTCGGTGTGGGCGAGGATGCCGCGCATGTGACCGGAGTGATCACCGACCGTCTGCGCAAGCCTGTGCGCACCGGATCCGACGGCTGAGGGGCCTGCGAAGCTCTCTCATCGCTCAGGCCACACCACTTGGCACGTCAGCCCTTCGCCGGACTTTCCAGCACGTCTGCAAAGTGGCTCAGCAACTTGTGCTTGAGGATCTTTCCCGAGGCCGAAGCAGGCAGAGCCCCGACCAGAAGGATCACGCTCGGCCGCTTGTAATTCGACAGCCGCCCGGACACGAATTCGCGAAGCTCCGCAACCTCGACAGCGCCCGTCTGCGTGACCTGCACGAAGGCGAGGATATCCTCGTTCCCGCCCTCGCCACGGCGGCCGATCACGGCGGCTTGCACCACCGCGGGGTGATCGTTCAGCGCGGCTTCGACCTCGGGCGGGTAGACGTTGAAACCGCCGCGGATGATCAGCTCCTTGCAGCGCCCGACAATGTGCAGATGCCGGTTTTCGTCAATCTTTCCAAGATCACCGGTGCGCAGCCAGCCCTCCGCACTCACCGCCTTTGCGGTCTCGGACGGGTTGCGGAAATAGCCTTTCATCACGTGCGGGCCGCGGGTCAGCACCTCGCCCACACCCGGCTCGCCCCCGACGGACTCGTCAAGCGCGATCTCGACCCCCGGCAGCGCGGGGCCGACGCTGATATCGGCAAGCCCCATCGCGTTGCGGGTGCCCGACACGCCGGCCGTGCTCTCGGTCATGCCATAACCGTTCTGCAGCGCGATGCCGTAGAACCCCTCGGCCTTGCGCTTCCAGGCCGGATCCAGCGGCGCCGCCCCGGAAGAGACATAGCGCAGGGCGGCATTTTCCAGTCTTTGATGCCCGTACTCGGCGGCGTAGGCCATCAGAAGCGCATGCATCTGCGGCACGGCGGGCAGCACCGTTATCCCTTCGCGCAGCGCCTGGTAGAGCGCCGCCGGGCTGAAGCGCGCGGCAAGCTGCACCGTCGCCCCCGCATAGGCCGCAGCCATGAGCATCGAGGCGAGGCCGAACACATGCGTGAGGGGCAGCGCGCCATAGACCCGGTCACCCGGCGCGAGGTTGCGCAGCTCCGACGAGGCCTGCGCGGCATAGAGCAGATTTCCGTGGCTCAGCATCACGCCCTTGGGATCACCCGTCGTGCCCGTGGTGTAGAGCAGCACGGCGACGCCCTCCGTGCCATCTGCCGTCACGTCCGGGCTGGTGCCGTCCCGCCTCAGGACGTGGATCGGGCCGGTTCCGGCCTCCATGGGCCTCGCCTCGAAGCGTTCCGCATGAGCCGCCGCCTCCGTCGACGCTCCGCTGGTGAAGAGCACCATCGCGGGGTCGGCATGTGTGACGATCCGGTCCAGTTCCTGCGGCGCCATGCGGGCATTGACCGGCACCGCCCAGGCACCGATCCGGCTGGCTGCGAAGATCGCCACGGCGACCGTCAGGCAGTTCTCGGCGACCACCAGAACGCGGTCTCCGGAACCGACGCCCTCCTGCATCATGAGATCGGCATAGACCTGTGACAGCCGGGCATAACCCGCCCAATCCACGTCGCGTCCATCACCGTCGATCACAGCCGGGCCGCTGCCCCGAAGCGTTTCGTTCCGGTCGAGCAGGTGATGTATCCGGGTGAATGCGAACGGCGTCGTCATCGTGCTGCCTCCTGTCGGGATGTCCGTGTTGCGGGACGCGGACGGATCAGTGCCGCCCGCGCCCCGGTTTTCAGTTGCGCGACGCTCTGCATCAGGCCGACGCCTCCGCGGAAAGCCGGTCCTGCGGGACGCGCTTGAAAACGCCCGTGGCAGTCGCGATCACCGTGCCGTCCTCGGCCACGAGCTCCCCCGCGATGAAGAGCAGCGACCGGCCTCCACCGGTCACCTGCCCGGTCGCGGTGATGCGCTGACCGGCGCGGGCCGAGGCCAGGAACTGCGTGGTCAGCGACACGGTGAGGAAGGGCGCACGCCCCGTCGCATCCACCGTGAGGCTGCCCGTCGCACCCATCGCGCTGTCGAGCAGCAAACCGCAGATTCCTCCATGTACGACGTGATGACGGTTCATGTGGCCCTCCGTCAGGTCCAGCCAGCAGCGCGCGTATCCGTCCGGCTGCCCGACATCCAGCACGTAACCCAGCGACCGCTGTGTCCCGGTTTCCCCCTCGATCAGCGCCATTTCAGGCAGCGGACAGACGGATGAACCGTTCCAGGTGATAGTCGGTGTCACCGAAGCGGTGATCGACCATCGTGAGACGCTTGGCGAGATGCGCGAGCGCATATTCCTCGGTCATGCCGATCCCGCCATGCATCTGGATGCTTTCCTCGACGACCAGCCGCGCGACACGCCCGATCAGGTTCTTGGTGGCGCTCACATGGCGTTCGCGCGTCACACGGTCCGCTTCGAGATGCCCGGCAAGATTGATCACGGCAGAGCGGGCCTGCTCGATCTCGATCAGCACATCCGCCATGCGGTGCTGCAGCGCCTGGAACTTGCCGATCGGCTTGCCGAACTGCTTGCGGGTCTGCAGATATTCGGTGGTGAGCGCGCGGATGCTCTCCATGAGGCCCAGCGCCTCGGCACTGATTGCAGCCACGGCGCGGGCATTGGCACGTTCCAGCGCCTCCCAGGCAGCGCCTTCGGTACCGACAAGCGCCTCCCTTGGCACAGCAACCCCATCGAGCACGATATCCGCGGCCCGCCCGCCGCCGTTCAGCGGATAGTCACGGGCTTCGAGCGCATCAACCGGAAGCAGGAAAAGCGAGATGCCCGACGTTTCGCGCACCTCGCCGGAAGTTCGCGCCGAAACAAGGACATGCGTCGCAAAGGGCAATGCAGCGACGACGCTCTTGCGCCCCTGCAACGTCCAGCCGTCGCCCGAGGCTTTGGCCGTCGTCTCCACATGGCTCAGATCGTAGCGCCCGGCAGGTTCGCCATGCGCGAAGGCCACACGGACAGTCCCCGCGATCATGTCCTCGACGAGATCGCCCGAGCCAAGTTCCCCGAGCAATCCGCCCGAGAGCACGCCGAATTCCAGCAGTGGCTCGAAGACGCCGGCGCGGCCCAGCTCTTCGAAGACCAGCGCGAGATCGAAGCCCGCGCCCCCGAAGCCGCCGAGGTCTTCACCGAACAGCGCGCCGATCACGCCCATTTCGGCAAGGCCATTCCAGAGCGTTTCGGACTGGCCGATCTGCGACTCCGTCGCCGCGACCAGCAGATCGGGCGTGACCGTGTCGCGCAGATAACGGCGCAAGCCGTCCTGCAGCATCTGGCGTTCGTCTGTGAGTTCGAAATTCATGGCTCAAAGCTCCAGGATGGCTTTGCTGATGATCGTGCGCTGAACCTCGGAGGATCCGCCATAGATCGACAGCTTGCGGTTGTTGAAATAGGCCTGCGTCGCGGGCATCGCATAATCCGGGCCGACCGGTTCGACGTTCGACCCATCGTCCAGTGCCTCTGACACGAAGGGCATCGCATAAGGCCCGACGGCCTGCCGCGTGAGCGCGTTGATCTCCTGGCGGATCTGCGTGCCCTTGATCTTGAGCATCGAACTTTCGGCGCCCGGCGCCTGCCCCGCCGCGGCGGCCGCGATGATGCGCAGATTGGTGGTCTCCATCGCCATCAGGTCGATCTCGACCTGCGCCATCTTGGCGGCAAAGAGCGGGTTCTCGATCAGGGTGCGGTCGCCATCCCGCTCAAGCCCGGCAATGCGCTTGAGGCTCGCAAGCCCGGCCTTGGCAAAACCGACGCCTGCGATGTTCGTCCGCTCATGCGTCAGCAGGTACTTGGCATAGGTCCAGCCCTTGTTTTCCTCGCCCACGAGGTTCTCGACGGGAACCTTCACATCGTCGAAAAAGACCTCGTTCACCTCGGCTTCGCC
>JBBSNW010000053.1:0-33968 GCA_038260405.1 Rhodobacterales bacterium | reverse complement strand
GCGAGGCCGGCGAAGGCGGGGGGCGTGGTGTCGACGCTCGGCGCTTCCGGAGCGGTATCGGCGCTGGGGGCAGAGGGCGGGGCCTGCCGGACCGGCCGGTCCGCGGCAGATGTCCGCGGCGGCGCCACTTCCGGCGGCGCGGGGGGCATCGGGACGGACGGTGCCGTCATGTCCAGCGTCGCGGGCGCGGGCGGCCGCGTGTCGACCATTGGCGCGGAATGCGCTTCGGATGCTGTCGGCGGAGGCGGTGGTGCGGATCGCTTCGGGCGGGACTCCTCCGCGACGGGTGGCACCGGGAGGTCTTCGTCCGGGAGGGCGGCCTGTTCCGGCGCCTCTGCCACCTGCGGCGGGCGATCCCATTGTGCGGCGAGGGCCGAGAGGCTGTCCGGAGCGGCCTGAAGCGTGATGCTGTCGGTGCCCGACGCACCCCCGCTGCCGCCGCCACCCGGGAGGTCGGACAGGGTCAGCGCGGCGAGATGAAGTCCGCCGGCGAGAGTCAGAAAGACGGTTGCTTCCAGGATCCGCATCACGATCCGCCCTGCGTCATGAGCCGGATGTCCGAAGCACCCTTTTGTGACAGATCCGCCAGGATCCGCGCCAGCGTGCCCGCGGACAGGCGTGAATCCGCCTGCAGGGTCAGCGGCGTCTGCGCTGCCGCGGCGGCAAGGGCTTCGTTCCCCATCAGGCTTTCGAAGGCCATCTCTCCCGTGCCGGATATATAGAGTGTCGGGATCGCGTCCTCTTCCTCCGCCACGGCCTGCGGCAGATCCACCTCGAAGGGTGGTGGTGTGGTGATCTGCGCGGTCATGAGGAAAAAAATCAGCAGCAGGAAGACGACGTTGATCATCGGCACCACAGGCTCGGGCGCAATTCGCCTTTGTGGCGCGGTCACGAAGGGGGGGCGGCGACGGATCACGGTGCGCTCTCCAATACCGCAAGACTGGTGAAGCCTTGCGCCCGCAGCAGCGTGATCACGTCGATCAGCCGCTGCACGTCGGTCGCGTCAGTGGGGCGCAGCAGGATGCTGTCCGACGGGCTGTCCGTCAGCGCCGCGAGTGCGTCGGGCAGAGCGTCCGCGCGGATCGGCGCGCCGTTCAGGATCAGGGCATCGGGCTGGACCACGATCAGGCGGGGCGCTCCGGAATAGGCGGATCCCCCCGAAGACAGGGCGATCGGCAGGCTTTGGGGCAGACCGAAACGCGCGGCGAGCATGAAGAAGACGAGCAGCAGAAAGACCACGTCGATCATCGGCGTGAGACTGGGGCGCCGACGGCGCCGGGCTGCCGGAAGCGACAGCATCAGGGGGCCGCATTCCTGCGGGGCAGCTCATCCACCTGCGCGGGAGCATTCTTCTCGGCAGGGAGTGCTGTGAAGAGGCGCGTCGCCAGGTCCTCGAAATCGAGCGCAATGCGGTCGGTGACCGAATCGAACCAGCTGAGCGCCAGCGCTGCAGGAATGGCGAGGCCCATGCCAGCGGCGGTGGTCAGCAGCGCCTCCCAGATCCCGCCGGCGAGGGCGGCGGGATCGGCGCGCGCACCGCTGTCCTGCAGCGCCTGAAACGCCTCGATCATGCCCAGAACGGTTCCGAGCAGACCCAGCAGCGGCGCGATGGTGATGACAAGATCGAGCGGCCGCAACCCGGTGCGCGCTTCGGCGAGCCCGGCCCGGGCGACGCGGGCACATTCCTCGCGCGCGGTCTCCGGATCACGGTGCGCCAGCGTCGCCATCGCAGCGCGGGCGGTGAGGGCACGCAGGGAGCGGCGACCCGCCAGCATCTCCAGCGCCTTGTCGCGCTGCCCGTCTTGCCAGCGCGTCACGGCATGTTCCGCATGCTCCGTGCGCCACGCGCCAAGCCGCAGAAGATGCCAGACCTTCCAGAGGATCAGGGCGAGCGTGCAGACCGACAGCACCCCGATCGCCCAGAGCGCCGGGCCGCCCCGATCCAGAAACTGAACAGCATCGTCTAACATGACAGGGCCTTTCCGTTGACGATCCGGCACAGGGCGTCCAGCCCGTCGGTGAGCGCGGCCGGACCCGGTTGCAGGATGAGGGGCGATTTGATCTCGTGCAATGCGCCGTTGCGCACCGCCGGAATCGCGTCCCAGCCGGGGCGGGCGATGACCTTGTGCGGCGCGAACTTCTTGCCGCACCAGGAACCGATGATGATGTCGGGCCGGGCGTCGATCACATCCCGGGGAGTAATGATGCGGTCCTTCGCAGCCTGTTCGTGGCGCAGATGGGCAAAGCAGTCGGTACCGCCCGCAAGCTCGATCAGTTCGGAGACCCAGCCGATGCCGGTGATCATCGGCTCGTCCCATTCCTCGAAATAGATGCGCGGGCGGTGCGCAGGCATCTGCACGGCGGCGATGCGGTGTTCGAAGCTTTCGGCCAGAACTTCGGCGGCATGCGTGCAATCGGTGAGCCGCCCCAGCATGCGGATCATCGCGAGGATGCCCGCGACGGTGCGCTGGTTGAAGGCATGGACCTCGATCCCGGCGCGGATCAGCTCGGCCGCGATATCGGCCTGCAGATCCGAGAAGGTCAGCACCAGATCGGGCGCGAGCGCGAGGATCTTGGGGACGTCCGCCGAGGTGAAGGCTCCGACGCGCGGCTTTTCCCGGCGCACGCGCGGGGGGCGGATCGCGTAGCCGGTCACGCCGACGATCCGGTGTTCCTGCCCCAGAAGATAGAGCGTTTCGACCGTTTCCTCGGTCAGGCAGATGATGCGCTGCGGTCCGCTCATGTCAGAACCCCCAGTGGCTGGAAAAGCGGGCCGTCCTCGGTGAGGTGCACGCGGGCGCGCAGGTGAAAGACTTCGGCAAGCGTGTCCGGTGTCAGCACCTCGGCAGGTGGGCCGTCGGCGTGCAGGCGGCCCTGATGGAGCAGGACCAGCCGGGTGCAGTAGCGCGCCGCGAGGCTCAGATCATGCAGCGAGGTCAGCACCGCATGGCCCTCGCTCGCAAGATCGGCAAAGACCTGAAGCGTCGAGATCTGCGCTGCCGGATCGAGCCCGGCGATCGGTTCATCCGCCATCAGCAGCGGCGTGCCCTGTGCGAGCGTGCGCGCGATCAGCACGCGCGCCTGCTCGCCCCCCGAAAGCTCGGTCGCAAGCCGGTGGCGGAAGGCGGCCAGTCCCATGCGTGCCAGCGCATTGTCGACCGCCGTCTGATCCTGCGTGCGCAACCGTGCACCGCGGGCGAGATGCGGCAGGCGCCCGAGCGCCACGACGGTTTCGACCGTGACGGGCCAGGCGATCTCGCGCGCCTGCGGCAGCCAGGCAGCCTGCGCGGCGCGGGCGCGGGGCGCCATCTGTGCCAGAGAGCTTGTCCCGGCATGCGGCAACAGGCCGAGGGCCGCGCGCATCAGCGTGGTCTTTCCCGAACCGTTGGGCCCGATCAGGCCGACGCATTCGCCAGGACCGACATCCAGCGAGACATGATCGACCACCGGGCACTGCCCGCGCGTGACGGTGAGATCGGCAAGGCTGAGGAGGGTCATGGCAGCTCCTTGCGGGTCTTGTAGATGAGATGCAGGAAGAGCGGCGCGCCGATCAGCGCCATCACCACGCCGAGTTTGAGATCCTTGGAAGGCAGGATCAGCCGCACGGTGATGTCCGCCGCCAGCACCATCGAGGCGCCGCCGAGCGTCGAGGCCCAGAGCAAAGCGGACGGTCGTCCACCGGTGACCCGGCGCAGCAGGTGCGGCACGATCAGCCCGACGAAACCGACCGCTCCGGCGACGGCGGTGGCTGCCCCCACCGCGGCGGCTGTTCCGACCAGCAGGCGCAACCTCAGCGAGCGCAGCGAGAGGCCAAGAGCCTCCGCCGCGTCCTCTCCCAATGTTAGCGCATCGAGCCCTCGGCCCAGCGTCGCGAGCAGGGCCCAGCCCAGAAGCATCACCGGCAGGGCCAGCGTGACATGCGCCATCGAGCGGTCCGCGACCGAGCCCATCATCCAGAAGATGATCTCCGACGCGGCATAGGGATTGGGAGAAAGGTTGAGCACCAGCGATGTCAGCGCCCCCGCCAGCGCCGAGACGGCGATCCCGGCGAGGATCAGCGTGAGAGATGCCCCCCGCGGGCCCGCCAGCAGCAGGATCAGCCCGACGGCCGCCATCGCAAAGACCAGCGCCATCAGCGGCAGTGCGAGCGTGAAGACTGCCGCGATGCCGGTCTGCAGCGCGATCACCGCCCCGAGCGCGGCGGCGCCCGACACGCCAATCAGGCCCGGTTCGGCCAGCGGATTGCGCAGATAGCCCTGCATCGCTGCCCCCGAAAGGCCGAGCGATGCTCCCACCATCGCGGCCAGCAGCGCGCGCGGCAGGCGGATTTCCTGCAGGATCAGGACATGCAGTGGATCGCCGAGGCCCAGCAGCGCCGTCAGCGCCGTCACCGGGGTCAGCCCGATGCTGCCAAGACAGAGCGAGGCGGTGAACAGCACCACCAGCAGCGCAAGGAGGATGGATGCGAGTTTCATTGCGGTCTTTCGGTTGCTGCTTCGCTGCAGGGCACGCAGTTTCGCCCCGCCGCGCCGGGAACACCCCGGGCGGCGGCGGGAGTTGCGGGATCAGAACGACGCAACGACACCGAAATACGCCGCCCGGTCGGAGGTTCTGTAGCCCGGTATCACTTCGTATTGCTGGTCGAACAGGTTCTCGACGCGGATGTAGGCCTCGACATTGTTGCCGAAGTCGTAACCTATCCGCGCATTCACCACCGTGTAATCTTCGGCATCTTCGACAGCGGTCGCGCCGAAGGTCGGAGGAAGATCGGCGCGCCGCTGCAGGCTCGCCGCGGCGGTTATGCGGTCGGTGATGTCCGCGGCGATCCCAAGATCGAGGACGTAGCGTGGCACCCGCTGCAGCGGCTCATCGTCCTCGTCGCGCGCGTCCGTATAGGTAAAGGCGCCGGTCAGTGTCACGCGGTCGGTGACGGGCAGGCGTCCCGACAGTTCGACCCCCTGAGAGACCGAGGTGCCGTCGATCTGAACATAGGACGAAACTGGATAGTCGATGAGATCGTCGATTTCGGTGTAGAACACCGTTGCCGTCAGCGATCCGCCATTGGCGAACGTCTTCTCCAGGCCGAGGTCGAAGCTGCGGCTCTGCTCCGGGTCGAGATCGGGGTTGGCGCCGAAACTGCCGTAGAGTTCGTTGAGCGATGGCGCGCGGAACCCGTTGGCCAGCGTGGAGCGCAGGGTCATGTCATCGCGCAGCCGCCAAGTGAGGGCGGCGCGCCCGGTGGTGAAGCCGCCGAACTGCGAGTTATCGTCATGACGTACCGACAGAGCCAGATCCAGATCGGGCGTCGGGGCATACTGGACCTCGCCGAAAAGACCTCTGACGTCGACGTCTTCATTCGTGAAGCTGTCTGCGGTTTCGCGGGTCCAGTCGGCACCGTAGGAGACTGTGACCATGGGCGAGGCGGTCCATGTGCCGGTGTAGCCGAACTTTTCGCGCTCGCCTTCAAAGTTCGGAGTGAAGGAAAGCGGGAGGTCCCGATCGATGGTGAACCGCGAAACATCGAATTCATGGCTCACATCGCCAGTCTGCGCCTGAAGATAGGCGCGCACTCCGCGCTGCAACGTATCGCCGGTATTGTCGCCGGGATCGTAATCGAATTCGGAATCGAAGGAAAAGCCGGTTAGGCCCAGCCGCAGCTCGGGGAGAACGTCGTAGTAGAGGTCGAAACTGTACTGCCCGCCGGCATAACCGTCTTTCTCGGAATTGTCGGAAAAGGTGCTGAACCCGTCCGAGCGCGCCCGTGCAGCGGTGAAGGCGAGACCCGCGCGATCCGAGGCGATGCCATAGCTCAGGGTCGCGCGGCGAGTGCCGTATGACCCGAACTCGACCCCGATCCTGCCGCTTCGGCCGGCTTCCTCTGGCGCCTTTGCCGCAGTGAGGGCGATCACACCGGCCACGGCCTCCGAGCCATAGAGAGCCGACTGCGTACCCCTGACGATCTCGGCGCGGCTCATCCCGCCCGAAAGCAGGTTGTTCCAGTCAAAGCCGGTCTGCGTCGACGAGGGATCCGAAATGTCGATCCCGTTCAGCAGGACCGGCGCGTACTTCTGGTCGAGCCCGCGCATGCGCACGTTGCTGGGAGAGCCATAGGACAGGCCGCCCGGACCGCCCGACTGGGTAAATGTCACGCCCGGGGTCCCTGACAGGATATCGGTGAGACCCGCACCGGGGGCGCTGTCGAGCTGGTCCTGCTCGATCACATCGACGCTGGCACCGGTGCGCGACAGCGGCAGATCGCTCTGGTTGGCGTAGACCGTGATCATGTCGAGATCGAGAGCGTCCTGGGCATGGGCGCGTTGGGGGGCGATGACGGGTATCGTGGCCAGCGCAAGCAGCGAGGCCCCACACAAGAGGCGGGTCATGGTGATCCTTTCCAGATCTGCCCGCATCGGTTGCGGGGCTTTTGGGTCGTCTTGTGTCATTGGAAAGGTCGCCCTTCCGCAAACGGTGAAAGTCGTCACCACTACGGAAAACCGTTACCCGTGCGCGCCCCGCGCTGGGGTAGGGTGATCACTTCGGCAGGTCTCCTGACTTGCGGGTCGCTGCGTGATCCGGGCCTTCCCGGGATTTCGGTCCCAGTGGCATGTGCCGGTCACGCTCGCCGCTCACAGTTGCGGGGGCAGTCGGGGATTTGCGCAGGGTCTGACCCGCACGCACCCCGTTCCCTTTTCACCGGATGTCACCATCCGGACCGAAGCTTCCCTTCGTTAGGCCGCCAGTGCGCCGAAATCAAGATGTGATGCGCGTTAGGCCGTCAGTCAGGGGGGGATGTTCGGAATCCCGCCTGCGGAGCAGATGCTACGGAGACGTTGGTTGGGACGCCCGTGTGCGGATCATTGATACAGAGAGTTTCGCACCAGGAGTCCCCTTCCGGAAGGCTTGAGGTGGTCTTGGACGGGATTTGATGGGCGGCATGGGAATTCATGGCCCAAACTCACGCTTCGCGGTTCGAGGACGAATCAATCTCTCGTGAATCGACTTGATTCGTCCGTGAATCGCACATTTGAATGATGCGACCTGATAAAATCGGGAGGTGCCAGACGAGTCAGTGAATTTTTTTCCGGGATTTCAGGGGAAATCTGGCACCAAAAAGACTCTACCATATGTTGTGTGGTTCTGGACCGTTATCCAAGAATCCTGCGACATGTGGCTGTTGCCTGCAGCCCACATGTTGTTTTTAAAGTCTCCCGAAAACCACATGATGCGGTCCATTCCCATAAAAACCAGTTGCCACCCATGATTTCCCATGGCATCCATAGTTCACACGATGAGGGACGGGAAAGACAGAGGGTCATCAAGAACCCCAATGAACATTCCCAAACCAATAAAAAAAGAACTGGCAGGTTTCATACAGGCCCCGGCTTTCATCGTGAACACAGATCCGGCGCGCGAGCGAGCAGACATCCCCCCAGATGGCGCGCGCAGCTGGACACTCCCGCCAGAGCGGGACGGGGACGCCGGGATGATCAGTGGCAGCGGATCATCCCGGCGTTTTCATATTCAGGGGGCAGTCATAAAGGGCACACCGGACAGTGGGTCGCAGGTTCAGAGGCGAAAGCCAGCACAAGGTAGACGGTAAGGGCAGGGTGTCGATCCCGGCCCTGTTTCGTCGTGTGCTCGAAGCGTCCGACCCGAACTGGACCGAGGGGCTCAACCCCGAGCTGGTCATCGTTTACGGCGATCACCGCCGCAAATACCTTGAATGCTACACGATGGAAGCGATCGAGGAAGTCGACGAAAAGATCGCCGCCCTGCCGCGCGGTTCCATCGAGCGTCAGATCCTCCAGCGTCTGTTCCAGGGTCAGAGCCATCCGACCAACGTGGACGAGACCGGGCGGCTCGTACTGCCCGCCAAACTGCGCCAGAAGATCGGGATCGACGGCGAGGCCTTCTTCATCGCCAATGGCGACACGTTCCAGATCTGGAACCCCGAGACCTATGAGACCGAAGAAGTCGCCAAGACCGAGGCCGTCCTGGATGAACTCCCGCCCGATTTCGATCCGCTCAGCTTCCTGGATGGCGCAAAGTTGGACGGGTAGGCGATGGCAGAGCAGACCCCCGAAAAGGCCCCCCATGTTCCCGTCCTCCTGCGCCCGCTTCTGCGGGCTGTCGCACCTGTAGAGGGTGTCTGGATCGACGGCACCTTCGGCGCGGGCGGCTATGCGCGCGGATTGCTGGATGCCGGGGCGGGTCAGGTCATCGGCATCGACCGCGATCCGCTGGCGCATCAGATGGCGGCCCCCTGGGCGGCGGAATACGGCGAACGCCTGCGCCTCGTTCAGACGAACTTCGCGCAAATGGACGAGGTTGCGAGCGGGGTGGACGGCGTCGTGCTCGATCTCGGTGTGAGCTCCATGCAGCTCGACCGGGCCGAGCGCGGCTTTTCCTTCATGAAGGAAGGGCCGCTCGACATGCGGATGAGCCAGGACGGCCCGTCGGCGGCTGATCTCGTGAACGAGCTCGACGAGGTCGCGCTCGCCGAGATCCTGTTCGTCTATGGCGAGGAGCGCGCCTCGCGCCGTATCGCGAAGGCGATCGTGCGCTCGCGCGAGGATGCGCCCATCACCTCGACCTTGCGTCTTTCGGGTCTCATCGAATCCTGCCTGCCGCGGTCCAAGCCCGGCCAGAGCCACCCGGCGACGCGCAGCTTTCAGGCGCTGCGCATCGCGGTGAACGACGAATACGGCGCCCTGTTCGAAGGTCTGATGGCCGCCGAGCGTGCGCTCAAGACCGGCGGGCTGCTGGCTGTCGTGACGTTCCACTCGGTCGAGGACCGGATGGTCAAGCGCTTCCTGCAGTCGCGTGCCGGGCAGACGGGCAATGCCAACCGCTTTGCCCCGGTGCTCGACACCGAACCGCCGCAGTTCGATCTTCTGTCGCGCAAGGCCATCGGCCCGGACCCGGAAGAGCTGGACGAAAATCCCCGCGCGCGCTCGGCCAAGCTGCGGCTTGCGCGCCGGACGGATGCGCCTTCGGGCGAGATCGACGCCAAATCCATTGCCATGCCACAGTTGAAGGGGACCCGCTGATGCGTTCGCTGCTCTACGTCACCACGTTTCTGGGGATGATCGGCCTGGCTTTCTGGGCCTATCACGAGAACTACAAGACTCAGGCTGCCCTCGGAGAAGTCGAGCAATTGCAACGTGATATCGGTGCGGCGCGCGAACGTCTTTCGGTTCTGCGGGCGGAGTGGGCCTACCAGAACCGTCCGGACCGCCTGCGCGATCTCGCCGACATCAACTTCGAACGGCTCGGCCTGCTGCCGCTGCGTCCAGAACATTTTGGCCTCGTCGATCAGGTCGCCTATCCGCAGCCCCCCGAATTGCCCATCACCGATCCCGTCGATGTCTCGAGCGCAGGAGCACAAGAGCCATGATCCGCACCCCTCTGCGCCCTCTGGCGCGTATCCTCGAAGCGCGTGAGCGGGGCGAGAACCCCGACGCCATCGAACGCGAGAATCTGCGCATCCGTCATGAACAGATGCGCGACAAGGCACGCGGCCGCGCCGAGGGCCGTTTGCTGGTGCTGGGCGTGATGTTCTTCTGCGCCTTTTCGGTGATCGGTGTGCGAATGGGGGTTCTGGCTAATTCCGAACCTTCCGAGCCCCGCGCCCAGGTGGCCGGCGCCTCGATCGTCGCGCAGCGCGCCGATATCGTCGACCGGCACGGGCGCATCCTCGCCACGAACATGGAAACCCACAGCCTCTATGCTCATCCTCAGCAGATGATCGACCGCGAAAAGGCGATCAAGGAACTGATGGTGATCTTTCCCGAGCTGAACGAGGAGCGTCTGCGCAAGGATTTCAACGGCCCGCGCAAGTTCCTGTGGGTGCGCAAGAAACTCTCGCCCGAGCAGAAGCAGGCGGTGCATGACATCGGCGAGCCAGGCCTGCTGTTCGGCCCGCGCGAGATGCGGCTTTATCCCAACGGTCATCTCGCGGCGCATGTGCTGGGCGGTACGAGCTTCGGGCGCGAAGGCGTGCATTCGGCCGAAGTCGTCGGCACTGCCGGCATCGAGAGATATTTCGACGAGAAGCTCCGCGATCCCGCCCGCGAAGGCGCGCCGCTGGAGCTGTCCATCGACCTCACCATTCAGGCCGCGATGGAACGGGTTCTGGATGGCGGCATGCGGCTGATGAACGCCAAAGGCGCCGCGGCCGTGCTGATGGATGTTCATACAGGCGAGGTGATCGCCATTGCGAGCCTGCCGGATTTCGATCCCAACGACCGCCCCGCCAACCCGGTCAACGGCAAGCCCGGTGACAGCCCGCTCTTCAATCGCGCCGTGCAGGGCGTCTACGAGCTCGGCTCGACCTTCAAGATCTTTGCCGCCGCGCAGGCGATGGATCTCGGGCTGGTGACACCGCAGACGGTGATCGACACGTCGCCGCCCATGAAGGTCGCCAATTTCCGGATCGGCGAATTCAACGGCAAGAATTACGGCGATCAGACCGTCGAGGGCATCATCGTTCATTCCTCGAACCGCGGCACGGCCAAGATGGCGCTGGCCATCGGCGCGCGCCGTCAGCAGGATTTCCTGAATTCGATGGGCTTCTTCAAGCCGACGGGCCTCGAGATCGTCGAGGCGGCGGGCGGCAAGCCACTTCTCCCGCCGAAATGGACGGATCTGAGCACGGTCACGGTGTCCTACGGCCATGGCATCAGTGCCTCGCCATTGCATCTCGCCGCCGCCTATGCCGCCATCGCCAATGGCGGGCGGGTCGTTCCCCCGACGCTGCTCAAGCAGTCGGGGCCACATATGGGCGAGCGCGTGATGTCGGAAGCAACCGCAAAATCGGCTGTTCAGATGCTGCGCAAGGTTGTGACCGAAGGCACGGCGAGCTTTGGCGAAGTCGAGGGCTATTCCGTCGGCGGCAAGACCGGCAGCGCCGACAAGCCCAAGGAAAACGGCGGCGGTTACTATAAGGACAAGCTCATCGCGACCTTTGCCAGTATCTTTCCCACGAACGACCCGAAATACGTGCTGATCCTGACACTGGACGAGCCCTCCGATAACAGCGGCGACAAGCCGCGCCGCACTGCCGGATGGACCGCGGTGCCGGTCGCCGCAGAACTGATCGGGCGGGTCGCGCCGCTTCTGGGCTTGCGTCCCGAGGTCGAACCGGGGCAACAAGCAGGGATTCAGCTGACCCGCAACTGACGGGTCGGCCCCGTGCATCCGACCGAAGGCTGGGGGGCTTTCATGAGCGATACCGTCAAGACACTTGGACAGCTGGGCCTGACCGCCCGGGCAGGGCGCGAGGCAAAGATCCGCGGCGTCGCGGTGGACAGCCGCGAGGTCAAGCCCGGCTACCTGTTCGCGGCGCTGCCGGGCACCCGCATCCACGGCGCAACCTTCATCCATTATGCGCTGAGCCTCGGCGCCGCGGCGATCCTGACCGATGCGGAGGGCGCCCGCATCGCCCGTTCAGAACTCGCGGCATCCGACGCTGCGCTGGTGATCGCCGCCGATCCGCGCCAGACGCTGGCTTTCACCGCAGCGCTCTGGTTCGGGGGGCAGCCCGAGGTGATGGTCGCGGTGACCGGCACCAACGGCAAGACCTCCGTCGCGACATTCGTGCGCAAGATCTGGCAGGAGCTGCAGCTGACCGCGGTCAATATCGGCACCACCGGGGTCGAGGGCGACTGGGAGACGCCGCTGCGCCACACCACTCCGGAACCCGTCACCCTGCACCGCGTCCTCGCACGCGCCGCTGCAGAGGGGATCGAATACGGCGCGATGGAAGCCTCGTCCCACGGGCTTGAACAGCGTCGACTCGACGGCGTCCAGTTGCGCGCGGCCGGTTTCACCAATTTCACGCAGGATCACCTCGACTACCATGCGAGCTTCGAGGATTACTTCGCCGCCAAGGCGGGTCTCTTCGCGCGCGTGCTGCCCGAGGATGGCGTGGCCGTGGTCAATATCGACGATGCGCGCGGCATCGACATGGCCGCGATCGCGCGGGCGCGCGGGCAGGGCGTGATCACCGTCGGCACCGGCGAAGGCGCCGATCTGTGCCTGATGGCACAGCGCTATGATTCCACCGGGCAGGATGTGCGCATCCGCTGGGAGGGCAAGGTGCGCCAGATGCGGCTGGACCTGATCGGCGGCTTCCAGGCCGAAAACGTGCTGCTGGCGGCGGGGCTCGTCATCGCCTGCGGCGCCGACGTCGACCAGGTGTTCGACACCTTGCCATTTCTCACCACCGTGCGGGGCCGCATGCAGCTTGCCGCGACGCGTGAGAACGGCGCCTCGGTCTTCGTGGATTTCGCACACACGCCGGATGCCGTGGAAAAGGCGATCCGCGCGCTGCGTCCGCATGTGATGGGGCGGCTTGTCGCCATCGTCGGCGCGGGGGGCGACCGGGATGCGGGCAAGCGTCCGCTGATGGGGCGCGCCGCGCTTGCGGCCGCCGACCTCGTGATCGTGACCGACGACAACCCGCGTTCCGAAGATCCCGCGCTGATCCGCGCGGCGGTGATGGAAGGTGCGCCGGGCGCGCTGGAAGTGGGCGACCGCGCCGAAGCCATCCTGCGCGGTGTCGACGCGCTCGGGCCTGGGGACGCACTGCTGATCTGCGGCAAGGGCCACGAGACCGGCCAGATCGTGGGCGAGACGGTGTTCCCCTTCGATGATGCCGAACAGGCGAGCGTTGCGGTGTCGGCCCTTGACGGGAGGCTCGCATGACACTGTGGACGGCCGTCGAGGCCGAGGCTGCGACGGACGGGCAGTCGACGATGGACTGGTCCGCGTCGGGCGTTTCCATCGACACGCGCACATTGCGGCGCGGCGATCTGTTCGTGGCTTTGAAAGTGGCGCGGGACGGGCATGATTTTGTGGCACAGGCACTCGAGGCCGGCGCCGCGGCGGCGCTGGTCGATCATGTGCCCGAGGGCATCGGCGCCGAGGCGCCGCTGCTGATCGTGAAAGACGTGCAGGCCGCGCTCGAGGCGCTCGGCATCGCATCGCGCGCGCGCAGCCGGGCGAGAGTCGTCGCGGTGACCGGGTCGGTCGGCAAGACCTCGACCAAGGAAATGCTGCGCAAGGTGCTGAGCGGGCAGGGCAAGACCCATGCCGCCGAGGCGAGCTACAACAACCACTGGGGCGTGCCCCTGACCCTTGCGCGGATGCCCAGGGACAGCGATTTCGCGGTGATCGAGATCGGCATGAACCACCCCGGAGAGATCGCGCCGCTGAGCCGCATGGCGCGCCCGCATGTGGCGGTGGTGACCATCGTCGCCCCGGCGCATCTGGCAGCCTTCGAAAGTCTTGCCGGGATCGCCCGCGAAAAGGCCTCTATCGTCGAGGGGCTGGAGCCCAACGGCGTGGCGATTCTGAACGGGGATCTCGAGACGTCTGGGATCCTGATCGACGCCGCCCGTGCCCGGGATGCCCGGGTGATCACATTCGGCGAAAGCCCGCGGTGCCATCACCGGGTCAGCGACATGCGGATCGGGGATCAGGCGACGGTGGTGCAGGGGCGGGCCTGGCGCACGCCGGTGCTCTACAAGATCTCGGTGCCGGGGCGGCATTTCGCGGTGAACGCGATGGCCGTGGTCGCCGTCGCGGGCGCGCTGAAGCTCGACCGTGCGCTGGCGCTGGCGGATCTGGGGCGCTGGACACCCGGCGCGGGACGCGGCATGCGCGAGGTCATCGCGATGGATGCGGTCGACACGCAGCTGACCTTCGAGCTGATCGACGATGCCTACAATGCCAACCCCGCCTCGATGGCCGCAGCGCTCGAAGTGCTGGCCTCGGCGGAGGTGCAGCATGATCTGGGGCGGGTCAGCCGCGGGCGGCGCATCGCCTATCTGGGCGACATGAAGGAGCTGGGCGGCGCCGAGCTCGGAATGCATGCGGCCCTCGCGGCGCAGCCCGCGATGGATGCGATCGACGTGGTGCACTGCGTCGGTCCGCTGATGAAGGCGCTCTATGACGCGCTGCCGACCGAAAAGCGCGGGCGCTGGGGCAAGACCAGCGCCGAAATGGCCGAAGGCGTGCGCCACGATCTGGATGCAGGCGATGTCGTGCTGGTCAAGGCGTCGCTGAGCATGGGGCTCGGGCGCGTGGTTGACGTGATCCGCAAAATGCGCCAAGGCGCTGGATTTACTGACGCCTGAGGGCGCGACAAGACGTGAAAAGGGTAGACTGACATGCTGTACTGGCTGACCGAACTCTCGGATGGCGGCGATTTCTTCAACCTTTTCCGTTATATCACCTTCCGCGCCGGGGGGGCTTTCATCACTGCTCTGGTTTTCGGATTCCTGTTCGGTCTGCCGCTGATCAACGTGCTGCGGCGTCGGCAGGGCAAGGGGCAGCCGATCCGCTCCGACGGTCCTGAGGGGCATATCGTGAAGGCAGGCACGCCGACGATGGGCGGTCTGCTGATCGTGGGGGCGCTGCTCACCTCGACCCTGCTCTGGGCGCGGCTCGACAATCCCTTCATCTGGATGGTGCTGTTCGTGACCATGTCCTTTGCCGCGATCGGCTTTGCCGACGACTACGCCAAGGTGCGCAAGCAGAGCTCGGCCGGCGTGTCGGGTAGGGTGCGGCTGCTGCTCGGCTTCTTCATTGCAGGGGTCGCGGCCTACTGGGCCTCGGTCTACCACCCGGCGGAGCTCACGGGCCAGCTGGCGCTACCGGTCTTCAAGAACACGCTCATCAATCTGGGCTGGTTCTTCGTCCCCTTCGCGATGTTCGTCATCGTCGGTGCCGCAAATGCGGTAAACCT
This sequence comes from Rhodobacterales bacterium, assembly GCA_038260405.1. Classification (GTDB taxonomy): domain Bacteria; phylum Pseudomonadota; class Alphaproteobacteria; order Rhodobacterales; family Rhodobacteraceae; genus Puniceibacterium. The sequence continues at coordinate 19,216 of JBBSNW010000053.1, read as the reverse complement.
GACGGACGGGCTCGACGGGCTCGCCATCATGCCGGTGATGATCGCCGGCGGCACGCTGGGTGTGATCGCCTACGCGGTGGGCCGGGTGGACTTCACCGACTATCTGGATGTGCATTACGTGCCCGGCACCGGCGAGATCCTGATCTTTTCCGCGGCCCTAATCGGTGGGGGGCTCGGCTTCCTGTGGTACAACGCGCCTCCCGCCGCGGTCTTCATGGGCGATACCGGATCGCTCGCGCTCGGCGGCGCGCTGGGCGCGATTGCCGTGGCGACCAAGCACGAGATCGTGCTCGGCATCGTGGGCGGACTCTTCGTGGTCGAAGCGCTGTCGGTGATCATCCAGGTGCTGTATTTCAAGCGCACCGGCAAGCGCGTCTTCCTCATGGCGCCGATCCACCACCATTACGAGAAGAAGGGCTGGGCCGAGCCAACCATCGTGATCCGGTTCTGGATCATCTCGCTGATCCTCGCGATCATCGGTCTTGCCACGCTGAAGGTCCGCTGATCCGACCGGTGTGATCCGGCAGCCTTGATCCGGAAGCCTTGATCCGGCGGAGCGCGCCTGCAGCGCGCACGCGATGTCTCGTCGTCGTCGTGCCTCCTCCTCCTCGGCGCCGGATTAAGCCGTGACGCGCTTGTCTGTCCGGGGGCGCATCGTTGCTGCGTCGCGCCTCAGGGGCTCCACCCCCGCCCGCCTGCGGCGGTCTCCCCCGGGATATTTTGGACCCGGAGAAGGGGCAGGGCGCTGGAAAGGTCCTGCAGGATCGGATAGCGCTGGGACAGCATTTGAAGGGGACGCGATGATACCGGTTCAGGGATTCGAAGGACAGAGCGTGGCCGTGCTTGGACTGGGCCGGTCGGGCCTGTCGGCGGCGCGTGCGCTGCTTGCGGGCGGCGCGGTACCGGTGTGCTGGGATGACAATCCGGCCGCGCGGGAGCGCGCCGCGGGCGAGGGGTTCGGTCTGCGCGACCTCGGCCAGGCAGGAGCCTTCGACGACATCGCCACGCTCATGGTCAGTCCCGGCATTCCGCATCTCTATCCCGCACCGAACCCGGTGATCGCGGCGGCGTGGGCGGTCGGTGTGCCGGTCGACAACGATATCGGGCTGTTCTTCCGCTCGCTCGCGCTTGCGGATTGGGACCAGTATGACGTGACGCCTCGGGTCGTTGCGGTGACCGGGTCGAACGGGAAATCCACCACCTCCGCTCTGATCCACCACATCCTGAGCGAGGCGGGCCGCGAGAGCCAGCTTGCGGGCAATATCGGTCGCGGGGTGCTGGACATCGATCCCCCCGGAGAGGGCGGTGTCGTGGTGCTGGAGCTGAGCTCCTACCAGACCGATCTTGCCCGGGCGCTGACGCCGGATGTGGCGGTGTTCACAAACCTCTCGCCTGATCATCTTGACCGGCATGCCGGGCTCGGAGGGTATTTCGCGGCCAAGCGGCGGCTCTTTGCCGAAGGCGGGCCGGACCGCGCGGTGATCGGCGTCGATGAGCCCGAGGGGCGCTATCTGGCCAACCAGCTGAGCGAGGGGCCCGGCGATGACCGGCTGATCAGGATCTCCTCGGGGCAGAAGCTCGGCGGACCGGGCTGGGATGTCTTCGTGCGCAAGGGTTTCCTCAGCGAATGGCGCAAGGGGCGGCAGGTGGCCTCGATTGATCTGCGGGGCGTGAAGGGGTTGCCGGGCGCGCACAATCATCAGAATGCCTGCGCGGCCTTTGCAGTCTGCCGGACCCTCGGGATGGGCCCGAAGCAGATCGAGGCGGCTTTGCACAGTTTTCAGGGTCTTCCCCACCGCAGTCAGATCGTCGCCGAGGCCGCAGGCGTGAGCTACGTGAACGATTCCAAGGCGACGAATGTGGATTCGGCGGTGAAAGCACTGCTCGCCTTCGACAATATCCGCTGGATCTGTGGCGGTTTGCAGAAGGAGGGCGGGCTCGACGGGCTTGCGCCGGGGCTTGGCCATGTGCGCAAGGCCTATGTCATCGGGCGCGAGGCGGCCGGATTCGCCCTGGGGCTGACCGGCATCGAGGCGGAGGTCTGTACCACCATGAAGGCGGCCGTCACGCAGGCCATGGCCGAGGCCGAGCCGGGGGATGTCGTGCTGCTGGCCCCGGCGGCGGCGAGCTTCGATCAGTATGACAATTTCGAGCAGCGCGGCGATGATTTCACGACGCTGGTGCGCGGCGTGCTGGCATAGCCGAACGTGTTGGCGGGAGTCGGGGGGGCGACGGCCCTAATTTTGGTGGATCGATTTGCGCAAGGGCGCCAGCAGGTTCATGTAGATCGCCTGCGGATGCACCACGCCGAGCTGCGCCGGAATTTCAGGCAGGTCCAGGATGCGCGCGATCGCAAACCGGTGCATGCCGCCGCTGGCCCGCAAAAAGGTGCCATCCCGTCCCAGATGGATGAGGATGCCGCCATGTTCGCGGCGGAAATATTCCGGCATTTCCGAACGGGTGAGAAGGCGGCCGGTGCGCTGCACCTCGTCGAAGACGCGGTCGAGCGCGGCATAGCGCGCGACGACATCCGCGCGGGAGGTGCAGCCATCTGGCGCGCGGCCTTCGGAAACTGCCTGTATCATCTTCTCGAACAGCGGGGTCTGCTCCCAGGGCACGCCATCGATGAAACGCATCCGGCTGCTGGAGAGCTTGAGATGGTCCTCGAGACTGAAGCGACTCAGATCCCAGTCGCCATCGACGATCCTGCCGCTGGCCTGCCGCCGCAACGGCTTCCGGCTGCCGCTCGCGTCGTACCCGTAGATCACGTCGCGCGGGCGCACGAAGATGAGTTCGTCAGAGAGCGGAGCGTCGCGACCGTACAGAACCTTGTTCCACCAGTCGCGCAGCGCCTTGCGCGGCACATGTGCCTCGATCGAGCGGCCCAGATTGAGCGGGTGAAGGGTCGGATAGTCGGAAAAGGCCATCGGATTGTCCAATGTAAACAGCAAATGACGATTATATGTCGATTTCATGACGCTTCAAGAGAGGTGCTGTATTGTTCACTGAAGCTTTTGTCCGGCGTGATCTTTTCGCGTCATTTCCGGGGTTATCTTCGCAGTGCGCCGACTTCGGATGCGGCTTTGTGACGTCACCGGTGGTGTGGGCGCGGGGTCGGTGTCTCCGGAACTCGCGTTCTCAAAAGCTGTCCTGATGCTGCCGACCGATCCATTCTGATCGGCAACGTCGGCGATGGAGTGCGCCGGGGAATAGTCAGGCCGAGGCGTGCAGACCCGCCCGGATCGCCGTTCCGGCGGCGTGGCCGGAGGACCAGGCCCACTGGAAGTTGTAGCCACCGAGCCATCCGGTCACATCGACCGCCTCGCCGATGAAGTAGAGCCCCGGCACGGTCTTCGACATCATGCTGGTGGAGGACAATCCGTCCGTATCGACGCCGCCAAGGGTGACCTCCGCGGTGCGGTAGCCTTCGGAACCGCCGGGCGTGACGCTCCACTGGCCGAGTGCGGTGGCGAGAGCATCGATGCGGGCATCGGACAGATCGCCGAGGTTACCCTTGAGATCCATGACCTGACCCAGATGTTCGACGAGGCGGGAGGGCAGATGATGCGCGAGTTCGGTAGTGAGCGCCCGGCGCCCTTCCTGCCTGCGCTTCTCGCGCAGGATGCTTGCCAGCGAGGACCCGGGCAGCATGTCGATCGTGATGCTTTCGCTTTCCTGCCAGTAGCTGGATATCTGCAGGATGGCTGGTCCCGAAAGGCCCCGATGGGTGAACAGGAGCGCTTCGTCGAAGCTTGTGGCGCCGTGGCTGATGCGGGCAGGGGTGGCGACACCGGCAAGCGGGGTGAAGCGGTTGTCGGGAAAGGTTAGGGGGACCAGAGCGGGGCGCGTCTCGGTCACGGCCAAGCCGAACTGGCGGGCGATGTCATAGGCGAGGCCGGTCGCGCCCATCTTGGGAATTGATTTGCCGCCGGACGCGACGATCACGTTTTCCGCGATGATATCGATGCTCTGCCCGTCCCGTTCGAGCGTGGCGGCAAATCCCGGATCGGTGCCACGCAGCGCCGTCAGGCGGGTGTTCAGCCACATCTGCGCACCGGCGACTTCGATCTCGGCAATCAGCATGGCGACGATGTCCTTGGCGGAGCGGTCGCAGAACAGCTGGCCGAGCGTCTTTTCATGCCAGGGGATGCCGTGCTTCTGGACGAGGTCGAGGAAATCCCACTGGGTGTAGCGGCTGAGAGCGGATTTGTGGAAATGCGGGTTCGCGCCCAAAAAATTGTCGAAATCGCAGTGCATGTTGGTGAAATTGCACCTTCCGCCGCCAGAGATGCGGATCTTTTCGCCCGGGGCGCTGGCGTGGTCGATCAACAGGGTGCCGGGCCCGGCATGCGCTGCCGCCATGAGGCCCGCGGCCCCCGCGCCAAGGATGAGGTTGGTGACTTTCATGCGGTCGCATAACCGCGATGGGCCCGGACCTGCAAGTGGGACACGGCAGCGCGGCAGCGGATACGACGGAGCGCACTTATACCCGATCCCATAAGCCGATGGATACAATGTAACAACCCGGTGGCGCGCGCGTCTTTCCTCTGGTCTGAAAGCCCGAGATTCGATACACTCATCATCAGATCCGGAAAACCGGACGTTCAGAGGCAGTGATGGCGGTACTTTCATGACCGAAATGGTTTACGGCACGGTTTCCGTGCGCGACAGCGAACCCGTGTTGCCCAAGTGGTGGCGCACAGTCGATAAATGGTCCCTGTCCTGCATCCTGATGCTGTTCGGGATCGGGATTCTCCTCGGCCTGGCCGCGTCGCCGCCGCTGGCCGAACGCAACAATCTCCAGCCTTTCTATTATGTCCAGCGACAGGCCTTCTTTGGCGGCCTCGCGCTGACGACGATGTTCGTGACATCGCTGCTCTCGCCGGTTCTCGTGCGCAGACTTGCGGTGATCGGCTTTCTTTTCGCCTTCGTGGCGCTGGCTTTCCTGCCCTTCTTCGGTACCGATTTCGGCAAGGGCGCAATGCGCTGGTATTCGCTGGGGTTCGCGAGCGTGCAGCCCAGCGAATTCCTCAAGCCGGGCTTCGTGGTCGTGGCCGCCTGGATGATGGCCGCCAGCCAGGAGGTCAACGGCCCCCCGGGCAAGCTCTGGTCCTTTGCGCTCGCCATCGCCATCGTGCTGATGCTGGCGATGCAGCCCGATTTCGGCCAGGCCTGCCTCGTGCTGTTCGGCTGGGGCGTGATGTACTTCGTGGCCGGTGCGCCGATGCTGCTGCTTCTGGCCATGGCCGGAATGGTCGTCTTCGGCGGTACCATCGCCTATGAGAATTCCGAGCACTTCGCGCGGCGGATCGATGGCTTCCTCAACCCCGAGGTCGATCCGAACACGCAGATGGGCTATGCCACGAACGCGATCCAGGAGGGCGGCTTCTTTGGCGTTGGGGTTGGCGAGGGTCAGGTGAAATGGTCGCTGCCGGATGCGCATACCGACTTCATCATCGCCGTCGCGGCCGAGGAATACGGACTCGTTCTGGTGCTCTGCATTCTTGCAATCTACGCCGCCATCGTGGTGCGCTCGCTCATCCGCCTGATGCGGGAACGCGATCCGTTCATCCGTCTGGCAGGCACCGGCCTCGCCTGCATGTTCGGGGTTCAGGCGATGATCAACATGGGCGTCGCGGTGCGCCTGCTGCCCGCCAAGGGCATGACGCTGCCCTTCGTGAGTTACGGCGGATCGTCGCTGATCGCGGGCGGAATGGCCGTGGGCATGCTCCTGGCCTTTACACGGGTGCGCCCACAAGGTGAAATTGGCGACATTCTGAGAGGGAGAAGCCGATGAACACTGCAAGCAAGCGGGTGCCGAACGGCGCCCACCGGTTGGGACATGGCTGAGCAGGCAAGGCCGCCGCTGCTTGTGATCGCAGCGGGCGGTACGGGCGGGCACATGTTCCCGGCGCAGGCCCTGGCCGAGCTGATGCTGCGGCGGGGCTGGCGCGTGAAGCTTTCGACGGATGCGCGCGGCGCGCGTTACACTGGCGGATTTCCCCATTCGGTCGAGATCGAGCAGGTGGCCTCGGCCACCTTCGCGCGGGGCGGTGTGCTGGCGAAGCTCGCTGTGCCCTTCCGCGTCATGAAGGGGATCCTCGGCACGGCGGTGGCCATGCTGCGCGACCGGCCTGCGGTGGTCGTGGGCTTTGGCGGCTATCCGAGCATTCCGGCCCTCGGCGCGGCGGTGCTTTTGCGCCTTCCGCGGATGATCCACGAACAGAACGGCGTGCTTGGCCGGGTGAACCAGATCTTCGCCAAGCGGGTCGATATCGTCGCCTGCGGCACCTGGCCCACCGCCCTGCCAGAAGGGATCGAGGGCGTGCATGTCGGCAATCCGGTGCGCCTGTCGGTCTATGAACGGGCCGGGGCGTCGTATATTCCGCCCGGCGACTATCCCATGTCGATCCTGGTGATCGGCGGCTCGCAGGGCGCACGTGTGCTTTCGGACGTGGTGCCGCCCGCCATTGCCGCGCTGCCGATGGACATGCTGCGGCATCTGCGCGTCGCGCATCAGGCGCGCGACGAGGATGGCGAGCGGGTCGCGACCTACTATGCCGAACAGGGCGTCGATGCCGAGGTGCTGCCGTTCTTCCACGATATTCCCGCGCGGATGAGCGAGGCGCAGCTGATCATCTCGCGCTCGGGCGCCTCGTCCGTTGCGGATATCAGCGCGATCGGGCGTCCCTCGATCCTCATCCCCTATGCCGCCGCGACCGGCGATCACCAGAGCGCCAATGCGCGCGGGCTGGTCGAGGCGGGCGCCGCGATCCGCATCCCCGAAGGCAAGCTGACCATCGAGGCGTTGTCGGAGGCCATCCTGGCTGTCCTCGACAACCCGGCTGGAGCCTTGCAGATGACACAAGCTGCGTTGTCGGTGGGCCGCCCCGACGCAGCGACAGAATTGGCGGCCCTCGTCGAGGAACTGGCAGAGCAGGAGCCAAGCAGATGAACAAGACAGTCAGAGGGGCCGAAATGATGCGCGCCGCAACCAAGCTTCCCGGCGATGTCGGGCCGATACATTTCGTCGGGATCGGCGGGATCGGTATGTCCGGCATCGCCGAGGTGCTGCTGAACCTCGGCTACGTGGTGCAGGGCTCGGACCTCAAGCGGTCCAAGATCACCGACCGGCTCGAGAACCTGGGTGCCGACATCTTCGAGGGGCAGGCGGCGACGAACCTCAACGGTGCCGAGGTCGTGGTGATCTCCTCCGCCATCAAGAAGGGCAACCCCGAACTGGACGAGGCGCGCCTGCGCGGCCTTCCTGTGGTGCGCCGGGCCGAGATGCTGGCCGAACTCATGCGGCTCAAGTCCAACATCGCCGTGGCGGGCACGCACGGCAAGACGACCACGACGACGCTGGTGGCCGAGCTGCTTGTGGCCGGCGGGATCGACCCAACGGTCATCAATGGCGGCATCATCCACAATTACGGCTCCAACGCCCGGATGGGCGAGGGCGAGTGGATGGTGGTCGAGGCTGACGAGAGCGACGGCACCTTCAACCGGCTGCCCGCGACCATCGCCATCGTCACCAATATCGACCCCGAGCACATGGAGCACTGGGGCAATTTCGACACGCTGCGCAAGGGCTTCTACGATTTCGTCTCGAACATCCCCTTTTATGGTCTGGCCGTCTGTTGCACCGATCACCCCGAGGTGCAGGCGCTGGTCGGCCGGATCACGGATCGCCGCGTGATGACCTATGGCTTCAACGCGCAGGCCGATGTGCGGGCAATTAACCTGCGCTACGAACGGGGTGTCGCGCATTTCGACATCGCGCTGCAATCCGAGGGGCTGATGATCGAGGGCTGTTCGCTGCCGATGCCCGGAGATCACAATGTCTCCAACGCTCTGTCGGCCGTGGCCGTGGCGCGCCACCTGGGCATGGCGCGGGACGAGATCCGCACGGCGCTCGCCGCCTTCGGTGGCGTGAACCGGCGCTTTACCCGGGTGGGCGAGGTGAACGGCGTCACGATCATCGACGATTACGGCCACCACCCGGTCGAGATCTCCGCCGTGCTCAAGGCGGCGCGGCAGGCCTGCGAGGGCCGGGTGATCGCGGTTCACCAGCCGCACCGCTATTCGCGCCTCTCCTCGCTGTTCGACGATTTCTGCGCCTGCTTCAACGATGCCGATGTGGTGGCGATCGCCGATGTCTATGCGGCCGGCGAGGACCCAATCCCCGGCGCGTCGCGCGACGATCTGGTCGCCGGGCTGATCCGGCATGGCCACCGCCATGCCCGCGCGATCCGCGACGAGGCGGATCTCGAGCGGCTGGTACGCGAACAGACCCAGCCCGGCGACATGGTGGTCTGCCTCGGCGCCGGCACGATCAGCGCCTGGGCCAACGCCTTGCCCGCGAAGCTCGCCGGGTAATGTCGGTGTCCCGCGGGATTTCAAGGAAAGAGGGGGGCGCTGCCCCCCGTCCTGCGGACTCCCCCCGGGATATTTATGACCCCGAGAACGATGGGGCCGGTCGCAGGTCCTGGCCTCGTGCGGGAGGGGAGGCATGAGCGGTTCGCTGCTCCTGGGCTGTGTCTGGGTGCGTGCCTGCTGCGTCACGGCGCTCTTGCCGATGCGGCGCCAGCATGTACCCGGCTCGGCGCCTCTGCTGGCGGCGCCGGTCTTGCCGGTCTGGATCGGGAAAGATGTCGGCGCGGCCTTGGCGCTGCTGGGGCTAGCGGCTTTCCTGTCGCTGTTCCGCAATCCGCTGCGTTTCATCTGGGCGACGGCCCGCGGACGGAACCCGGAGGTGCCTCGATGAGCGTTTCCCTGATACTGGCCCTGGTCTGGGCACTGGCGGCGAACGTGCTGGCTATGATCCCGAGCAGGGACAATCACTGGACCCGGGCCTTTGTGCTGATCGTGATCGGTATTCCGCTGCTGGGCTATGTCACCTGGGAGAACGGTCCCTGGATCGGTCTTCTGGTGCTTGCGGCGGGCATGTCGGTTTTGCGCTGGCCGATGCGTCATCTCGGAGACTGGATCCTGTCGCGTGTCGGGCGCGGCATCTGACCGGGTCATCGGCAGATGGGGCTGGGTGAGAATTTCTCGCCCTGCGGCAAGGTGTCGGCGAGCCGGATACGGCGCCGGACGCGTGGTTCCCACGCTCTCCCCCGCGGCAAGGTCGATTGCGATGCCGCTGCATCGGAAGGGTCGATCTTGCCAGCGGCCGTTGGGATGATTAGCAGGACGGCATGACACATGATCTTCCACAGGTGCGCGGGACGCTCACGCAAGGCAAGGCTCTGTCCGAGCTTACATGGCTGCGGGTCGGGGGACCTGCCGACTGGCTGTTCCAGCCCGCGGATGCGGCTGATCTTCAAGCCTTTCTCGCAGCTCTGCCGCAGGAGGTTGCGGTTTTTCCGATGGGTGTGGGGTCGAACCTGATCGTGCGCGATGGCGGGCTGCGCGCCGTGGTGATCCGGATGGGGCGCGGATTCAACGCGATTTCGATCGTCGGCACGCACGTCACCGCAGGGGTCGCGGCGCTCGATGCACACGTGGCGCGCAAGGCGGCGGCGGAGGGGTTGGATCTGACCTTTCTGCGCACCATTCCGGGCGCCATCGGCGGGGCGGTGCGGATGAATGCGGGCTGTTACGGGTCTTATGTCGCGGATGTGCTGCAGAGCGTGCAGGCCGTCACGCGCGAGGGTGAGCTCGTCACGCTGACGCCACGTGATCTGAACCTGCGCTATCGCAGCAGCGAGCTGCCCGAGGGCTGGGTGATTGTCAGCGCCACTTTCGAGGCGCCGCGCGGCGATCCGGCGCAACTGGAGGAGCGCATGGCCACGCAGATCGCGCGGCGGGATGCCACGCAGCCGAGCAAGGAGCGCAGCGCCGGCAGCACATTTCGCAACCCGGCCGGCTATTCGAGCACGGGAAAGGCGGACGATGTGCATGACCTCAAGGCCTGGAAGGTGATCGACGATGCTGGCATGCGGGGCGCACGGCGCGGTGGCGCACAGATGAGCGAGATGCACAGCAATTTCATGGTCAATACCGGCGGTGCCACGGCGGAAGATCTGGAAGGATTGGGCGAGGAAGTCAGAAAAAAGGTTTTCCAACACAGTGGAATAGAGTTACACTGGGAAATTATGCGCATCGGTGAACCGAAACGCGAAACAGAGGCCGGTTAACGGCCCCTGACACACCAAAAAGACGACGCGACCACAGGCAGGTCGCACATAATAACAAGGGCGATACGCCCGGGACATATCGAGGCGGTTTGGGATGTCGAGCAGGACACTCCCGAAAGTAGTGGTACTGATGGGCGGACCCTCGGCTGAACGCGAGGTATCGCTCAGCTCTGGGCGAGAATGCGCCGCTGCTTTGCGGGATCATGGATACGAGGTGACCGAGGTCGATGCCGGCCCGGATCTGGCGCAGCATCTGACGGATGCCGCGCCCGATGTCGTTTTCAACGCCCTGCACGGGCGCTGGGGTGAAGATGGCTGCGTCCAGGGCGTGCTGGAATGGCTGAAGATTCCCTATACGCATTCCGGAATTCTGGCCTCGGCACTGGCGATGGACAAGGAACGCTCGAAACAGGTGTTCCGCGCCGCCGGGCTGCCTGTGGTGGAGAGCCTGCTGGTGTCGCGCGACGAGGTCCGACGCGCCCATGTGATGACTCCGCCTTATGTGGTGAAACCGAACAACGAAGGCTCTTCGGTCGGGGTCTACCTGGTTCAGGAGGCCGCGAACGGCCCGCCGCAGCTCTCCGATGACATGCCCGAAACGGTGATGGTCGAGGCATTCGTGCCCGGGCGCGAGCTCACGACCACAGTGATGGGCGACCGCGCACTGACGGTGACCGACATCCTGACGGATGGCTGGTACGATTATGATGCGAAATACAAGCCCGGCGGCTCGCGCCACGTGGTTCCCGCCGAGATCCCGCAGGAGATCTTCGATGCCTGTCTCGATTATGCGGTGCGTGCCCATCAGGCACTGGGGTGCCGGGGTCTGAGCCGGACGGATTTCCGCTGGGACGAGGCGCGCGGCCTCGACGGTCTGATCCTTCTTGAAACCAACACGCAGCCCGGCATGACACCGACCTCGCTCTCTCCCGAGCAGGGGCAGGTCCAGGGGATCAGCTTTCCGCAGATGTGTTCCTGGATGGTGGAGGATGCATCATGCAACAGGTAAGTCGCGCCGATCCAGCGCCGTCCCGTCTGCGCTACCGCATGAACCGGATGATGCTGACGCCGCTCTACCGGGGTCTGCTACGGGTCGGCCTGCCTCTGGCCATCGTGCTTGGCGGTGCGACCTTCTGGTTTTCGGCGCAGGACAATCGCGACGCCTTTTTCGGCATGATCGCGGATGCCCGCACTGCAATCGAGCAGCGTCCCGAATTCATGGTCAGCCTCATGGCGATCGACGGTGCCAGCGACGGCGTGGCCGAGGATATCCGCAGGATCCTGCCGGTTGCCTTTCCGATCTCGTCCTTCGATCTGCCTCTGGACGAGATGCGGGCGAAGGTTTCCGCTCTCGATGCCGTCGAAGGCGCGGAGCTGCGCATCCGGCAAGGCGGAGTCCTGCAGATCGACGTGGTGGAACGTATTCCGGTCGTCGTCTGGCGCAGTGAGAACGGTCTGGAACTGCTGGACCGCAAGGGCGTGCATGTGGGCCCGGTGGTTCACCGCGCCGACCACGCCGAACTGCCGCTGATTGCAGGGCGCGGGGCCGACAAATACGTGCCGGAATCGCTGGCGCTGCTGGCGGCGGCGAAACCGCTCTGGCCGCGTCTGCGCGCGGTCCAGCGGATCGGCGAGCGGCGTTGGGATATCGTGCTCGACCGGGACCAGCGCGTGATGCTGCCCGAAGAGGGCGCCGTGCAGGCGCTGGAACGGGCGATCGCGATGGACGAGGCGGTCGACTTGCTCAACCGCGATTTGCAGGCGGTCGACCTGCGGCTTCCGCAGCGGCCGACGCTGCAGCTTACAGGGCACGCGGTACAGGAAATGTGGCGCATGAAGGCGATAAAAGTTGGGGATACTGAATGATCGAGCTGTATGAATCACAGCGCGCGATGCGCAACATGCGCAAGGCCGCGATGCAGCGGGGCGTTATAGCGATCCTGGATGTGGGGTCGTCCAAGATCGCCTGCCTCGTCCTGCGGTTCGACGGATCGGAAAAGGGCGGCGAAAGCGACGGTATCGGATCGCTCGCCGGGCAGTCGGGCTTTCGCGTCATCGGGGCGGCGACAACCCGTTCGCGCGGCGTGCGTTTCGGCGAGATCGACGCCATGGGCGAGACCGAGCGCGCCATCCGCACCGCAGTGCAGGCCGCGCAGAAGATGGCGCAGATCCGTGTCGACCACGTGATCGCCTGCTTCTCGGGCGCCGGGCCACGCTCCTACGGGCTCGACGGCAAGGTCGAGATCGAGCATACCACCGTCTCCGAGCAGGATATCGCCCGCGTGCTGAGCGCCTGCGACGTGCCGGATTTCGGCCATGACCGCGAGGTGCTGCACGCGCAGCCGGTGAACTTCGCTCTCGACCATCGCTCGGGCCTTGGTGATCCGCGCGGCCAGATCGGCCAGACGCTGAGCACCGACATGCACATGCTCACTGTCGAGGCGATGGCGATCCAGAACCTCGCCCACTGCGTGAAGCGCTGTGATCTGGAACTCGCGGGCATCGCCTCGTCGGCCTATGTGAGCGGCGTCTCCGCGCTGGTCGAGGACGAGCAGGAACTTGGTGCCGCCTGCATCGACCTTGGCGGCGGGGCGACGGGCATCTCCATCTTCATGAAGAAACACATGATCTATGCCGACGCGGTGCGCATGGGCGGCGATCACGTGACCGGCGACATCTCGATGGGCCTGCAGGTTCCGATGGCGACGGCCGAGCGGATCAAGACGTTCTACGGCGGCGTTGTCGCCACGGGCATGGACGACCGCGAGCTGATCGAGATCGGCGGCGACACCGGCGACTGGCATCACGATCGCCGCACCGTCAGCCGCGCCGAGCTCATCGGCATCATGCGTCCCCGGGTCGAGGAGATCCTCGAAGAGGTGCGTGCCCGTCTGGATGCAGCGGGCTTTGAACATCTCCCGAGCCAGCAGATCGTGCTGACCGGCGGCGCAAGCCAGATCCCCGGTCTCGACGGGCTCGCCTGCAAGATCCTCGGACAGCAGGTCCGGCTGGGCCGCCCGATGCGGGTGCATGGTCTGCCGCAAGCGGCGACGGGTCCGGGCTTTGCCTCTGCGGTGGGGCTCTGCCTCTTCGCGGCGCACCCACAGGACGAATGGTGGGACTTTGAAATTCCGGTCGAACGGTACCCTGCGCGATCGCTCAAGCGCGCGGTGAAATGGTTCCGTGACAACTGGTGACCGCAATATCTGGTCAACTCGGCGAAATCCCGCGAGTCGGGGCCAGAAAAGTGCCATATCTGGTGGCAGAAGGGTGTTTTTCGCGTGACGCGATAGACACGATTCGTTAAAGTTAGCGGGAATAGGCGCAAAAAGGGCCTGAAACAGGCCATAACAGCAGGCGGAAAAATCAATGACTTTGAACCTTTCGGTGCCCGGACAGGATGACTTGAAACCCCGGATCACGGTGTTTGGCGTAGGCGGTGCCGGAGGCAACGCGGTCAACAACATGATCGAGAAGGAGCTGGACGGCGTCGACTTCGTCGTCGCCAATACCGACGCTCAGGCGCTCCAGCAGAGCAAGTCTGAAAGCAAGGTGCAGCTGGGTGTGAAAGTCACCGAAGGTCTGGGGGCAGGGGCCCGCGCAAGCGTCGGCGCCGCCGCAGCCGAGGAAAGCATTGAACAGATCGTCGACCATCTGGCCGGGGCACACATGTGCTTCATCACTGCCGGCATGGGCGGCGGCACCGGAACCGGCGCCGCACCGATCATCGCGCAGGCCGCGCGTGAACTGGGTGTCCTGACCGTCGGCGTCGTGACCAAGCCCTTCCAGTTCGAAGGCAACAAGCGGATGAAGCAGGCCGAGGATGGCGTTGAAGCCCTCCAGAAGGTCGTCGACACGCTGATCATCATTCCCAACCAGAACCTGTTCCGTCTGGCCAACGAAAAGACCACCTTCACCGAGGCGTTCAGCATGGCTGACGACGTTCTCTACCAAGGTGTCAAAGGCGTCACGGACCTCATGGTGCGTCCGGGCCTCATCAACCTCGACTTCGCCGACGTGCGCGCGGTGATGGACGAGATGGGCAAGGCGATGATGGGCACCGGCGAGGCCGAGGGCGAGGATCGTGCCATCCAGGCCGCCGAAAAGGCGATAGCGAACCCGCTTCTGGACGAAATCAGCCTGCGTGGCGCCAAGGGCGTTCTCATCAACATCACCGGCGGTCACGACCTCACGCTGTTCGAACTCGACGAAGCGGCCAACCGCATCCGCGAGGAAGTGGATCAGGACGCGAACATCATCGTCGGCTCGACGCTCGACAGCTCGATGGAAGGCAAGATGCGCGTCAGCGTCGTCGCAACCGGCATCGACGCGATGGATGTGAACACCGAGATCCCGGTGCCGCGCCGCTCGCTCGCACAGCCCCTGAAACAGCAGGCTTTCGAAGCGCCCGCCGCCCCGGCCGCACCCGCGCCGCGGCCGCAGCCCAAGCCCGCACCGCAGCCGGTGGCAGCGCAGCAGGCAGAGCCCCAATACGAGGATGAAGAGCCTTCGCTGTTCGAGGGCATGTCCGCCAACCGGCGTGCCGCAGAGGAGCAGGTCTTCGAGGAAGACGACCGTTACGACGACGTGGCACAGGACGATGGCCTCCCGCCCCCGGCCTACAAGCCGCAGGTTGCCCAGTTCCAGCCCCGTGCCGAGATCGAAGCAGAGCCCGACACCTTCGTCGCGCCCCGTCCCGCGGCACCCGGAACGCCTTCGCCCGAGACCATGACGCGCCTGCAAGCCGCAGCCGCCCGCGCCCGTCCCAACCAGCCGCAGGGCATGGGACGTCCGGCAGCCGCTGCCGCCGAGGCGGCCGAAAGCGACCGCAATCCGCGCTTCGGGATCAACTCGCTGATCAACCGTATGACTGGTCACGGCCAGGAAGCTCCCGCATCGCGGCGTCAGCAGCCCCCGGTTCAGGCGCGTCGGCAGGCCCAGCCCGATCCGATGGTCGAGCCCGAGAACGACCCTGATCAGGAGCGGATCGAGATCCCCGCATTCCTGCGACGTCAGGCAAACTGAACCAAATCGTTCAGGACGGACACGATACATCAGTGACGCCCCCAAATCTTGGGGGCGTTTTCGTTTTCAAAATCAATGGCTTTTAAGGCGAAGTTTACCGGTGGGCGGCGATGCGCCTACGCTCACACGATGATGTTTCAGTCCGTTGCAATCTTTGATTTGAGGCAACAGGGGTGAGGGCTTATCTGATGACCAAGCGAAAACGGGCCTCAAGCGTTTTTGCCAAGACGTGAGGATAAAGCAGTGCAGACTACAATCAGATCAGCGATTTCTTTCAACGGCATCGGCCTCCACTCGGGCAAGGCCGCCCGTCTGACCATCCGTCCGGCATCTTCCGAACATGGAATCTGGTTCAAACGCACTGATATCGCGGTCGGCGACGCGATGGTCCCGGCCCGGTGGGACGCGACCGAGCATACTCCGCTGTGCACACGCATCTTCAATCGCGTTGGCGTTTCCGTCTCGACAATCGAGCATGTAATGGCGGCCCTTGCGGGCTGCGGCGTGCACAATGCCTTGGTCGAGATCGACGGCCCCGAAGTTCCGATCCTCGACGGATCCGCCGCACCCTTCGTGCGCGGCATCCTTGCTCGCGGCGTGCGCGATCTCGACGCACCCGTCCGGGTGATCGAGGTTCTCGCGCCTGTAGAAGTGAACACGGATCAGGGCTGGGCCCGGCTCGAGCCCGGCTCCGGTGGTCTCACCATGGATTTCCACATCGACTTCGCCGACAAGGCGATCGGCACGCAAAGCAAGTCGCTCGATCTGCGCAACGGCACGTTCGTGCGTGAACTCTGCGACAGCCGCACCTTCTGCCGTCAGTCGGATGTCGATGCGATGCGCGAAATGGGCCTTGCCCTCGGTGGAACGATGGAAAACGCCGTCGTCGTCGATGGCGACAAGGTCCTGACCCCCGGCGGACTGCGCCATGCGGATGAGGCCGTGCGTCACAAGATGCTGGACGCTCTCGGCGATCTCGCGCTGGCCGGGGCACCTATCCTCGGACATTACACAGGCCACAAGGCCGGGCACACGATGACCAATCTGCTGCTGCGCGCGCTGTTCGAAACGCCCGGAGCCTTCCGGATGGCCTATGTTTCACCGGAAACCGCGTCCCGGCTGCCGGGTGCGGGCGTTGATCGCCACGAAATTCCGGCGGTCGCCTGAACCGATCAGTACAGTCAGTGCCACAGGCTTGGCGGAAAACGGTGTAAAGGCGTTTTGCACCGGAATTTTCTGTGCTAGGACCGGGCAAGAGCGGGGCACAGGTCCGGCGTTGCGTAATTGAGGGTGAGCAGGGATGACAGGCGGCAGGTCGCGACTATCTGTGATCGGGGCAGTTCTGGTATTGGGCCTTGTTTCGGCCTGTGGCAATCGTGGCGCCACGACCAGTCTGGGCGGCGATCCCGAACTTGAGAGCTTTACGGCGGAGCAGATCTACCAGCGGGGCGAGTTCGAACTGAATCAGAACGATCCCACGCAGGCGGCATTCTATTTCGGCGAGATCGAGCGTCTTTACCCCTATTCCGACTGGGGCAAGCGCGCATTGATCATGCAGGCCTTCGCCTATCACCGTGACAAGGACTACGAGAATTCCCGCGCCGCGGCGCAGCGTTACATCGATTTCTATCCGCTCGAGGATGATGCCGCCTATGCGCAGTATCTGCTGGCGCTGTCCTATTACGACCAGATCGAAGAGGTCGGGCGCGATCAGGGGCTGACTTTCCAGGCGCTGCAATCGCTGCGGACGGTGATCGAACGGTATCCCGACAGCGAATATGCCCGCTCGTCGATCCTGAAGTTCGACCTCGCCTTCGATCACCTTGCCGGCAAGGAAATGGAGATCGGGCGCTATTACCTCAAGCGCAAGAACTACGCCGCGGCGATCAACCGGTTCCGTGTCGTGGTCGAGGATTTCCAGACCACCACGCACACCGCAGAGGCGCTGCACCGGCTGGTCGAATCCTATCTCTCGCTCGGTCTCACGCAGGAGGCGCAGACCGCCGGTGCGATCCTGGGCTACAACTACCAGTCGACCCCGTGGTATCAGGACAGCTACAAGCTGCTGACCGGGCGCGGACTCGAGCTCGAGGCAGCCGGGGACAGCTGGCTGGCGATGATCTACCGTCAGATGATCAAGGGGCAGTGGCTGTAATTCCTGATCCGGCGATGAGTGTCCTTTGGGGAGCGTTCCATGCTGCGCGCGCTTGAAATCCGCGACATGCTGATCATCGACCGGCTGGAACTCGCCTTTCAGCCGGGCCTCAACGTGCTCACCGGCGAGACCGGTGCGGGCAAGTCCATCCTTCTGGATTCGCTGGGCTTCGTCCTGGGCTGGCGGGGCCGCGCCGAACTGGTGCGCGCCGGGGCGGAGCAGGGCGAGGTGACGGCCGTCTTCGACCTTTCCCCCGATCACGCGGCGCGGCAGGTGCTCGACGAAGCGGGGCTTCCTGCCGGTGACGAGCTGATCCTGCGGCGCGTGAACGCCTCGGACGGGCGCAAGACCGCCTGGGTCAACGACCGGCGCTGTTCGGGCGAAGTGCTGCGCGCACTCTCGGACACGCTGGTCGAGCTGCATGGCCAGCACGATGACCGCGGCCTGCTCAATCCTCGCGGACACCGTTCGCTGCTCGATACCTATGCCGGGCTCGAGAACACGCTCGAGGAGACCCGCAGGGCCTGGTCGCGCCGCAGCAAGGCTGAGAAAGCCCTGAAATCGGCCGAGGACGCGCTCGAAGCGGTGCGCGCCGAAGAGGATTTCCTGCGTCATGCGGTGGCCGAGATGGACTCGCTCGACCCTCAACCCGGCGAAGAGGCGAAGCTCGATGCGCAGCGCCGCAGCATGCAGGGCGCCGAACGCATCCGCGAGGATATCACGCGCGCCCGCGCGGCGCTGGCCGACGGGGCCGAACAGGCGATGGGCGACGCGCTGCGCTGGCTCGAAGGTGTCGCAGACCGGGCCGAGAGCACGCTCGAGGCGCCGCTGGCCGCGCTCGAGCGTGCGATGGTGGAGCTCGGCGAGGCGACGGCGGGGGTGGAAGACTGCCTTGTCGGCCTCAGCTTCGATCCGCATGCGCTCGAGGCCGCCGAGGAACGTCTCTTCGCCATAAGAGCGCTTGCGCGCAAGCACCAGGTTGCGCCGGACGAGCTCGGCGACTTCGCCGCGGGGCTCAAGACCAAGCTTGACGCACTGGATGCAGGGGCGGCGGATCTCGCGACGCTGAACGCGGATCTGCGCACCGCCCGCGAAGACTATAACACTGCCGCCAGTGCCCTCTCCGAGGCACGGCACGCAGCGGCCGGACGTCTCGACTCCGCCGTCTCTGCCGAACTCGCTCCCCTTAAGATGGAGCGCGCGGTCTTCCGGACGGCCCTCAGCGACGGCACACCCGGCCCCGAAGGACACGACACCGTCGCCTTCACCGTGGCCACCAATCCCGGCGCTCCGGCAGGCCCGCTGGGAAAGATCGCGTCTGGCGGCGAGCTCAGCCGGTTCCTGCTCGCGCTCAAGGTCTGCCTAAGCAAGGAGCGCAACCGCGGCGTCACGATGATCTTCGACGAGATCGACCGCGGTGTCGGCGGCGCCACCGCCGATGCGGTCGGGCGGCGTCTCTCGGTACTTGCCGAAGGCGGGCAGGTGCTCGTGGTCACGCATTCGCCGCAGGTCGCAGCGCTTGGCGCGCATCACTGGCGCGTGGAAAAGCGCGTTGAGGGCGATGTGACCACCTCGACCGTGGTGGCCCTGGACAGCGCTGAGCGCGAGGGAGAGATCGCACGCATGCTTGCTGGTGACACCGTCACCGCCGAGGCTCGCGCCGCCGCGCGCGCCCTGCTGACGGGCTAGAGCCTTCGCGGTGAATTGACGTCGACAGACGCTCGGGACGCATTTACCACGTGACACTTTGCTAAAGGGCACCTCGATTTTTGCCACTCTTCGCCACCCACGGGGTCGATGGCGCCCACGGTTGACGCGGCGACCCCCGTTGGATCCCTCAAACCGTGCTGAAGGCGGCGATTTCAGCACCGTGGCTGGCGTGCTGTGGTTTTCG
>JBBSNW010000052.1:0-34098 GCA_038260405.1 Rhodobacterales bacterium | reverse complement strand
CTAACTTGCCGGCGCGCACCGCCCTTTAACCTCTGAATTTCCAACCGCCTCGTCTGCGAACCAATCAAAGCAACCGAAGCCACCCAACCAAATCCGCCCCGTCTGGCGACCCGTCAGCGCCTCAGCGCCGCCGGTGAGGGGCTCAATAGGGTCAGACGAAAAAAGCCGCAAGCGGTTTTTTCACGATTTTTGAAATTTTCTCTCTGGGCGTCGTCTTGAATGCTCCGGGCGGCCTCCTCAACTGAACTACGACGGGATCACCCGGGTGTAGGCGCGTTGGCGTGGATCAGACCTTCCTCACGGAGCGCGTCCCAGAAGGCAGGATCCACCCTGTTGGTCATCGCAGCAACGTCGTCGATGACCTCATCCGGCCGCCCCAGACCGACGACCACGGCCTGACAAACGTCCGGAGCCTTTGCGAACTGGAGGGCAGCAGCCAGCAGATCGGCGCCGTGCCGATGCGCCAGATCCATAATCTTGCGCCGCTTTTCCATCCGTTCCGGCGCAATCACCGTGTTGTCCGGACCGTAGTGGTAGCGGTGCTTTCCTGCTAGGAAACCGGCATTCAGGGCGGAGCCGATGACGAAGCTGTTGTTCTTCTGCCGGGCCTTCGGAAAGACGTTTTCCACCGCATCATCATGCTCGACCAGGGAATACTGACTGGCCAGCAGATGCAGGTCCGGGTCGGAATCCTCCATCGCCTTCAGGATCGGTTCGGGCCGGTTCACACCCATGCCCCAGGCCTTGATGACGCCCTGATCCCGCAGATCGCACAGGGTGGCAAAGCAGCCCTCGACCGCGCCGGGCCACAGGGTCTGCCAGTCTTGGGGCAAGGCGCCGTTATCGGGCGACAGGTCATGCACGAAGACCACATCGATGCTGTCGACACCGGTGCGCTGCAAGGTATCCTCGATCGAGCGCAGCGTGCCGTCGCGGGAATAGTCGTAGATTTCCTCGTTCGGCGAGGGCGAGAACGGCATCATCTGCTGGCCACGGTGTTCTGGTGACGCCTTCAGGAGCCGTCCGACCTTGGTCGACAGAACGAAGCTCTCGCGCGGCTGGCGGTGCAGGAACTGGCCGTAGCGGCGTTCCGCCAGCCCGAGACCGTAATGCGGCGCGACATCGAAATAGCGCAGCCCTGCCTCCCATGCGGTGGCGAGCGTTTCCTGCGCCTGCGTGTCGGTGGTGATGCGAAATTCGTTCCCGAGAGAAACGCCGCCCATGCCGATGTCATGAGGGATCCGGTACCGGTTGGTCATTGGGGTTTCCTTCGTTCATTGCTTGTCAGGCAAACGGTACGCCAGCCAAATCGTTCCAGATGCCGAGGCAAGCCCGGTTTGCGGGAAAACGATCCATAGCGCGGGCAGCGTGAACGTAACGCGCTCTGAACCAAAGGCGCGGCGCGCGACCGCGCTGTCCGACGACGACCCTCTCTGCTGCAGTACTCGGGCAGCAAGAAGCCCCGCCAGAGCATCTCTGGCGGGGCTTTTCGTTCGTTTAGCCGATGATACCGTTCAGGGTCGGCGAGGGCCGCATCACCGACGCGGTCTTGTCCGCATCGGTGTGGTAATACCCGCCGGTATCCGCGGGTTTGCCCGCATCCGCCGTCAGTTCCGCCACGATGGCCTGCTCGTTCTCGGCCAGTTTCCTGGCGAGGGGCGCGAAATGCGCGGCCATCTCGGCATCGTCAGACTGCTCCGCCAGCGCCTGCGCCCAGTAGAGCGCAAAGTAGTAGTGGCTCGCGCGATTGTCCGGCTGGCCGACCTTGCGGCCCGGGGATTTGTCATGGTCGAGCACACCCTGCGTCGCCACATCCACGGCCCAGCCCAGCACCTTGGCCTTGGCGTTGTCCTTCACCTCGGCAAGGTATTTCAGGCTTTCCCCCAGCGCGCAGAATTCGCCCAGCGAATCCCAGCGCAGGTGGTTCTGCTCGACCAGCTGCTGCACATGCTTTGGAGCCGACCCCCCTGCCCCGGTCTCGAACAGACCGCCGCCATTCATCAGCTTCACGATGGACAGCATCTTGGCCGAAGTGCCCAGTTCGAGAATCGGGAACAGATCGGTCAGGTAATCGCGCAGCACATTGCCGGTGATGGCGATCGAGGTCTTTCCGGCGCGGATCGCGTCGAACGATACCCGCGTCGCCTCTGCCGGAGCAAGGATGCGGAACTTGTCCGACACGCCCTTGGCCTCGAGCAGCGGTTTGACATACTTGATGAGCTCGGCGTCATGCGCGCGGCTCTCGTCCAGCCAGAAGATCGCCTCGCAGCCCTCGGCCGCCTGACGGTCGATCGCGAGCTGCACCCAGTCCTCGATCGGAGCCTTGCGGGTCGAGGCGGAGCGCCAGATGTCGCCGGCCTCCACGACATGCTCGTGCAGCACGTCGCCGTTCGCGGCGATCATCCGCACGGTACCATCCGCCGGGATCTCGAACGTGGTGGGGTGCGAGCCGTATTCCTCGGCCTTCTGCGCCATCAGGCCGACATTCTGCACCGTCCCCGCAGTGGAAGGGTCGAGCGCGCCGTTCGCCTTGCAGTCCTTGATCGCCTCGTCATAGACGGCAGCGTAGGAGCTGTCCGGGATCACGCAATTCGTGTCGTGCTCCTTGCCGTCCGGGCCCCATCCCTTGCCGCCCGCACGGATCAGCGCGGGGATCGACGCGTCGATGATGACGTCCGACGGCACGTGCAGGTTGGTGATGCCCTTGTCGGAATTCACCATGTAAAGCGGCGGACGCGTTTCCATCAGGGCGTCGATCTCGGCAAGGATCTCATCGGCCTTCGGCGAAGTCGCGACCGCGTCGCGCAACGCGCCCAGACCGGAATTCGGATAGACCCCGGCCGCTTCCAGTTCCGCGCCATACTTGTCGAAAACCGGCTTGAGATAGGCCTTCACCGCATGACCGAAGATGATCGGGTCGGAGACCTTCATCATCGTGGCCTTGAGATGGATCGAGAAGAGCACGCCTTCGGCCTTGGTCGCTTCGATCTGTTCGGTAAGGAACGCGCTCAGCGCCTTGGCGGACAGGAAGGTCGCATCCACAACCGTCCCGGCGGAAAACTGCACCGCTTCCTTCAGGACCGTGACGGTACCGTCGCTGGCCTCATGCTCGATCCGGGCCGCGCCCGCCTGCGCGTCGGTCAGGGTGACAGAAGTCTCGTTGGCCCGGAAATCGTCGGCGCCCATGGTCGAGACATGCGTCTTGCTGTCGGGCGACCAGGTGCCCATCGAATGCGGGTTGGCCATGGCGTAGTTCTTCACGGCGACCGCTGCGCGGCGGTCCGAGTTGCCTTCGCGCAGCACCGGGTTCACAGCCGAGCCCTTGATCGCGTCGAACCGCGCCCGAATTGCCTTGTCCTCGTCGGTGGACGGATTTTCCGGATAGTCCGGCAGATCGTAGCCCTGCGATTGCAGCTCCTTCAGCGCCGAGACGAGCTGCGGCACCGAGGCCGAGATGTTTGGCAGCTTGATGACATTCGCCTGCGGCGTCTTCACCAGCTCGCCCAGCACGGCCAGATCGTCGCTCTGGCGTTGCGCCTCTGTCAGCTTTTCGGGGAATGCTGCGATGATGCGCCCGGCAAGCGAAATGTCGCGCGTGCCGACCGACACACCGGCGGCGGCCGCAAAGGTGCGGATGATCGGCAAGAACGAGGCAGAGGCCAGTTCCGGCGCTTCATCCACCTTGGTGTAAACGATATCGGGGGTGTTCTGGTCAGCCATGGAGTCTCAAACCTTCTATGATGTCCACCATGGCATACTCAAATTGCTCCCGTATATCGAGAGGCCGGTGCAGCAAATCCGCAGAAATCGTAGGTCCGGGCTGTTTGCCTTCTCCCCTCGGAACCTTTGAGAGAGGAGATCTCTGCTAAATCTTGCCAAGGTGTAGGGAGTTGGTTTGTGAAGGCAGCGTCATGCGGAAATGTGCAGTAGAGAGCGTTTCGCGGCGCACCCCCCCCCTCGAGGGTCAATCCTTCGGCAATGTGTCGCAAACGCTCTGGTGTAACGTCCTGTCGGATTTGTCAGCGTATTCTAACACGCCTCGCGCGGCCACCAGATCCTCGAAATCGCGCAGGCTCAGTGCAAACCGATGGTACGGCCAGACGGCTTAGGAAGTGATGGGCCGAGGGACGCGAAATTCCTTAAGGCGGGCCCGTGGAACCTGTTGATCAGGATCAGTCGTCAAGAGACAGAACGGGCAGCGACAAAGTCCTCCTGAATTCATTCTGCAATCTCGAAATCGCTGGGATCGACTTCAACGGATTGCACAAACACGATGCTACATCCTTTGGGACTGTCATGCGGGCCATGCACCATGTCGGGTGAAACAGTAAAGAAGGCGCCTGGGCCATAGGGCGTACCCGCATTGATAAACTCTCCTTCGGTCACCAGAAACGCTTCTGTGGTCCGATGGTGCAGATGTGCCGGGATGCGCGCGCCAGGCGCCATCTTCATCTCGGCGACGATCGGCCCGGCGGTAAGGTCTCGATTGAGAAAGGCCGCCTGAATATCGCCGCTGCTGCCCGGGATTGGGAACGGACCCCAGACATAATCTTGCTTTGTCAGAATGGCGGTTGCACCCTTGATCATCCTAATCTTCCTTTTGATTCATGCGCCTTTCGGCATTCGGGTTCGGTTTCTGAATGGCCTGTACCTGCGGCTTTCAGTCGACAAAGACGGAATCCTCGGGCCCAACCGGCACGGATTGAATGAACATCAACTTGCAGCCCGTCCTCGTCGTGTGAGGCCCGTGCCAGACCCCGGAACCGTGGGTCAGAAAGGACCCGGCAGGAAGTGGCTGGCCGTCGTTGATCAGCTCTCCTTCCACGACATAGACGGCTTCGTCGGCGGTCTGGTGGTAATGCTTCTTCAAGAAAGCACCCGGTGCCATGATCAAGAGCGCAATGAAGGGCGCGACCGATAGGTCGTTGTTCGGAAAGGCGGCCTGAGTGTCGCCGGAAAAGCCGGGAATGGTGAACGGAACGAACTCGAGATCTTCCGGTTTCTGAATTCTGTCTGGCTGGTCGCTGGGCAGGTTCATCTGACTTTTCCTTTCGTTGACTCATAAATTTCGTGATGAATTTGAGGGATCAGGGTTGCTTCTGAACACGACTGCTTACGACCGGAGGATCAGGTATGGTCCGGGCCCACCGGCATCAGTTCTGTCATGTGTGTAGTCGCAGCCCATCTGTCATGCTGGCCATTTGGCCCCGCCGTCATGTTGGACCGGCCGTTCGCGAACACGTTAGGACCCGATTGCGAAACTTGGACTCGATTGCGAAAAAAAGATCGGTTGGTCGGCCGTTCAGGGGATTTGACGCGGATTACGAGCATGACCCGTTGAAATAACTGAGACCGGCGCGCAACAATTGGGACATTCCGACTAACAGCCCGAGAGGCAAGGCCTCAGAGAGAACTCGGAAGTCAGCTCTGCGCACTTTTCGATAGGTGTCATATGAAAAACATAGATTGGTTCGGCGATGCTCCGGCTGACTGGTCGCGGTCGGAAAATACAGGCGCCTCCGTTGCGTTGTGGCGGCTCTGTCAACCGGGTGCGGGAGGGTTCCGGTCGTGCATCCTTCCTGACGCGCACATGGTCTGCGTGCATCTTGGCGGACAAATGGAGTGGTCGGCCGAGTTCAACGACCGAAGCTACCGTCGGCCGGCCATTGCGAACACTTTCTGCATCGCGCGGGCCGGCGAATCCGCTGTCGTGGAATATGCGAATGCAGACCTGAGCTTTGTCCATTTCTACCTGCCAACGCGATGGTTTGACTGTGACGAACTGGGTCTTGCGTCGAACCAGCCAGAACAAAGCATCGAATTGATCGATCCTATGAACGGGACGTCGCACCGTGTTGGGGCCATCGCCCGCTCCGCCGCGCGGATCATCCGATCCGGAAAGGCTTCATCACGCTTGCAGATCGAGGCCGCCACGATGAGCCTCGCGGCGACGCTGGTCGACAGACACTCGACCGCAAGGCTGCGCAAGATCCCGCCAGAGAGGTTGTCACCGCGAACGGTCAGGCGGATCACCGACCATCTGCACGACCGGCTTGCGGACCAGATTTCACTGATGGACTGCGCGCGGATCGCAGGACTGACTGCGCCTCACTTCTGCAGGGCGTTTACCCAGGCGGTCGGCATGCCGCCTCACCGCTATCAGATAATGCTTCGGATCGACCTGGCCCAACATTGCCTGTCGCGCACCAATCTTGCAGTCGCCGAGATCGGCGCGGCCGTAGGCTACGACGACGCAGCCTATTTCTCACGGATTTTCAAACTGGAAACCGGCTTCACACCAAGCGCATGGCGCCGAGAAGCGTTGCGCTGAAAAGAACCGTGCGACCAAAAAGGCCCCACTGTCCGACTTCAGCAGGTGCACCGTCATCTCCGGCTCAAACAAGCGCGATCAGGGCCACGGTTGCGCCTCGAGCCTGAAGAGATCGACAAATTCCTGAGCGGCGGCAAGGTCACCCTCTGCGCCGATGATCTGTCCGGAGACGAGGTGCGACAGCGGAGCGGCGCCGTAGACCGCCATGGCAAGCCTGTTCCCGCTGCCTGACAGGACGAAGGGTGCCTCCGGCTTTGCGACTGCGGTGGTCCGCAAGCGGGAATCCTCTAGCTGCGTCTCGAACACCTCGCTGCCAAAATCAAAGCCGGCAACCGCGCGGCGGCCCCCGGCTTTGTCCCGCATCACGTTGACGCCCATCGAGATCATAAGGGCCGACGGGCTGATGAACTTCGTCGGATCGTGACCCGGGACGGTGAGCGCCCACCGGCACAGCGCCTCCAGCACCGGCAGCAGCCCCTGCCCGGCCTCGGTCAGCGCATAGATGCCCAGACGTTCGTCGTGATCGACCACACCCGCAAGCTTCAGCTGGTCGAGCCGTCCGGTCAGCACGCTCGCAGTGATGCCGGGCATACCGGCGCGGATCATCTGGAAGCGCTTTGGGGCGAACATCAGTTCGCGCACGACGAGCAGCGCCCATCGGTCACCGATCAGATTCAGGGCATGGGCCGCCAGACAGCCTTCGTCATAGCGGATGCGCGGGGATTTGCCTTCGTTGGTCATGTTTTAATACTATCAGTTGTTTTTTACGACCTCAACAGGCATGATCGTCGCATGACCAGAGTCGCATGGCGAAAAAGGAACCGTGAAATGACGTATTACACTGGATCAATTGCGGCCGTTCCGACCGCGAACAAACAGAATTACATCGCACACATCTCGGCGGTCTGGCCGATGTTCAAATCCTATGGCGCGACCCGCATGGTCGAGACCTGGGGCGAGGATGTGCCAAAGGGCAAAGTCACCGACTTTTATGGCGCGGTCGATGCGAAGGAGGCCGAGACCATCGTGTTTTCGTGGATCGCCTGGCCCGACAAGGCGACGGCCGATGCGTCCTGGATAAAGATGGAAAATGACCCGGCAATGAAGTCGCTACCCGAGATGCCCTTTGACGGGACCCGCATGATCTTTGGCGGCTTTTCCCCGGTCTACGAACAGGGCAACCATACCGGAGCGGAGTATTATCAGGGCTTCACCCTCGCCGTGCCGGAAAAGAACAAGTCCGTCTATGCGGAAATGGCTGATGAAGGCTGGAAGATCTTTCACAAGCATGGTGCGCTCGGCATGATCGAGACCTGGGGCGAGGATGTGCCGCACGGCAAGCAGACCGATTTTTATCGCGCAACGAAGGCCGAGGACGGCGAGGTGGCGGTGTTCAGCTGGACCGCCTGGCCGGACCGCGCCACCTGCGACGCGGCCACCAGCGCCATGGAGGCCGAAATGCACGGCATCGACATGCCCGAGATGCCCTTTGACGGAATGCGCATGATGTGGGCTGGTTTCGCGCCGATCTTCGACTCGGGAGCGGCATCATGACCGTCACGCTTGTCACCTTCGACTGGGTGCCGGATTTTCCGCGCGGCTTCGTGCGCGATTTTCGGGTACGCTGGACGCTCGAGGAACTCGGTCGCCCCTACCGCGTCGATACCGTGCCCAACCATCCCAAGAGCGCGGAGCACCGGCTGATGCAGCCCTTCGCGCAGGTACCGGTCCTGCACGATGGTGACCTCACGCTGTTCGAAAGCGGGGCGATCCTGCTGCATCTGGCGGAGGGCAGCACGTTGCTGCCGAAGGAGCGGCGTGCGGAGGTGACTCAATGGCTGATCGCCGCACTGAACACGATCGAAAGTGCGAGCGGCACCTGGATGCAGATGGTTCTGGCGCAGCGCATGCCTGCTTTCTTCGGCCCGCCTTCCGGAGACGATGTGATTGCCCATGCCCTGAAGGCTGTGCACACCAAGTTGGCCCCATTGGAGCAGCGCATGTCGGAGCAGGACTGGATTGTCGGCGATTTCAGCGTCGCCGATATCATGATGGTCGATGTGCTGCGCATTCTCGACGCGGAAAATGTGCTGAGCGACCATCCCGCGCTCTCGGATTATGTCGCGCGCGCCTCGGACCGGCCCGCTTTTCGCAAGGCGATGGAGGATCACATGGCCCATTGGCAGGAAGCGGATGCCGCGCGCGCCAGACAGGAGGCGCAGGTCGGATAGCCTCTTGCCACTTGGGAGCCGGTCGGACGGACTGCAACGCAAGCGCCACCGGCAACATCGGAGCACCGGGTCGGGAAAGTCCCACCCGGTGTTTTCATTTCAGGGTCTCCAGCGCTTTTTTCGATGACGGCATGCGATCGAGGCTCCTGCCGATCCTCTCTTTCCAGCGTGGGCCCCGGCTGATCGCATCCTCATAGGAAGCCACGAGATCGTCCGGGCGATCCTGAGCCAGTATTCCGATGAGGAAGGCTGCCTGCTCACGGTCCTTGCGGGATTTCCCTTGATCCGGGCCGCCCTGCCGACGATCAGCCACGATAAGCTTGTGGATGGCGAACCGCTCCGGGCGGGGTATCTGTACAAGAATTCCAGACCGGTACAGGGCCACGGCATGCATCGGGTCCGCAATCAGGAAATTCAGATAATGCAGCGGCTGCGCGCTCACTCCCAAGGCCGGCAAAGGCTTCACGGTTTCGTCTCCGAACGCAGGCGTCAGGAACTCGACCATCGCTTCACCGCGGCTCTGACGCCACGTCCAGACCTGTCGGTCGTAGACGCCGGGGACGGGATCGAACTTGAGGTCGCTCAGAATATCCACTGTGGGCTGCTCAACCTTGTCACCTAGGGCCACTGAAAGACGTTCGAAGCTTGCAAAGTCGACATCACCGGTCTGCGCGAGCTCCTGAGCGCTGAAGCGGACACCGAGCTCGCCTTCGTAGAGGGCGAAGGCGCCCGTTCCGACAAGCGTGCCACCGAGCCGGAAGAACCCGGTCTTCGCGAATGCGAGAAGCATGGAGCCGGTGTCGCGGTCAACACCGATCATTCCCTCTGCCCGAAGCGTCCGCGTCATCCGAGACATGGCCTTTCGACGCTCTTCGCCTTGCGCTTTCAACTGAGACGCCTTCGCGAGACGCTCGCGAAGGTCGGGCGAGTCCTCGCCGATGTAGCGGGACTTCATCTGTGTGCCGATGCGGTACTTGTCGTAGAGGTACGTCCTCCCGTTCCGCACCCTCTCTTCGAGCGTGCCGATCAGCATCGATGCAGCTTCATCAAGGTGCAGGCGAAGCAGGTCCTGATACGTGACCTGCGCGATTCTTGAGTGCGAGACGACGTCCATTGCTACCTCCGCCATTGTGTGCATCAGATAAAAGCTAGATGCACACAAAGCAAGTGTGCAGCAAACTTATCGCTGATGCACACAATACGCGAGATCAGATCTTTGCCAGATGTCGCGTCCCGAGGGCACCAATGCCGCAAAACCGTCATATTCCTTTCGGAAATCCACCAGTTTTTTGCAACCAGGATCCGCCCCCTTGAGAAGTGCGTATTCTCAAGCTGCTCTCCTGATCAAGTTGGCGAAGACATTCGGCTCGTATCATACCGAAGCCCATGCTCATTCCATCGCTTGCCAGTAGCCCATTGCATGATCCTCGATTCGCAGGCGCTTTTGCCGTGATCGCCAGTTGAGCAGAGGTTGTTCGGGGGCGAGGCATCCGATCACAAGGGCTGACGCGCGTCTCTGGCGCTGAAAGCCGACTTCGAAAGCGGTACGGTATGCCTCTGGTCCTGTCGGCTGACCCAGAATATAGCGCGGACTTTTGGTGAAACGGTCCGCACGCGCCTGCCACCAGGCGGCGATGGCGGCAGGATCAGGCACGGGCAGGTCCTCGTCAGGATTTCGTTCAACCAGCGGATCACTCGGATCGTCATTGGGCCCCTCCTCGACCGGCGCCGCCGCATCGAGGTCCAGAAAGGCCAGATCGGCCCCGGTGATCATCGCAAAACTCTCGCCCGCCAAGCGAGAGAACGCGGGATCCCACATCTGATCGATCAGCCACTCCACGGCGTCGACCCGCCCGATGAGGCCCGCGGCACGCACCGCCAAAGCTGCAGCCCCGGGACCAGTGTCGCGCAGCCGCGCACCTACATCCTCTGGTTCCGTCGCGATCACGGCGAGCTCGAAGGCAGGGATCTGATGAGGCCCTGCCTGCCCCGCCACGCGCCAAAGCGTCGACAGCGCCTCTCCCCGATCACCCATGCGCACCATGGCCCAGGCCGCGCGAAATTGGCAGGATTCATCATCGTCCACAGATGAAAGCGAACCAAGATCAGTCCGACCCAAAATGCCTGCGAGCTTCAGCGCTGAATGTCGTACAATCGGAGCATCGGCCAGAAGCCGGGCCAGCTGCGGCCCGGGATCCACGCGATGTACCGCACAGGCACCGACCCCCAAGGCCCGCACCGGCGCACGCCGATCATCCAGCAAGGGCTGCACCAGCCCGCGCAGCGCATCTGGCTCGAGCCAGCCCAGCCCGGAGACCGCCGCCCGCGTCAGCCGCCTATCGGTGTCAGCCGCAACGATGTCAAACACCTCTCCCATGCCCCGCCTGCTACCCGCCCCGAACGCGAGTGCAGCCAGGGTGAAGACTTCGCCAGCCTCCGGAAACCTGTCATAGGCCGCCCGCGCCGTTTCCCACCCGGCGCGCCCCGCAACACGGAGACCGTCCAGATTGGCCTCCAGCCGCTCATCCAGCCGGGCAAGAAATTTTCGGTTGAAATGCGGAGCATCCACCGCCCGGTCCCGCTGCACCCAGAGGATCGTCGCATCCTCCGCATGCATGTCCACGATAACCGGCACATGCCCCATCAGTTCAAATGCACCGACCCGCCCTTGATGCGGTTCGGCCCCGAGGAGCGGCTGGAAATATAGGTGCCCCGCAGAATGATCTTGCCCTCTTTGGTCAGCGTGATCGACGCCTTGCCACACCGCAGGGTGAGTTCGCGCTCGGCGGTGAGTTCGAGGGTTTGGGGTGGGGCGTTGTCCAGGATGACTTCAGGCGATCCAGGGTCTTGAAAAATCGCTTGCGCTCTTTGGGCTATCTTCCCCAGAATTATAGGACTTCTCAGGTTTCCATTTTCAAAGGAAATTGCAATCTCCGCGCCAACATCCTCGCTCTGCAGCAGACAAACACTCCGCGCCGACTGTGCGACCTCGTCGGGGTTCTCGTTGAATACTACGAGTGGAACATCATTTTCGAATCCAATCAGATTTCCCAGAACAATTCCATTCTGCCTAACGGCTGCTTGGGTATTTAATGTCTTCATTTACAAGTTTACCTTTCTTTTTTTGTTGTTGAAAACTTAGTGGCGAAGGCTTGCCATGTTAACCCAATCTAAACCATCGGTCGTCATGTACAGATCCCGTGCTCCGGCGGACCAAAGTGATGTGTTATTCGAAGAAATATATCCAGAAGTGATCGAACCCAAATCAACTGGACTTAGCGTATCTTCCGAAATTTCATATATAGCATTTGAACTTGCTGTGTAGACTTTGTTTTTTATGGATCCAATGCCCCAAAGAGTTTCATTAGTTGCTTCATGTTGAATTTTTTTCCACGAACCCTTGTGTCCGAAAATAACAATGCCTTTGGCACCACAGATGTAAATTTTGGATCTAATGGAGACAACTTTCTCAAGCTTAACATTTGTTGGACTATCTTCCCTTTCCCAAATGCTGCCAGTAGTTTTCCACCAAATTTCACCCTCAAAACCAACGGCGCAATACGATCCGCTCTGATCAATGGTCATGCTTTTGAAACCACCGATAGGGTTCACTTCCGGGTTGTTGCGAGCACCTTCGTCAATGCGTCTCCAGAACGATTCACGCTCTCGCCGATAGGCAATCCTTGCCATTCCACATGCATGTAGATGACCGTTTAGCACGCTGATCTCAGTCATGGCCCGCAGATCGTTCGGTCCGTTCTTTTCGGTGTCAATTTGCTCTTCTGAGAAACCCTCGGGGCCTGCTATATGTACGTTTCCGTTTGGTGCCATTGCCATGATCTGCCGCTTACCGTTTTCACCAAGGATGGTATGCGAGGTGATTGAAAACGGGATCATGTACTGACCCCATTCACCATTTAGATATCTGAGCATTACAGTATGCTCAACATTCTGTTGGTCTAGCTTTTGCAAAACGGCACTCACATAAACTGACTGATCACTTGCCACTGACACCCCTGTAAATAGTGTGTCGTAGTAGTGGGACCCAAGAACATCTTGAAGAGTCATTTTTCTATCCTCTTCCAAGAGAGCCTCCCAACGAAGCTTCAGCTTGTGACCTTAGCCAACGGTCATCACCCTTTGAATTTATCGCAATGCCTTGGTTGTGCGGCTCATTGAGTAGGCGTTCCTCATTGTCGCCATAAAAGCTGTCCAGTTGGGCATTCAGGCATTCATATTTGCATGTTGGTGAATCAAATGTCATTTGATGGGCCATAATCGCTGACGATTTACCTGCACCGTAGTCCCACGGCTGGTCTGCATTGACTCCCCCCGGCATGTGGGATTCCTCGCGGAGTCCTTGGATACAGTGAAATTCACCGTGTTCCATCGTATGTCTTGACCCTTTTACACACACTGTTGGCGCTGCGTTCTTTCCGGCGTTGTGCATGGCTGTTGGGAAGGCGTTGTTTCCGGTTACCCAATGATCCTCAATCATGTGGTGGCCGGTCACGTCAGGACAACAATTGGGTGACCCACCGCCACCATAGGGCACCAACTTGCAAGCCTGTGCTTTTTGACAGTTCGTGTCAGCACATTCTGCACTTCGATCACCACCATGTTGACCACATGCATCTTCCTCTTTCTTCTTATCTTCCGCGCAGGGATCATCGGTTTCCCCAAATTCGATCGACATCGAATCCGCAAATGGCCAAGGCGGCGTATTCATCGCCGACCCATGATTATGGGTCGTCATGTCCAGATGCCGGACCGCGTTCTCGCCCTCGATCTTCACGTCCATCGACCAGGCGGTGAAATACACCTTTCCCCGGTTGACCGACGACACGACGCCTTTCTTGGCTGCTGCCCCGGCCTCGTCCCCGGTGGATTTCTTGAAGTAGCTCTTGTTCTTGAGCATCGCCTCCTTGCCGGTAATCTTGACCGTGGTGCTGCCCGACGCGCAATCGCCGGTCATGCCGGTGTTGGGATATGGCACTGGCACGCCCGGCGGAGTCGCGGGATTTTCGGGCGGGGTCATGCAGACATCCGGGAAGGCGGCGATGGATTTTCCGCTGCCGGACTTGCATGAGATTTCCCGTCCGTTGGCGAAGACATTGTTGGCCATCAGCTTTCGCCTTCCAGAACCATCGCCGCACGACGCCCGTCGTCATGCGCGGCATGAACCATCACCACCGGGCCGGGCGCGTAATCCTTGCGTACAGCCATCAGGCCGACACCAAGACAGATGGGAATCACGGCGGCGCCGGTATGGCCCATGCCGTCGCAGGGGAGCCAGACCTCCTCGGGGTCGCGCTTGCCGCGCCAGAGGCGGGTCTGTGCGAGCGCCGCCTCACGGAAATAATATTGCTCCCCAGAAAGATCCGCGATGCGGTAGGAGATGTCCTCATAGGTCAGCCCCGCCTCCTCCAGCGCGTCCCGCATGGCCTTCACGAGACCGTTCGCGCGCAGGGGTTTACCCGCCTCGATCGTGGCCTCCTCCGCCCCGAAGCCGATGCCCCGCAGGCGAAGACCCTGTTTTGCGCCACTCAGCAGCACAGCGGCCCCCGCCTCCCCCGCGATGAATCCGTTGGAGTTGCTTTCCGTCAGCAGCCTGTCCTGCGCCGACAGACCACGCAGGGTTTCCGCCACCAGAAAGCTGTCCACCCCCGCCACGATCACCTCAGGGACGCCGTCTGCAAGCAGCTTGCGTGCGTCGCCCAAGGCCACCGCGCCACCCACTTGCCCGTAAGCATAGCTGCGCGAGGCTCTGTTCCGAGGGTGACCAAGCGCTGCGCTCAGACCTTCCCAGATACGCGCTTCCAGCAGGTCGAACCGCCCTGCCCGAGTGGTTTCGGGCAGGCAGAGCAGGATCGGGATTTCCTCGCCCTCGGATTGCGCCCCGTCCATGCATTCGCGCACAGGACCGGCCAGCATGTGCACCATCCGCGCCACCCCGCGCCATGGCTCGGGCAGCGGCACTTCGGCGCCCATTATCCACTCGCCGTCACGGGAGATGAACCGGGTTTCCGAAAAGTTGTCGAGCCGGGCGCGCAGGGCAGCACAGGATGCGGGCGCCGTCAGGCCTATCGCCGTGGTCATGCCGCAAGCCTGAACCGACAGGGCGCTCATAGGGCCGGGACCTTTCTGGGCAACGCCTTGAGAGAAGGGTAATAGGTTTTCCCAAGCTTGCGCGCCCGCCAGAAGGCGCGGGACCGCGGCCCGACGATGCATTCCGTCACCTCGAATATGTCGCGTTGCAACGGAATGTTGGCACGCCAGTTCAGGTTGATCCGTCGCGCATCGGGACGGATCACGATCGTGTCCAGCGGCGCGTTGAATGACACATCCTCGGCCCGGCGGCGGCTGAACAGGACCGGCATCTCGGCCTTGGGCAACCGGAAACTGGTCTTGCCCTGCGGCATCAGATTGACCAGCGTCACGATTTCCCCTCCTGCAGGATAGGGGATCTGCTGATCCGCGGGGGCGGCCTGATAATAGCGCGGGTCGAAATCGGCGGGCAGGAAAGGAAAGACAGTGTCGATCCAGTTCTGATCATATGTGCCCGCAAATCTCAGACGGTCCGGCCAGCCGCGCCCGAGAGGACCCAGCCCAGCGGCGCCAGGGCTGTCCCATGGCTGCCGCACCGCTTGTCCGGGCAGCTCGAAATTCGGCAGGAACTGCCCCGTCAGATGCGCCAGATTGGTGGCCCTGTGCCACCCGCGACCCACCGGATTGGGGCCAAAGGACATCGGAAATTCATCATTCGGGTCTGAGCGGTCCACGCCACCAAAGGCCAGATCATAAGTCACCGGCATCGCGACAAATGGACGGGCCTCCGAAATACGCAGCCCCGTCGGCCCGGAAAGCCAGACCCGGTCACCCACGACATCAAGGGCCTTGACCCAGCCGCCGAGTCGGGCACCGGCGCGAAATTGCGTCGCGGGTTTTCCATCCGGCGCATGGGCTGTGGCATCGAACAGAATATCGCAGAGCGGCTTTACATGGGCAAAGTCCATTTCGGTGCGGGGCGCGGAAAACCCGGGCTCCGCCCAGAATGTGTCGGCCATCACGAGCGGGTCCTGCAGATCTGCTGGTCGGCAAGGGTCTCCGTCCCGGTCGGGGAAGTCAAAACTACCCTTCACGACGACCACGACATGGTCCCGTCCGTCGCGATCCAATGCAGCCGTGAAACCGGCCTGATAGCCCGTCTCGTTATCAATATGCATCAAAAATATGTCCAACTAAGGATATTCAGCAAAGCACGTGAACCACTATTTTGCAAGATTACAAAAGAGTGCATTCTCATCAGTGGACGTGTGAAGGAGGCGTCAGGCAAATCACCAAAGATTGCCTGACGACGGCCATAGCAGAGCGGAGGACAGCTGGTTTATATGCATATGCTGATACACCAGCAATATCTGCATATGCTTCTAAATCGCATCCTGTCGCTTTCGGGAAAGGGGACAAAGCATGTTTCCAGTTTGCATCGGCCGGAACCTGGCGCGCCCTTCAAAGGCTTCACACCAATGATGTCGGATCGTCTGGCCTCAGCCCTGGCGGCACGAAACATCCATTACGGGTGGGTCGTCGCGGGTGCGACGTTCCTCACCATGCTGGCAACTGCCGGCGTGATGGGTTCGGCCGGCGTCCTCATGCAACCGCTCGAGCAGGAATTCGGATGGACCACGGAGCAGATCTCGACCGCGCTTGCCGTTCGTCTGGTTCTCTACGGGCTCTTCGCCCCTTTTGCGGCGGTGTTCATGAACCATTGGGGTGTGCGCAAGGTGGCTTTCTTTGCGCTGGCCATGATCCTTGCGGGGATCGCCGCCTCGTACTTCATGACGCAGCTATGGCACCTGATCGCCCTCTGGGGAGTGGTGATCGGTATCGGCACGGGCATGACGGCTCTTGTTCTCGGAGCGACCGTTGCAACCCGCTGGTTCGGCGCGCGGCGCGGACTGGTCGTGGGCTTCATGACGGCCGCGAACGCAACCGGGTCGCTCGTATTTCTGCCCCTGCTGGCGAGCCTTTCGGAAATCTATGGCTGGCGCAGCGCGCTCACGGTGCTGGTGGTGGTTCTGCTGGCGGCAGTGCTGATGATTCTGGCTTTCATGCGCGACCGACCAGCCGATCTCGGCCTGCCGCGATTTGGCGAGGATCAGATAACGCCCGCCCCGGTGCGCATGACCAGCATTGCGCGCCTGTTGATGCAGCCCCTGGTCACCCTGGCGGCCGCATCCAGAATTCCGACCTTCTGGGTCTTGTTCGGCACGTTCTTCGTCTGCGGTTTCAGCACGAATGGCCTGATCCAGATGCATTGGGTTTCGATCTGCGGCGATTTCGGAATCGCGGCAGTTGCAGCGGCGGGCATCCTCGCCGTGATCGGTGTATTCGATCTGGTCGGCACGATCGGGTCCGGCTGGCTGTCGGACCGGTTCGACAACCGGCGACTGCTGTTCGTCTTCTACAGTCTTCGCGGCCTGTCGCTGATGTACCTGCCCTTCAGCAGCTTTTCGATCTACGAGCTTTCGCTCTTTGCAATCTTCTACGGCCTCGACTGGGTGGCCACCGTTCCGCCGACCGTCAAGCTCACGGCGGAGCGGTTCGGGCCCGAGAACGCGCCTCTGGTGTTCGGCTGGGTTTTCATGGGTCATCAGATCGGCGCTGCGTCGGCCGCCTATTTCGCGGGCGCAGTCCGCACCGGGTTCGATACCTATATGCCGGCACTCTTCTTCGCCGGCGTGCTGTGCCTGCTGGCCGCGATCGCCATTCTGTCCTTAGGTCGACCGATCGCCGCCGAGCCCGAGGACCGCGTACTCGCCTGAAGCAACCAGCGAAGAAATCATGAAACGGACATGGCGGAAACTGTCGCTATCGACCATGAGCCTTCATGTCCGGCTCGCACGGCACATGTTGCCGCCTTCCCGATCGGGGGTATAATCTCGGCAAGATAAGGCGGGGCACTGTTACGGAACACCGAACGCACACATTGTCATTCCTCGTTCGCGATATGCCTGACGCCGGCCGGGCAGAAATTGATGTGCCCACGCCCGGGACCGGACCATCGCTACGGAAAAGTCTTGCGCGCTTCCGCCTCTGCCTGATTTTCTGCGGATGTCTGTCGGCTTTGCTCTCTGCGGCGGTCAAGGAGGCCAGGGCAGAGGACGGATTCGGGTTCGAGCCTTTGGCTGGCAGCAATTACAAATGGATAGAGCCATATATCGGGCAACTCGCGGCGATCCCGCCCGGATCCATGTATTTCGCCGAGGTCGAGACATGTACGGCTGTCGCGATCTCATCCATCTGGATATTGACGGCCGCGCATTGCATTCACGTCAAGGTACCGGAAAAAGCACCTTGGACACCCGAATATTTCGCCGGTGTTTACCCGTTGGACAATCTTGTCTTTCGCTCCGCTCCGGTGGACAGCGGGGCGATTTACAAGATCGTGGACTATGTGAAATCTGACCGGTTTCCTGATCCGGAGGCCGCGACGGAAGACTGGGTTTTCCTGAAGCTCGACCGAGCATTGTCGATCGAGGAGGACCGTGCTCCCACAATCGGCCTGCCCCGCGTCGATCACGAAACTGCCGACATGCGGATCCCCGGCTTCATCCGCGCCTTTTCGGCCAGCGGGACGGAAGATCTGCGTGCCAGCAATCTCCTGCAGATCTCGCGGAAAGGCTGCAAGCTTCACGCCCATCGGGATCATCTGCGGGGGATGATGTCAGGCCTTTTGAATGCCGACTGCATTCCACCCATCAACCCAGGGTTGTCGGGTGCACCCATGATAGAGTTTACCCGGCACGGCCACGAAAGGCGCGCAAACATCGTCGCTATCCAGATGGGCTCGGGCCGGCTCGAGGGAAGTCTGGAGCAGGTCCCGGTTCTGGTCGCATCGCACCGCTTCTTGGACGCCTACCACCGTATCCTGAAGCAGAATCATCCCGATATGTCTTCGACGCCATGATCGTGAGCGATCGTGGGTCACTCGACCTGCCTGACCCCACAGGCAAAACGACCACGGGAACGGAACCGGAGCCGACCTTCCTGATGCGGGCCGAGCAAAGCAAAGCATTGAATTAAAACGGGGAACCGCGAGAAACAGGAAATCAGCGGATGGCCCAGTTACGGTCAGGAGGCAGTTACCCTGATCCCTGGTGGAGCCCTGTTAGTGGTCGATCCTATTTTAATCTTTGACGGATGAATGGGTCGGACATAGCATCGGCAATCTTAGCACTGGTGCGACGATGGGACGCGGAATCTGAGTTCAGCAAAAAATTTGTCGCGTACCAGTGGAGCCGGAACATACCGTTTCGCTCAGGGAGGAGGATTTTCAAATGCGTGATATGAAGAATGTGTTTGTGATTTCCGCACTCGCCCTTGGGGTGAGTGCGACAGTCGTGATGGCGCAGGACAGCGCCATCGACAAGGTGACTCCGGTCACCGACGAAATGCTGATGAACCCGCCCGATGGCGACTGGCTGCAGTGGCGCCGCACCTATGACGGCTGGGGCTACAGCCCGCTGGATCAGATCAACAAGGAAAACGTCAAGGATCTGAAGCTGGCCTGGTCCTGGGGCATGACGCCGGGCGGTCGCGCGCAGGAGACTCCGCTGATCCATGACGGAGTCATGTATATCCAGAACTCCACGCACCTGATTCAGGCGCTCGATGGGGCGACGGGCGATCTTATCTGGGAATACCAGTATGATCTGCCGGAGGACGTGCCGCCAAACGGCGAACGGTCAAAGTCGATCTACGGCGACAAGCTCATCATCTCCACGCGGGACGCACATCTGATCGCGCTCGACACAAAGACCGGCAAGCTGATCTGGGACCAGCAGGTCGCAAACAGCAAGTTCGGGTTCGGCTTTACCAGCGGATCGATCATTGCCGATGGCGTCATCATCCAGGGCATGACCGGCTGCAGCAACGCGCAACCCGGTGGCTGCTTCTTCACCGGCCACGACGTCGAGACAGGCGAAGAGCTTTGGCGCGTTTACACCATCGCGCGCGGCGATACGCCCGAGGGCAACAGCTGGAACGGCATCCCGCTGGAAAGCCGTCATGGCGCCTCTGCCTGGATCGCGGGGTCCTACGACCCCGAACAGAAACTGATATTCGCCGGTGTCGGTCAGCCCTATCCCTGGATCGCCGAAATCAGCGGACTGCTTCCCAAGAGCTCTGATCCGAACGTCACCAACAACGCTCTCTACACCGACTCGACCCTCGCCATCGACGTCAAGACCGGCGATCTGAAGTGGTACCACCAGTACCTGCCGAACGACTCGCTCGACCTCGACTATGTCTACGAGCGGCTGCTTATCGACCTTCCGCATGAGGGAACCGAACGCAAGATGGTCGTGACAAGCGGCAAGATCGGCATAATCGAGGCGCTCGACCGGACCACGGGCGAATGGCTGTGGGCGAAAGAGACCGTGCCGCAGAACGTGGTTCTGTCGATCGATCCTGAAACCGGTGAAAAGACGATTAATCCGGATGTCATCCCGCACATCGGTGAAACCACCTACAACTGTCCCGCCGATCCGGGCGGACGCGCCTGGCAGGCCACCGCTTACAGCCCCCGGACACAGGCACTTTACATGCCGACCGTCGAGTTCTGCTCGAACACCACGCCGCAACCGCTGGATCCCGGCGAAATCTACACCAGCGGCGGTCGGGCCACCTTTGATCGCGTGCCCACGGCAGACAGTGACGGCAACATCGGTCAGGTCCGCGCGATCAAGCTGACGGACCAGTCGGACATGTGGATGTACCGCCAGCATCCACCGATCACCAGTTCGACCCTGCCGACAGCCGGTGGCGTCGTATTCGTCGGAAGCCTCGACCGCAAGTTCCTCGCCCTTGACGACGAAACCGGTGAAGTTCTGTGGACCAGCGGCAAGCTGACCAACGCGCTCGAATCCTTCCCGGTCAGCTACGAGGCAGACGGCAAGCAGTACATTGCCGTGGTCGCGAACTGGGCCTCGGGCCTTGGCCGTCTGGCATCGCTGACCCCGGAAATCAAGCTGCCCTCGGACAATCCGCACGCCGTCTACGTCTTTGCGCTGCCTGATTGATCGCTTGAACGCATCGTGAAACCCGGCCCGGGCGGATCTGGAGGTTTCCAGTCCGCCCGTTGCCTGTCCGAGGTCAGAAATTGTCAGTCGCTTTCCTGTTTCCACGCATGACCGGTGCAATCCTGTCGCTTGCAACGGCAGTGCTGTGCTGTCAGCAGGTTGCGGCGGACGAACCGGAATTCTTTGACGTCCCCTTTGCCCATGGTCAGTGGAATATCGGCCGACGGCTGGACGAATCCAAGCTGCGCTATTGTATCGATCCGCGCGATCCGGGATGGGAGGTCGCCGGAGAAATCGCCGATGCCATCGCCGGAGCCCTGCTGCTCGAGCCCGAACGATACGTGGTGCAAAGCGAGATCGTTTCCGAGGACATCACCAAGGTCTACGAACTGTTGCTGAAGCATTGCGACATGCACATGGGGTTCAAGCTGATCCCCGACGGATATGCCAACTGGTCCTTTCTGACCCGCCCCTATTTCGAGACGGACTATGCCTTCGTGACCGCAGAACCGGCGCTGGAGAAACTCGGCGATCTGAAACCGGGCGGCAGGATTGGCGCGACCCTGGGCACATCGGCCCATCTGCGGCTGGTGTCCTATCTCACAGCCATGCCCGCCACCGACCGCTGGGCGGCTTTTCCCATGGGCACCAACACGCAGGCGCTTGTATCCCTTGTCGGCGGGACGGTTGATGTCGCCCTTGTCTGGTCACCCAGC
The DNA here is from genome assembly GCA_038260405.1 of Rhodobacterales bacterium. Lineage (GTDB taxonomy): Bacteria > Pseudomonadota > Alphaproteobacteria > Rhodobacterales > Rhodobacteraceae > Puniceibacterium. The sequence continues at coordinate 12,737 of JBBSNW010000052.1, read as the reverse complement.
TTGTGGGCGATGCAGCGCAAGGATCCGGCGGGCGCCAACCTTCACGTGATCGCCCCGGCACCCCTGCCGCCGACCGCACTGGGGGTGGGCGCGCTGATGCTGTCCGACCAGACATTCCTGCGCACGGCCGTCGACGAAGCCATCGCTGCACTGAGTGCGGACGGAACGATCGCGGGCATTCTGGAAAGTTATGAGTTTCCCGCGGTGGTGGTGCCCTGATGACCCTGGCCCCGCAATCTGCGACGGCTCTGAAGGTCGAGTCCGTGTCCAAACGTTACGGGCGCATGCTGGCGCTGGACGATGTCAGCTTTACGGTTCCGCGCCGGTCGCTCTTTGCCCTGCTCGGTCCGAACGGCGCGGGAAAGACAACGCTGATGCACATCCTTTGCACCCTGTTGCGCCCCGATCTCGGCAAGGCCAGTGTTGCGGGTTTCGACACGGCGGCCCAGCCGCTCTCCGCGCGGCGCAAGCTGGGGATCGTGTTCCAGGAACCCAGCCTCGACGACCGTCTGTCGGTGCGAGAGAACCTGGAACTGCACGGGCTGGTCTATGGCGTTCCGCGCAAGATCCGGCGCCAGCGCATCGACGCGCTGATGGCGCTGGTAGAACTGACGGACTGGGCCGACAAGACTGCGCGCACCCTCTCCTCGGGCATGAAACGGCGGCTCGAGATCGCTCGCGCGCTGATCCACGATTCCGAGATCCTTCTTCTGGACGAACCCACGGTCGGGCTGGATGCGCAGACCCGCGAACGGATCTGGCACTACATCCGTCGTCTGCAGGCCGAACGCGAGATCACTGTATTGGTCACCACCCACTACATCGAGGAAGTCGAGGCCTGCGACCAGGTCTGCGTGATCGACCATGGCAAGGTGCTGGCCGATGGCAGCCCGGCGGAACTGAAACAGCGGTACGGGCAGCAGCTTTTGCGGGTCGTGCCAAAGACCGAGGCGGATCATGCCGCACTTGCGGCGCGCTATGCCGACCGGATCAGCACCGACCGCGGCGATGCGCTGATCCTGACCTCTGACGATGCGTTCTCCGAGGGTTTTCTGGCCGAGCACGGCGCGCGCATCCGGGCGCTGTCCATCGAGGTGCCCAGCCTGAACTCAGTGTTTCTGACGCTGACGGGGCGCGAAATCCGCGACCAGGCCGCCAGTGCACGGGATCAGACGCAGGCGTTCGGCAAGATCGGCGGGGAGCATACGGGATGACGGAACGCTCGGTTCTCATGGTTCAGCTGGTCGGGATCTACGCGCTGTGGCTGCGCGAGGTGAAACGGTCGCTGCGGGACCGCGGTCAACTGATCGGCGGGGTCAGTCGGCCGATCCTGTGGGTGCTGATCATGGGTATCGGACTCAATCCCTATTTCCGGGGCGAGGTCTATGGTCAGGTGACTTTTGTCGTGCCCTACACCTACCTGCAGTTCATCTTTCCCGCGGTCATCGCGCTAAACATCCTCTTCACCTCGGTTCAAGCCGCGGTGTCGGTGATCTGGGACCGCGAATTCGGCTTTCTGCGGGAGGTTCTGGTGTCGCCCCTGTCGCGCGGTTCGATCCTGCTCGGCAAGGTGCTGGGCGGGGCGACTGTCGCGGTGCTGCATGGCTGCCTTGTCCTGCTGCTGGCCAAGTTCGCGGATGTCAGTCTGACGCTGCCCAAGATCCTCGAAACGCTCGGGCTGATGGCGATGCTTGCCTTTGCACTGACCTCGCTCGGGGTGGTGATTGCCAACCACATCCGCAGTTTCCAGGGGTTCGGCGTGTTCTCCAACGCGGTGATCCTGCCGCTGTATTTCACCTCGAGTTCGGTCTTTCCGCTGGATCCCGCGCTGACGAGTGTGCAGACACGCGTGGTCTATCCCAACTGGCTGGTGACCGTAGTGGAATGGAACCCGCTGACCTATGCGGTGGACTCCCTGCGCGGCGCGCTGATCGGGTTCAACCAGTTCGACCCGCGACTCGGGATTGCGATCATGGGCATCTCGGGCATCGTTCTGTTCGCCATCGCGCTTTACGAATTCCGCCGGGCCTGACGCCAGTGGTCCGGTTGCGCAAGCTGGCAAGTGATCTGGCCGGGCTGGCTACCGTCGTCGGTCTTCTGCTGCTGGTCACGCTGCTGCCGCCGGATACTTCGCTCTCGGAACTCCGCAGGACCGGTATGCTCAAGGTCTGCGTGCCGACAGCCTATCCGCCGCTGGTGACAGGCGACGCCGCCGCGCCCGGCATCGACATCGAGCTGATCCGCGCGATCGCCGCGCGCCTCGGTCTTGCCGTCTCGCTGAACGAGAACCCCGCCATGGGCCGCGATTTCAACCCGCGAAACTGGCGGCTCAGCCGCGCCGCGTGCGAGGTCATCGTCGGCGGCGTGGTTGACACGGATCTGACACGCTCCTTCCTGGAAACCAGCCCGTCCTACGCCTCAACCGGTTGGGCGATCCTGTCACGGGAACCGCTGCCGGACGGTCTGTCCGGGCGCACGGTCGGGGTTCTGACCATCCTTTCCGGGCTCGACCGGATCGGGCTGTCCGGCTACCTGCGCGCGCAGGGCGTGACCGCCCGCGTCATGCCCCGTCCCGAGACACTGGTCGCGGCAATCTCGGCAGGTGAAGTTTCCGCAGGGATCACCGAAGCGCTTCTGGCCGCCAGCCTGGCACGCCCCAAGGGCTGGACAACCGAGGCTCTGCCGCCCGAGCTTGCCCGCTACCGGCTGGTGTTCGGCCTCTGGAAGGGTGATCTGACATTGAAACGCGCAATCGATCGCGCCTTTGCCGATATGGCCGCAGACGGAGAGATCGACGCGATCCTCACGAAATACCTTGGCGAGCGGCGGTTCTGAACCTCATCCGCCCGACAGGGCCGAACCGGCCACCGCCGAGGCAAGAAAAGCGAAGACAGGCATCAGCACCGAGTGCAGGACGCCGGTCGCCAGCAGTACCAGCAAGAGAGCGGTCGTCCCCCACGCCACTTGCACCGGAACTTTCAGGCCAACTGCAGCCAGCAAGTGCGCGCCGGACAGGGGCGGAATGGGGAGCAGGTTGAGGATCGCCATCCACAGGCAGAGCCGCGCGGCGGTGCGCAAAGTGGCCGCCGCCGTCAGCCCGACACTGTAGGAAAGCCCTTCAAGCGCCGGGCGCACGAGTGAGAGACACACCATGGCCATGACGATCAGAGCAACGGTGCCGGCCAAGACCACGACCACAAGTCCGGTGCGCCCGAACCGCAAGGCATTTGCGTCGATGATAACGGGTTTTGTCCAGCCAATGCCCGTCACCACGGCGGCGAGGGTGCCGAACAGATCGAGATGCGCAAATGGAACCGGCGTCAGCCGACCGTCGTGACGCAATCCTTTATCGCCCAGCAACACGGCCGTTCCGGCCACGGTAGCCCCGTGAAGGCCCGCAATGATCACGATCGCCATGAGCCGCATTCCGATCTGCGAAAGTGTCAGATCGTTCAACATGCAGACCGACCGGCCGCCGTCACTTGGTCATGGTCAGCTGATCGAGCGCATCGAGGTCATCGGGCAGGGCCGCGCCTTCGGAAAAGCCGTTCCGATCGAGGATATAGGCCATGAGATCGGCATAGGTGCTCGCGGAATACCGCCCCGGCGAGCTTGGCGGCATCGCGCTGCTCATATAGGCGAACAGGCCCGAGGCCGTCATGTCCTCGGAATATTTCGTGAGGAAACTCACGCTGCGCAGCGATGCACCGCCGTTCATCCCGCCCTTCAGATCTTTGCCATGACAATCCTCGCAGTCCTTTTGGAACTGCTCCTTGCCGCGCTCGGATTGTTCGGCCGAATAGGACACCGGACGTTCCTGCAGCGCCGCATCGGCCTGGGCGAGTATGACGCTCTCGGGGTCGGCAGTGGTAACGAGCGTCACGCGCATCGGCGATGCCGAGGATAGGATAGGTATGGCACAGACACCTGATCCAAACGTCAGCGCGAGGTAAATTGCCGTGCGTGAAATAGTAGTCGTCATCGATGTCCCCCCAAGTCACCGCCCGGTCTCCCGAACACGGGCCTCCGGGCCTTCGTGCAGGAAACACGCGACCCGTCAGAGCGTCAGCAAAGCCGAAGCCGGGATCGTTTGCAAGTTCGATCTCTTGGATGCCAAAAGACGCTGGATTTGAGCAAACCCCCTCCACTCGCCCAACCTGACAGGAGCCCGGTTTACAACCTTTTGGCGATCGGCGCTGCTTGGCCCTGCAAGGGACCGCGCATTCGCAATGCAGTTGCCATCAAGCGGCGATCATGGGCATCCATGCTGGATACAGAACCATCTGGGCTTTCGGGGCGGCTACATGACCAAAGCCGTGCTCACTAAGGGTTCTTATACCTCGAGCCAAGGAGCGGCTTTTTCCAAGTGCTAACCTGCAGCAGCAATCCAAAGCTGGGCGCAGGATATCCTTTCGCCAACGCCCCGGCAGTTCCTTGTCAGAGCAGGCAAAGGAACGATCCATGCCCTCTCCCGTCGCAACACCACCTGAACATTCTACCGGATTCCGCTTTCCTTCGGCTTACTCGATCCTCTTTGCGCTGATCGTCATAGTGGCGGCGCTGACTTGGGTAATTCCGGCCGGACAATACGAAAGAGTGGCCACCGAGGCACTGGGCAAGCAGGTGCCCGTTGCCGGGACCTATACCCCCACTGCCTCCAATCCGCAGGGCGTGTTCGACGTCATCCTCGCCCCGATCGCAGGATTCTACGATCCGGGCAGCTATACTGCCAACGCAATCGACGTGGCGCTCTTCGTGCTGATGATCGGCGGGTTCATCGGTGTTGTGACGGCAACTGGAGCCATCGACGCCGGCATCAAGCGCGCGATGATCCGGCTCAAGGGCCGCGAAAAGTGGATGATTCCAATTCTGATGGGCCTGTTTGCACTGGGTGGCACGACCGAGGGCATGGCCGAAGAGACACTGGCATTTTACGTCCTGCTGACGCCGGTGATGATCGCGGCCGGGTATGACGCCCTGACGGCGGTGGCGGTGATCCTGCTAGGCGCGGGCGTGGGTGTGCTCGGCTCGACCGTGAACGCCTTTTCGACGGTCATCGCCTCGGATGCGGCCGGTGTGCCCTTCACCGATGGGCTGATGCTGCGGCTCGTTCTTCTGGCGCTGACCTTCGGAGCAACTGTCGCCTATGTCATGCGCTACGCCGCACGGGTCAAGGCAAACCCGGCCCAATCGCTGGTCTTTGACCTCAAGGCGGCGAACGAGGCACATTTTGCTTCGGCCACCGCGGGCGAGGTCACGTTTACCGGCCTGCACAAGGTGGTGCTGATCCTTTTCGGCTCGACCTTTGCCGTGATGATATGGGGCGTGTCGTTGGGCGGGTGGTGGATGGCCGAGATGAGCGGGCTGTTCCTGTTCGCGGGGATCGGCATCGGGCTGGTGGGCCGACTTGGCGAAAAGGGGCTGGTCGATGCATTCGTCGGCGGTGCGCGCGATCTTCTCGGCGTGGCGCTGATCATCGGCCTGGCGCGTGGTATCGTCGTGGTGATGGACGCAGGTCACATGACCGACACCATCCTGCACTGGGCCGAAGGCACGGTCACAGGCCTCAATCGCGTCGTGTTCATCAACGTCATGTACTGGATCGAGGTAGCGCTGTCGTTCTTTGTGCCCTCGACTTCCGGCCTCGCGGTTCTGTCGATGCCGATCCTCGCGCCGGTTGCCGACTTCGCCGATGTCTCGCGCAGTCTGGTCGTCACTGCCTTCCAGTCAGCCGCCGGAATCGTTAACCTTGTCACGCCCACCTCGGCTGTCGTCATGGGCGGACTCGCCATTGCCCGGGTGCCTTACGAGCGCTGGCTGCGCTTTGTCTGGCCTGTGCTCTTGGGCCTCACCCTCCTCATCACGACCGCCCTCAGCCTCGGCGTCCTCTTGCAAGGAACCCCTACATGACCCTCACCTACGGCGTTCATTCCGAGACGGGCAAGCTGCGCCGGGTCCTCGTCCACAAGCCCGGTGCTGCCATGGCAAGGCTGACACCTGCCAACTGCGCGGAACTGCTTTTCGACGATGTGATCTGGGTCAAGCAGGCGCGGGTCGAGCACATGACCTTTGTCGATGCCATGCGGAACCGCGGAGTCGAGGTGGTCTTTCTGCGCCAGTTGCTGGCCGAGACGATGGACGACCCCGAAGCGCGCCGCTGGCTGCTGTCCGCGCGGATCAGCGACAATACGGTCGGCGTTGGTCTCGCCGACGATCTGCTCGCACATCTCATGGAGGTGAGCGGCGACCTGCTGTCGACCATCCTGATCGGCGGGATGAGCCGGGCGGAGCTGCCGGTTGCGGTGAATGGCGTGCTCGCCCCGATGCTGGAGCCTGCGGATTTCATCCTGCCTCCCCTGCCAAATCATATCTTCACGCGGGACACCACGGCGTGGATCTATGGCGGCGTCATCCTGAACCCGATGCACTGGCCCGCACGGCGGCTGGAAACGTTGAACCTTGCCGCGATCTACCGCTTTCACCCGGATTTCAAGGAGTCCAGCTTTCCTGTGTGGTGGGGCGATCCAATGCAGGATCACGGCCCCGCCACGGTCGAGGGCGGCGATGTCATGCCCATCGGCAATGGCACGGTGCTGATCGGCATGGGCGAGCGCAGCACCCCGCAGGCCGTCAGCCAGATCGCCCGTGGTCTGTTTGCAGGTGGAGGTGCCGAACGGGTCATCGCCTGCCAGTTCCCCAAATCACGCAGCGCGATGCACCTCGACACGGTGTTCACCTTCTGCGACCGCGACCTTGTCACCGTCTTTGCCGAAGTAGCGGATGCCATCCGCTGTACCAGCCTGCGCCCTGGTGACGGCGACACCATTGCGGCCGAGGTCGAAACCAAGCCGTTTCTCGGGGTCGTCGCCAATGCCCTTGGCCTCAAGACGCTGCGCAGCATTCCGACGGGCGGCGACGCTTACGAGAGTGCACGCGAACAATGGGACGATGCCAACAACCTGCTCTGCCTCGAGCCCGGTGTCGTCGTCGGATACGAGCGCAACACTTATTCCAACACACTGCTGCGCAAGGCGGGTGTCGAAGTCATCACCATTCCCGGATCAGAGCTTGGGCGCGGACGGGGCGGCTCTCACTGCATGACCTGCCCTCTGATCCGCGACGCCCTTTAAGGAAAACCCCATGCCACAAAACCTTCACGGCCGCAGCTTCTTGTCCCTGCTCGACTTTTCACCGGACGAAATCCGGTACCTGTTGCGCCTCTCGGCCAGCCTCAAGATCGCCAAGGAAAGCGGCACCGAGCAGCCCCGGCTGACCGGAAAGAATATCGCGCTGATCTTTGAAAAGGACAGCACGCGTACTCGCAGCGGGTTCGAGGTGGCCGCACATGATCAGGGGGCGCATGTCACCTATCTGGGCCCGACCGGCAGCCATATTGGCCACAAGGAATCGATTCACGATACCGCCCGCGTCCTGGGCCAGTTCTATGACGGGATCGAGTATCGCGGCTTTGGCCAAGATGACGCCGTGGTGCTGGCGAAATGCTCGGGCGTGCCCGTGTTCAACGGGCTGACGGACGACTTTCACCCGACCCAGATCCTCGCCGACCTCATGACCATGCGCGAATTCACCCACAAGCATCTGTCCGACATCGCGGTCTGCTTCATGGGAGATATCGGCAATAACACGGCCGCATCTCTGCTGGTCGGGGCGGCGCTGATCGGGATGGACCTGCGATTGTGCGGCCCGCACAGCTGCTGGCCCGAAGCAGCGCTGGTCGAACAGTGCCGCAAGATCGCCGAAAAGACCGGCGCCCGCATCACCCTGACCGAAAAACACGCCGAAGGTCTGGAAGGCGCGGATTTTGTCTATACCGACGTCTGGGTCTCGATGGGCGAGCCGGATTCAGTCTGGGAAGAACGCATCGCGCTGCTGTCACCCTATCAGGTGACGACCGAAGTGATGGAGCTGACCGGAAATCCCAATGCCAAGTTCCTGCACTGCCTGCCGGCCTTTCACAACCGCGATACAGAAGTGGGCGAAGCGACATTCGTTAAATTCGGCATCGACTGTATGGAGGTGACGGACGCGGTCTTCACCTCTGCGGCCTCGGTGGTGTTCGAGCAGGCAGGGAACCGGATGCACACGATCAAGGCCGTCCTTGTAGCGACGATGGGCGCCTGAGATGCGCGTCGTCGTGGCGCTTGGCGGAAATGCTCTGTTGCAGCGCGGGCAGCCGATGACGGCCTCCGTTCAGCATACGAACGTGCGGGTGGCGGCGACGGCTCTTGCCGATCTCGCCCGCGACCATCAGATCGTCGTGGCCCATGGGAATGGCCCGCAGGTCGGCCTGCTGGCGCTTCAGGGTGCAGCCTACGATCCCGGCCAGCCTTGGCCGCTGGACGTTCTCGGTGCCGAGACTGAAGGCATGATCGGTTATCTGATCGAACAGGAGCTGATGAATGCGCTTCCGGCGGGCGCGCAATGTACCACGCTGCTGAGCCGCGTGGAGGTCAGCGCCAAAGATCCCGCATTCGCAAATCCGAGCAAGCCGATCGGTCCGGTCTACACGGCAGCCGACGCGGCACAGGCGACCAGCGATCACGGCTGGGAAATGGTGACCGAGGCGTCGGGTGGCCTGCGGCGCGTGGTCCCCTCTCCCCAGCCTCTTCATATCCTCGGGATTGACGCGATCAAACTGTTGCTGGGCGCAGGTCATTGCGTGATCTGTGCCGGAGGCGGCGGCATTCCTGTCCGGCGCAACGCATTGGGCAAAATGGAAGGCGTGGAAGCCGTCATCGACAAGGATCACACGGCAGCACTGCTCGCCTTGAATATCCAGGCGGATGCGCTTTTGTTGCTTACCGATGTGGCAGCCGTCTTTCGGGACTGGTCCAAAGTGGATCGGATCGAAATCGGTATGACCACGCCATCCGAATTGGCCTTGCTGGACCTCGCACCGGGATCGATGGGACCCAAGGTTGCCGCTGCATCAGCGTTCGTGACGGCCGGCGGAAAACTGGCAGGCATCGGTAAACTTTCTGACGCCCGCGCCATTCTGGAAGGGCTCGCCGGCACGCGCGTTCGTCCCGACTCGCGCCACAGCATGAGGTCTTCAGGCGAATCATGAGGTGCCACTTCTCCTATCTGCAGATCGGTAACTCCCTGATCGACTTGTGGGCTTATCCATGCAGACATCGACTTGGCAGACTATTCTGCGAAGCTCGCTTTGGGAGGCATGAATAAGTGCAGGGGTCGTGAATGCGGTAGCAGAAGGCGCATCAAGCCATCATGCCGACCGCCCACCCCATGGGAGCCAATGCTGTGTGAGTAATTTCCGAGGCTGACGCAGCGCGCTGCGGAGTTTTAAAAGTAGATATGAGACCGGCCAGTTGAGATGTTTCACGCATCTTCCGGAGGGTCATTTCACGGCGCATGACACTGCAAGCCTTTCCACCGACACCCCATAGCTGACGCACGGATCCGTTCCCAGGCTTCCGCAACTTGCCAAATGCGGCCTCGGATCACCTCCGCATACCTCGATCGCCATCACATGTTTATCCTCGGCGACCCTGTCCACGACCTTCGGGGACAGGGCTTCGCTACCTCTGCAACCCGAAAGGTGCATCATGACCAAACCGCAAACCGTACTCGAGATGACGCGTCACGACGCGCAGGAGTTGCACAGGAAGATCAGCGCCAACATGGCAAAGATCGAGAAGGCCAGCTGGGCCGATGTAAAGGCCGCGCAGGCCGATGCGACAGCACTTTGCGGCAAGATGAAGACTCTGGCCGCGGATCAGTCAGAGGCCGTGAAGAGCGGCATCACCGCAGCCATCACCAAACTGCAAGCTGCGGGCAATCTGGTCGAGAACAAGACCGTCACGGCCGCGGACGATGTCCGGCACGCTAACGACGCCATGCTGGAAAGTGCGCACAGGGCTGCTCAAAGTCTGAGCGCCGCCGTCGCCTCGGCCCGCAGCAAGGTCGCCAAGGCTATCGAACCCAAGAAGGTGAGAGCATGAGCACCTACATAGCGGTGGTGTTCTCCACCGGCGACAGGGCGCATTCCGCACTGCGCCGGTTGTGGGAACTCGACGATGAGGGCGCGCTGACCGTGCATGGTGCAGCCTTGATGCGCCGCGATGACATGGGCCATATCAACGTCGCCGAACGACACAGCGACCTTGGCATGCGCACGGCCATCGGTGTGGGCGTCGGCGCGTTGCTGGGGCTCATGGCCGGACCGGTGGGCATTGCCGCAGGTGTCGCTGGAGCCGCTGCCATGTCGGTCGGCGCTGCGACAGGCGTCGGTGCTCTCGCCGGTGCGGCTGTCGGGGCCACCGCGGATGCGATGACAGAAACCCGGCGCGAGACTGCGGCCGACGAGGCCTTCTTCACGCTGAGACCCGGCCAGACGGCTATCGTCGCCGAGATCTCGGAGGATTGGACTTCAACCCTCGACGACGCAATGACCCCCCTGGGTGGCATCATCTATCGGCGCGCCAACACTGCAGCGACCAACGCGGCATTCGGAGCACATTTTTACGGCGACCACCTGTACCCCTACTACTACGAGCCGATGTTTTACTGACCCACCTCTGCCTTCCCATACCCATCTGCAGCCCGGATCCTCCGGGCACCCTTGGCCAGCTTTGGCCCTTCTCAGGAAATTCCCATGAAAACTCTCACCAGCCTTCTGGCCACCACCGCGCTGATCGCGGCCCTCGGCCTTGCCGCTCCCGCGTTTTCCGAAGCGGTCAAACAGACCATCGTTCTGACTGAGGTAGATCCTGTCGTGCTCGCAACTGGCTGGCGCGTTTCGGATATCATGGGCGCAAAGGTCTATGATGATGCGGGCGAAGATATCGGCAAGATCGATGACATGATCATCACTGCCAGCGGCACGGTACCCTATGCCGTCGTATCGGTTGGCGGTTTCCTGGGCATGGACGCACATCACGTCGTGGTCGCGGCCTCAGCGCTCGAGCTGATGGGCGAGAAGCTGACGCTGCACGGCGCGACCACCGAGTCGCTGAAGGCGCTGCCGAACTACACCTTCACTTCGTGACACTCTGGGTCAGGGCCGCGACTATCGCGGCTCTGATCTTTCGGTTCCGGTTTGAGAAATGAGACCTTTTAAATGCACCGATCTCTGTCCATTGCGCAGTTTCGGCCCCCGAATTTCGACAATGCAAATGTGCAGAACCCGCAGCCCTGCCGGTCAGGCTGTCTGACGGCTTTCCCGGAACACGATGAAGATCCCGCTCAGGACGATCACTCCGGCACCGGTCAGGGTCCAGAAACCCGGCATGTCCGCCCAGATGATCCAGCCCAGCAGTGAGGCCCATATCAGCGCGGTATAGTCGAACGGCGCAACCACGGCTGCCGGAGCGAGCCGGAAAGCCTGACCGATAAGGGTGATGCCGAGTGAACCGAACATGGCCTGCAGCACGAAGAGCGGCAGATCGCCGGGGCGGATCGGAACCCAGACCGCCATGGCGAAGGGCGCGGCGTAGAGCATGGGGAAAAGCATCACGAAGAACATCATCGTCCACATGCTTTCGCGCAGGTCCAGCATGCGCGCGCTGATCATGAACAGCGCATAGAGCAGTGCCGTCCCGATCACGTAGAGAGATGCCGGCTGAAAGGTGGCGGCGCCGGGCCGCACGATGATGAGCACTCCAATGAAACCGACCAGCACGGCGAGCCAGCGCCGCCAGCCGACCTCTTCCCCGAGAAGCGGCACGGACAGGGCGGTGATGAAGATCGGGGCGGAAAAGACCAGCGCGGTGGCTTCGGCCAGCGCCAGGGATTCGAGACCCTTGAAGAACGAATATGCCCCGGCCAGCATCAGCAGGCCGCGTATCGCATGAACGCGCAGATGGCGCGTGCGCAATCCTTTTTTACCGAGCACGAACAGGACGACCGCGCCCACCATCGGCAGGGCGATCAGGTTGCGAAAGAACACGACCTGGATCGGATCGTAACGCGCGACCATCAGTTTCGCGATGGCGTCGTTCGAAGCGAGAAACGCCACGCCGCAACAGATGGTGAGGATCGCGAGCCGCGTCCGTCCGCCCGTCATCGCCTCTCGCGTGATCATCTTTTGCCTGCCTTGCCCCGGTTGAAAGCGACCCTCACAGTGTCTCGCCGCCAGTGCCGCGGACAGGATGGGGTTGCCGATTGTGCTCCCGGTGTAGAACCACGCGCTGAGGGCCTCAAGGGTCTGTGTCCCGGAGTCCGGAGATTGGCGGGAGGAAGGCCGTCGATCGGGACCTGAGACGGTCGGCCCGGCGTCAGGTGCGCCAAGTCCTTCCACGAACCCTGCCTCATAGCTGGCCCCGGGGCCGAACTGCCATCATCACATGGCCACCCCCCCACGGCATCGCGGGGACTTCATGACCCGCCGGGCGACGTCAGTCCGGCATCCTCCATCTGCTCCCTGTCCGGCAGGTCGCGCAGGCTTTCCAGCCCGAACACCGCCAGGAACCGTTCGGTGGTGACGAAGGTATAGGGCGCGCCGCGGCGCGGGCTGCGGGGGCCGGTGGCGATCAATCCTTGCGCGTTCAAGCGCCCGATCAGGTCGCGGCTGATCTCCTTGCCGAAGATCTCCTTCAGCCCGTCGCGTGTGACCGGCTGGTGGTAGGCGATGGCGGCCAGCACCGCGATGTCAAATTCGTTCAGATCGAGATCCTGCCCGCCGGTATCCGCCGCCGCGCGGATCGCGGGCGCATAGGCTGGGCGGGTGCGCAGCATCCAGCCACCGGCAACCCTGG
>JBBSNW010000051.1:0-35596 GCA_038260405.1 Rhodobacterales bacterium | reverse complement strand
TCTGCCTGTATCGCACAGCAGATAAGCCGGGGCATGCAGAGAGCAATGCGGCGGGAGAGCGCGGCGTTCTCAGCCGCGCTCTCGGGTCTGTATCAGCGGACCATGCCGACGATGTCGTAGGTCCTGGCCACGATCGGCGCCGCGATCTCGCGCGCCTGTGCCGCACCGTGGCGCAGGATGGCGTCGATCTCGTCGGGCTGCGTCATGAGGCGTGCCATTTCTGCCGAGATGGGCGCCAGCTTCTCGACAGCGAGTTCCGAAAGCCGAGGCTTGAAGGCCGAAAAGGGCTGCCCGCCATTATCCGCCAGAACCTCGGCCACGCTCATATCCGCAAGGGCGGCATAGATGTTGACCAGATTTCGCGCCTCGGGACGCTCCTTCAGGCCGTCCTCTTCCGAGGGCAGGGCCTCGGGATCGGTCTTGGCCTTGCGGATCTTCGAGGCGATCGTGTCGGCATCGTCGGTCATGTTGATGCGGCTGGCATCGGAGGGGTCGGATTTCGACATCTTCTTGGCACCGTCGCGCAGCGACATGACACGGGTCGCGGCGCCTTCGATCACCGGTTCCGTCAGCGGGAAGAAGTCGACGCCGTAATCGTGGTTGAACTTGGCTGCGATGTCGCGCGTGAGCTCGATATGCTGCTTCTGATCCTCACCGACGGGCACATGCGTCGCATGGTAGACCAGGATGTCCGCCGCCATCAGCGCCGGATACCCGAACAGGCCAAGCGAGGCATTCTCGGCATTCTTGCCCGCCTTGTCCTTGAACTGGGTCATCCGCTTCATCCAGCCCATGCGGGCCACGCAATTGAAGATCCAGGCAAGCTGCGCATGCTCGGCCACCTGGCTCTGGTTGAAGAGGATCGATTTTGCGGGATCGATGCCCGAGGCGATGAACCCGGCGGCCAGTTCGCGCGTCGCCTGCCGCAGCTTTTCAGGATCCTGCCAGACGGTGATCGCGTGCTGGTCGACCATGCAGTAGATCGACTGGACACCCCGGTTCTGGGCATCGGCAAAGCGCTTGAGCGCGCCGAGATAGTTGCCCAGATGCAGATCACCCGAAGGCTGGATCCCCGAAAAGACCCGGGGCGTGAAGGCGGGAGAGGTTTGGACCCCCTCGGACATGGCAATTCTCCGTCTGGAATTATGGCTCCCGCTGGCTTACCCATGCGGTCAGGCGGCGTCAACAAGCCGCCCCCACAGATGAGGTCCAAGGACATGAGCACTCCGCATAACGAAAGCCCGGTCAATCCGCTACCGCCCGTGGTGGTGGCGCTGTTCCTGGTCATGGCCGGGGTCGAGCTCGCCTTCGTGCTGGGCTCCCGCGGGCTCATCGGCGGGCCGGGGGCTGTCGGCTGGCGGATCGAGGCGATCGAGCGCTATGCCTTTTCGGGACAGATCCTCGACTGGATGCTGGCGACGGGGCAGTACCCGCCCGAGCATCTCATGCGCTTTGTGACCTATCCCTTCATCCATGCGAGCTTTACGCATGCCATGGTCGGCGCGGTGATGCTGCTCGCGCTCGGCAAGATGGTGGGCGAGGTCTTCGGCGCGATCGCGACGCTGGCGATCTTCGTGCTCTCCTCGATTGGTGGCGCACTGGCCTACGGGCTCATCCTCGACACGCCGGTGCCGCTGATCGGGGCATTTCCGCCGGTCTACGGTCTGATCGGGGCCTTCACCTACCTGCTCTGGGTGAAGCTCGGAGAGATGGGCGCACAGCAGATCCGGGCGTTTTCGCTGATCGGTCTGCTGCTCGGCCTCCAGCTGATCTTTGGCCTGCTTTTCGGCAGCACCAATGACTGGGTGGCCGATCTGGGCGGCTTCGTCGTCGGGCTGAGCCTCTCGCTGTTTCTCGTGCCGGGCGGCTGGACCAAGATCCTCTCGCTCGTGCGGCGCGACTGATCCGGCGCGACCGAGACCTCAGAAGATATCCGATGGCAGGATCGGGATCGGCCGGGAAAACCGGCGCAGCCGTCCGAACGGAAAGGGCAGGGCAAAGCTGTTGCGCTCTTCGGGCGCGCGCTCGGCATTGCGGTCGGCCTCGGCCTTCCAGGTCGCGGCACGGGTGATGTCCACATTGTCTGCCGCATCCCAGAGCCAGTTTTTCGCCAGCCGCTTGCGCAAGCCGTCGATCGCATCGCTCTCGCGGAACAGCACGGAGGCCTCGGTGTCGGCGCGCATCGACCGTCCGTTGAGGTTGGCCGAGCCAACCAGCCCGAAATCGTCGTCGATCAGCGTGACCTTGGCATGCACGTAGATCGGGCTCGCGCCGCGGACCGAGGCTTCGCCCTCGGGGGCGGTGACCCGTCGGGCCGGAGTGACGAAGGCGGCCCGTTCGCCGAATGCGTCGCGGATGATGTTGAGCGCCCGCAATTGCAGGGCCTGGGCATGCCGAGCATCCCAACCCTTGGCACCTTCGAACATCACCCGGTCGGGTTCCGCCGGCAGAACGACGATGCATTGCAGGTCGGGAACGCGGGCGGCGGCCTTGGCCAGCGCTTCGGCGATGGGCCGGTGCCGCAGGAATTGCGTTTCGATGTAGATGCTGCGCTTTGCCTCTCCGATCGCCTTGATAAGCACGTCCTCGTGTTCCCGGATGTGCGCGCGCGGCTCGATTGCGGCGAAACCCGCGCAGGGCGATGAAAAGGTCCGCACGAGGCGCAGGTCCGGCGTCCCCTGGGAATGCACGCTCGTATCCATCGTCTGCGCTTCCTGCGCCAGCGAAGCGGCACCGCAGTTCAACGCGGCATTCCAGGTTTCGGCCAGGTGGGCGCGCAACGTGGCGGCAAAATCCTCACGGCTCACCTGCATGCTGACATCGTGCCATGTCTCTTCCGCCGGACGCTCGTGATCCTGCGTGTCGAACCGGCGTTCATCGACGTCGAGTCCGCCGATGATGCAGTCCTTGCCGTCCGCGACCGCACATTTCTGGTGCAGGGTCACGGGGCGCAGGATGAGACTGCCTTTCAGAACATTGCGCTGGACCGGCGTGAGCTTCTGCGGATCATCCTCGCGCAGGGTGCGCAGCCGCCTCTGGATCTTGAAGTGCAGCAGCGTCCGCCAGAGCCAGCCGGCATCCTGTCCGTGCGGCGCGCAGATCACCTGAACATCGCCCTCGGCCGCGGTGGCGAATCCGCTCGCCGAGGTCCAGGCCGCACGGTGCAGGTCCGATGTGAAGACCGGATCGAAATCGGACAGGATGATGCGGATCTTCACGCCGCGCTTCGCGATCACGCGCAACAGGTCAGCCCATGTGTCGAGCCCCTGCTCGCGGATTTCAGGCGCGCGCAGGAGGGTCTGCGGATCGAAGATCCGGAAGGACAGGAACAACTCTTCCTTTGCACTGTCGGCGAGACGCTCGAGCGCGGGGAAGCCTTCTGCGGCAGTGATCAGCGGGGTCAGGGTCATTTAGGAACGTGGCTTTCTGCGCAGGGCATTGCGGAACTCGGACATGCGGAACGCGCCCAGCTCCTGACCTGCACCCGCGTAGGATAATGCGCCCACGCACAGCAGTATCAGCAGCGCGAGATAGCGCAGACCCGATTGTCCGAATAACGGCCCGAGAAGGATCAAAGTTCCCCACATTGCGAAGCCCATGATCGCCGAAGCGGCACAGATCCGCCACAGACGGCGCCGGAAGCGGGCATCGAAACGCGCCACCTCACCCAGGCGCCTCCCGCCCAGCAGCAGCATCACGACCATGAGCCAGCCCGCGACGGTGGTCGCGATGGCGGGGGCGATCCAACCGATCACGGGCGCGAGGCCGATGGCGATCGCGGCATTCGCGATCATCGACCAGACGGCATAGCGAAACGGGGTGCGGGTGTCCTCGCGCGCAAAGAACAGTGGTTGCAGCACCTTCTGGAGCACGAAGGCCGGCAGGCCGAGCCCGTAGAGCGCGACGGCCAGCGCGATGGCGGCGCTGTCGTCGGGCCCGGTTGCGCCGCGCTCGAACAGCACCGACACCATCGGCAGCGGCACGACAACAAGCGCCACGGCGCAGGGCACAGTCAGGGCCAGAGAAATCTCTCCCGCCCGCGAAAACGCCTCGCGCCCGCCGCTGTCGTCGCGGGCCTTGAGTCTGCGCGAGAGGTCCGGCAGCAGAACGATGCCGACGGCGATCCCGACTACCCCGAGCGGCAGTTGATAAAGCCTGTCGGCGGCGTAGAGCCAGCCCACCGCCTTGTCGAAATTCGAGGCGACCTGCTGCCCGACCAGCAGGTTGATCTGCATCACGCCCCCGGCGAGGGCGGCCGGTACGGCGATGCGCACCAGCCTGCGCATGTCGGGCGTCAGGCGCGGCCGAGCGGGGCGCACGCGTATGCCAGCCTGTTCGGCGGCGTACCATGTGAGTGCCAGCTGCGCGAACCCGGCCAGCGGGACGGTCCAGATGAGGGCGGTGATCACGTCTCCGCCGGCGAAATGTGCCGCGAGCATCGCCGTGATGACGAAGATGTTCAGCAGGACGGGCGCCGCGGCGGCGGCGGCGAAACGGCCCGTCGCGTTCAGCACACCCGAGAACAGCGCTGCGAGAGAGATGAAGAAGATGTAGGGAAAGACCACGCGCCCGAAGCCGACGGTAAGGTCGAACCGCTCTGACCCGGCAAATCCCGAGGCGGTGGCATAGACCAAAGCGGGCATGAAGATGAGCGCGAGCGCGCTGATCCCCAGCAGCACGAAGCCGAGACCGTTCATCGCGTCGCGGGCAAATTTCAGCGGGTCTTCCTCGGCCTCGAACTTCTTCGAGAACATCGGCACGAAGGCGGCGTTGAACGCGCCTTCGGCAAAGAAGCGGCGGAACATGTTGGGCAGCCGGAAGGCCGCGACGAAGGCGTCGAGCAGCGGTCCCGGGCCGATCAGGGCCAGGATGATGATCTCGCGCGCGACGCCCAGGAAGCGGCTCGCCAGCGTCCAGAAGCCGACCGTGAGAATGCCCGACATCAGGCGGATGGGTTTCATGAGCGCTCCGGTCTGGCATCTTGGACTGCGCCACAGGAGTAGTTCATCCGGCAGCCGGGGGAAAGTGGGGTGGTCTGAGCAGCTTTCCGAGCCGGGGACGGGCGCTTTGGGGCGTGCGAATGTTATGCACTAACAGACGGTTGAGTGGTGCGACTGCGCAAAGGGCGTGCGCTATTTCTGATGCGCCGCCGCGACCTCGGCAAAGTCCTCGATCAGCGTTTCCACCTTCACATCCCGGCGTTCATGCCTGCGCAGGATCCAGTCCTCGTGCACGCCGACGATGCGCAGGGGAAAGGTCGGCAGGTCGAGCGCGTGGCTGATGTTGAAGCGGTGATTGCCCGACCCGGATTTGCAGATCGCGCCGTTTGCGTCGATCACGGCGACGGATTCATAGCCGCCGCTTTCCGGCGAGAAGCCTTCGGATTCGAGCGATGAGACCAGTGTCCCGACATATCCGTTCAGAAAGGAGAGGATATCCGCGCGCGAGCGCATCACGATGGTCTTGTGCAGCGCCCGCCCGGTCCGGTTCAGATCGGCGATGAGGTCGCGATACCAGGCAGAGTCCTCGACCTCGTTCCGATGCTCGATGAAATCCTGCACTCTCAGGTAGCGTTCTGTCTCGGTCACCGGCACCGGGGCTCCGAAACGGCGCGCCGGAATCAGCAGCGGTTCGCGGCTTTTCACGATCGGCCGCAACGCCATCGCCATTGGCCGCGGCAGGATCCTGTTCAGCGATTTCATGCGCTTGCGTGAGACCGGCCATTTTGTCCCGGCATGATGTGTGACGCGGGCCGGAGCGACCCAGACCACGGCAAGATCCCCGGCCCGTTTCACGAATTCCTTTTGTGTCAGGTACATGATCAGCCATCCCTTTCGCGCCGCGCAAACCCGCCTTCCGTCGTGCCTGCGGTCATGGAATGAGTGAAAATCTGAGGAAACCGGGGCTATTTCAAGAATATCCTGAAGGGCGGGCGCTCGCTGCGGCCCGGATGGGGATTTCTTGTCACATTAGTGTCACATTGCAGGCCCGGTTGCGGGTCTGTTGCGCCGTTTTCCGTTTGCGCATCAGGCGTTTCCTAGCGCGACTCACCCGTGCCGCGGCCGGTCTGCATTCCTGTCTTTGCACCAAGTCACCGTACACTGTTGGTTCGTACGAAATCGTACAATCACTCCATTTTCATTGACAATGTGTGGAGGGACCTCCGTTTAATTCAGCTTAAAGCGAATGAAAAAAGAAAAAGGCAAAGGGCCAGTTGGCCCAAAACAGGCGCAAGCCAATCACTGCGGATGAATGGTGCGTTTTCGCACCAAAGCGCTTTGGTGGCTGCCTATCGTTCTTTTATGTGCTATTACTTCGCGACTGGGTAGCTTAAGTGTCGGGCAAACCTAGTTGAGAGACGTCTTGCGCGGTGCTCTTGCCCGAAGCAGAGAGCACAGAATGCCTAAACGTCTTTCCTGTCCAAAAGGGCAGAACAATCTCCTTGCCACATTGAACGAGTCCGACAGCAAACTGATTCTGCCGCATCTGCGTCAGGTCGAGCTCGAACGTGGGCGGGTGCTCGAGGATCCGGACCGCCCTGTCGAGATGGTGTATTTCCCGATCACGGGCGTCGGCTCGATGGTGGCGATCGGCAGGGACGGTCGGCGGATCGAGATCGGGCTGTTCGGTCGGGAAGGCATGTCCGGCACGTCGGTCGTTTCGGAAAGCGACCAGACCCCCATGGAGTCCTTCATGCAGGTGGGCGGACACGGACTTGCCATCCGTGCCGAAATGCTGCGCGACGTGATGGAAAGCTCTCCCTCGATGCACCGGCATTTCCTGAGATTCCTGCATGTGCTGCTGACCCAGACCTCGCATACCGCGCTGGCCAATGGGCATGCCAAGTTGGAAGAGCGCCTCTCACGCTGGTTGCTCATGTGCCATGACCGGATCGATGGCGACGAGATGGAGCTGACCCATGAATTCATGTCGGTCATGCTGGGCGTGCGGCGCGCCGGGGTCACGGTGGGCACGCATATCCTCGAAGGCAAGGGACTGATCCGGGCGACTCGCGGGCGGATCATCATCCTCGACCGCGAGGGTCTGGAGGCGCAGGCGATGCAATCCTACGGTATTCCCGAAGACGAATACGACCGCCTGATCGGGTAGCGCTTTTCGGGCCCGCGACCGCGGACCCGCTCAGGGTTCAGGTCAGGAAATCGCCCGCTCCACACCCGCATCGATGGCATCGCGCAGCTTCCGCTCGAGCGCCTTCTGCTTCGAGCTCGAGTAAAACTTCAGACCGAACATGTCCTTCACATAGAAGGTGTCGACCACCTGCTCGCCATAGGTCGCGATCACCGCGGAGGCGATGTAGACGTTATGCGCGGCGAGTGTCCGAGTGAGGTCGTAGAGCAGGCCCGGCCGGTCGCGTGTATCGACCTCGATCAGGGTGTAGATCTCGGAGCCCTCGTTGTCGAAGGTGATCGAGGTCGGCACCTTGAAGGCGCGCTCCCGCTTCTTGATCTTGTCCTTGTCCCGGATCGCCTCGCGCGCCACAATCTCGCCCCGGAGAGTCTTGGAGATCATCTGCCGCAGGCGCGGGATGCGGGTCGATTCATAAGGCGAGCCATCGGCATCCTGGATCCAGAAGGCCGCCGTCGCGAAACCGTCCTTGGAGGTGTAGGTGCGGGCATCGACCACGTTCGCACCGACCAGGGCGAGTGCCCCGGACAGCCGCGAGAAGATGCCGGGATGATCGACCAGCGCAAAGCAGACGCGGGTGGCATCGCGATCCTCGTCCGGATGGATGTCGATGCGGATCTCGTCCGTCCCGAGATCCTTGAGAAGGTTGGCAAAGACCACGTGGGCGGTGACGTGCAGCCCCTGCCAGTAGGTCGGGTAGTGCCGGGCCGTTTCGGCGCGCAGATCCTTTGCGTCCCAGTCCGAGAGCGCCTCGCGCAGCAGGCGCTTTGCTTCGGTCCCGCGGCGTTCGCGGTTGAGCGCCTCCATCCCGTTCTCGAGCCCGTTGCGGGTCTGGCGGTACAGCGCGCGCAGCAGCGCCGCTTTCCAGTTGTTCCAGGTGCCGGGGCCGACGCCGCGGATGTCGCAGACCGTCAGGACCAGCAGAAGGTCCAGCCGTTCACGGGTCTGCACCGCCTTGGCAAAGTCGCGCACCGTGCGCGGATCGGAGATGTCGCGCTTCTGCGCCATGTCGGACATCAGCAGGTGATGGCGCACCAGCCATTCCACCGTGGCCGAATCCTTGGGGCCAAGGCCAAGACGCGGCGCCACCTTGCGGGCGATCTGGGCGCCGACGATCGAGTGATCCTCGTCCCGACCCTTGCCGATGTCGTGCAGCAGCAGCGCGACGTAGAGAACCTTGCGGTTCACGCCTTCGGTCAGGATCTGCGACGCGATGGGCAATTCGTCGACCTTGGCACCGTTCTCGATCTCGGAGAGGTGCCAGATGCACTGGATGATGTGTTCGTCCACCGTGAAGTGATGGTACATGTTGTATTGCATCATCGCCACGACGGGCTCGAATTCGGGGATGAAGGCGGACAGAACGCCGAGCTCGTTCATCCGCCGCAGGGCGCGGTCCGGATTTCCGTGCTTGAGCAGCAGGTCGAGAAAGATGCGCTGCGCTTCCTTGTCGTTGCGCATGCCTTCGTCGATGAGCCGCAGGTTGGCGGCGACGAGGCGCATCGCGTTCGGATGAATCAGCAGGCCGGTGCGCAGGCCTTCTTCGTAAAGCCGCAGGATGTTCATCTTGTCCGTAAGGAAAACCTTGTCGTCCTTGATGGCGATGCGGTTGTTGATCACCTGAAAGCCGTCCCGGACCTGCGGCGCGCGCTTGAAGAAACGCAGGAGCAGCGGGGCATCCTTGGTCTGGTCGGCCTCCAGCGAGGTCAGCAGGATCCGGGTGAGATCACCGACCGAGGTCGCGTGCCGGAAATAGTGTTGCATGAAGATCTCGACACCGCGCCGGCCGCCCCGGTCGGTATAGCCCATCGCCTCGGCGACGGCGACCTGCATGTCGAAGGTCAGCATTTCCAGCGGCCGGTCCGCCAGCAGGTGCAGGTGGCAGCGCACGGCCCAGAGAAACGTCTCGGCCTTCACGAAGGTGGCATATTCCTCGGGGCGGAATACGCCGAGCTCGACGAGCTTGCCCGCATTGTCGGTGTGATAGACGTATTTCGTGATCCAGTAGAGCGACTGGAGGTCGCGCAGGCCACCCTTGCCCTCCTTCACGTTGGGCTCGACGACATAGCGCTGGCCGCCCTGTTTTTCGTGCCGCGCATCGCGTTCTGCAAGCTTCGCAGCCACGAATTCGCGGGCGGTGCCGCTGAAGAGTTCCTTCCAGAGCCGGGTATCGAGCTCCTCTGCCAGCGGCGCGTGACCGGTCAGGAACCGGTGTTCGAGCATGGCCGTGCGGATGGTGAAATCGTCGGCACCCAGACGCAGGCAGTCCTTTACCGTGCGCGAGGAATGCCCGACCTTCAGCTTCAGATCCCAGAAGATGTAGAGCATCGATTCGATGACGCTCTCGGCCCAGGCAGTGATCTTGTAGGGTGTCAGGAACAGCAGATCGACATCCGAGAACGGCGCCATCTCGCCCCGCCCATAGCCGCCCACGGCCATCACGGCGATCTGTTCACCCTTGGTCGGATTGACGTTGCGATGCAGGCGCTGGGTCGCGACTTCCCATGTCAGGGTGACGAGACAGTCGGTGATCCAGGTATAGGCGCGGGTGGTTCCGGCGGATTCGAAGGGGCGCTGCGCGAGTCCGGCGGCGATGACCGCGCGACCCGCATCGCGGGCCTGCCCGAGTATCCGGACCGTGTCGGCGCGCACCGCCCGCTCGTCCTGCGCATCGGCGATGGCGCTCCAGAGTTCCTCCCGTACCGCGGCGCGGTCGAAGATCTTCGCTGCCGGAGCGATCAGGTCGTCCGGCAGCGTCGGGGAATTGGCGGGCTCAGAAACCGGCGCCGCCGAAGCTTCTTGGTGCAGGGTCAAGGATCACCACCTGGCTGTTGCGTATCGTCGCGACAGCCAGTCCACGCTGGTTCGTACCGTCCGACAGCAGACGGAATACACCGCCTGTGCCCTGGAAACCAGACGCTTGCGTCAGGGCGCGCCCGGTCAGGGCATCTCTGCGGCCCTGACGCACCAGCGCACCGATCGCGGCGATCCCGTCAAAGCCAAGCCCGGCAAGGGCATGCGGCGCGCTGCCATAGGCGTTCTGGTAGCGTGCCTCGAAGTTGTTGGTCATCGCCGAGTCCGGCATGGTGAAATAGCTGCCCTCGATGCCGGGCAGGCGGAAGGCGTCGGGACGCGTGTCCCAGCGGGTCAGGCCCATATACTGCGTCGTGGCCGGATTGATGCCCTGCTCCGGGCCGAGCTGCAGCACGACCGAGAGGCCGCCGACATAGTCGTCGGTGATGAACATGGAATCAGCCGCACCGCTGTCGACCATGCCCTTGATCTCGTTGAGGGCGGAGGTGAGGCTTTCGGTGTTGAGCGCGTAAGGCACCGCACCGACCACCGCACCGCGGTTGCGGGCGGCGGCGGCAGTGATCGCGTCACGGCCGAGCTGACCCGCCACGTTGTCGGTATAGAGCACGGCGACATCGCCCTTGCCCTGCTGCGCGGCATAACCCATCAGCCGGTCGGCGGTGTTCTCGAAGGTGGCGCCGAGCACGTAGAGGTTGCCCCCCGCGATCGAGGTGTTGTTGGAAAAGCTCAGGACGTTCACGCCTTCGTCGGCAACAGCGACCGCGGCGGCATTGGCGGATTCGCCGAAGAGCGGCCCGAGGATGATCTTGGCGCCCTCGTCGACGGCAAGCTGCGCCTGCGACGAGGCGGTGCTGGCCGATCCGGCCGTGTCATAGACGCGCAGGTCGATGGTCACGCCCTGCAGATCCGCAATGGCGAGCCGCACGGCGTTTTCGAGGCTGCGTGCGACGGTACCTGCACCGGGATCGGATTTCGGCACCAGAAGGGCGACCTGCACCGGGGCATTCGTGTCGATCTGCGGCCCGCTCGAACTGCCGGAATTTCCCAGCGGTCCCATCATGGAAGCATCGCAGGCGGCAAGCCACAGGCAGGAGGCGAGGACGGCCCCGCGGCTGATCGCCTTGCGGGCGGTGGACAAAACGGCAATCATGGTGGACGAACTCCCTCGGGGTTGGGTGCGGGTTCTGCCCGCATGATATTCAAATTAACCATAAACGAGGCGGGGGACGGGTCCAATGGAGAATCTGGGAACGGGCAGATTGACGCCGGGTCTGCACCTGGTGTCGGTGCCGATCGGCAATGCGCGCGACATCACGCTGCGGGCGCTCGATGTGCTGGCCTCGGCGGATGTGCTCGCGGCCGAGGATACGCGCAGCCTGCGCCGGCTGCTCGAGATCCATGGCGTGAAGCTCGGGGACAGGCCGCTCGTGGCATATCACGACCATAACGGCGACCGTACCCGCCCGCGGCTGATGGCGGACATGGCGGCGGGGAAATCGGTGGCCTATGCGTCCGAGGCCGGCACGCCGATGATCTCCGATCCGGGGTTCGATCTGATGCGCGCCTGCGTCGAGGAGGACATCCCGGCGACCACGGCACCGGGGGTGTCGGCGGTGGTGACGGCGCTGACCCTGGCAGGGCTTCCGACCGACCGGTTCCTGTTCGCGGGATTTCTTCCGAATGCGTCCGGACAGCGCAAGACGCAGCTCGCGGCCCTTGCCGATGTGCCCGCGACGCTCGTCTTTTATGAATCGCCCAAGCGCGTGGCCGCGATGCTGGGCGACGCGGCAGAAGTGCTCGGCGATCGCAACGCGGTCGTCTGCCGGGAGCTGACCAAGAAGTTCGAGGAATGCCTGCGCGGCACGCTTTCTTCGCTGTCCGACCAGCTGACCGGTACCACGGTGAAGGGCGAGATCGTGGTGCTGGTGGCGCGTGCGGATGAACCGAATGTTAGCGAAGAGGATGTTACATCCGCCCTGAAGGATGCCCTGAAAACGATGTCGGTACGGGATGCGGCCGATTTCGTTTCCGGGATGTACAATCTGCCCCGCCGTCCCGTCTACCAGGAGGCGATGAAGATGGGGCGGCAGGAGTGACGGATGTGCCCCGCGGGGCATTAAGGGGAAACCGATGACGGCCAGGACAGGTGCAGGCGGAGCTCAGGCACGGGACAGGGGCACCCTCAGCCACATTGCGGGATTGTCGGCGGAACTGCGGATCGCACAGGATTATGAACGTCGCGGCTTCCCGACGGAACGGCAGCGCTGGCGCGGTCAGGCAGGCGAAATCGACCTGATCGCCCGCAATGGCGATGGATTTATCTTTGTCGAAGTCAAGAAAAGCCGCAGCTTCGAGAGGGCGGCCGAACGTCTGTCTGCCGCACAGATGCGCCGCATCTGTGCCTCTGCCGAGGAATATCTCGGCACCCAGCCACGCGGGCAGCTGACCGACGTGCGCTTCGATGTGGCGCTGGTGGACGGGCAGGGGGTCGTGCGGGTGATCGAGAACGCCTTCGGGCAATTCTAGCGGGCCATTGCACCGCCCTGCAGGTTGCGCCATGTAATGGAGCGAAAATGCAGGGGATGCGGCATGAAAATCGCCTTTCAGATGGACCCGATTGGTCCGGTCAACATCAATGCGGACAGTACGTTCCGGCTCGCCGAAGAGGCGCAGGCCCGCGGTCACGAGCTGTTCTACTACACGCCCGGTCATCTGGCTTATGAAGAGGGGCGCATCACCGCCCGCGGACAGTCCCTGAAGGTGCAGCGCGTGGTGGGCGATCACGCCATCCTGGGCGAGATGGAAACAGTCGACCTCTCGGACTTCGACGTGGTCTGGCTGCGTCAGGATCCGCCTTTCGACATGCACTACATCACCACGACCCATCTCCTGGACCGCCTGGCGCCCGGCACACTGGTCGTGAACGATCCGTTCTGGGTGCGCAACTATCCCGAAAAACTGATGGTTCTGGACTTTCCGGAGCTCACGCCGCCGACCACCATCGCGCGGGATCTGCAGACCATCCGCGATTTCAAGGCGCGCCATGGCGATGTCATCCTCAAGCCGCTTTACGGCAATGGCGGCGCGGGGGTGTTCCGGCTCGACGAGAATGACCGAAACCTCTCTTCACTCCACGAGCTCTTCACAGGGTTCAGCCGCGAGCCGCTGATCGTGCAGAAATACCTGCCCGCCGTCAGCAAGGGCGACAAGCGTGTGATCCTGGTCGATGGCGAGGCGGTCGGTGCGATCAACCGCGTTCCGGCCGCGGGTGAGGTGCGCTCGAACATGCATGTGGGGGGGCGCCCGGAAAAGGTCGCCCTGACCGAGCGTGACCGCGAGATCTGCGCCGCGATCGGTCCCCTGCTCAAGGAAAAGGGCCAGATCTTCGTCGGGATCGACGTGATCGGGGAGTACCTGACCGAGATCAACCTGACCTCTCCCACCGGCATCCAGGAGCTCGAGCGCTTTGACGGTGTGAACATCGCCGAAAAAATCTGGCAGGCCATCGAAGCGCGTCGCAAATGAGCTGGCAGCTGCGTCTGCTGAACGCGCAGATGCGGCTGTTTGCCAAGCCGAGGCTGCGGCGCACGAAGGGTCCCGAAGATGCCGACCGCGAATTTCAGCGCACCGCGCGCTGGCTGTTCCGCGGTCCGCCCTATCTGCGGGATCTGGAACGGCCAGGGGGATTGCACTGGATCTCGGCCGGGACCTGTGTGCCGGGCCGGGTGATCCTCTACCTGCATGGCGGGGCCTATATTTCGGGTCATCCGCGCACCCATCGCGGGCTCTTGGGGCGGCTCTCCGTGATGACCGGGATCGAAGTCTGCGCCCCGCGCTATCGCCTCGCGCAGCATTCCCAATTTCCGGCGGCCTTCGACGACACCGTGGCGGCGTTTCTGCGGCTCGAAGCGCTGGGCTATCATCCGCGGGACATTGTCATCGGGGGCGATTCGGCGGGGGGCGGGCTCATGCTGGCGCTGCTCGCCTGGTGCTGTGCAAACGGCAAGCAGCCGCGGGCGGCCTTCGCATTCTCGCCCTGGACGGATCTGGCCGGAACCGGTGACAGTCTCGCGGGCAACCGGCAGCGCGATCCGCTTCTGCCGGTCGAGCGGCTCGAGGAGCTCGTGCAGATCTACATGGGGGAAGCCGACCGGCGCGATCCGCGGGCCTCGCCGCTCTACGGCGCGTTTCCGGGCGCGCCGCCGGTGCTCATCCAGCTCAGCGAAACCGAAATTCTCTTTGATGACGGCCTGCGTATGGCCGCGCGGCTTCGCAGCTTCGGCGCAACGGTCACGGTCGAGCGGGAGGCGGATTGCCCGCATGTCTGGCAGATCTTCGACGGCTGGCTGCCCGAGGCCCGTGCCAGCCTGAGCCGGACCGCGGAATTCGTTCAGGCCTCCTTTGCCGAAAACAGCCGGTAGCTCAGCGCTTCGGCGATGTGCGGCCGGCGGATCGTGTCGGCCGCGTCCAGATCGGCGATGGTGCGCGCCACCCGCAATACCCGGTGATAGCCCCGCGCCGAAAGGCCGAACCGGTCGGCGGCGCGCATCATGAGATCGCGGCTCTCGCTGTCATGCGCGCAGATCTCTTCCAGCATCTCGCCTTGCGCATCGGCATTGGTGCGCATCCCGGGATGCCTTTCGAAACGGCGGGCCTGCACGGCACGCGCGACGGTGACGCGCGCGGCCACGATGTCGGAGCCTTCGCCCGAACAGGGCAGGTCGAGATCCGTGAACGTGACCGGGGGCACTTCGATGCGCATGTCGAACCGGTCCATCAGCGGCCCCGATATGCGCCCGAGGTAATCCTCGCCACAGACCGGCGCGCGGGAACAGGCGCGGGCCGGGTCGGAGAGATAGCCACATTTGCAGGGATTCGCGGCTGCGACCAGCATGAAACGGCAGGGATAGGTGATATGGGCATTTGCCCGGGCGATCATCACCTCGCCCGTCTCGATCGGCTGGCGCAGCGTTTCCAGCACGGTGCGCGAGAATTCCGGAAACTCGTCCATGAAGAGCACGCCGTTATGCGCGAGGCTGATTTCTCCGGGTTGCGCACGCCGCCCGCCACCGACGATGGCGGCCATCGAGGCGGTGTGGTGCGGTTCGCGAAACGGGCGCTCGCGAGAGATGCCGCCCTCGTCGAGCAGCCCGGCCAGCGAATGGATCATCGAGGTTTCGAGCGCCTCGACCGCACTCAGCGGCGGCAGGATCCCCCCGAGGCGCGCGGCGAGCATGGATTTGCCCGATCCCGGCGTGCCGATCAGCATCAGGTGGTGGCGTCCGGCGGCGGCGATCTCGAGCGCGCGTTTCGCGCGTTCCTGTCCCTTCACGTCGCGCAGGTCGCTTCTGCGCGGTTTGATGCGGACCTCTCCGGCGGTACTCGGCGACAGGATGCTGCGGCCGCTGAAATGGTGCACCAGTTCCATCAGATTGGCGGGGGCGAGCACGGTGCAGGCCTCGACCCAGGCGGCCTCGGCGCCCGATGCGCGGGGGCAGATAAGGGTCCGGTGCTCCTCTGCCGCGGTCATGGCGGCGGGCAGGGCCCCCTGCACCGCGACCAGCGAACCGTCGAGCGAAAGTTCGCCCAATGAGAGCAGTTGCGCCACCTCTTCCTGCGGGATGACATCGAGCGCCGACAGCAGCGCCAGCGCGATGGGCAGGTCGAAATGTGACCCTTCCTTGGGCATGTCGGCGGGCGACAGGTTCACCGTGATGCGTTTGGAGGGCAGCGCGATGGCCATCGAGGCGAGCGCGGTGCGCACCCTGTCGCGCGCTTCGGACACCGCCTTGTCGGGCAATCCTACGATGGAAAATGACGGCAAGCCCGGCGTCACGGCGCACTGCACCTCGACCAGATGGGCCTCGACCCCTTCGAAGGCGACTGTATAGGACGTGGCGACCATGTCGGCCCTTGCTGTTCGTTCGGGCCGACCCTGCGTGCGGGATGGTTATCGAGTGGTTAACAAAGCACGGAGGCCCTTAACTTTTATGTCCTTCGTGATGCGGCAGGTATATCTCCTGTACCGCGACAGCGTCACCCCGGCAGGCCGATCCGTTCAGGCCTTGTCGTTAAGCGCCATGAAGGCAGGCCATGCGGCTGGGTCGGCAACGGTCTTGTCTCGGCAGAACGCATTGCAGAAACCGAAGACGCGGCCCTCCGTTTCGAGGAAATGCGTCACCGGACCGCCGGAATAGGGACAAGCCGTATTCTCCGCACGCGCCCCAGCCTCGTCCACGGCTTGCGCTGCGAGCGGTGCGGGGCCGGGCCATGGCTTGCGGGTATAATCGCGGGCATATTGCGGCAGATCGGTGCCGCGCGCGTGACCCATGGCCCGCCAGCGGCGCAGGGCAGGGTCCGACAAATGCGCGTCGACATAGTCCTGCGCTGCGGCAGAGACCGGCAGGCCGTAACCCGCGATGCGCATCGCGACAGGCGCGAAGAAAGCGTCCGCCGCGGAATAGTCGCCGCACAGCCAGAGACTGTCAGAGACGTGCTGCGCGCGGGCAAAGGCCCAGAGCGTCTCGATCCGTTCCAGATCGGCGCGCACCTCAGGGGGTGGGGCGTAATCCGCATAGGCCGCCCGAAGGTTCATCGGGCAGGCATTTCGCAGCGCCGAAAACCCGGAATGCATCTCGGCGGCGAGCGAGCGGGCGGTGGCGCGGGCGGCAGGGTCCGCGGGCCAGATCGCCGCTTCGGGGTGGCGGCTCGCCAATTCCTCGGCGATGGCGAGACTGTCCCAGACCGCGGTGCCCTCGGGCGTGATCATGGTGGGAACAGTGCGCGCCGGTGAAACGGCGGCCATCTGCTGCGCAACGGGTCCATTGCCGAAATCGACGAAGGTTACGGCCATTGGCAGTGACCAGCGGTGCAGTAGAAGCCAGCCGCGCAGCGACCAGCTCGAAAAGGAATAGTCGCCAAGATGGATCCGATACGTCATGCCGATGCCTCCGCAGCCTGTACACGCAGGCATAAATTGCCTCTCCGACGCGTCCCAGCGCAATTTTGTGAGCTTTGGCATCACGCCCGGTGATGCATTCCTTTAAGAATTATGCGCGCCTTGGCAATATTTCTGAAACCATTTGTGATCCGGCGACGTTTCCACTGCGTAAAGGTCTGTGAAGTGCTGCGATTGATGAGGCACGATCTCGATATTTTGGGGAGACGAAATGGCAATTGAAGTATTCAATGATCAGACCTTGTCCCGTCGCGCCATGAAGGCCGAACTGCTGGACGCGGAAACCGAGCTGAAACTGGCCTATGCATGGCGTGATCAGCGCGACGAGGCTGCCCTTCACAGGCTGATCACGGCCTATATGCGGCTTGCCATCTCGATGGCCTCGAAGTTCAAGCGCTACGGCGCGCCGATGAACGATCTCATTCAGGAAGCCGGGCTCGGCCTCATGAAAGCCGCCGACAAGTTCGACCCCGACCGCGGCGTGCGTTTTTCGACCTATGCCGTCTGGTGGATCAAGGCCTCGATCCAGGATTACGTGATGCGCAACTGGTCGATGGTGCGCACCGGGTCAACCTCTTCGCAAAAGTCCCTCTTCTTCAATCTGCGCCGCGTGCAGGCACGGCTCGAGCGTGAAGCTGCGGCCTCGGGCGAGACGCTGGATCGGCATCAGCTGCGCCAGATGATCTCGACCGAGATCGGTGTGCCGCTGCACGATGTCGAGATGATGGAAGGGCGCCTGTCCGGATCCGATTATTCGCTCAACGCGACCCAATCGGTCGAAGATGAGGGGCGCGAATGGATCGACGCTCTCGAGGATGACGGCGCGCAGGCGGCGGAGATCGTCGAGAACAGCCATGACACGGCGCAGCTGCGCGAATGGCTGCTCTTCGCGATGAACGCGCTCAACGACCGCGAACGCTTCATCGTGCGCGAACGCAAGCTGCGCGACGATTCCCGCACGCTGGAAAGCCTCGGCACCGAGCTCGGCCTCTCCAAGGAACGCGTGCGCCAGCTCGAGGCGGCAGCATTCGCGAAGATGCGCAAGACGCTTGAGACTCAGTCCGGCGAGGTGCATGCATTCCTCGCATGAACACTCGTTTGAAAATCGGCGCCCTCGTGGCGCTCATCGCCTCCGCAGCCACTGCTGACGGAGGCTTTTTTGCGGGCCAGGACGTCATCTTCCTGGGTGAACAGCACGACAATGCCGCGCATCACGCCCGCCAGGCCGAGTTGGTGGACCAGATTGCCCCGCGCGCGCTGGTCTTCGAGATGCTGACCCCGGAGCAGGCGGCAGAAGTGACGCCGACCCTTGCCGGGGACGAGGCCGCGCTGAAATCGGCACTTGGCTGGAGCGAGAGCGGCTGGCCGGATTTCGCGATGTATTATCCCATCTTCGCGGCGGCGCCCGCGGCGCGCTACTACGGTGCCGCCCTGCCAAGGGAACAGGCGCAGGAGGTGATGAGCGCGGGCGCGCTGGAAGTGTTCGGCCCCGATGCGCCGGAATACGGTCTCGATGTGGAGCTTGCGCCCGAGGATCAGGCGAAACGCGAGGCGCTGCAATTCGAGGCGCATTGCGAGATGATGCCGCAGGAGATGCTGCCGGTGATGGTCGATATCCAGCGGCTGCGCGACGCCTTGCTGGCGCGCGCGGCGGCCGAGGCTTTCGAAGAAACCGGTGGGCCGGTGGTGGTGATCACCGGCAATGGCCATGCGCGCATGGACTGGGGCGCGCCTGCGCTGCTGGAACTGGCGCGGCCGGGGATTCACATCGCCGCGCTGGGGCAGGGCGAGGAAAGCTTCGGCGCACCCGATGGCGGGTTCGACGCAGTCGAGATCACGCCGGATGTGGATCGCGGCGATCCCTGCGCGGCGTTTCACGATGGCACCTCTCAGATGGGCGGGACCTCGGGGGATGACGCCCCGGCCGATTGAGTTTCCCGCCCGGGCTGGCTAACACTGGCGCCATCTGACACTTCCCGAAAGGCGCGGACATGCTGAAGGCCAAGCGGATCCTTCTGATTATCGGCGGCGGCATCGCGGCCTACAAGGCGCTCGATCTCATCCGGCGCCTGCGAGAGCGCGGCGCGTCGGTGACGCCGGTCATGACGGCGGCGGCGGGCGAATTCGTGACACCGCTTTCGGTTTCGGCGCTGGCCGGAGAAAAGATCTACAGCGATCTCTTCGATCTCACGAACGAGGCCGAGATGGGCCATATCCAGCTCAGCCGGGTCGCGGATCTGGTCGTGGTGGCGCCGGGCACGGCAGACCTGATGGCGAAGATGGCGCAGGGGCTCGCCAACGATCTGGCCTCGACCCTGCTGCTGGCCACGGACACGCCGGTTCTGGTCGCGCCCGCGATGAACGTGCGGATGTGGGAGCATGCGGCGACCGGGCGCAACCTTGCCACGCTGCGCGCCGACGGCATCCGCTTTGTCGGGCCGAATGACGGCGACATGGCTTGCGGCGAATTCGGCCCCGGACGCATGGCCGAACCTCTCGAGATCGTCGCGGCGATCGAGGCGGCGCTGGCGGATGGGCCGCTGAAGGGGCGGCGGGTGCTGGTCACCTCCGGCCCGACGCAGGAACCCATCGACCCGGTGCGCTATATCGCGAACCGCTCCTCCGGCGCGCAGGGCACGGAAATTGCGCGGGCTCTGGCCACGCTCGGGGCCGAAGTGGTCTTTGTGACGGGACCCGCCTCCGTTCCCCCGCCCGAGGGCGTCGCGGTCCGGCGTGTCGAAACCGCGCGGCAGATGCGCGAGGCGGTGCTGGCGGCGCTTCCGGTCGATGTCGGCGTGTTCGCCGCTGCCGTGGCGGACTGGCGGATGGCCGAGGAGGTGAGTTCGAAGATGAAGAAGGTGGCCGGTGCGATCCCGCAGCTGCACTTTGTCGAGAATCCCGACATCCTCGCCGAGGTGTCGCAAATGGGCGAAGGCCGCCCCGCTCTGGTCGTCGGCTTTGCCGCCGAGACGGATGATGTTGAAAGCAATGCCGTGGCCAAGCGCTTGCGCAAGGGCTGCGACTGGATCGTCGCCAATGACGTGAGCCCGGCGACCGGCATCATGGGAGGTGCCGAGAATGCGGTGACGCTGATCTCGGAAACCGGTGCGGAGGTCTGGCCGCGGATGGGCAAGCGCGAGGTCGCCGAGCGGCTCGCACAGCGCATCGCGGCGGCGCTCGGCGCAGATTGAGAGCGCTCGGGGATCGATCGCGGCAAGGTTCGGGAAGAAACCGTTGCGGAGGCCCGCAAGTCGGCTCTTTCGGTCAGAGCAGGGCGGGCTACATCCCGCGCGAGGTGCAAGGGGACAGGACATGGTGAATGTTCAGATCATGTGGGAGCCGGGGGCGGATCGCTCGCTCGGGCTGCCCGCTTATGCCACGGATGGCGCGGCGGGCGCGGATCTGCGGGCGCAGTTTGCCGATCGCGAAGCGGTCACGCTGGGCGTGGGCGCGCGGATGCTGGTGCCCACGGGGCTGCGGCTCGCCATTCCCGAAGGTTTCGAGGTTCAGATCCGTCCGCGCTCGGGCCTCGCCCTCAAGCATGGCATCGTGCTGCCCAACAGCCCGGGTACGATCGACAGCGACTATCGCGGGCCGCTCGGCGTGATCGTCATGAACCTCGGCGAGGCGCCGTTCCGGATCGAACATGGCATGCGGATTGCGCAGATGGTCGTCGCGCCGGTCGTGCAGGCCGCCTTCGACCTGGTCGAAGTGCTGGACGAGAGCGTGCGCGGGACGGGTGGCTTCGGCTCGACAGGGGTAAGCTGATGCTCCTGGTCCTGATCCTTGCCGGGGTGCTCTGGGGTATCGGGCACCTGATGGGTACGCCGAAACAGGCGCGGCTCTACATGATCGGCCTGCTCTTCACCGGCGTTCTGGGTCTGCACCTTGTCCTCCCGGACGGGCATCCGGTGCGCATGGCGACGGGCGAATCCGCTGCGCTCTGGCTGGTCCTCGGCGGCTTTGTCGTCATCGTCCTGATCTATCGCGCGGGGCTTGCCCGGGTGCGCGCCCGGGCCGAGGAACGCACCGCGCGCGAGGCCCCGGTGGTGCGCAGCGACCGATTTTCGGAAGCCGAGCTCGAGCGATATGCCCGCCACATCGTCCTGCGCGAGATCGGCGGTCCGGGCCAGAAGGCGCTTCGGCAGGGGCGCGTGCTGGTGATCGGGGCAGGCGGGCTCGGCGCGCCTGCACTGCAATATCTGGCCGCAGCGGGGGTCGGCACGATCGGGGTGATCGACGACGACACGGTCGAGAATGCCAACCTGCAGCGTCAGGTGATCCATCGCGACGGCGATATCGGCCTGCCCAAGGTGTTTTCGGCACAGGCGGCAATGCTCGCACAGAACCCGCATGTGAGCGTGAAACCCTATCAGCGGCGGCTGTCGGAAGACATCGCCGAGGCGCTTTTCGCCGATTATGACGTGATCCTCGACGGCACCGACAACTCCGAGACGCGCTATCTCGCGAACCGCGTGGCGGTGAAGCTCGGCAAACCCCTGGTGTCCGGCGCGCTCAGCCAGTGGGAAGGGCAGCTTTCGGTCTTCGATCCGGGCCGGGGCGCGCCCTGCTACCAGTGCATCTTTGCCGAAGCGCCGGCCCCCGGGCTCGCGCCCTCCTGCGCGGAGGCGGGCGTTCTCGGCCCGCTGCCCGGCGTGGTCGGGTCGATGATGGCTGTCGAGGCGGTGAAGCTGCTGACCGGGGCGGGGCAGCCCTTGCTCGGCGAGATGCTGATTTACGACGCGCTCTGGGGCGAGACGCGCAAGATCACCCTGAAACGGCGTCCGGATTGTCCGGTCTGCGGGGGCTGAGGCTTGCCTTGTCACCGCGCCCCGGCATAATTTGAGCCGAAACGGGAAATCTGGGAGAGACGCATGACACGCATTCCGGGCTGGACAGCCGCGCTTGCACTATCGCTCGCCGCACTCGCGACATCGGCCCTCGCCGAGGCGCATCTGCCCGATCTCGCAGGGCGCGACGTGGTCGTGGCGGTCGAGAACGCCTATCCGCCGCTGCAATATATCGACCCGACCACCGGCATGACCGTGGGCTGGGAATACGAGGCGATGGGCGAGATCGCGAAACGGCTGAACTTCGCGGTGAGCTACGAGAATATCAGCTGGGACGCGATGATCCCTGCCGTGGCCGAAGGCCAGTTCGACATCGGCATGACCGGGATAACCATCCGCGAGGACCGGGCAGAAACGGTCGATTTCTCCGACCCCTACATGCGTTCGGAAATGGTGATGCTGGTGCGCGCCGAGGAGGATCGGTTTTCCGACGCCGCCGGTTTTGCCGCCGATCCGGACCTGCTGATGGCGGCGCAGCCGGGGACGACGCCGTTCTACGTCGGCGTCTACGAGGTGCTGGACGGCGACGAGGCGAATCCGCGCATCAGGCTCTTCGAAACCTTCGGCGCCGGGGTGCAGGCGCTGCGTACAGGAGATGTCGATCTGGTGCTCACCGATGGCACGGCGGGCGCCGGCTATGTGGACGCCTCCGAAGGCGCGCTCAAGATCGTGGGCGAGACGCTCGGCGCCGAGGATTTCGGCTTCATCTTTCCCAAGGGATCCGAGCTTGTCGCGCCGATCAACGCCGCCATTGCCGACATGAAGGCGGATGGCACCATCGAGGCGCTGAACCGGAAATGGTTCCTGGATACCAAGCTCGGCGAGTGAGGGGGCTGCGTATCGGGTCTGTGCCGGATCATTTCGCCGCCGTCCCGCGCTGATGGTACCGGCCGGGCAGAAGCGCGGGGATTTTCCCTGGTGGCTGGTCGTCGCGGGGCTGATCGCCCTGGGGCTGTTCTACCGCGTGCTTTCGGACGATCTGCATGCGCAGATCCTCACGACCCTGTTGCGGGGGGTGCAGATCACGATCTTCGTGACGCTGGTCGCCTTTGCGCTGGCGGCAACGCTCGGGCTTGGCATCGCGCTGATGTCGCTGTCACGCTGGCTCGTGCTGCGCCAGGTCGCGCGGTTCTACACCGAGGTCGTGCGCGGCGTGCCGATGCTGGTACTGCTGCTCTACGTCGCCTTCGTTCTCGCGCCGGGGGTGGTCGAGCTGCGCAACTGGGTCCTGGGATTTGTCGGAGTCGAGCCGATCCTGACGCGGGAATTCTCGCTGCTCTGGCGGGCGGTCATCGCGCTCACCATCGGCTATTCGGCCTTCATCGGCGAGGTGTTCCGCGCGGGGCTCCTGTCGGTCGATCCCGGGCAGATCGAGGCTGCAAATGCGCTGGGCCTCAGCCCCTGGCAGCGGTTCCGCCTTGTTGTGTTCCCGCAGGCGATCCGGACCATCATGCCGCCTCTGGGCAATGATTTCATCGCGATGATCAAGGATTCCTCGCTCGTCTCCGTGCTCGGAGTGCTCGACGTGACGCAGCTCGGCAAGATGACGGCGGCGGGGAATTTCCGCTATTTCGAGACCTACAACGTGGTGGCGCTGATCTATCTCACCATGACCATCGGCCTGTCGCTGGCGCTGCGACGGTTCGAGGAGCATCTGCGCCGCAAGTCCTGAGGGGGCGCTGACTTGAGCGGACCGACGCCTCCGGCGGGAGTTTATCCGGCAAGATGAAGGACAGGGATGCGCCCGGAGATTGCAAGCGGAGGCACGGGGCCCTAGCTATGAGGCAAAGGAGAGCTCTCATGACAAATCCCCTGCTTGCCGACTGGAACACGCCGTTCGGTCTGGCTCCTTTCGATGCCATTTCCGACGAGGATTTCGCGCCCGCCTTCGAGACGGCGCTGGCCGGGCACCTGAGCGAGATCGAGGCGATCGCCGACAATCCCGAGCCTGCGACTTTCGCCAATACCATCGAAGCGATGGAGGGCGCGGGCGCCGCGCTCGACAAGGTGCTGTCGGTGTTCTTTTCGATCTCCGGCGCGGACAGCAACCCGGCCCGGCAGGATCTGCAGCGGCAGTTCTCGCCGAAGCTCTCGGCGCATTCCTCGGCGATTTACGGCAATGCGGCCCTGTTCGCCCGGGTGCGCGATCTCTGGGAGCGGCATGACAGCCTCGGGCTTTCGGACGAGGAGGCGCGGGTGCTGATGCTCACGCATCGCGGCTTCGTGCGGGCCGGGGCGGCGCTGAGCGGCGAGCAAGCGAAGCGCATGGCCGAGGTGAAGTCGCGCCTCGCCGTGCTCGGCACGCAGTTCACCCAGAACCTGCTCGCGGACGAGGCGGGCTGGCACATGGATCTGAGCGAGGCGGATCTCGAAGGCCTGCCGGATTTCGTCAAGGCCTCGGCGCGGGCTGCGGGTGAGGATCTGGGGCGGGACGGGCCGGTGATCACCCTGTCGCGCTCGCTGATCGTGCCCTTCCTGCAATTCTCGCCCCGCAGGGACCTGCGCGAGCGGGCCTGGCGCGCCTGGGGGGCGCGCGGCGAGAATGGTGGCGATACCGACAATACCGGGATCGCGGCCGAGGTGCTTGCCTTGCGCGAGGAGCGTGCCGCGCTTCTGGGCTATCGCTCCTTCGCGGAATACAAGCTCGAGACCGAGATGGCTGGCAGCCCGGAGCGCGTGCGCGACCTGCTGATGCAGGTTTGGACACCGGCGCGTGCGCAGGCGCTGGCAGATGCCGAGACCATGGAAGGCCTGATGCAGGGCGACGGCGTGAACGGGCCGCTGCAGGCCTGGGACTGGCGCTACTATGCCGAGAAGCGGCGCCGCGCCGAGCACGATCTCGATGAGGCCGAACTCAAGCCCTATCTGCAGCTCGAGAAGATGATCGAGGCGGCCTTTACCTGCGCGACGCGGCTCTTCGGGCTGGAATTCCGCCCGCTGGATGTCGCGCTCTATCATCCCGACTGCCGTGCCTGGGAGGTGTCGCGCAACGGCGAGCATCTGGCCGTGTTCATCGGGGATTACTTCGCGCGCGCTTCCAAGCGGTCGGGTGCGTGGTGTTCGGCGATGCGGTCGCAGGCCAAGCGCCCTGAGGTGAAGACGCCGGTCGTGATCAACGTCTGCAACTTCGCCAAGCCGTCCAAGGGCAAGCCCGCGCTGCTCTCTTATGACGACGCGCGCACGCTGTTCCATGAATTCGGCCATGCGCTGCACCAGATGCTGTCGGATGTCACGTTCGGTTCGGTCGCGGGCACCTCGGTCGCCCGGGATTTCGTCGAACTGCCGAGCCAGCTCTACGAACACTGGCTGGAAGTGCCCGAGGTGCTCGAGGAATTCGCGACCCATGCCGAGACCGGTGCGGCGATGCCGCGCGCCATGCTCGACAAGGTACTCAAGGCCGCGAATTTCGACATGGGCTTCTCGACGGTGGAATATATCGCCTCGGCGCTGGTGGATCTCGAGTTTCATGACGGTGCGGCGCCCGCCGATCCGATGAAGAAGCAGGCCGAGATCCTCGAAAGCATGGGCATGCCTTCGGCGATCACGATGCGGCACGCAACGCCGCATTTTGCGCATGTCTTTGCCGGGGATGGCTATT
Source organism: Rhodobacterales bacterium (assembly GCA_038260405.1). Taxonomy (GTDB): domain Bacteria; phylum Pseudomonadota; class Alphaproteobacteria; order Rhodobacterales; family Rhodobacteraceae; genus Puniceibacterium. The sequence continues at coordinate 10,230 of JBBSNW010000051.1, read as the reverse complement.
CCAGCGGCTATTACAGCTACATGTGGTCCGAAGTGATGGATGCAGACGCCTTTGCCGCCTTCGAGGAGGCGGGGTCGGCCTTCGATCCGGCGATGGCGGAAAAGCTCGAAGCCTTCATCCTGTCGGCGGGCGGCTCGCAGGATGCGGAAGTGCTTTATACCAAGTTCCGGGGGCGCATGCCGGGTGTCGAGGCGCTGTTGCGCGGACGCGGGCTCGCCGCCTGAGGTTCTGCCGGGAGGGCGCCTTCGCGTCTTCCCGGCACCGTGCCCCCTCAGAAGGGCTGGGTCAGAAGGGCTGGCGTGTCAGGGTGAAGCCTTCCTGTTCGAGCAGCTTCAGCAGGCCGAGCTCGCCCTGAAGATGGGCGGCGCCGGCGGCCACGACGATGGGTTCGGGACCGGCGGCGTCGAGGATCACCGGGATCCACGCGCGGTTGCGGCTGTCGAGCAGATCTTCCTGCAATTGCGCGAACATCGCGTCGCTTGCCTCGGGGTCCAGCGGCGAGAGGTTTCGTGACAGCAGGCGCGACACTTCCCAGCTTTCGGTCAGGGCCTCGTCGAAATAGCCTGCAAGCAGTGTGGCGAAGAGGTCTTCGCTCGTGTCGGGGGCAACGAGGGCGGCTTCCATCATCGCGATCTGCTCTTCCATCGACGCCTGTTTGAACAGGTCGAACACCGTGTCGTAGGATTCGAGCGACTGCATCGGCACATCCGCCGCCTTCGCCATCTCCATGATCCGCCCGTCGAGCCCCTGCGCGTCCTGCAGCGTGGCGGAGGCACAGGGCGGGATGGAGAGCAGCATCGAGAGATACCAGGGCTGGAACTTGGCCGCCATCACCGCGGGCACGCCGCGCGCGCTGGCGGCATCGGCGAGCGTCTGCCACGCCTCTTCGTCCATGAGTTCGGGCAGTGTGGTGTCGGTGAGCAGCAGCATCTCTGGACGGGAGGTCAGCGCGGCGGTGAGTTCGGCCTGTTCGGCGGCCGACATTTCGAGCAGCACCACCGCAGCCTCCGCGACCAGCGGCGCGATGCGTTCGGCGGGCGCATCGAGGCGCGGATCGTCGAGATGCACCGTACCGATAAGGGAGATCACCTCCCCGCCGCGCGTCGCGCGCCAGTGGTTGCCGACCGGATAGGGGGTCTGCGCAACGATCCCGGCCAGCTCTGCACGGTCCGCCTCCGACAGGGTCTGGCGCAGGTCCTCCCCGGTGCATTGCGCCGTCGCGGTGCTCGCAATACCAAGGCAGAGGAGGAGGGGGGCTAGCAGGCGCATGGGCGATCTCCGGGCTGATCCATCTTAACTAGGGTCCGCCTGTGCCTGCGGCAAGCGGGCAGAGCGAAGGGGCGCAGAAGGAGTGGGTGATGAAGCGGGAGAGTGATCTTTATGGCCCGGTCAAGGCGCTGCTCGAGCGGCAGGGCTACGAGGTCAAGGGTGAGGTCGGCAAGGCCGATCTTGTGGCGCGACGCGGCGGCGAGGAGCCTCTGGTCGTCGAGCTCAAACTGCGGATCTCGCTCACGCTGTTCCATCAGGCCGTGGCACGGCTTGCACTGAGTGACCGGGTCTACATCGCCGTGCCGCGGCCCGAGGGGGCGCAGGCAAAACGGGCGGTGAAGGACAATCTCGCGCTCTGCCGGTGCCTCGGGCTCGGCTTCATCACCGTGCGGGGCGACGGCGTGACGGAGGTGCTCTGCGATCCGGGCGGCCCCATGCCGCGGCGCAATCCGAAGGCGAAGGCGCGGCTGCTGCGGGAATTCGACCGCCTGCGGGGCGATCCGAACGACGGCGGTGCAACGCGCTACGGCATCGTCACCGGATACCGCCAGGATGCGCTGCGCTGCGCCGCGCATCTTGCGCAGCATGGTCCAAGCAAAGGCGCGATGGTTGCCAAGGCCGCAGGCGTGAAGCCCGCGACGCGGATCATGGCGGAGAATCACTATGGCTGGTTCCAGCGGGTCGAGACGGGGATCTACGATCTGACAGAGACCGGGCGGGCCGGTCTGGTGCATTGGGCCGAATCCTGGGAGGAGTGACCGGCGTGGCATCGGGGGCGCTGCCCCCGTCCGCCGGATGGCGGACTCCCCCGGGATATTTGCGACCCGGAGAAATTGGGGGCAAAGGTGCTGGGGGCCGCAACGCGGGTCGGCGGAGATACGCCTGACGCCGGCACTCGGGCAAGGCGTGACCGTGCCCGTACAACCCGGGGGTTGTGTCAGTGTCACGGACACTTAGGTGTGACACGTGCCAAAGGACGCAATGGCGACCCCTTCGATGGGCCTGAATTACAAGGCGCCCGGGGTCAAAAATTTGCGAATTCCCGTGTTGACAGGTGCCGCTCACCTCCATAAATATGCGCCGTTAGCACTCGACTGACGTGAGTGCTAACGGCCCGCCCGAAGACGGGGGGCCATGGGAAACTTTGAGCCAAGGAGACTCGAAGATGGCATTTAAACCGCTCCATGACCGTGTGCTGGTTCGCCGTGTTGAAGGCGACGAAAAGACCAAGGGTGGTCTGATCATCCCCGACAGCGCGAAGGAAAAGCCCGCAGAGGGTATCGTCGTTGCTTGTGGCGATGGCGCTCGCAAGGATTCCGGCGAGCTGATCGACATGGCCGTTTCGGCAGGTGACAAGGTTCTGTTCGGCAAGTGGTCGGGTACCGAAGTGACGGTCGACGGCGAAGAGCTGCTGATCATGAAAGAAAGCGACATTCTGGGGATCATCGAGGACGACGCGGCTGCCAAGGCAGCCTGAAACGTCGCGACTCTGAACCCCATTCGCTAATTAACAGGAGAGATCCACATGTCTGCCAAGGACGTAAAATTTTCAACTGATGCGCGCTCGCGCATGCTCAAGGGTGTGAACATCCTCGCCGACGCCGTCAAAGTCACGCTCGGCCCCAAGGGCCGCAACGTGGTTCTGGACAAGTCGTTCGGCTCGCCCCGCATCACCAAGGACGGTGTTTCGGTCGCCAAGGAAATCGAACTGGAAGACAAGTTCGAGAACATGGGCGCCCAGATGGTGAAGGAAGTTGCTTCCCGCACCAATGACGAAGCCGGCGACGGCACCACCACCGCGACGGTTCTGGCCCAGGCCATCGTCAAGGAAGGCATGAAATCGGTTGCCGCCGGCATGAACCCGATGGACCTCAAGCGCGGCATCGACCTCGCGACGTCCAAGGTTGTCGAAGCCATCCGCAAGGCCGCACGTCCCGTGAACGACTCCGCTGAAGTCGCTCAGGTCGGCACCATCTCCGCCAATGGCGAAGCTGAAATCGGCCGTCAGATCGCGGATGCGATGCAGAAGGTCGGCAACGAGGGTGTCATCACCGTCGAAGAGAACAAGGGCCTCGAGACCGAGACCGATGTCGTCGAAGGCATGCAGTTCGACCGTGGCTACCTGAGCCCCTACTTCGTCACCAATGCCGACAAGATGATCGCGGATCTCGACGACTGCATGATCCTGCTGCACGAGAAGAAGCTCTCGTCGCTGCAGCCGATGGTGCCGCTGCTCGAATCGGTGATCCAGTCGCAGAAGCCGCTGCTGATCATCGCCGAAGACGTCGAAGGCGAAGCACTGGCGACCCTCGTGGTCAACAAGCTGCGTGGCGGCCTCAAGATCGCTGCCGTCAAGGCACCGGGCTTCGGCGACCGTCGCAAGGCCATGCTGCAGGACATCGCGATCCTGACCGGCGGCCAGGTCATCTCCGAAGACCTCGGCATGAAGCTCGAGAATGTCACCATGGACATGCTCGGTTCGGCCAAGAAGGTGTCGATCACCAAGGATGAGACCACCATCGTCGACGGCGCTGGCGAGAAGTCCGAGATCGAGGCACGCGTGGCCCAGATCCGCAACCAGATCGAAGAGACCACTTCGGATTACGACAAAGAGAAGCTGCAGGAGCGTGTTGCGAAACTCGCAGGCGGCGTCGCAGTCATCCGCGTCGGCGGCATGACCGAGACCGAAGTGAAAGAGCGCAAGGACCGCGTCGATGACGCTCTGAACGCCACCCGCGCAGCCGTGCAGGAAGGTATCGTCGTCGGCGGCGGTGTCGCTCTTGTCCAGGCCGCGAAGGTTCTGAACGGCCTCGAAGGCATGAACAGCGACCAGAATGCCGGTATCGCCATCGTGCGCAAGGCGCTTGAATCGCCGCTGCGTCAGATCGCCGAGAATGCCGGTGTCGACGGCTCCGTCGTCGCAGGCAAGATCCGCGAAAGCGAAGACCTGAAGTTCGGCTACAACGCCCAGACCGACGAATATGGCGACATGTTCAAGTTTGGCGTCATCGACCCGGCCAAGGTCGTGCGCACCGCTCTCGAGGATGCTTCCTCGATCGCCGGTCTGCTGATCACGACCGAAGCGATGGTTGCCGATCGTCCCCAGAAGGAAGGCAACGGCGCCGGAGGCGGCGGCATGCCCGACATGGGCGGCATGGGCGGCATGATGTAAATCACGCCATCCTGACGGATGATTTGGGGGTCGCCTTCGGGCGGCCCTCTTTCGTTTGGACGCCGTGCTGCGCTCCGCCCTTTCCGGGGCGAGAAAAGCCGCGTATCGGTTGCGCCATGCAGGTATTTCTCGTCACGACCCTGACCATGCTGGCCTTTGCCGCCAATTCGGTCCTCACCCGGCTCGCGCTGGTCGGCGGCGGCATCGACGCCGTGACCTTTGGCACCGTGCGGCTAGCCTCCGGTGCGGTGATGCTGGCCGTGCTGGCGCTGGCTTTTCGCGGCGGGGTGCGGCTGGGCGGGCCCGGTCGCGCCGTGGGCGTCGCGGCACTGCTCGTCTACATCTACGGATTCTCCGGTGCCTATGCCGGGCTCGATACCGGTCTCGGGGCCCTCATCCTGTTCGGTGTCGTGCAGATCACCATGTTCGCGGGCGCGGTTCTGGGGGCTGAGCGGCCATCGCTGCAACGCTCGTTCGGCGCTCTCATCGCCTTTGGCGGGCTCGGATGGCTGCTCTGGCCCGGCGCGGGTGTCAGCGTGAGCCCGCTGCACGGCGCGTTCATGGCGGCGGCGGGGATCGGCTGGGGGCTCTATTCGCTGGCCGGACGCGGCGCGGGCGATCCGCTGATGACGACGACGGCCAATTTCGTGCTCGCGGCGCCCCTTGGCGTGCTGCTCTTTCTGGCTCTGCCGGGGGGGCCGCATGTCGCAGACGGCACGGGCCTCGCGCTTGCCGTGCTCTCGGGTGCCGTCACCTCGGCGCTCGGCTATCTGCTCTGGTACGGTGTGCTGCCGAAACTCGAACGCTCCGTCGCGGCGGTGGCGCAACTCACGGTGCCGGTGATCGCGCTGGTGGGCGGGCTGGTCTTCCTGGGCGAGGTGCCGTCGCTCGATTTCGTTCTCGCCGCCACAGTGGTTCTGGGCGGTGTCGCGCTCTCCGTCGTGCCGCTGCGTCGCCGGTAAGCGGCCCTCGACGGACACGCCCTGAAGGCACAGGTTGCCCCTTTCAAGACCCGGGAAAGGGGCGTATCTGACCGCCCATGCGCCCTGTCCTGTTCCTGATCGCCCTGCTTCTCGCTTTGCCTGCCCCGACGCCGTCCCGCGCCGCGCCGGGCGATTGCGCGATCCTGCTGCATGGTCTCGCGCGCAGCGAGTTTTCCTTTGCCCTGATGTCACGTGTGCTGACCGTGCGCGGCTATGAAACCGTGGTGCCCGGCTACGATTCGACCTCCAAACGCATCCAGACGCTGGTGGACGAGACGCTGCCCGCCGCCCTGGCGCAATGCGGTGACAGACGCGTGCATTTCGTCACCCATTCCATGGGGGGCATCCTGCTGCGGGTCTGGCTGCGCGACCATCGCCCCGTCAATCTGGGCCGGGTCGTGATGCTCGCGCCGCCCAACAAGGGCAGCGAGCTGGTGGATGCGCTGGGGGATCTCGAGCTCTTTGCCTGGATCAACGGCCCGGCCGGGCAGCAGCTCGGCACCGGTCCCGAGGATCTGCCTGCCCGCCTGCCGCCCGTCGATTTCGAACTCGGGGTGGTCGCGGGCACGCGCTCGCTCAACCCGCTCTATTCCGAGCTCATCCCCGGAGAGGATGACGGCAAGGTTTCGGTTGCCTCGACCGGGGTCGAGGGCATGAAGTCGCAGATCATCATGCCGGTGACGCATACCTTCATCATGCAGGCCCCGAGCGTGATGGCGCAGGTTCTGACCTTCCTCGAAGAGGGGCGGTTCGATCCCGATCTCGACTGGAGCTCGGTGTTTTCCTCGCAGGAGATGGCGTGTCTGATCGGGATCTGCGGCGATGGCGATTGACCTCACGATCGAGGGCGCGCGCGTGCTGCGCCCCGGCGGCTGGCAGCCCGGTCCGCTCTCGCTGTCCGGCGGCCTGATCCGTGATGACCCGGGCGGACGGCGCGTCGATCTGTCGGGTTATCTCGTGCTGCCGGGCATCGTCGATGTCCATGGCGACGGGTTCGAACGCCACATGGCGCCGCGACGGGGCGCCCTGCGCGAGGCAGAGGCGGGCGTCGTCGCCTGTGCCGCCGAACTGGCGGCGAACGGCATCACGACCGCGGTCATGGCGCAGTTCTTCAGCTGGGAAGGCGGCATGCGCGGGCCCGATTTCGCCGAACACGTCTTTGCCTGCGTGAACGCGGTCGCGCCTTCGGTTCCTGTCGATCTGCGCCTGCAATTGCGGCTCGAGACGCATCTGCTCGACGATTATGCCCGGGCCGAGGCGGCGGTCGCGCGGTTTGGAATCTCCTATGTCGTCTTCAACGACCACCTGCCGCATGACCGCCTGTCCGAGGGGCGCCGCCCGCCGAGGCTCACCGGTCAGGCGCTGAAGGGCGGGCGCAACCCCGAAGATCATTTCCGCATGCTCCTCGATCTTGAAGCGCGCAGCGCCGAGGTGCCCGAAGCCACGCGCACCCTGGCGGCCCGGCTTGCCGCACGCGGCGTGCGGCTCGGCTCGCATGATGATCATGACGCCGACATGCGGCAGGTCTGGCGCGCACGTGGCGCACGTGTCGCGGAATTCCCCGAAACGCTCTCGGCCGCGCAGGAGGCGTCGCAGGCGGGCGAGCCCGTCGTCCTCGGCGCGCCGAATGTCGTGCGCGGTGCCAGCCACAAGGGCAATGCATCGGCACTTGAACTGGTGCGGGCGGGCTGCGTCGATGCGCTGGCCTCGGATTATCACGACCCCTCGCCGGCCCGCGCCGCCTGGCGGCTCGAGGAACTCGGGATCTGCGATGCCGCGACCGCCTGGGCGCTGGTTTCCGAAGGACCGGCGCGGGTTCTGGGTCTCGGCGATCGCGGGCGGCTCGAAGCGGGTCTTCGCGCGGATCTGGTCATTCTCGACCCGGAAACCCGCCGGATCCTCGCGACGATTGCCGGGGGGCAGGTCGCCTATCTTTCCGGCGCGGTGGCGGCGCGTTTTCTCGCCTGACAGGGGCTCTGACGCCTCAGGCGTTCAGCCCGGCAGGACGTGATTGACGTGACCCATCTTGCGGCCCGCCTTCACCTCGGCCTTGCCGTATAGATGCAAAGCGGCATGCGGGGCCTTTGCCAGGTCGGGGAGACGGTCCAGATCGTCGCCGATCAGGTTCTCCATCCGCACATCCGAATGACGCGCGCCGTCCCCAAGGGGCCAGCCGGTGATCGCGCGGATATGCTGCTCGAACTGGTCCACGGCACAGCCATTCTGCGTCCAGTGCCCGGAATTGTGCACCCTCGGCGCGATCTCGTTCACCACGAGGCCCTCAGGTGTCACGAAGAGCTCGACCCCCAGCACGCCGACATAATCGAGCGCGTTCAGGATCTGCGCCGCGATCAGGATCGCATCCGAGCGCTGCGGGGGGCTCAGCCGCGCGGGCACGGTGGTGGTGCGCAGGATTCCGTCGCGGTGAACATTCTCTCCGGGATCGAAACAGGCGACCGACCCGTCGAGCCCGCGCGCGGCGATGACCGAGACTTCGTGGCTGAAATCGATGAAGCCTTCGAGGATCAGCGGGCTACCCTGCAGATCCTTCCAGGCGGCGGCGCTGTCGTCGGGCGCCATGATCCGCGCCTGCCCCTTGCCGTCATAGCCGAAGCGGCGGGTCTTCAGGATGGCGGGCGCCCCGATCCTCTCCAGTGCGGCGTCCAGTGCCGCGGCATCCGGGATGTCGGCATAAGGCGCGGTCCTGAGCGACAGATCCTGCAGGAATGCCTTTTCGGTGAGGCGGTCCTGACTGATCCGCAACGCGTCGCGCCCGGGATGGATCGGGCGCAGATCCTGCAGCAGGTCCAGCGCCTCGGTCGGGATGTTCTCGAATTCATAGGTGATGATGTCGACATCTTCGGCAAAGGCCCGCCAAGCCGCATGGTCGTCGTAACCCGCCGTGGTCACGGCATGGGCGACATCGGCGGCGGGTGGCCGCGCGCCGGGTTCGAAGATATGGCTGCGATAGCCAAGGCGCGCCGCGGCGACCGAGAGCATGCGGCCGAGCTGGCCGCCGCCGATGATGCCGATGGTGGAACCGGAAGGAAGGGGCGTGGTCATGTCAGTCTCGTATCATCGGCTTGAGGGAAAGGTGGCAGGATTTCAGGACGGGATCGTGCGGTCCGGCTCTTCGGGGATCGAGGCGGAAAGATCCGCGCGCCACTGATCGAGCCGTGTGGCAAGGGCGGGATCCTGCAGCGCGAGTATGGCGGCGGCCATGAGCCCGGCATTGGCGGCCCCGGCGGCGCCGATTGCCATCGTCGCGACCGGAAAGCCGCGCGGCATCTGCAGGATGGAATAGAGACTGTCGACACCCGACAGCGCCCGGGTCTGGATCGGCAAGCCGATCACCGGAATGCGGGTCTTGGACGCCATCATTCCGGGCAGATGCGCGGCGCCGCCGGCACCTGCGATAATCACCTGCAGCCCGCGCCCGGCCGCGTCCCGGCCATAATCCCAGAGCCGGTCCGGGGTGCGGTGCGCGGAAACGATCCGGACCTCATGCGCGATGCTGAGCGTCTCGAGCATGTCGGCGGCTTCCTTCATCGTGGGCCAGTCCGACTGGCTGCCCATGATGATGCCCACTTTGACCTTTGTCTGTGTCATTCAGATCTCCCGGTGATACGCGGGCGCACTATATGGATTTGCAGCGCAGGGGCAATGCAGGCGCTGGGTCGGGGCGGTCGGTGTGTCGGGGCCGTCGGTCCGGGGGCGCTGCCCCCGTCGCGCCTGCGCGCGATTCCCCCCACGTCGCGCCTGCGCGCGACTCCCCCGGAGTTTACCCGGTAAGATGAATATGGGGCGCGGCACTCCTGCTTCATCTTGCCGGATAAACTCCCGCCGGAGGCTCCGGCGCGTATCAGGGGCGCGAAGGCTCGGATATCAGGCGGTGATGTCGGGAAGAAGCCGGTCCTCGATCAGTGCGATCTTGTCCTTGAGGTAGAGTTTCTTCTTCTTCAGCCGCTGCAGCGTCAGCTGATCGGCTGTGCCCCGCTCCTGCAACGCGCGGATGGCATCGTCGAGGTCGCGATGTTCGCGGCGGAACACCTCGAGCTCGACCCGGAGCACATCGTCGGTTTTCATCGAGATTTCGCCGGGTGCGTTCATGGCAGATCTGTATCCTTGGACTGACAGTGCCGTCAGGATAGCGCTTCGGATGCCGCAGGCAAAGCCCTTGCTTTGCGGTCGGGCAGTTCCCATATTTGACTGGCGGGGCTGCCGTAACGGGGCCTTGGCACACAGTCGCTTGCGTAAAAGGACGTGTCTATGACCAAGATGTCACTGGGGTCACACCCCCATATGCTGGGTTTTGAGCAGCTGGAGCGCCTGCTGGAGCGCACGGCCAAGACCGGGAACGAAGGCTACCCGCCTTTCAATATCGAACAGACGTCCGAGGACGCCTACCGCATCACTCTGGCCGTCGCCGGTTTTTCCGAGGGTGATCTTTCGATCACGGTCGAGGACCGGCAGCTGGTGATCCGCGGACGCAGCCGGGAAGAAGGCGCCGGACGTATATTCCTGCATCGCGGCATCGCCGCGCGGCAGTTCCAGCGGTCTTTCGTGCTGGCGGACGGAGTCGAGGTGGGCGAGGCGATCATGGAAAACGGATTGCTTCATGTGGATCTCACACTGTGCCGTCCGGAGACGGTGGTGCAGACAATACAGATCAGAAAGGGGTAACACGATGAATACGAAGTATGATTTCGACGGACAGGACGAGGATCGTCTGGTCTATGTACGTCCCGTTCTGGTCGCGGATCTGCCCGAGGACGTGCAGGACCAGATCGAGGACCAGGATATCCT
>JBBSNW010000050.1:0-36353 GCA_038260405.1 Rhodobacterales bacterium | reverse complement strand
TTTTCCAGAACGGTCATGTGCGGAAACAGGTTGAACGACTGGAACACCATGCCGACATCCTGACGGACCTTGGTCACGTTATCCCCGCCCGCCGTCAGCTCGATATCGTCCACGGTGATCGTGCCAGACTCGATAGCCTCGAGCTGGTTGATGGTGCGGATCAGCGTTGACTTGCCCGATCCGGACGGCCCGCAGATGACGATCCGCTCGCCGCGCTCGACGGTCAGGTCGATGTCCTTCAGCGCATGGAAGGCACCGTAATACTTGTTGACGCCGCGCATGGTGATGGCTTTTTCGGTCATGATCTCTTCCCTGAAAGGCGCCCGGCCAAAACTGGCCGGGCAACGCTACATCACTGGGCGGGTTTCACGAATTCGGGCAGCGGTTCGCCGAGCCATTTCTCGTGAATCGTGTCCAGCGTTCCATCCGTCTTGGCCTCGGCGACGAAGTCGTTGATCTTGGCCAGAAGTGCGTCGGACCCGGGCGCGACCGCGATCCCCTGTACCTGGCTCGACAGGTCGAACTTTTTGTCGAAACGATCGCCCGTCGCAGCCGCAATCTGCGACATCACCACGTTGGACGCACCGATCAGCTTGACCTGACCCGACATCAGCGCCTGAACCGCAGTTGCGTCATCATCAAATCGCATGATCTCGGTGCCCTCCGGTGCAACGGCCGTGACACCGGTGTCCTGAGTCGAGGCGCGTGCGACGGAAATAGACTGACCGACGAGTCCGGACTTGTCCGCGACGTCGAGCCCGCTGTCCCCATAGACCGCGATGGAAATCCCCGCATAAGGATCCGAGAAATCGACCTTCTCCGCGCGTTCGGCGGTGATGCCCAGCGAGGCGACCAGAACATCGACCTGCCCCGAAAGCAGATAGGGAATGCGGTTCGGGCCTGTCACAGGCACAATCTGGGCCGTCACGCCCATGTACTCGGCCAGTGCCTTGGCGACGTCGGAATCGTAACCGTCGGGATTGCCCGACATGTCGGTGATGCCGAAGGGCGGAAAATCGACCAGCATGCCGATCTTGACGGCGCCGGCACTTTCTATGGCGGCCAGATCGGCAGCCATCGCAGGGGCTGCAAGGCTCGCGGCCAGCGCGCTGCCGGCAAGGGTCGTAAACAGACGGCGGTTCAGTTTCATGGTGTCCTCCTCCTTGAGGTTTCAGCGCGTGATCGCACGACGCATCCGGGCTTCCATGTGACGGGCCAGCAGGGAAAGTGGCCAGCACAGGATGAAATACAGAGCCGCGACCGTGCCGAAGACCAGAAACGGCTGGAAGGTCGCGTTGTTGATGATCTGACCGGCGCGGGTCAGCTCGGTAAAACCGATGATCGAGGCCAGCGAGGTGCCCTTGATCAGCTGGACGAGAAATCCGACTGTCGGCGCAGTTGCGAGCCGCAGCGCCTGCGGCAGCACCACGTGACGCATCCGGTCCCCGTAGGACAGCGACAGCGCCATCGCGGCCTCGGACTGGCCCGACGGCACCGCTTCGATCGCGCCGCGCCAGATTTCGCCGAGATAGGCGCTGGCATGCAGGGTCAGCGCCACGGCCGCGGCGAGAAGCGGATTGATCGGAAGGCCGACCACGGCGAGGCCGAAATAGACCAGGAACAGCTGCATCAGCAGCGGTGTGCCCTGAAACACCTGAATGAATCCGGCCGCGATGCGGCGCAGCACCTTGCTGCCCGAGGTCCGCGTCAGCGCGATCAGCAATCCGCCAATTGCGCCGCCCAGAAAGGCGACGGCCGACAGGACCAGCGTCCAGCGAACCGCCATGACGATGAAGAGGACTTCTGCGGATGTGAATTCGCGGATCATGTCAGCGGCTCGCCGGATAGGTGAAGAAATTGCGCCGGATTGCTGCGAACAGAGCGGAAAATCCAAGCGCCAGCAGGAAATACATGATCGTCAGCACCAGATAGATCTCGAAACTCGCGAAGGTGCGCGCGCTCAGATCTGCACCGGCAGAGGCCAGATCATTGGCCGAGATGACAGACACCACGCTCGACGTCAGCATGAGATAGATGAACTGGCTGGTAAGGGACGGGTAGATGTTACGCATCGCTGGCTTCACCACAACATAGCGGAAAATCTGGACCGGGCTCAAACCCAGCGCCTTACCCGCCTCTATCTGTCCGCCCGGGATGGATTCGATGCCTGCCCGGATGATCTCGGTACCATAGGCGCCGACATTGATCACGAGTGCGACGATGGCAGCGGTGTCGGGCGACATCGAAATGCCGATCGCGGGAAGACCAAAGAAGATGAAGAAGATCTGCACGAGGAAAGGCGTGTTGCGGATCACTTCGACATAAACGTCCACGATCCAGCGCAGCGGCCGTATGCCCGACGTCTTGGCAACTGCCCCCAGAACCGAGACGATCAGCCCCAGAACCATCGCGATCAGCGACATCCGGATTGTCAGCAGGGCACCGTGGCCCAGCAGATCCAGATTGTCGAAAACGGGCTGGAAGTTAAAGTTATACATCTGCCCTCCCCTGCGAATGTATCTATTCACCTTATTTAGATCGATCTAAATTTTGGCGCGCAAAAAGTCAATCAACTTTTTTCCCGCTGCTTTGCCGGATCATCAGCGCCGGTGCGACGACGGACCTTTCAATTGGCGCAGCCGTATCCGCCAGCCGGCGGACCAGCAAGCGCGCGGCCGAGGCGCCGATCCGCTCGGGTGACATTGCGACGCTGGTCAGCGGCGGATAGGTCAGTTGCGCGAGCGGGAGATCATCCAGACCGACAACCGCCACATCGACGCCGGGCTCTAGTCCCGCCCGGCGCAGGCCAAGCATCAGGCCCGCGGCGAGGATGTCGTTGAAGCACAGCACTGCTGTCGGCTTCCCGGGAAGCGCCAGCACTTTCGCCGCCGATCCCGCGGCCCCGTCCCACGAAAGTTCCGCCTCGACGATCCCGGCATTTTCAGCACCCGTCTCAGCGAGTGCACGCGCAAACCCGGTCAGGCGCTCTTCGCGTGCCGAGGTGCGCGCAGTCACCGACAGAAAGGCAATGCGGCGCCACCCTTGATCGACCAGATGCTGCACGGCCAGCCGCACCCCTTCGATGTAATCCGCACCGGCGTAGTCTGTCATCTCCCGCCCAACCTCGCGTAGCGACTGTACCATGGGAAGGCCCCAGCTCTGTATCCGCGTCAGAAGCGCCGATTCCGTGCCCTCTGCGGGGCAGAGGATGACGCCATCCACGCCGTGGCCTCTGAAACGTTGCAGTATATCGTCCTGCCGTGACAGATCGTCGTGACTGTTGGCCAGCAAAACGACACGATCGTGCTCGCCCATCACCTGCTCGGCGCCCGACAGGAATTCCGTGAAGAACGAGTTCAGAAGGTTCGGTACGATGACCCCGATGGTCCGGCTGCTGTTGTTGCGCAGCCGCGCAGCACCGATATCGCGGACATAGTCGAGCTCGGCCATCACCTGCTCGACCTTTTCCCGCGTCCTGTCCGCCACGAGAGGTGACTTGCGCACCACCAGCGACACGGTCGCGCGAGACACACCCGCAACCCTTGCGATCTCACCCAGAGTGACCTTCTTGTGCTTCATGCCCTGCCCTTTGCTCCGCCTCAACTTCCGGCAGGTATAGAGCCTACAGATTTAAGCGATACATTCGATGCCTTCAAAGCCACCAATGACGCCAAAAATCTCGATTGTCGGATCCTGCAGATCTTGCTGCTGAAAATTCCGGTGGACACGCCCCGTTCTTACAAAGCGCGTGCGACCTTTTGAAGGAGGTGATGTCTGGATCCAGACGATGCGCGCCATCTTGTCGGCCAGCGCCACCCGCACCTGCATTCGCGGCTTGCGCGTCAGCTTCCCGGTGAGCCGCGTGCCTGATCTGGCTGCGGCAAGCCCAGGCCCGTTGATGATGACGCTTCACATATTTCAGCACCCGGCAAGGCATCAGAAAATGCTTCCAAATCGCTCTTGCGTTTGGGGCGCTCACATAGGCTGGAGAAGTAATTTCCGGGACTGTTGCATTAACGCGCTTTCCACGAAGACCATGCAACGCAAAACATTTATTCATGGCTCGGTCACGACGACCGCATTTCTGGCAACCGGAGCCCCCGGCATTGGGCAAGATAAACCACAGCTCTGCCGACGTGAGCCCGGTTTGCCCGTTCCGTCATCTCCGACGTCGTCGGGGCGTATCATCGTTTTGCCCTGATCATGCGCGATGTCGAGGATCTGCTGGCTGAAAGGGACAAATGACATCCGGACGAAGTCGTGATTTCGATCCGGGGCACGAAGCACTGGCTTTGGCGAACCGTTGACGCGAACGGCGATGTTCCTCAACATCCCGCTACAAAGTCGCAGAAATGCCAATTCCACCGTAGACCAAACTCAAAGGATCCGCCGAACCAGTCGCTCGAATTGGCGGTTTATGAGCCAAACAGATCGGGCCTGATTGGAATTGGCGATCATCGGATCGTTGCTCTGATCTCAAAAGGTCGACTTCTTGGCGTGTCAAACAGCGGCGGGCCTTTGGGCCAAAGCCGGTTTGCGGATCGTGTCTTAGCTCCGGTCACAATCCGAATATGTCTTCGCGAGCAATGTCTCCAATCATCTCCAGCGCCATAGGACCGGGAAAGACGCTTTCGACTCTGACCCCGTTGGCAAAGATCACCTCGTGTCGGTCAAGGACAAGATTGAAGGAGCTCACGCGCCGCTTCCCCCCATCTGTCGCACATTCGGAATCCCTGCGAGCATCTTCGCAGCCGCGAACACTTCCAGCGTCGAAAAGATGCTCTGCACATTTGGCCCATCAAGCAGGATGCAGTGTTGCGGCGACACTTCGAGCAGAGCCAGACATGATCTTCGGCCCATCGCGGCCGAGAAAGGATCATACCATCAAGCCTTGGAATCAAACGCCTAGCGGAAAATCATGCAGTACCGGATGACACGACGGCCTGCGATGTGATCAGAGCGTCTATTTCCGAATTCTGATAGCCAAGTTCGGTCAGGACCTCGCGGGTGTGCTGCCCCAGCCCCGGAGATGCCATGCTTGGCGCTGTCGGCGTTCCGCTGTACTTGACCGGATGGCCCAGCGTTTCGACACGGCCAGCCGTGGGATGCTCCACTTCTACGATCATGTTGCGGGCTCGGGCCTGCGGATCTGCGTGCATTTCGAGTATGTCATTGACGGGACCGGCTGGCAGCTTAGCCGCTTCCATGCGCTCCAGCCAGCTCGCCGTCGTGTCCTGAACCAGGTAACCGTTCAGTATGTCGACCAGCGCTGGCAGATTTCGATTCCGCGCATCATTCGACGAGAACCTTGGATCCTCGTTCAACTCAGGCGCCGCAATCACATCGAGGAAGCGCATCCAGTTGCTCTGGTTTGCGGCACCCACATTGATCCATCCGTCACTGGTCTGAAACGACTGATAGGGCGCGTTGAGCGGATGCGCAGAGCCAAGGGGCTCCGGCTTTTTTCCGGTGGCGAAGGCAATCGCCGACTGCCAGTAAGTCTGGACGATGGCCGCCTCGAACAGCGAGGTGTCCACCTTTTGCCCATGACCGGTTTTCAGCATGCTGGCATAGGCCGCGTTGATCCCCATCGCAGCCAGAATACCGGCATTGATGTCGGAAATTGGAGCCGCGACTTTCACGGGTGCACGGCCCGGTCCCTCGCCGGTGATGGACATCAATCCGGACATCCCCTGCGCGATCAGGTCGAAGCCACCCCGATCTGCATAGGGACCGGTACGACCAAAGCCCGAAATTTCGCAATAGATCAGGCGGGGGTTGACCTTGGCCAGCGCCTCATAGGACAGGCCGAGCTTTTCCATCGTGCCCTTGCGATAATTCTCGATCACCACGTCAGCGTCAGCAAGAAGCTTGCGCAGGATATCGACAGCGTCAGGATCCTTCAGATTCAGAGCGATTCCGCGCTTGTTGCGGTTCATCATCATGTAGGCGGCTGATTCTCCATTGATTTCGGGCGGAACGAACCGACGGCTGTCGTCGCCAGTAGGCTTTTCCACCTTGATCACGTCAGCCCCCATATCGGCGAGCATCAGCCCGCAAACCGGACCAGCCATTATATGAGCGAGCTCAATCACCTTCATTCCCTGCAACGGCCCCATCGACGGCATCACTTGCCCTTCCATACCGGTTTGGTTTTCCCGAGAAACGCTTCCATGCCGGTCCTGAAATCCTCGCTCATATAGCAAGAGACGATGAGGTCTGAATCCTCGACCCGAAGTGCCGCACGGTTGCGACGCATCGCTTCTTTCGTGGCGCGCAGTGTGAGGGGGGCCATTGATCCCACGTGGTTGGCCAGTTCTCTCGCACGCGCCAGCAAGGCATCTTCGTAGGGCAGGAGTTCGCTGACGAGTCCGATGGTCATGGCTTCCTGAGCCTCGATCAGACGGGCGGTAAAGATCAGCTCTTTCACCCGCCCTGCTCCGATCAATTCTGACAACCGCGCCAAGTTTCCTGCTGCGAGGCAATTGCCGAGTGTGCGCGCAATGGGAAATCCGAATTTCAGGCTGGCCGACGCAATGCGGATGTCGCAAGCGGCCGCGATAGAGCCACCGCCGCCGGTACACGCGCCGTTGATCGCAGCGATTGTCGGCACTGGGCAACGTTCGACAGCGTCAAGAACGGCATCGATCCTGTGTTCATATTCGAGTGCGTCCTGCGCCGTCTCGAAAGCGCGGAACTGGGTCATGTCGGTGCCGGCGGCAAACGCCTTTACGCCGGCACCTGATATCACCACCGCGCGGACGGAACCGTCGGTCGGCATGTCGGCACAGATCTGGGCCAGCCGTTCATACATGCCAAAGGTCAGCGCGTTGCGGGCCGCGGGACGCTGCAAGGTGATCCAGAGGATTCCGTCGCGCAGCTCATCCGTGATTTCGGGAATTGTCTCGGTCATCTGTAAAAGTACTCCACAAGGAACATCGGTACGGAGGGAACGTAGGTGCACAGCATCAGTACCGCCAGAAGCACGCCGACGAACCAGATGTTGACCTTTGACACCTCCCAGATGTTGGCACGTGCCACGGAACAGGCGGTGATCAGGACGGAGGCCACCGGCGGTGTCTGTTGCCCGATCGCGAGGTTGAGCGTCACGACCAGCCCGAAATGCACCGGATCAATGCCTGCGGCGGTGATCAGCGGGATGACGATCGGGATCACCAGGATGATCGCGGCGGCGGAATGCAGAAAGAAGCCGATGATCAGAAAGAAGAAGTTCAGGATCAGCAGTATTGCCCATTGCTGCGTGGTAAACGAAAGAATGCTTTCGGCCAGTTGCTGGGGAATCTGTGCACGGGTCAGAAAGCCGCCCATCAGCACCGAGGCGGCGACCAGAAGCATCACCACGGCAGTTTGAATGCCTCCATCCAGCATCGCGCGGCGCAGATGGCTCAGATTGAGATTGCCATACCATGCCGACACGACCAGCGATGCCAGCACTGCCAGACCTGCCGCTTCGGTTGCCGTGACGTATCCGCCAAAAATGCCGCCCAGAATGATCACCGGCAGGGTGAAGGCGGGCAAGGCGTCGATGAAGGTTTCCCGCAGGCGCGCCATGTTGAACGCCGCTTCTGTCGGAAAGTTGTATCGCTTGGCAAACAGGTACGCGACGATCATCAGGCCGGCCGCGCCGAGCAGACCCGGCACCAGCCCGGCGACGAAGAGCTGTTCGACCGATGTATTCGCGGAGGCGGCATACAGGATCATCGGGATGGAGGGAGGAATGATGATGGCCAGCGAGGCAGAAGACGAGGTCACCGCCGCCGAAAATTCCTTGCTGTATCCCCGCTTTTTCATCTGTGGGATGAGGATCGAGCCCATCGCGGCCACATCCGCCACAGCCGATCCGGAGATTTCCGCAAAAAACAGGGACACGCCGATGTTCACCATGGCCAGCCCGCCCCGGATGAAGCCGATGATGGCCGACACGAAGTTGATGAGCCGGTCGGTGATCCCGCCCGCGTTCATGATGGCCCCGGCGAGGACGAACATCGGGATCGCGATCAGGGAAAACTTCGTGGAACCATCATACATGTCCAGAGCGATGGTCACCAGGCTGCCCGGCCCCTCGGTCGCGAGCAGACCGAGAACCCCACACATCGCCAGAGCCACGGCGATGGGGATATTGATGCAGATCATCATCAGCATCGCGACGAAAATGGCAGTCATGAGCATCAGGCGCGATCCTTGTTCTTTTCGAGTTCGGTTTCGACCTCTTCCTCGATTTCAGCGTGTTCGAGCGAAATTCCCTGAGAAGTCAGCTTCAGGTATGCAGGCAGGCTCAGAAGCTGTCCGAGCATGAACAGGACCGCCCCGATCGGAATGACCGATTGCGTGAATTGGACGGGCACCCAGGTCAACGAAACCAGCGTGTCGCCTGCAAGCACATCGAGCACCTGAAGCCCGGCACGGGCCATTAGAAAGAAGAACGTGAGGACGATGAGTTCACCGACGAGAAGGGCCGCGATCCTGAATTTCAGCGGCATCGACAGCAGGACAGTGTCAAAACCGATGTGTCGCCGGTGCAGAGCCGCGAGCGCGGAGCCGTAATACGTGATCCACGCCAGAATGATGGCCGCAACCTCGTCGTACCAAGAGAAGCTCTCCCCCATCAGGCGCGCGATCACTGCAATTGCAACAATCACCGTCAGCAGGACCATAAGACCGATCGTGATCCATTCGAGGACCGCGCTGATCAGACGATTGATGCGCGAAAGAGCAGGGTAAGAAGCATGTTCCATTAAGGCCAGACCTGTTGGTTATCGGGCATCCGTCCCGCATGCGGTGAGTGCATGCGGGCAACCTCGATGATCGGTTCGAAATGCGGAAAAAGGCGGCAGGATAATCCCGCCGCCCGAAGACCCGTCAGCCTGACTGGCCGAGCCCGAGGACCGTGTCGATCATCTCCTGAGCGCCATCGACCTCGTCGGCGAACTGCTTGTAGATTGGCTCTGATGCCTCGATGAAGGCCGCCTTGTCAGCCGTGTTCACTTCCACGCCAGCATCCTCGATTTCCTTCAGCAGAGTCGCCTCCATCTCGGCGGCTGTCTCGTAGGTGTAGTCCTGCGTCTGGCTGGCACAGTCCGTCAGACCTGCCTGAATGTCCTCGGGGAGGCTGTCGAACTTCTTCTTTGAGGCCAGAATATAGGCAGGCGTGTAGACGTGGCCCGTGATCGAGAGGTATTTCTGCACTTCCTGGAACTTGGCGGATGCGATTTGTGCGTAAGGGTTTTCCTGTCCGTCGATCACGCCGGTCTGCAGGGCCGTGAAGACGTCGGAAAAGGCCATGGGCGTCGGGTTCGCGCCATATTCCTGGAACATCTTCAGGCGCCAGACACCATTGGGTGTCCGCAGTTTTACACCTTCCAGATCCGCAGGCACATTGATCGGGCGCACATTGTTGGTGATGTGACGAAAGCCGTTTTCGGCCAGACCGACGATGTGGTAGCCATTTTCATGCGCCGCATCCTGAAAGATGTCCATCATTTCGGCTTGGACTCGGCGCATGTGGTCGCGATCGGTGATGATGTAGGGCATTTCGAAGATACCGAACGAGTCATCGACCGAGGACATGATCGAAGAGGGCAACGAGAAATCGATCTGCGCCAGCTTGAGTTTTTGCAGCATTTCCTTGTCGTTGCCCAATTGCGACGAACCGAATGTCTGCATCTCGACTTTTTCCGGCATGGCCGCGTTGACGCAGTCGGCAAAGTTGTTGGCGGTCGCTTCGAAAAGCGACCCCGGTGCTCCGACGTGACCGAACTTCATCGTCATGTCAGCCGCAGATGCGCCGGTCGCAATGCCCAGAACGGCAGTTGCCGCGAGTAGTCTTGTAGATACTTTCATCAGTGTCTCCTCCCAGAGATTTCAATTCCTGAATGATCGTCGTTTTACCGTCACGAGCCTCAGGCAAGCACGGACATTGCCGCGTGTACCCCACCCTCCTCGTGGGGGACGTCCGCCTTTTTGAGACCCATCTCGACACCGGCCAAAGTCGCGACCAGCATGAGATCGTTGAAGTCGCCCAGATGGCCGATGCGGAACACCTTGTCGGCCACTTTGGACAGACCATTGCCCAAGGATATATCGAAATGCTTCAGCGCGCTCGCCCGGAATGCATCCGCGCTGTGACCCTCTGGCATCTTCACCGCCGTCAGCACGCCGCTTTCCTGACCTTGAGTGGTGCAGAGCACCTCCAGACCCCAATTACGCACCGCGGCGCGGGTCGCGGCACCGTGCCGGGTGTGGCGTGCAAACACATTGTCCAGACCTTCCTCGTGCAGCATGTCGATCGCTTCATTCAGGCCGTAGAGCAGGTTGGTCGCTGGGGTATACGGAAAATAGCCGGACTTGTTCGGCCCGACCATTTCGGCCCAGTCCCAGTAGGACCGTTGAAGCCTTGCCGACCTGTTTGCAGCGAGGGCCTTTGCACTGGCCGCATTGAAGGACAACCCGGGCGGCAGCATCAGCCCCTTTTGCGATCCGGAAACCGTCACGTCCACCCCCCAGGCATCGTGCTGATAATCCAGCGATGCGAGCCCGGATATCGTATCGACCATGAACAAGGCCGGATGATTTGCGTTGTCGATGGCCTTGCGGACCGCGGAGACAGGCGAAACGGAGCCTGTCGAGGTCTCGTTATGCACCACACAGACCGCTTTGATCTGATGCTCCTTGTCTTCGGCCAGATAAGCTTCGATCCGATCGGGGTCGGCACCGCCGCGCCAGTCGCCCTCGATGAATTCGGCCTGCAACCCGAGTTTTTCAGCGAGTTTTTTCCACAATGTCGAAAAATGTCCAGTCTCGAACATGAGGACGCGATCACCGGGCGAGAGTGTATTTACCAGAGCCGCTTCCCAGGCGCCGGTCCCGGATGCCGGATATATGAACACGTTCTCCTCGGTCTTGAAGATGGTCTTTAGACCTTCCAGAGCCCTCAGGCCAACCTTGGCGAAATCTGGTCCACGGTGATCGATGGTCTGCTGCGAAATCGCACTCAGAATCCTGTCCGGAACGGCACTAGGCCCCGGGATCTGCAAGAAGTGGCGACCGGCTTTTCTCATGACAATAGGCCCTAAAACAGAATTTCATTCAACTTTTCATATGCTTGCTGCGAGCAAACACGATATCCATTGCCTTAGCGTAATTTTGAATTCATAATTAAGTCAATCAAAATCATGTCATCATCAACGCAACGGACGAGTTCACACATGTCTCACCTCTCTGACCTTCTGAAGAAACGAGTTGGGGGAGATCTCCTGTTCGACAGCTTTTCCAGAGGGCGCTACGCAACGGATGCATCTCTTTATCAGATGATGCCTTTGGGCGTTCTTTCGCCGAAATCTGAAGACGACATTCGCGCGGCCATCGAGGTTGCAGCCGAGCAGAAGGTCCCGATCCTTGCGCGCGGTGGAGGGACATCGCAATGCGGACAGACAGTGAACGAGGCGCTGGTTCTGGACAACACCCAGCACTTCAATGGCATCCTGGAACTGGACGTTGAAAATCAGCGGTGCCTTGTGCGCCCGGGCATCGTGCTCGATGAGCTCAACCGCGCGCTGAAGCCCCACGGATTATGGTTTCCGGTAGACGTTTCCACGGCGTCGAGGGCCACCATTGGCGGCATGGCAGGCAACAATTCCTGTGGCGGCAAGTCGCTGCGGTACGGCATGATGCGCGACAACGTCCTGTCGATCGATGCGTTCCTGGCCGATGGAAGTCGGCAGCATTTCGGACCGGTCGATGCCGCGAACAACACGGCGGGCTACGCCGCACTGCGCGACGACCTTTTGCGCCTGGGAGCACGTGAGGCGACCGAGATCGACGCACGCTTTCCAAAGGTCATGCGACGCGTGGGTGGATACAATATCGACGCGCTGGTCCCGAGCAAATCGCCCATCAACTTGGCCCACCTTCTGGTCGGATCCGAAGGCACTCTGGCCTATTCCACGGCAATCGAACTGAAACTCTGGCCGATCGTGTCGCAGAAGGTCCTTGGGGTTTGCCATTTTCCGAGCTTCCATCAGGCAATGGATGCTGCTCAGCATCTGGTGACGCTGCAGCCTCAGGGCGTCGAACTTGTGGATTCCACGATGATTGCTCTGGCGCGGAACATCCCGATGTTCCGTCAGACGATCGAGGAATTCGTCACTGGTGATCCGGCGGCGCTTCTGCTCGTGGAGTTTGCCGAAGACGATGCCGGCGAGCACGCTCAGAAGCTCACACAGCTTGAGGAAATGATGGGGGATCTGGGGTTTTCCTGGTCCGCCGCGGGCCGAAACTGGGGCGGGGTCACACGCATTACGGATACCGGCATGCAGACACGGATCGCAGATCTGCGCAGCTCAGGTCTCAACATAATGATGTCCATGAAGGACGACGGAAAGCCGGTTTCCTTTGTCGAGGATTGCGCCGTCGAACTCGCGGATCTTGCCGAATACACGGCGGGACTCACAGATATCTTTGAAAAATATGGCACCAAGGGCACCTGGTATGCCCATGCCTCCGTCGGTTGCCTGCATGTCCGTCCGGTCCTGAACCTCAAGCTGGACAAGGACGTCAGGACGATGCGCGCCATTGCCGAAGAATGCTTCGACCTGGTGGCGAAATACAAGGGGTCACATTCGGGCGAACATGGCGACGGACTGCTTCGCTCCGAGTTCCACGAAAGGATGTTCGGCCCGCGTATGGTCGCGACCTTTGCCGAGGTGAAGAAGCGGTTCGATCCCCGAGGCGTCTTCAACCCTGGCAAGATCGTCCATGCCCCAAAGATGGATGATCGCAGCCTGTTCCGCTACGGACCGGACTACGACGTGCCCGCATTCCGCACCGATCTCGACTGGTCCGACTGGACCGGCAGCGGCGGCGGTTTTCAAGGTGCCGTCGAGATGTGCAACAATAACGGTGCCTGCCGGAAACTGAAGGGCGGTGTCATGTGCCCGTCTTTCCGCGTCACCCGCAAGGAACAGGATCTCACCCGTGGGCGCGCCAACACCTTGCGGCTGGCGATATCGGGGCAATTGGGACCTGATGCGCTGACCTCGGATCAGATGGCCGAAACGATGAAGCTTTGCGTCTCCTGCAAGGGCTGCAAACGGGAATGCCCGACCGGTGTCGACATGGCGCGCATGAAGATCGAGGTGCTTTCGGCACGGGTCAGAAAACACGGGCTGAGCCTGCATGACCGTCTGGTCGGCTATCTCCCGCGCTATGCACCCTGGGCGGCGCGTGCGCCGTTTCTTGCGAACTTGCGCAACACCGCTCCGGGCTTGGCCAGACTGACCCAAACGCTGACCGGCTTTACCGCGAGCCGTCAATTGCCCTCATGGGCCGCCAAGCCTTTCCGCGATGATGAAGTCGACCGGCAGGAGGAACCGAAGGCCGTTCTCTTTGCCGATACCTTCAACCGCTACTTCGAACCCGAAAATTTGCGGGCAGCCGTCAACGTGCTTGCGGCCGCCCATGTCCCGGTCCACGTGGTAGCCGCCCCCAAGGGGGAACGTCCTTTGTGTTGCGGGCGCACCTTCCTGTCTGTCGGCCTTGTCGAAGAAGCGCGCGCCGAAGCGCGCCGACTTGTCGATGCTCTTTTGCCCTTCGTGAAAAAGGGCATGCCGATCATCGGGCTGGAACCCAGTTGCCTGCTGACGCTGCGGGACGAAATCCCTGCCCTTCTGCCCGGCGAAGAGACCGCCCTGCTCGCCCGGCATGCACGCATGCTCGAAGAATATATCGCCGATCAGGACGACAATCCCGACTTCCAGCTCTCCTTGAAATCCCCTGCTCTCAAGGTCCTTCTGCACGGCCACTGCCACCAGAAGGCGATGGGTGTCGTCTCCGCTATCGAGAAAACGCTGTCCCGCCTGCCAGATACCGAAGTGGAATTGATCGAAACCAGTTGTTGCGGCATGGCAGGGGCTTTCGGATATGGCGTTGAAACCCATGAAATCTCGCGCAGGATGGCAGAGGCGGATCTGGCTCCCGCCGTCAGACAGGCACATGCCGACACGCTCATCGTCGCGGATGGCACTTCTTGTCGGCATCAGGTGGCGGATACGACCGATCGCAAGCCGATCCACGTCGCGCGTCTTCTTGAGATGGCCCTGAACAGATGATGGAAGAGAACGCACCAGAAACCATCGCCCGCAAGTCGCTGCACCATGAGCTGGTGGACCGTCTTCAGTTGCTGATCATCGGCGCGGAACTGGCTCCGGGCACGAAAGTGCCCGAAAAGGCGCTGTGTGCCCGGTTCGGCGTGTCGCGAACGCCCCTGAGGGAAGCATTGAAAGTGCTTGCATCGGACGGCCTCGTCAGACTCGAGCCGAACCGGGGAGCCTGGGTGACGAGGGTCACGATCGGAGAGGTCGAGGAAGTCTTTCCGGTGCTCGGAGCGCTCGAGGCCCTGTCGGGCGAACTGGCATGCAAGAGTATCACCGAAGAGGAGATTCAGGCTGTGCGTGCCCTGCACGATCAGATGATGCAAAGTTACGAACAGCGGGATCTCGCAACCTACTTCGCCATTAACCAGAAAATCCATCGCGCCATTCTGACGGCCGCCCGCAACAAGACGCTGACGACATCATGCCAGGCGCTGTCATTGCGCATGCAAAGGGCCCGCTATCTCGCCAACATGACAGAGGGACGCTGGTACGAGGCTGTGCAGGAGCACGAGATGATCATGCAGTTCCTCGCGGCACGCGCCGGAAAGGAGTTGGCGAAAACGCTTCTCGATCACATGGATGCCAAGCGAGCATCTGTCGTTCAATGGCTCCAGTCGCAGGAGACGACTGCAGATCGTGCTTGAAGCAATCCTGTTCCTGTTTATCAGGAAAGTGTTGGGAGCAGCGGTGTGGCCCGACAAGCCAAACGCCTTATGGGGCGTGCAACCTGTTTCAGGCGCCGACACTCAGGGGGGACCGAAATGAAGACCACGATCCCTTCAATGCTCGGTGCCACGTTCGGCACGCCCACACTTATCCTGAAGATGGCCCGTGACCGTTCTTAAGTATTCCTTAACTGATATTATCCAGGCCTTACCGCCTCTAATCTAGCCCAATTCCACTTACCCATTCCATTTTCGCAAATCGTGTTGGTATTGATATACCCCTGACATCAGCACATCCACCGCCCGGGTGACCAGATCACCCTGGTCCGCGACGCTCCCGACACTGCGCAGAGGCGCGCGCCGCACGGCTACGATCAGCTTTTTTGGAAGGATCAGTTGCCAGTCGTCTGAACTTGCTCCCATTTCGACCGGACACTCCGGCATAACCCTGGAGGCTAAGGGATATGCCTGAAGACGTGCTTATGTCTGAGATTGAAATCATCACCGATGGCGGCCGTCGGCGCCGCTGGTCTGCCGCAGAAAAGCTGCGGCCCTATCCTGAGTTGCGTTCAACGGCTTTCCTTTTCCCGCCAGAGCCTGAAGTCCTCCAATGACTTATCACTGGTCGGGGGATAGAGCCCGATGATCGGCGTGCCCGCGCGGACCTGCGAAATCACGAAGTCTTCGTAAACGGTCATTTCGCGCGCCTCGGTTGCGATTTCGTCGGCGATCCCCGCCGGGATTACGATGACGCTGTCGTCATCGCCCACGACGATATCGCCCGGCCAGACCGCCACATCGCCGCAGCCGATGGGCACGTTCAGATCCAGCGCCTGGTGCAGAGTGAGGTTGGTCGGCGAGGACGGGCGCTGATGATAGGCGGGCATGTCGAGATCGCCGATGGCCATGGCGTCACGAAAGCCCCCATCCGTCACCACGCCTTCCACGCCGCGCATCTGCAGCCGGGTCACGAGGATGTCGCCGGCACTCGCCGCGCGGGCATCCTTGCGGCTGTCCATGACGAAGACATGGCCTTGGGGGCACTCTTCCACGCCCTTGCGTTGGGGATGCTCGGGATCGCGGAACTCTGCCAGCGTATTGAGATCCTCGCGTGCCGGAATGTATCGCAGGGTATAGGCTGGGCCGACCATGTTGCGGCCCTTGCGGGCGACGGGGCGCACATCCTGGATGGTCTGGTTGCGCAGGCCGCGTTTGAAAAGCGCCGTCGCGAGGGTTGCGACGGAGACATGGCGCAGCTTTTCGCGGGTTTCGGGGTTCATCTCGCTCACCTCAGATCAGCTTGTTGTCGGTCAGGAAGGTCTGCAGCATGCTCTGCTGCGCCTGTGTCAGCGGCCAGGCCGAAGGCGGCCGGGTCGGGCCGCAATCCATGCCAAGAGCCTGCAGCGCGGCCTTGACGCCGGTCACGTTGGCGCCGTTCAGCTCCTGCGCGCGGATATCCTCGAAGGCCTTCATCTCGTCGATCAATCGGTTGGCCTCGGGATAGTCCCCGGCTTCGAGTGCGGAGTGGATCGCGATGGAGCGCTCTGGCCAGACATTGATCAGGCCGGATGTGAAACCGCGCGCACCCACGGCGTAAAAGGACGGTGCCCAGACTTCGGCCAGACCGCCGACCCAGACGATCTCGGGATCGCAGGCGGCCTTGGCTTCGGCCAGTTTCAGCGGGTTCGGCGTGGCCCATTTCACGCCCTTCACCCCCGGCAGATCACACAAGGCCTTGATGCCGGAGGTGCCGATGGTGTCGTTGCGCAGGTAAAGCATGATCGGCAGACCACCAGAGGCGTCCGATACCGCCTTGACGTAATCGATCGTGCCGCGCGGGCTGACGAAGGGATCGGGTGGTTGATGGATCATCAGCGCCGCCGCCCCCGCATCCGCCGAAACCTTTGCCAGACGGCAGGCATCGCGGATGCCACGACCCACACCCGCCAGCAGCGGCTTGCGCCCATCGATCATCGAGGCGACCTCGGCGACCATGGTGCAGGCCTCCTCCGTCGTCAGAGCGTAGAATTCACCTGTATTGCCATTCACGACCGGCAGATGGATGCCCGCCGCAATCGCCTTGTCGATGATCGGCGCGAGGAGCTGCGGGGCGATTTCTCCGTTCTCGCCATAAGGTGTGACGAGGATGCCGGAGATGCCCGTCAGGGCAGTGTCGAGATCGAGAGACATAAGCGTTCCTTCAGAAGATGTCGGGTTCCCCGGCAGCCGGTCCGAAACCCGCCGCGAGATAGTCGAAGTCACAGCCCTTGTCTGCCTGGGTTACATGCCGCGAGAACATCCAGCCCCAGCCACGGGCAAAAGGCGCTTCGGGCGCTTCCCAGGCGGCGCGTCGGGCGGCCAATTCGTCCTCGTCCACCAACATGTCGAGCCTGCGGTTCTCCAGGTCCAGCCTGACGATATCGCCGGTTTTCAGAATACCCAGCGGCCCGCCCACATGGCTTTCGGGCGACACGTGCAGAACGCAGGCGCCGTAAGACGTTCCTGACATTCGCGCATCGGAAATCCGCAGCATGTCGCGGTGTCCCTGCTTGATCAGCGCCTTGGGAATCGGCAGCATGCCCCATTCCGGCATTCCCGGCCCGCCCTTTGGTCCCGCATTGCGCAGAACCAGGACCGTATCAGGTGTGACGTCTAGGTCTTCGTCGTCAATCACCTTTTTCATTTCGGGGTAGCTGTCAAAGACCAGCGCCGGGCCTTGATGGTTATAATATTTCGGATCGCAGGCAGCGGGCTTGATTACCGCGCCGTCCGGGCACAAGTTTCCGCGCAGAACGGCGAGCGAGCCTTCCTTGTAGACCGGATTGGATAGCGGGCGGATCACGTCGTCGTTGTAGACCTGCGCCCCCTCAAGCGTCTCGCCCAGAGTCTTGCCCGACACGGTCATCGCCGTCAGATCCAGCTTCTCGGCCAGTTGCGACATCAGCGCGCGCAGACCTCCGGCGTAAAAGAAATCCTCCATCAGGTAGTCCTTGCCCGAAGGGCGGACATTGGCGATCAGCGGCGTGTTGCGTCCCAGCGCGTCGAGGTCATCGAGGTTCAGCGACACCCCGGCCCGCCCCGCCAGCGCCATCAGATGCACGACGGCATTTGTGGAGCAGCCTGTGGCCATGGCAACCACCGCGGCATTTCGCATCGACGCTTCGGTCACGACCTTTTCCGGTGTCAGATCCTCCCACACCATGTCGACGATGCGTCGCCCGCAATCGGCTGACATGCGGATGTGCCCGGCATCGGCGGCGGGGATGGAGGACGCCCCCGGCAGGGTGAGCCCCATTGCATCCGCGATCGAGGTCATCGTGCTTGCCGTGCCCATGGTCATGCAGGTCCCGTAAGAGCGCGCGATGCCCCCTTCGATTCCCAGCCACTCGTCATCCGAGATGTTGCCCGCGCGCCGTTCGTCCCAGTATTTCCAGGCATCCGAGCCCGACCCAAGGATCTTGCCCGCATAGTTGCCGCGCAACATCGGTCCGGCCGGAAGGTAGATCATCGGCACTCCTGCTGACAGGGCCCCCATGATCAGCGCGGGCGTAGACTTGTCACACCCCCCCATCAGCACAACACCGTCCAGCGGGTGCGAGCGGATGTTCTCTTCAGTCTCCATCGCCAGCATGTTGCGGTAGAGCATCGAGGTTGGTTTGGTAAAACTTTCGTCCACCGCCAGCGCGGGCAACTCGACCGGGAAGCCTCCGGCCTGCGAGACGCCCCGCTTCACATCTTCGACCCGGGTCTTGAAGTGCGAATGGCAGGGGCTGAGGTCGGACCAGGTGTTGAGGATGCCGATCAGTGGCTTGCCGATGTAGTCTGCGGGAGAATAGCCCATCTGCATCATGCGCGACCGGTGACCAAAACTGCGCAAATCGTCCGGTGCGAACCACCTTGCGCTGCGTAGATCGGCAGCCGTCTTCTTAGCCTGTGACATTGTTCCTCCGGAGTGTCCTGTCTAGGGCGATTCGACGGTACGCCCCTCGCTTTGCACTTTATGTATGCGCATGCATGCGGGCCGGTCAATCCCGGAAACCTGAAGTTTCCAGTAGTTTCTTACTTTTTCAAGGAATAAGATGCGGGATTGAAGGCGAACCTTGACAAGTCCCAAGCCGAAATGCGACCAGTTGATGTATACGTATACATCAATACGTTCATGGCCTCTTTCTCCGAGCGCCATGTCCATGTGAGGAGGACCACCTTGACCAATTTCATCACCCGTACCGTCGCAGGATTCAGCCTGGCCGTCGGGCTGTGCACAGCCATCCCGGCCACAGCCCAGGATCTACCTTCCAACTTGCGCCTCGTGATCGGCTCGACCTCGACCGGTGGCGACACTTACCAGAATTCATCCATCATAGCCGACGCGCTGGCCGAAGAGCTGGGCATCAACATCAAGGTCGATGCCGTGGGCGCGACCGAAGGCTTCAAGGCGCTCGCCCGCGATTCCAGCGGTTCGACCATGATGATCTTCCATGATCAGTCCTACCTCGCCGAGCTCTATGGCGTGCGCGGCTTCGACAACATCTTCGAGGAATTCACCGTCGGGCCGACGCTCTCGATCAATCCGGGCAATGCCTATGCGGTGCCTGCCAGCTCGCCCTATCAGTCCATGGACGACATATTTGCCGCGGCCGCCGACGGTACCCGCGTGCGTGTCGCGATCCAGCCCGGCGGTGTGTCCGAAATCGGTTTCTCCGCGATGAAGAACGCGGCCAGCATCATGAACCCCGGTTCCGAGGACAACATCGTCGCGGTCAATACGGGCGGCCAGTCCGACAAGGACCAGCTGCTTTTCGACGGCCAGGCAGACGTGATCAACGCCTCGATCCAGGCAAACGAGCAGTACACCCAGCTTTCCGCCGATGACCAGAAAGCGATGCGGTTCATCTGGCTGACGGCGCGCAAGGAAACCATCGAGGCCGCAAACCCGGAAGGCATGGGCGCGCTCAGCCGCGAGGACATGCTGCAATACGTGACGCCCGCGACCTCCGTGACGCTGGACGGATCCGAGGATTTTACCTTCGACAAGGAGTTCTTCTTCATCTTCAACAAGGACATGGACCCGGCCCTCGTCGAAGCGATCGATGCCGGCCTCACGGCGGTCTTTGAAAAGGGCGAGGTTCAGACGACCCTGAAGTCGTCCTTCTTCATTCCGAGCTTCCTGCCCTCGGGCGAAGCACAGGCGCATCTCTTCGAGAAGCGCGCGACCTATGAAAAGGTCATCAGCGCCATCGACACAGAGTGAAGCAACGGGACGGCGCTTCCCGGCGCCGTCCTGCCCCGTTTTCAATGAAATACCGGGAGGCTCCCCATGTTGTCGCTCTTTGACGTGACGGTCAATTTCGACCGCTCGCACCTGATCTTTCCGATCCTTGTCTCGGTCGTACTTGCCATACTCGGTTCGGTGATCCTCGTGACCCGCCGCACCGATATCGGTGCCGCACTGGCCGCCACGCCCCGCTGGCCCGCGGGCACAGACAAGGCGCGCCTCTTCGGCACCGTCGCGCTGACCATCATCTACTTCCTCGCGATGGAGCGGATCGGCAAGGCCATCCCCAACCGCGGTTTCGGCTTTCTCTTCGCCTCGATGCCCTTCGTGCTGGCGATCTCGCTGCTCTACATGCACGGGTTGCCCCGCCGCCGCGTGATCATCGCCGTGCTGAACGCCGTGATCGCCCCGCTTGTCGTCTGGTTCATTCTCTCGAACCTTTTCAACATCTCGCTTCCCTGAAGCCAACCGCGCGGGACCCGCCCCATGGACATCCTCTCCGACCTCACGCCGCTGTTCTTCTTCCTGACCATCGCGGGCACTTTCGTCGGCATCATCTTCGGGGCCATTCCCGGCATGACCGCCACGATGGCTGTCGCGGTCTGCCTGCCACTGACCTATTCGCTGGGGCTGATCAACGGAATGGCGCTCCTGCTGGGTCTTTACGTGGGCGGCATTTCGGGTGGCCTGGTCCCGGCAATCCTGCTCAACATACCCGGCACACCGTCCTCGATCACGACCACCTTCGACGGCTATCCCATGGCGCAGCGCGGCGAAGGCGAACGGGCGCTGAAGCTGGGCATCGCCGCCTCGCTGTTCGGCGGAATGTTCAGCCTGCTGATCCTCTACCTCTTCGCCCCGGCGCTCGCGGATTTCGCGATCAAGTTTTCCTATGTCGAGAAATTCCTGATCATCTTCCTTGCCCTGACAGTTATGGCCGCGCTGTCTGGCAACATGCTGATCGGCATCTTTTCGGGCGTGCTCGGCATGCTGATCAGCCTGATTGGCGCCTATGACGTATCGGACGGCGGCAATGGTGAATACCGGCTGATGTTCCCCTTCATGGAATACTACCTCGACAGCGGCTTTTCCCTGCTTCCCGTCCTCATCGGCCTCTTCGGCCTTTCTGCCATCCTGATCGAGGCCGAACAGGGTGTGAACGAGGAGTCGGGCCTCTCCGGCATGGAGATCTCCCGATCCACGCCCTTCCGCTGGTCCGACTTCGGCGGCCAGTTCGTGAACCTTTTCCGCTCGGCCTCAATCGGCACATTCGTGGGCCTGCTGCCGGGTGTCGGGGGCAGCGCCGCCTCGGTGCTGTCCTACAGCCAGGCCAAGACCTTCTCCAAGACGCCCGACCAGTTCGGCAAGGGCAACCCATCGGGCGTCATCGCCTCAGAGACCGCGAATAACGGCCTGACAGGCGGCGCGCTGATCCCGCTGCTGTCGCTGGGCATTCCCGGCGACAGTACGACGGCGATCCTCATCGGCGCCTTCACGCTTCAGGGCATCCAGGTCGGACCGCTGTTCATCGGTCAGAATATGGAGACCTGGAACATGATGATCATTGCAATGCTGGTGGCCAACATCGCGATGTTCGTGATCATGTTTTACGCGATCCGCAACATCTGCAAGGTGGTCACGGTGCCAAAGCATCTGTTGTTTCCAGTGATCCTGATGATGTGCGTGGTGGGCTCCTACACGATCAACTACGGCATCATGTTCGATGTCTGGACGCTGCTGATCTTCGGCCTCGTCGGGTATCTCTTTCACAAGATCGGTCTCGAGGTAGCGCCCTTCATCATTGGCTTCATCCTGGGGCCGTCCGCCGAGGTCTATTTCGTGAAAAGCCTCGAATCTTACGGCAACCTCACGATCTTCTTCACGAAGAGCTGGATCGCGTTGGTACTCTGGGTGCTGATCGCAGCGTCAATCTGGCTCTCGGTCTTCGTGGCGCGCAAGGCGCGAGTTTGAAGAGTGTCCGTGCGGGCTTTCACTCGAAACGGACGGGGCATAGTCATCCGTACGCACCCTTGACCTCCTGCGACTTTCACTCGATTTCGATCTGATACACACCAGATCCACATGACGGAACAGACAGGATGCAATTGATGGCGCGCAAGGCAGGAGACACCAAAGGCAAGAACCGCCCTGTCACCATGTCGACCATCGCACAGATGGCCGGAGTCACGCAGGCAACGGTGTCCCGGGCGCTCAACCGTCCCGAAGTCGTATCGCCCGACACGCTGCGGCGTATAAGAGACGCGATCGAGGCGACCGGCTATGTGCCCAATCTCGTGGCCGGGGCGCTGGCCTCGTCCAAAAGCCGAATGGTCGCCGCCGTGGTGCCGTCGATCACCAACATGGTTTATTCGGCGCTGATCCACCATTTCATCGAACTGGTGCGCGCCGCCGGCTATCAGACTATCCTCGTCGAATCCGGCTTCTCCCCTGACGAGGAAGAGGCGCTGGTTTCCTCCCTGATCTCGCGCCGCCCCGATGGCATACTGCTGACGGGCGTGCATCATTCCAACCGCTGCCGCAGCCAGCTTCTGTCGGCTGGCCTGCCGGTCGTCGAGATCTGGGATCTTACCGAAAGCCCCATCGACATCTGCGTCGGCTTTTCCCACGCGGGATCGGGCACGGCGGTGGCGGAGTTCGCGCATGACCGAGGATACCGCGCCGGGGCTGTAGTTTCGGCGGGGGACGAACGCGCGCTGCGGCGCAAGACCGCATTTTGCGACACTTTCCGAGGGCTCGGCCACCCTGCCCCGCTCGAAGTCCTGTTCGACGGTCCAGCCAGCCTCGAACGGGGTCGCCACGCGCTGTGCCGGCTGCTCGAAAAGGGCCTGAGCGGCGGCGTGATCTTTTGCAGTTCGGACCTTCTAGCCCATGGGCTGCTGATCGAGGCCCAGGCGCGCGGCCTGTCGGTGCCGGGGGACTTCAGCGTCATCGGTTTTGGCGATCAGGATTACGCCACCGTAACGATCCCGCCGCTCACCACGGTGCGCGTTAGCCGCTCCGAGCTTGGCAGTCGTGCGGCTGATGCGCTTCTGTCCCGGATCAGCAACGGCTCCGCCACCCAACGCGCCATCGACGTAGGGTTCGAGATCATCGTGCGCGGAACCACTAGGGAGTCGTAGCACCCTTTCGACTGAGCCTTGGGCAAAGACATACCGGGCATGAATCAGCCAGGGATCCGCCCAGAAAGTCTTGATTACGGGGTCTCACATCCCTTCAACACCGTCAGCGGATACCGCTGTTTCGTTCACGGATTTGGCACCGCGACGGGCGATGTGCACATCAGTGATGCCCGCGCCTCAGCAGTAGCGTTCCGGTCCCTTCCACTGCGTCTCGGTGTAGCGGTCGCCATGCGCCCAGCCGATCGGCAGCGCATCCTCGATCCTGTCAAGATCGGCGGAAGTCAGCTCGATCATCGTACCGCGAAAAGCTTCGGCAAGATGATCGGGATCGCGAGTGCCGGGGATTGGCAGAACATGCGCGCCCCGTGCCAGAATCCAGGCGACGGCGAGTGCGGCGGTGGGTAATTCCATTTCGGCCGCCAGTGCGCGCAGCCGGTCGGTCGCCGCGAGATTGGCCGCAAGGTTCGGCTCGGTGAAACGCGGATTATCCTTGAGAAACCCTGACGCAGCCGCGCGCGCGCGATCGGGCGGCATGTCGGTCAGCAGCCCCCGCCCGACCGGACTGAAGGCCACGAGCGTCGTGCCGAGCGCAGCGCAGGTCTGGACGAGGCCCAGATCCGGCGCGCGTGTGGCAAGGGAATACTCTGACTGAACCGCGGCGACCGGATGAACCGCGGCGGCGCGGCGCAGCGAGGTGGGTGCGATCTCGGAAAAGCCGAAGGCGCGGATCTTGCCTGCACGCAAGAAGCCCGAAAGCGTCTCTGTCACCTCCTCGATGGGGCGGTCGGCCTCACGGCGGTGGACGTAGAACAGGTCGACGCATTCAATCCCAAGCCGCGCGAGGCTCGCATCGAGCGCGGCTTCGAGATGCGCGGCACTGTTGTCGAAATGGCGTGTGCCGGTGTCGGAATCGCGGCGGATGCCCGCCTTCGTGGCGATGCGGAACACGGCACCACGATCCTTGAAATAGCGCCCGATGGTCTCTTCCGAATGGCCGTCACCATAGACGTTCGAGGTGTCGAGATGGTCGATGCCCAGCTCCTGCGCCCGGTCGAACAGCGCGAAAGCCTCTTCTTCGGTGGCGGAGCCGTAAAAGCCCGAGATGTTCATTGCGCCGAGACCGATGGCCGAGAGCTCTGGACCTCCCGCGCCGAGGATACGTGTCTTCATGGCTCAACCCTCTCCGCGCAGCTTGGCGACGGTGGTGCGGGTCGAGATCCGCTCGGGGTCAGTCACGAGCTCGATGACGGTGGGCCCGTCATGGGCAAATGCCGCCTCCAGCGCAGGACGGAACTGCGCCGTCTCGGTAACATGCGCATAGCCCGCCCCGTAACCCTGTGCCAGTAGTCCGAAATCAGGGTTCACGATGTCCGTGCCGGAAATGCGACGCGGATGTTCGCGTTCCTGGTGCATGCGGATCGTGCCGTAGGTTCTGTTGTTGAACAAAAGGACGATGGGCCGCCCGCCATGCTGCACGGCCGTGGCGAGCTCGGCACCGCTCATCATGAAGCCGCCGTCACCCACGAATGCGATCGCCTGACGCGCAGGGTCCTGCAGTGAAGCGGCCACAGCGGCAGGGACCGCATAGCCCATCGAACCACAGGTGGAGCCGATCTGCCGACCCGGCCGAGCAAAGCGCAGGAACCGCTGCGCCCATCCGGTATGGTTGCCCGCGTCGAGAGTCACCACACAATCGGCGGGCAGCAGGTCGCGCACGTCCGCCATCGCCTGTCCCATGTCGAGTGGGTGGTCATGGGGCGGCGGAGCGATGTCGGCGATATGCTCTTCGCGCAAGCTGCGCCGCCAGTCGGGGTTGGCGGCGGTATCCACCTTGAGCCCCGCGAGCGCGAGCGCTGCGTTCGTCGCGTCTGCGGCGAGGCCCAGATGGGGGCTGTACACGCGGCCGATCTCGTCAGGATCGCAATGAATGTGGATCACGCGCTGCGCCGGGTTCGGCACGGACAGCGTGGCATAGGTCTTTGTCGTGATCTCGCCGAGACGCGCGCCGATGACCAGAAGCGTGTCCACTTCGGCCAGACGCTTCACGAGGCTCGGCGCCACACCGGTGCCGAAATCGCCGACATAGACGTCGGAGCGGTTGTCGATCACGTCCTGCCGCCGAAAGGAGGTCGCGACCGGCAAATCGTTTTCCTCGGCGAAGCGGCGCAGGGCGTCGGCGCCCGCGTCGGTCCAGCCCGGCCCGCCGGCGAGGATCAGCGGGCGTTGCGCCCCTTGCATCGCCGAGATCACCGCATCGATCTGCGCCTCGGACAGCTCGGCCTGCGTGGCGACGTAAGGCTGCGCGTCGGACACGTCGACCATGTCGGTCAACATGTCCTCGGGCAGCGCCAGCACGACTGGGCCGGGACGGCCCGACGTGGCCACGCGAAAGGCGCGAGCCATGTATTCCGGCACACGCGCCGCGTCGTCAATCTGCGCAGCCCATTTGGCCACGGCCCCGAACATCTGACGATAGTCGATTTCCTGAAAGCTCTCGCGATCCATTGTATCGCGGCCCACCTGCCCAACCAGCAGGATCATCGGGGTAGAATCCTGGAATGCGATATGCACGCCCACTGCTGCCTGGCAGGCGCCGGGGCCGCGGGTGACCATACAGATGCCGGGACGTCCCGTCAGCTTGCCATAGGCCTCCGCCATGTCGGCGGCGCCGGCCTCGTGGCGCGCATTGTAGAGCGTAAAGCGGTCCCGCACGTCATGCAGCGCGTCAAGAACCTCGAGATAACTCTCGCCCGGCACGCAATAGGCGCAATCCGCCCCATGCAGAAGCAGCTGATCCACCAGCACCTGCCCGCCGGTTCTCGTCCTCGTATGCGATCCGTCCATGGTGGTCCCTTCCGTTCCGTTCCGTTCGTGCTTTTCTAGCCGGTCACGAGACAGGCCGCATCGATGGCGCGGCCCGCGGCATGCGCCCGGATGTTGTTCGCCCAGTGAGATATCATCCGGTCGAAATTGTCCACGGTGCGGCCTGCGACGTGAGGCAGCGTGACCACCTGCGGCATCGACAGAAGCGGGTTTTCGGGCGACGC
The DNA here is from genome assembly GCA_038260405.1 of Rhodobacterales bacterium. GTDB lineage: Bacteria > Pseudomonadota > Alphaproteobacteria > Rhodobacterales > Rhodobacteraceae > Puniceibacterium. The sequence goes on along the minus strand of JBBSNW010000050.1, from coordinate 10,055 downwards.
CGGCTCGGTCTCGAAAACGTCTAGCCCCGCGGCCGAAAGATGACCTGACGCGAGCGCCGCCACCAGCGCTGCCTCGTCCACCAGACCGCCGCGCGAGGTGTTGATGAGAACGGCGCCGGGCTTTATCGCGCCAAGGGACGCCCCGTCGATCATTCCTCGCGTGGTTTCTGTCAGCGGCAGGTGCAGACTCACCACGTCACTATCCGCGAGCAGCGCTTTTATCGGTGCGAACCGCAGCGGGCTATCATGTATCGGACCCGAAGCGCGGGTATAGATCACCTCGCAGCCGAAGCCCGCAAGGCGCTGCGCGACTTCACGGCCGATGGCGCCCATCCCGACGAGACCCACCGTCGCACTGCCAAGATCACGGGCCTCGCGCCACAGGTCTGGCTGCTCCCATTGGCCCGCCCGCAGCGCGGCATGGACTTGCGGCAGCCGCCTGAGCGTTGCGAGCATCAGCGCGAGGGTCGCTTCGGCCACCGTAGGCGCGTTGACGCCTGGGCTGCGGGCGACAGCAATGCGTCGCGCGCGGGCGGCGTCGAGCGGAATGCCATCAATGCCCGTGCCCCATTGATGGATAAGCGCGAGATGCGGCGCGTCATCGAGCGCCTCAGCCGGAAAACGCAGGCCACGCGTGACTGCGTAGCGCGCTTCGGCAAGCACCTCTGCAAAATCGGCGGGATCGCCGCTCGCAGCGAAGCGCAGGTCGAGGTCGGGACAGAGCGTTTCCATCCGTGCCCGCATCTCCTCGCTCGATGGTTCGAGGATCGCGACCGTCATCGCCCGCATCAGCTGCGCCCGTCGATCAGGGTGCGCATCAGCTCGATCTCTTCTTCCGACAGATCGGTAAGTGGCGCGCGCACGGCGCCCGTTTCGAAGCCGCGCAAGCAAACGCCTGCCTTGATGGCAGACACGGCATAGCCGGTACAGCGGTCACGAATCTTGGCGAAGGGATAGTAGAATTCGGTGAGCAGCTTTTCACAGGCTGCGTCGTCTCCGCTGAGGAACGCCTTGTGGAAGGCAAGCGCCGTTTCCGGAACGAAGTTGAACACCGCCGAGGAGTAGGTAGGCATTCCCGCGCCGCGATAGGCCTGCGCGAAAAGCTCGTGCGTGGGCATCCCGCCGATATAAGACAGGCGGTCGCCAAGCTTGACCGTCACGCGCCGTACGGTGTCGATGTCGCCGGTGCCGTCTTTGAAACCGATGAGATTGGGGCATTCATCGCAGAGCTGGGCCAGCGTTTCAGCGCTGATGCGGGCCTGACCGCGGTTGTAGACGATGACACCCATCGACGTGGCCGCGCAGACCGCGCGGATGCGGTTTGCGACGCCCTCCTGCGGCGCCTCGGTCAGGTAGTGAGGCAGCAGAAGGATACCGTCGCCGCCCGCCGCCTCGATCTCGCGCGCAAGGTCGCAAGCCATCCGTGTCCCGTAGCCGCAGCCCGCTATCACCGGCGAGTCCCCGGACACTTCGCGGGCGGCGCGCACCACCTCGACGATCTCCGCGGGAGTCAGCGAAAACATCTCGCCTGTGCCGCCCGCGACGATCAGGCCCGCCACGTCATATTGCGACAGCCATTCCAGATGGGCCTTGAATGGGTCCGGTGCAAACCGGTCCTGCGCGTCGAACGGCGTGACCGGAAACGAGAGAAGACCGTGGCGGATGATGTCACGCAGGTCCGAAGGGGAAATCATTTAGGCATTCTCCGAGTGGTTTTTGGGGTCGGCAGTCAGGCCAGATCGCGCGGCAGCAGGGCGTCGGGCATGTTCTGGTAGCAGACCGGGCGCAGGAACCTGCGGATCGACAGCGTACCGACCGAGGTATGTCCGAAATTGGTGGAGGCCGGGAACGGGCCGCCATGGACCATCGCATCCGCAACCTCGACGCCGGTGGGAAAACCGTTGACGAGAAGACGTCCGGCCTTGCGCTCAAGGATCGGCACGAGGCTGCGGGCCGCCGCGGTATCACCCTCGTCCATGTGCAATGTCACGGTCAGCTGGCCGCGCAGGCCATTGGCAAGCGTCGCCATCTCGTCCGCGCCTGACACCCGCACCACGAGCCCAAAGGGTCCGAAAACTTCTTCCCCGAGGTCGGCGTCCTGCAGATAGCTCGACGCGTCGGTCTCATAGAGGTTCGGCTTTGCCATCCGCCCTTCGCTCTCGGTTTCCAGCACGGCGGTGACCGAATTGCGCCCGTCGAAACGGGCCTTGCCATCACGATAGGCCTCGGCGATGCCGTCGGTCAGCATGGTCTGAGCGCCGGCATCGGACAGGGCGTCGCGGGCTGCTGCGACAAAGACGTCGCCCGCAGCGCCGCTCTCAACCACTGCGATACCCGGGTTGGTGCAGAACTGCCCCGCGCCCATCACAAGCGATCCGGCCCAGCCCTTGCCCAGCTCCGCGCCCCGTGCTTTCACTGCCTCGGACAGCATGAACATCGGATTGACCGAACCCAGCTCGCCGAAGAACGGGATCGGTTCGGGGCGTGACATGGCGAGATCGAACAGCGCGCGGCCGCCGCCGAGCGAGCCGGTAAAGCCCACAGCCTTGATCAGCGGATGCTGGACGAGCGCCTGCCCCACGTCGCGCTTGCCACCCTGCACGAGGGAGAAGACGCCTTTCGGCATACCGCAGCGGTCGATCGCTGCGGCGATCGCCTCGGCCACGATCTCGCCGGTTCCAGGATGGGCACCATGTCCCTTGACCACGACCGGGCAGCCCGCAGCCAGAGCGGCGGCCGTATCGCCACCGGCAGTGGAAAAGGCCAGCGGGAAGTTCGAGGCACCGAAGACGGCAACGGGGCCGATGGGACGCTGGACCATCTTGAGGTCCGGGCGCGGCATCGGCTGGCGGTCCGGCAGTGCTTCATCATGGCGGCGGTCGAGATAGTCGCCCGCACGGATATGACTGGCAAAGAGGCGCAGCTGGTTCGCCGTGCGCGGCAGCTCGACGGAGCGGATGCGCGGCTCGGGCAGGCCGGTCTCGGACATTGCGATTTCGGTAATCGCATCGACGCGGGCCTCCATCTCCTCGGCGATAGCCTCGAGAAAGACGGCGCGTTCCTCACGGCTGGTATAGCCGTAGGTTAGAAAGGCGTCTTCGGCGGCCTCGACGGCACGATTCACAAGTTCGGGCGTGCCGACCGAAAAATCATGCGCCTCGCCATGGGCGGGCATGGAGCGAAAGGTCTGCTCTCCGGCGATCCACGTGCCAGCTATCAGATGTTTGCCGTGGGGTGTAAAGTCGGGGTTCGTGCCATCCATTTTGGACGCTCCTCCTGCCGTGCGTGTTCCGGTGATGCGATCCTGAACCAAGATCGCCTCTTGATATGTACTAATATTTTAGTTTACTCTTTGGGTCAACCGTTGAAATATGCGACGGTTGAAGTCAAGACGGCATCCGGCACAGGAGGCGCAACATGGACATACCCATCAAGGAGGCGCTCGAGCTCGGCCGACGCGGCGCATCGGCGGCCCGGCCTTCGGCGTCAACGGGAATCTATGACGAACTGCGCCAGCGCATTCTGTCGCTCGAGCTGCCGCCGGGCACGAACCTGCTGCGCGCCGAACTCGCCAAACAGTTCGATGTCAGCGTCACCCCATTGCGCGACGCGCTGCAAAAGCTCGAGGCCGACGGGCTGATCAAGATCTACCCCCAATCGCGCACCGTAGTGACGCGGATCGACACCGATCTGGTCCACGAGGGCCATTTCCTGCGTCGCGCGCTCGAGACCGAGGTTGTGCGCCGTCTCGCCTCTGACGGCGCCCCTGAAACGACCGAACGCGCCCGGTCGATTGTCGGCATGCAAAAGCTGATCGGCAGTGACGATACCCAGCTGCGACTGTTTCAGGAACTCGACGAGCATTTTCACCGAACGCTGTTTCAGGGCATCGGTCAGATCGCCATGCACGATCTGATCCGCTCGCGCGCAGGCCATCTCGATCGGGTCCGGCGGCTTCAGCGCCATTCTCCGGAAAAGATCAGCGCGATCATCGAGGGGCACCTTCAGATTCTGGACGCGATTGAAGCCCGGGATGTCGATGCGGCAGTCGCCGAGATCCGCGCTCACCTGCACAAGGACCGCGACTGGGTCGACGAATTCCGCGACAAGCACAGGGATTATTTCGCCTGAGCGGATTCCGCCGCCCTGCCCCATCACTCTAAATCCACCATGCACGCGCAGCACCCCCCGCCGCGCGAAGGAGAGATCATGTCCGAGACCACTCAAGGCCTTCACGTCGTCGCACAGACCCCGTTTCGCACTGACGGTGCGGTCGACCATGACAGCATCGCCACGCTCTCCAATTTCTACTACCGCCACGGTGCCCGCGGCCTGACCGTGCTGGGCGTCAGCGGCGAGGCCCAGACCCTGACGCCGGACGAGGCTGTCGCGGTCGCCGCCTCCTACATCGCCGCCAGCGATGGTCATGCGATCTTTGCAGGCGTGTCTTCGCCCAACCTTGCGATTCTGGCCGATGTCGCAGGCCAAGTGATGGCCGAGGGCGCGCGTGGAGTGATGATCGCACCCGCCGCTTCCGCGCGCACCGACGAGGCGCTCTTTTCATATTTCGATGCTGTCTTCTCGCGAATCGGTGCCGTGCCAACGGTGCTGCAGGATTTTCCGGCCGCCTCGGGTGTGCAGATGTCGGTCCCTGCCATGGCGAGGCTCGTCGCGCTCTTTCCGCAGATCACCGTGGTCAAGGAAGAAGATCTGCCGAGCGCGCGCAAAGTGGCCGAACTGCGCGACGCGCTGCCCGATCATGTGCGGATCCTCACTGGCAATAACGGGCTCTATCTGCCGCAGGAGCTTGCACGCGGCGCGGATGGCCCGATGGCGGGCTTTTCCTATCCCGAGATGCTTTCGGGCGTCGACACACTGCTGCGCGTGGACGGCGACACAGCCGGGGCGCATGCGCTTTTCAACCGCTACCTGCCGCTTCTCAAGCACGAGGCACAGGGCGCACTCGGCATCGCGCTGCGCAAGGAAACCATGCGCCGCCGTGGCGCTCTGGCGACGGCAACCATGCGGGCGGCGGGCGGCACGCTCGACGATGCGGACATCGCCGAGCTCGACGCGATCGTGGCATATATGGATCTGCCTGACTGAGGCTTCAGGCCTCAGCTCTTGAAGAACGGCGCCGGTGTCAGCAGGGTGTTCACCTGCTGAATCAGGTATCCGGCCTCCGCACTCTTGAATAGGTAGGCTTTCCAGTCAGGATCGTCCTTCAGTGCCGCGCGCTTGCGCGCCCGGTCGGCAGCGTCCTCGAACACCCAGACATGGATGTAGGAGTTCACGTCGCCGGTTTCGACCGCGCCGTAGACAACCGGATCACCGAGGTGACGGCGCTGAGTCTCCCAGCCGTGATCGGCATATAATTTCATGTGTTTCGCAATGGTTCCGGGCCGGCACCGATAGGTCCTGTGATCGTAGATCATTTGTTTTCCTTTTATTGTCAGAACGTTAATCCAAAGCGGCAGATCAGCAAGGATGATGTATTGCCAGCCGCTCCCAAATTCATATAGTAATGTATTAGTTGAGGAGAGCACAACCCGGCCTTCTTCAGGACCGCCATGCGGACCCGAGGATCACCGGACACTGAGACGGCGGGGCACCGCAGTATCCCTGAGGAGGAAGATACCATGCTGAGACGCAACCTGTTTATCGCGGCCGCGCTGACGGCCACCACGCTCATCCCTGTGGCGGCGCTGGCGGAATATCCCGAACGCGACATCCGCGTAATCGTGCCCTGGGGCGCCGGCGGCGGTACCGACGGCATTGTCCGCAAGATCACCAACATGGCTGAAAACGAACTCGGCGACGCGTCCATGTACGTGGAAAACGTCGAAGGCGGCGTGAGTGCCACCGGCATCGGCCAGGTCATGAGCGCACGCGCGGACGGCTACACGATCGGTGCACTGACCTATGACAGCATCGTCACCGTACCATACCAGAACATGCTGCCCACCTACAGCATGGACAAGCTCAAGCTCATCGCGCGCATCACCAGTGAACCCGACGCGGTCATCGTCGATGCGTCTTCCGACTACCAGACGCTGCAGGATCTCGTGGATGCGGCCAAGGCCGATCCTGGCCAGATCCGCGTCGCGGTCCAGAATCTCGGTGGGCGGGTTCACCTGACACTTCTGCAGCTGCAGAAGCTGACTGGTGCAGAATTCAAGATCGTCTCCTATCCCGGGGGCGCGGCTCCGCAGAAGGAAGCGATCCTGTCCGACGAGGTCGATGTGGCGCTCACCAGCCTCGGTGATTTTTCCAACCTCATCGATGACGGCACCGTGCGCGGCATCGTCGAGTTCTCGACGGCGAAGAACCCGACTTACAACGTGCCCACCTCCGAAGAGGCCGGAATCGACCTCCAGAACGGCAGCTTCATCGTGATCGCGGCCCCCGCAGACACACCGGAAGAGGCCATTTCGACGATCGAGGCTGCCTACAAGGCAGCTTACGACAGCGACGAGTTCCAGAGCTGGGTCGCCACGATCGGCGTGACGCCCAACTGGCTTGGCAGCGACGAGGTCACCCAATGGGCCGACGAGACGGCTCAGAGCCTCTTCACCGAGATGGATTCAGTCGAAAACACGGATTCCCAGTGAGTCTGAACGCCGCATGACAAGGGTGCCGGGGTTCGTTCCCCGGCACCGTCTTTCAGGGAGGGGCCAATGGCCGTCAATCGCTTCATGCGCGCAGGAATCATGTTTCCGCTGGCACTGATCGTCGTGACCACGATCTATATGGGTGCCGCGTTCGGCATCCGATCGCAGTTCAGCACTCCGGGCGAAGTCAGCCCTCGAGCGATCCCGCTGCTCACTGCGGGGCTTATGTACGTGGCGCTTCTGGTCGTGCTTTTTCAGGAACTTCGCTCCGCGCCGGGCGAACCTGACGGCAGCGGCAGCGGAACCTTCCTGCGCCCGGCCCTCGTGATCGTGGCGACGGCGGCCTACATCCTGCTCTTCCGCCCGCTGGGCTACAGCCTGTCGACGCTGCTCTTCGTCGGCTCCCTGTTTTTCGTCTTCGGGTTCGAGACCCGTCGTCCGCTGCGTTTCGCGCTCTATGCGATCGCGGTGACGGCGGCGTTCTACGGTCTGTTCGCGCTCGTCTTCGGCGTGCGCCTTCCCACTTTCCCCGGGTTTGCGATCTGATGGATACCTTTCTCACGCTCGTCGGCGGTTTCGGCGCACTGGCCGACTGGACCGTCCTCGGCTTCATGATCGGCGGCTTTCTCATCGGCACGTTCTTCGGTGCCATGCCGGGCCTGACCTCTGTGCTGGCCATCGCGCTGCTGCTGCCCATCACCTATACGATCGATGTCGTGCCCGCGCTCGTGATGTGTGCGTCGATCTTCATGGCCGGCATGTATTCCGGCTCCATCACCGCCACCACGATCAACATTCCTGGCGCCCCCTCCTCCATGATGACCGCCATCGAGGGCAACCAGCTGATGAAGAAGGGCTTCGGTGCGAACGCGCTTGGCCATGCCGCGCTGGCCTCGATGATCGGCGGAAGCATCGGCGCGGTCCTTCTCATGGCTTTCATGCCAGTGGCGGCCGAGATCTCGTTGCTGATCCGCACTCCGGGCAAGTTCTCGCTCGTGCTCTTCGCGCTGGTGGTCATCATCATCGTGGACCGCGGCGCCATCGCCAAGGGGGTGGTTGCAACGCTTCTGGGCGTGATGTTCGCGACCGTCGGCATCGATGTGCTGCTGCCTATCCCGCGATTCAATTTCGGCACAGAGACGCTTGTAGAGGGCATCGACATAATGCCGCTCGTGATCGGCGCATTCGCCATCAGCGAGGTGCTTATCCAGGCCCAGAACTGGAACGCCGCGAGCGGCATTCCTGACCCCGATTCAAAGGACCTGAAGATCCGGCGCCGTGACTTCATACCCCCATGGTCCGAAATCCGCCGTATCGGGTTCGTCACCTACGTGAAAAGCGCCATCATCGGCTATGGCATCGGTATCCTGCCCGGCGCCGGAGGTTCGATGGCCGCCTTCGTCTCTTACGCCACGGCGCGGGGCGCGTCCCGCCACCCCGAGGAGTACGGAAAAGGCTCTCGTGAAGGCATTGCAGCGGCGGAATCGGCCAACAATTCGATGTGCGGCGGGGCCTTCGTGCCGATGCTCATGTTCGGCATCCCGGGTGATCCGACCACCGCCATCGTGCTGGGTGTTCTTGTCATTAACGGCCTTCAGCCTGGACCGCGCCTGCTCGAAAACCAGGCTGACCTCATTGCGCCGATGTTCGCCTCGCTGTTTCTCAGCGCGCTGGTCCTCATACCGCTCACGCTTTTCCTGTTCGGCCCCTATTTCGTGCGCATCGTTTCGATCCCAAAGGGCCTTCTCTACAGTGCCATCGCCGTTGTCGCCCTGGTGGGCAGCTATGTCGCCACATATTCGATTTTCCAGATGTCGCTGGCGGTGGGCTTCGGTCTGCTGGCCTACGTGATGCGCCGCCAGAATTACTCGACAGTCTCGATGCTTCTGGGGTTCATCCTCGGTCCGGATCTGGAACAGTATCTGCGACGATCGCTCTCCCTGAGCGACGGCAACCCGATGGTGTTCCTTACCAGCCCGGACAGTCTCTTCTTCCTGCTGCTGACGGCGCTGTTCATCTACATGATCCTGTTCCGCGCGCGCAAGAAACCGTCGGTCCTCTGACCCTCAGTAAACTCTCGACTGTGCATTTAAACTGGACAGCCTGGGGTGGCGCGGGCTGGCCATTGTACTACCTTCGCGATCGGGATCCTGTTTGGATGAGAAACGATTTATCTCGGCTAAAAAGGAGTGGCACTGGTATCGTCAGCTTATACGTTCTTGCCGAAAAGTAGCTCCACCCGCCCAGCCCCGGTCAAGCAGCCTTCAACTGATGTCGTTCCAAATGCTGTGAGCATCGTAGCGAGATAGTCGACAGGCTGGGGCGGATAGTTTGTGCCAGCGAGGACGAAATACGGTTTGGACTTGATCATGGAGCGACAAATAAAGATGTGCTCGGCCGGGCGATTTAAAACGGGCCATTATCTTTTCTCGGCGCCGCATTGGTCGGTGTGAGCCTCGTCAGGACATATGCAAGATGCGGTCGGCGAGAACGGCAGCAGAGGTACGGTTGTCCACGCCCATTTTCTGAAACACCTGCTCGAGATGCTTGTTCACTGTTCTGGCGCTGAGCGAGAGGATTTGCGCGATATCGCGATTGGTCTTGCCCATGGAGAGCCAATAGAGGACCTCCGATTCCCGCGCAGTGACAGTGAATGCCTTTTCCAGCATCTGAACTGGATTGCCGTGATGCGCGTCCATGAGCTTGACGAGGACTTCGCTTGAAGACGACAGCGACAGGAATGAAATCGACAATGTACCATGCACGAATGCTGCGATCTGCGATGCAGGCAACTGGCGGCAGTCACGGAGCCAAAGCCTGAAATCTTGAGATGCGGAAAGTGGTATGGCTCCTAGGGTTGTTTGCCGGGCAAGACTTTCGATGGCGTTCGGGCTGCCCCAGACAATCCGTCCATTGCCGTCAAAGGCGATGACAGAGCTACGCGACGAATCCAGCGCTTCGCGCGCGCTCTGGATCATCTTGGCGTTCATCACGTGAATAGTAATCCTCGCCAGAAGCTCTTCTATCACGACAGGCTTGGTGATGTAGTCTACGCCGCCAGAGGACAGGCCCTTGAGAATATGCTCCGGCTCGGAGAGCCCGGTCATAAAGATAATCGGGGCCAGTGTCGGCGCGGTGCCGCTCTTGAGACGGCGGCAGGTTTCGAACCCGTCGGGCGCGGGCATCACCGCATCCATGAGGATCACATCCGGGCGGATGCGGCGGGCCAGCTCGATCGCAGTTTCTCCGTCGCGGGCCACCAGCACGGTGATTCCGTTCTCTTCGAGGGCGCTAGAGACCAGCCCTAGCAGGCCGCTGAATTAGTCACCGCTCGGGAACGTTGTTCTGCCTATGGGGTGAATACGCGCTGCGCTCGTCAACAAGGGTCCGAGATTTTCGGTCCCCGTGCAGTCGCCTTCCGCCTCATGCTGCCAGCAATCTGGG
>JBBSNW010000049.1:0-37357 GCA_038260405.1 Rhodobacterales bacterium | reverse complement strand
CTGAAATCGCCATCCATCGGGGACTCGTCTCCTGCACTGCCTGCCCGTTACCGCGACACCAGAGCAGGACACCCCGCCCTAGCCTCAGATCACTATATATCGCGCGCTCTTTCTGGCAAGCCCCGCGATATGGCGTGTCGACTGCAGACTTAAGAGGAGCAGGTAACGCCCATATGACAGGCAGAGCGATGAGGATCAGGTTCTCGTTTCCTGCCTATCGGAGCAGTGGCAAAAGGTGCCTGGCGGGGTGTGGTGAGAGAGTGGTCATGCCTCCCGCGGTGGTATCCGGAAAGCCGGGACGCAGGGGGTATGTCTCTTGCGTCATCAAGCAGTCCCGATACCTCGGGGGAGCCATCGTCGACAGCGGCAGCATTGCCCCCGCCAAGACGCGCGCGCAAAACAGCGAAAGGCCTCAAAGCCCGCATTTGTCCCGCATGAAGGCCAGCGCCACGGACAGGCCGTCCGGCGCAATGCCGTGGCCCGTGCCCTTCATTACATGCGCAAAGACGTCCTTCCAGCCCGCTTCCTGAAGAGCCTCGGCGGCCTGCGGCAGGGATTGTGGCGGCACCACGTCATCCGCATCGCCGTGCACCAACAGGATCGGGGGACGGCTGACCGCCTCGTCTGCCAGCAGATCCGGCTGCAGCAGCCGTCCGGAAAAGGCGACGATTCCCGCCACTGCATCCTCGCGCCGCGGTGCCACGTGGAGCGCCATCATCGTGCCTTGCGAAAAGCCGAACAATACGACCTGCTCGGGCAGCAGATCCTCGTCCACCATCAGCGCGTCGAGAAAGGAATCGAGATCCTGAGCGGCCTGGACCAGCCCGGCTTCGGAATCCTCCTCGCTGGAATTGTCGATCCAGGGGATCGGAAACCACTGGAAGCCGAAAGGTGCGCCGGCACAGGCCTCGGGCGCGTCGGGAGCAACGAAGAGCGTGTCCGGCAGGTGTTCGGCCAAGGGCTCGGCAAGTCCCAGAAGATCGGCCCCGTTCGCGCCATAGCCATGCAGGAAGACCACGCAGGACCGCGTCTCTCCCGATGCCGGCTCGCGCCGTTCTGCCTGCAATACCCGCGTCATCGGATGCCCTCTCTTTGTTTCACAACATGGTAGTAGGCCCAGAGCGTCCGTGCCGCAACCGATCTCCACGGGCTCCAGGCCTCGGCCATCTGCCGCAGCGCCTTGTCCTTGGGACGCTCGGGCAGATCGAAGAGCAGCCGCGCGCCTTCCTGCAGGGCCAGGTCGCCGGGGGCGAAGACATCGGCACGGCCGAGCGAGAACATCGCGTAGATCTCGGCCGTCCAGACCCCGATGCCGTTGACCGCCGTCAGCTCTTTCACCACCACATCCGTCGGGGTGTGCCGCAGGGCGTCGAAATCGAGCCGCGCCGCGGCCAGAGCATGGGCGTAACGCGCCTTCTGCCGCGAGAGGCCGAGGCCGCGCAGATCCTCCTCGGTGACCGACAGGATGGCCTCTTCGCTCACCATGCCCGCAGCTTCGAGTTTTGCCCAGATTGCACGGGCGCTGGCGACGCTCACCTGCTGGCTCACGATGGCCGAAAGCAGCTGGGCAAAGCCATCTGCGCGAAGTCGCAGCGGCAGCGGCCCGGTCGCCGCGAGGGCTGATGCGAACCTCGGCTCGGCCTGCGCCAGCCAGACCGCGCCTTCGGCGACGCAGGCGTCGGACACGAACAGCCGACCTATATCCGGTGATGTTTCAGCCATTGGAGAGCCTCCTCTACCGTTTGGACCCGCGCACCGTCCGGGCGACGCGGGCGCGCCAGCATCGCCACCGCCAGGCCAAGCTGTCGGGCTGCGGCAAGCTTGGGCCAGCCGCCCGGCCCGCCTGCATTGCGCAGAACGAGCCAGTCGATCCTGAGGCGGCGCAGCAGCGCCACCTCCTCTGCCACCGTAAATGGACCCGCGCCGGGCAGAAATCCACCACGCGGAAGCGGAAAAGTCCCGCTCACGCGACCGAGCACACGCGCCTGCACGATGCCGCGAAAGGCCTTGAGCTGCCTCAGCTCGTCCCGACCGACCGTCGCGAAGAGCCGCGCCGAGTTGGGCACCACCTCGGCCACCTGCGCGACATCCCGCAGCGACACCCAGCGATCCCGCCTGCCCGGCCGCCAGACCGGGCGCACCAGTTGCAGATGCGCGATCCCGCTGCGCCGCGCCATCTGCGCGACGATCCAGGCCGTGGGCGTATCGCAAGGATGTGCCGCTTCGATGATGCAGCTCAGATCAAGCCCGTCGAGCATGTCGGCGCTCAGGTATGCATGCGCGATGCCGTCGGGCCAGCGGCGTCTGACCCTCTCGCTCCGGGGCAGGACGACGCGCGCGCCCGGAACATGTCCGGCCAGCGCAAGCGCCTCGGCCGAGCCGCCGACGATCAGAACTCTGGCCTGCGGATGATCCTTCATGCGCCGGTGATAACCGTCCTGAAAGCCTGCGGCCACAGCAAAGCACAAGCGCCAGTGGACCGCACGCCCCCTGGACAAGCCACCAACCCGTCCACGGTCATGCGCGGCTTACACAGCGCTCCACCCAACCATGAGCGTTTATCCCACTTGCGAGCGCCCGGCTTCGCCCCTACGCATACGGAATGAGCAGACAAGACACCCGCACCCGCCGCAACGTCACGGTCCTCGTCTTGGCGCAGGCGCTCCTCGGCTCGCAGATGCCGATGATCTTCACGATCGGCGGCCTAGCGGGTCAGTCGCTGGCCTCCAACATCTGCTTTGCGACGCTGCCGATTTCGCTCATCGTGCTGGGCTCGATGCTCACGGCGACCCCGATCTCGTGGTTCATGCAGCGCTATGGTCGGCGCGCGGGCTTCATGCTCGGCACGATCGGCGGCGCGCTTGGCGGGACGGTCGGGGCCATCGGGCTCTACTACGCCTCCTTTCCGATCTTCCTCGCAGGCAGCCTGCTGACCGGCATCTACATGTCGGCGCAGGGCTTCTACCGGTTTGCCGCCGCCGATACCGCGTCGGACGACTTCCGCCCCAAGGCGATCTCCTACGTATTGGCGGGCGGGCTGGTCTCGGCCATCATCGGCCCGCAACTGGTGAAGCTCACGGCGGATGCCTACGTGATTCCCTTCCTCGGGACCTACATGGCGGTGATCGCGGTGAACCTTGTCGGGTCGCTGCTGTTCCTGATGCTCGACATCCCCAAGCCGCCGGTGCCTGCTGTCGATGCGCCGAAGGGCCGCTCGCGTTGGGAGCTGCTCACCACGCCCCGCATCGCCGTCGCGGTGATCTGCGCGATGGTGTCCTATGCGATGATGAACCTTGTGATGACCTCGACGCCGCTGGCCGTCGTGGGCTGCGGGTTCGACAAGTCGGATGCGGCGGATGTGGTCACGGGCCACGTGCTCGCGATGTTCGCGCCGTCCTTCTTCACCGGCCACCTGATCAACCGTTTCGGGGTCGAGAGGATCATGGCGACCGGCCTTGTGATCCTCGCCAGCGCGGGTGTCGTCGCGCTGAGCGGCGTCCAGCTCGAACATTTCTTCGTGGCCCTCGTGCTCCTGGGGCTCGGCTGGAACTTCGGCTTCATCGGCGCGACCACGATGCTGGCCGGCGCCCACGCGCCCGAGGAACGCGGCCGCATGCAGGGCATGAACGACCTGCTGGTCTTTGGCGGCGTGACGATCGCCTCGCTCGCCTCGGGCGGGCTCATGAACTGCTCGGGCGGCTCTGCGCAAGAGGGCTGGACGGCCGTCAACCTCGCCATGGCGCCCGCTCTGGCACTGGCCGGGGGCGCGCTGATCTGGCTCTGGCTGCGCCCGAAGGAACAGCCCGCAGAGTAAACCGCGCGCGCTTTACCAGCGCCCGGACGCCGCCTGCCACATCAACCGCAGTCGCAGCGTCATCGGGGGCAGGTACAACTGCCCCGCCGCGACCCTTCCCGGCTGCTCCGCCGCCATGCGCAGCAGTGGTCCAGCCTGCCAGGCCGAAAGCGCCGCCGCGTTTGGGATATCGGAGCGCCGTGCACGTGCCCGCGCCAGCCGTGCGAGCCCGCGACGCGCAAGCTCCGCCACCGCCTCGGACCGCCCATCCACGAGCGGCACGCGGCCACGGGATTCAAGCTCCGGCACGGCGCGAAGATAGGCCGCAAGCCCTGCAGCATAGCCAAGATCCAGCGCCGGGCGGTCTTCGCGCGCGCCAAGCGCCCGTGCCGCGACCAGCATCAGGTGTCCGCCGGTTTCCTCGATATACCGCTCGAAATGCCCGAGATCCTCGAACGGATCGCGGTAGATGTCCCACCGCCGCGCGGCAAGCGATCGGTCGAGCAGAGCCGCGCCCTCCGCATCCAGTACACGGGACAGCGGCGTCACCACCTCGTGCCGACGCGCCTGCGCGCCGCTGCGTATCTCTTCCAGCGCATCGCGCCACCATTGAAGCCGCATCTCGGCGATCATGGTTTCCTGCGTGACCCAGGGCGCGCGGGCGGCTTCGACATTGAAGGCATAGATCGGCAGCAGCTTGGCGCGCTCCGCAACCGGTGCCGCCATCGCGGCCGCAAACCGGTCCGGATCGGCCTTTTCCAGCGTCTGCGCGCAGGCAATGAGATCGTCGTCGAATTCCATGCCGTCCCCTAACGCCGTCACAGCGGGACGACAACCGCCCCACCCTTACCCCTCACGCGGGTCTGACCCGGGTCGCGTCGTCCGGACGCTGGCGGCCCCGGCTCAGACAGGCCGCACCCTCAGCAGGGCATAGGCCACCACTTCGGGCGCGCCGGGACCTTGCCGCGACAGGCCGCTATGCAGCACGAAAAAGGCATCAATCCCGTTCATGTCCCATCGCCGCAATCGCGGATCAGCTTCCAGCGCACTGCATCGAGCAGCGCCTCGAAGGAGGCATCGACGATGTTGGGGGACACGCCCACGGTGGACCAGCGCCGCCCCTGCCCGTCTTCGGAATCGATGATGACCCGCGTCACGGCCTCAGTGCCGCCCTGGGTGATCCGCACCTTGAAGTCGACGAGGCGCATGTCCTCGATCATTTCCTGATAGCGGCCCAGATCCTTGGCGAGCGCCTTGGAAAGCGCGTTGACCGGGCCCCGATCCGATCCGCTCTCATCCATCGACTCGCTCACCGATAGCTTCTTCACCCCGTCCACCTTGACCACGACCACGGCCTCGGACAGCGACACCACCTTGTTGCGCTTGTTCTTGCGCCGCTCGACCGTCACCCGGTAGCGCTTGACCTCGAAGAAATCCGGCAGCCGCCCCAGTTCCGCCCGCGCCAGCAGCTCGAAGGACGCTTCGGCCGTGTCATAGGAATAACCCTCGGATTCCCGCGTCTTCACCGATTCGAGGATGGCCCCCAGCGCAGGCTCTCCCGGCGCCACATCGAGCCCTGCCTCGGCCAGCCGCCGGCGCAGGTTGCTCTGCCCGGCCTGGTTCGACATCGGCACGAAGCGCCGGTTGCCGATCAGCGACGGGTCGACATGTTCATAGGTTGTCGGATCCTTCAGGATCGCACTCGCATGCAGCCCCGCCTTGTGCGCAAAGGCCGATCCTCCCACGTAAGGCAGCTGCTTCAGCGGCACCCGGTTCAGGATATCGTCGAGCATCCGGCTGAGCCGCGTGAGCCCCTCCAGCGCCTCGCCGCTCACCCCGATCTCGTAGCGCTCGGCATAGGGCGATTTCAGCAGCAGCGTCGGGATCAGCGAGACGAGGTTGGCATTGCCGCAGCGTTCCCCCAGACCGTTCAGCGTGCCCTGAATCTGCCGCGCACCGGCATCGACAGCCGCCAGCGTGCAACCGACCGCCGTCTCGGTATCGTTATGGGTATGGATGCCCAGCCGTTCACCCGGCACACCCGATGCGATGACCTCTGTTACGATGCGCCCCACCTCCGAGGGCAGCGTTCCGCCATTCGTGTCGCAGAGCACGACCCAGCCTGCGCCCGCGCCAAGTGCCGCATCGAGACATGCGAGCGCGTAATCCGGATTGGCAAGATAGCCGTCAAAGAAATGCTCGGCATCGAACAGCGCCTCGCGCCCCTGCGACACGATATGGGCGACGCTCGCGCGGATGTTCTCCACATTCTCCTCAAGCGTGATGCCAAGCGCCGTCTTCACATGAAATTCATGCGTCTTGCCAACCAGGCAGACCGACTGCGTCCCCGCATCCAGCACCGCCGCAAGTACGTCGTCGTTTTCCGCCGACCGCCCCGCGCGCTTGGTCATGCCAAAGGCGGTCATGCGTGCCCGCATCGTGCCGACCTCGGAAAAGAAGCCTGAATCGGTCGGATTGGCGCCCGGCCAGCCGCCTTCGATGTAATCGACACCAAGGGCGTCCAGCGCCGCCGCGATCCGCAGCTTCTCGGCCACCGAAAACTGCACACCCTGCGTCTGCTGCCCGTCGCGCAAGGTGGTGTCATAGAGATATAGCCGCTCCTTCCGCATCACGCCTCTCTCCCTTTCATCTTGCCTGGTAAACTCCGGGGGTGTGGGGGCCGGCCTCCACTCCGGCAGATCGGGTGATGCTGCCCTCTCATGAAAGCGCCTCCAGCTTCGACGCATCGAAACTGCCCCCGGGCACCAGTTCCACGCCCGTCTTGCTCATCCGCACTTCCACCCCGGCACCGGTCAATGCGGACTTCAGCCGATCGACCTCGCCGAAATCCTTGTCCTGCATCGCCTGCTCGCGCGCTTCGGAAAGCCGCGCGACCCAGCCTGAAAGGTCGTCCTTGACCTGCGACAGACCCGTGACTTTCTGCTCGAGACCGTCCCAATCGAAAAAGCCGAGAAAGACGAGATCACGCGCCAGTTGGGGCGCATCATTTCTGTCCCGGTCCAGTTTCAAGACGTTGATGGCTTTGTAGGTCTCAAGATCGTTGGCCAGAGCCGCGATGATTTCCGGGTTTGGATCAAGGCTCCTGGCCTTCTCGAAATCCACGGGCGCTTCGCCGAAACCTTCCAGCGTCTGCAGGAAACCAGACAGCGTCGTCTCCGCCTCGAGCCGTTTTTCCACGGTCCAGTCCATCGGCTTGCGGTAATGCGTGCTCAGCATCACGAAGCGGATCACCTCGCCTGGGATGTCCTCATCCAGCAGATCGTGCACGGTGAAGAAGTTGCCTAGGGATTTGGACATCTTCTTTCCCTCGACCTGCAGCATCTCGTTGTGCAGCCAGACCTTGGCAAATCCTCCGCCCGGATGGGCGCAGCAGGATTGTGCAATCTCGTTCTCATGGTGGGGAAACATCAGATCGTTGCCGCCGCCATGGATGTCGAAGCTCTCGCCCAGCAGTTCGAATGCCATGGCGGAGCATTCGATATGCCAGCCCGGACGCCCGCGTCCCCAGGGGCTCTCCCATCCCGGCTGATCCCCCGTCGACGGCTTCCATAGCACGAAATCCATCGGATGCCGCTTGTAGGGTGCGACCTCGACCCGGGCACCGGCGATCATGTCCTCGACCGAACGGCCTGACAAGCGGCCGTATTCGGCATAGGAGTCGACCGAAAACAGCACATGCCCCTCTGCGGCATAGGCATGCCCCTTGCCGATGAGGTCTTCGATCATCGTCACCATCTGCGGGATGTACTGCGTCGCGCGGGGCATTTGATCGGGCTGCAAAGCGCCGACCGCGCCCATATCGTCTAGAAACCACTGCGTCGTCTCGGCCGTGATCTCTTCGATCCGGCGGCCTGACTCGGCGGCGCGCGCGTTGATCTTGTCGTCGACATCGGTGAAATTGCGCACATAGGTCACGTGCTCCGTGCCGTATACGTGCCGCAGCAGCCGGTAGAGCAGGTCGAAAACGATTACCGGCCTCGCATTGCCGAGATGCGCCCGGTCATAGACCGTAGGTCCGCAGACATACATCCGCACGTTGTCGACCTTCAAGGGCACGAACAGCTCTTTCCTGCGGGTCGCGGTGTTGGTGAGAAAGATGTCCATGAGTTCGTCCTCGCGAGGGGTCGCGGCGGGCTTAGCAACTTAACCTGGATTAGGAATAGAAGACCGGCCCGCCGAAAGGTTCAGCGGATAATGCAGCAAATGAAGGTTGCGCCAGTGTTCATGCAGATGCGTCTAGCACGGCGGCGTTACCGAAACAAGAAGCCAAGCAGCTGGTCATGGTCATCCCGGGACATGCCCCGCTCATATCCCGAACGGCACCGATGAGCGCAGCAACGTGTCGAAGACGCATGCAGTAACATGTCGGAATGCTCCGCAGACCGGCTCCGATCCGCTGCTCGGCATCGCCGCCCCTTGCTCCTGTCATATTCGCTTGGCAGAAGGTCGAAAACAGAATCCGCAGTTCCGGAAGGCCGCGCCATGCCCTATCTCTCCTCACGCATCACCTCCATCAATGGCGGCGGCTCCGATGGCTGGGATGTCTTCAATCGGGCGCGAGCGATGATCGCCGCAGGCGAGCCGGTGATCGAGCTTACCATCGGCGAGCACGATATCCGCACCGATCCCGCGATCCTCGATGCGATGCACGCCGCGGCGCGTGCCGGGCATACGGGATACGCGATGGTACCCGGCGTTCCGGCCCTGCGCGACGCCGTGGCGGACCGGGTCACGCGGCAGACCGGCGTTACGACGGCACGCGAGAACGTGCTGATCACCCCCGGCGGTCAGGCGGCGCTCTTCGCCGCGCACATGGCCTGCTGCAATCCCGGCGAGACGGCTTTGTTCATCGACCCCTATTATGCCACCTATCCGGGCACGATCCGCGCGACCGGCGCTGTCCCGCGCGCCATCACGACCTTGGCTGCCGACGGATTCCTGCCAGGCTATTCCGCCATCAGCGACGCCGTTCTGGCCCATGGCGCCGCGTCCCTGCTGGTCAATTCGCCCAATAATCCCACCGGCGCGGTCTATCCCCGCGAAACCATGGAGGAGATTGCAGGCGCCGCGCAGGATCACGACCTCTGGGTGATCTCGGACGAGGTCTACGACACCCAGATCTGGGAGGGTACGCATCTCTCGCCCCGTGCCCTGCCCCACATGGAGGAGCGCACGCTGGTGATCGGGTCGATGTCCAAGAGCCATGCGATGACAGGCAGCCGGATCGGCTGGATCGTCGGGCCCGAAACCGTAATCGCACGGCTGACCGACCTTGCCACGAACACCACATACGGCGTGCCGGGCTATATCCAGGACGCTTCGGCCTTTGCCCTCGCCCAGGGCGCGCCGCTCGAGGATGCCATCATGGCCCCCTTCCGCCGTCGCCGCGCTCTGGCGATGCAGATTCTCGACGGGCAGAGCCGTGTCGGACATATCCCGAGCCAGGGCGCGATGTACCTGATGCTCGACATCCGCGCGACGGGCCTCTCGGGCGAGGATTTCGCGAATGCTCTGCTCGACACGCATCGTATTGCCGTGATGCCGGGCGAAAGCTTCGGCACCTCCGCCTCCGGGCACGTCCGCGTCGCTATGACGGTCGAGGACGAGGTCTTTGCCGACGCGCTGCAGACACTGTGCGGCTTTGCCCAGGCGCTGACCACTGCCGCCTGAGGGAGGCTGAGGTCAGGCCGCCGCAGCGCGCAAAACTCTTCCCAAAATATCCGCAACCGGGCATAGGAACAGCGTGAGCAGCCGCTTTCGGAGACGAGATGGCCAGAACCCCGGTATCCAGCCTGCGCAACCTCGGCCCCGCGGTCGAGGCAGCCTGCGCCCGCGCCGGGATCGACAGCGCTGAAACCCTGCGCGATGTTGGCGCGCACGAAACCTATCGCCGCCTGCTCGCCTCGGGCAGCCGCCCTCATTTCATCAGTTACTACGTGTTGCATATGGCTTTGCAGGGCCGCCCTTGGAATGACTGCAAGGGCGCCGAAAAGGAGGCCCTGCGCGTCCAGTTCGACCAGCTGAAATCCGAGCGCGCCAGCGACCCCGATGCCCCTTCCGAAGCGCTCGGCAAGTTTCTGCACGATATCGGGCTGCTGCCGCGCCGCCCGCAGCCATAGGGAACCATGAGGCCACCCCTGACGTTGTCTCCGCAACTGACAACACACATGAAGGGATCCGTTCCATGGACCTTATTCGCATCATCTTCGCCGTCATCCTGCCGCCGCTCGGCGTTTTCCTGCAGGTGGGTCTGGGCAAGCACTTCTGGCTTAATATCCTGCTGACCCTGTTCGGCTATATCCCCGGCATCGTGCATGCCATCTGGATCATCGCCCGGACCGGCCCCGCCCGGGCATGAGCGTCGAATCCGACCTAAGGGCCGTCGCGCGGGCAGAGTTGCTCGCGCGGCGCATGGACTCTGCCTTCCGGCTGCCCATGACCCGCATCCGCGTCGGCTGGGACAGCATTCTGGGCCTCGTTCCGGGCATCGGCGACACGTTGGCCCTGATGCCGCTCGCCTACCACCTCAATACTGCCCGCCAGCTTGAAGTGCCGAACTCCACTATGGCGCGAATGGTGGCGAATTCGGGCGTGGACTGGGTGATCGGCCTCGTCCCGCTGATTGGTGACGTATTCGATGTGGGGTTCAAGTCGAACCTGCGCAACGCTGCGCTGCTGCGTGCCCATGTCGAGGCGCGGCATCTTCGGAACGCAAATCGCGTGGCCTGAACTGGCCTGACGGTGCCGATCCCGCTTTTACAAATCTCTGAAATGAAAAAGGGCACCGCGAAGGTGCCCTTTCCTGTGTTTGAATGGTTCGAAAAGTTAAGGTGATGCCTTAGCCGACGAGCTCAAGACCCGAGAAGAAATAGGAAATTTCTTCCGCAGCCGTTTCGGGCGCATCCGAACCATGGACCGAGTTCTCGCCGACCGACTCGGCAAATTCGGCGCGGATGGTGCCCTCGGCCGCATCGGCCGGGTTGGTTGCGCCCATCACTTCGCGGTTCTTCGAGATGGCGCCTTCGCCTTCCAGAACCTGCACGACGACCGGCTCGGACGCCATGAATTCGCACAGCTCGCCATAGAAGGGGCGCTCTTTGTGCACAGCATAGAAAACGCCGACCTGCTCTTTCGTCAGGTGAATGCGCTTCTGCGCGACGATGCGCAGGCCCGCCTCTTCGAATTTCGCATTGATCTTGCCAGTCAGGTTGCGCTTGGTGGCATCGGGTTTGATGATGCTCAGCGTACGTTCGATTGCCATTGTTCTTGCTCCATAGTCAAAGGCCGGGCTGCATGCCCGGCCACATTCAAGATTGCGGCCCCGATACCATGCGACTTCCGGCTTGGGAAGGGCTGATGGGATGCGGTTAATCGCCGGAAACTCGCGGGTGACCGCCGCTCGCGACCCCCAGACACGTCAACGTGACGTCGTCGGATGTCCGGCGAGCTCGGGACGCAATGGAAATGGCTGCCGCCGTGCGGACGGTCTGGTCGCAGCGAAACCTGAAAAGCGTTGCAAACCATATGCTCGCAAGCCTCCCACCCGCCGCCTGGGAGAACATTGCCCCGCACACCGCTCCCGCCTCCGGAAAACTGCCCGTTTTCTGGACATCCCAGCCAACACACCCCGAACCTTCGCATACGCGCAACAGCCTCTCTGGCGCCCGCCCCGGACCTCTGCTATGGCGCGCCCATGCTCAAGATTCAGGACATTTCCTTTTCCGTCGAAGGCCGCCCCTTGCTGGTCGAAGCCTCTGCGACGATCCCCGAAGGCCACAAGGTGGGCCTCGTCGGAGCCAATGGCGCGGGCAAGACCACGCTTTTCAAGCTGATCCGCGGCGAACTCACGCTCGATACCGGCACGATCTCGCTGCCGAGCCGGGCCAAGATCGGCGGTGTCGCGCAGGAGGTGCCCGCATCGGAGACCTCGCTGCTCGACACGGTTCTGTCGGCGGATACCGAACGCGCGAGCCTCATGGCCGAATCCGAGACCGCGACGGATGCCCACCGCATCGCCGAGGTGCAGACCCGGCTCGCCGATATCGACGCCTGGTCCGCCGAGGCGCGTGCCGCCTCGATCCTCAAGGGCCTCGGCTTTGACGATCATGAACAGCTCCAGCCCTGCTCAGCCTTCTCGGGGGGCTGGCGGATGCGCGTGGCGCTTGCCGGAGTGCTCTTTGCGCAGCCCGACCTGCTGCTGCTCGACGAACCGACGAACTATCTCGATCTCGAAGGCGCGCTCTGGCTGGAAGCCTATCTCGCCAAGTATCCCCATACGGTGATCATCATCAGCCACGACCGCGGCCTGCTGAACCGCGCGGTCGGCGGCATCCTGCATCTCGAGGAAAAGAAGCTCACCTACTGGAACGGCCCCTACGACCAGTTCGCCCGCCAGCGCGCCGAACAGCGTGCCGTGCTGACCTCGATGGCGAAGAAGCAGCAGGCCCGCAAGGAGCACCTCCAGAAGTTCGTCGATCGCTTCAAGGCCAAGGCGTCCAAGGCCAAGCAGGCCCAGGCCCGCGTCAAGATGATCGAGAAGATGGACACCATCACCCCGCCGGAAGAGGCCGCGAAGCGCGTCTTCACCTTCCCGCAACCGGACGAACTCTCGCCGCCGATCATCCATATCGAGGGCGGCTCGACCGGTTATGGAAAGACCAAAGTGCTCGGCAGGCTCGATCTACGCATCGACCAGGACGACCGGATCGCGCTGCTGGGCAAGAACGGTCAGGGAAAATCGACGCTGTCGAAACTGCTTTCGGACCGCCTGCCGCTGATGGATGGCAAGATGACGCGCTCCAACAAGCTGCGCATCGGCTATTTCGCCCAGCATCAGGTGGATGAACTGCATGTCGACGAATCTCCCCTCGCGCACCTGCAACGGCTGCGCCCGGACACGATGCAATCCAAGCTGCGCGCCCAGCTCGCCGGTTTCGGCCTTGGCGCCGATCAGGCCGATACCGAGGTCGGCCGCCTCTCCGGGGGACAGAAGGCGCGCCTCTCGTTGCTTCTGGCGACGATCGACGCACCGCACCTGGTGATCCTCGACGAGCCGACAAACCACCTCGACATCGAATCGCGCGAGGCCCTGGTCGAGGCGCTCACCGCCTATTCCGGTGCGGTGATCCTCGTGAGCCACGACATGCACCTGCTCGGCATGGTCGCAGACCGGCTCTGGCTGGTGAAGGACGGCACCGTCGCGCCTTATGACGACGATCTCGAATCCTACCGCAAGCTGCTGCTCGCCACCGAGAAGCCGACCAAAACCTCCAAACCCGCGCCCGAGAAACCCAAACGCCCCTCGCGCGACACGATCCTGGCTTTGCGCTCTGACGCACGCAAGGGCGAAGAGCGCGTGAACAAGCTCAACGAGATGCGCGACAAGCTGGCGAAAAAGCTTGCCGATCCGGAGCTTTACGAGGATTCCCGCGCCGGGGAGCTGGCGACCTGGAACAAGAAATACGCCGAAGTGATGGATGCCCTGGGCCGTGCCGAAGCGCTCTGGATGGCTGCGCTGGAAAAGCTGGATCAGGCAGAAACGGTCTGAAACGCTCCAAAGCCCCAAGACCCGGAACATCCGCCGAGGATCCGCCTTTCGCCTCCGGCGGGGATATTTAAGACCCAGAGAAGCCGGGACCGCTTCCCAGTTTCTCCGGGTTCCAAATATCCCGGGGAGCGTGAGGGGCTGGCCCCTCACTCCGGCGCCCGCCACGGGGAGCAGAGGCCGATCCGGCTTGCCACAGCGTCCTCCTCCCCCTAATCGGTGAAACATGGACAGCGCCTTTCTCATCACAGCCTTCGTCACGCTTTTTGTGGTGATCGACCCGATCGGGCTCACGCCGATCTTCATCGCCCTGACGGCGGGAACCGATGCCCGCCACCGGCGAAACGTGGCGCTGCGCTCCTGCCTGATTGGCGCGGGCGTGCTGTTCCTCTTCGCCTTTCTTGGAGAATCGGTGCTGGGCTTCATTGGCATCTCGATGCCGGCCTTCCGCATCTCGGGCGGCATCCTGCTGTTCCTGACCGCGCTCGACATGCTGTTCGAACGACGCACCAAACGGCGCGAGGACAAGGCCGACCAGGACGAGGACTATCCCGACCCTTCGGTCTTTCCGATCGCCATTCCGCTGATCGCGGGCCCGGGCGCCATCGCCTCGATCATCCTGCTGACCGGCCAGGCCGAGGGCCCGCTGGGCATGGCCTCGGTTCTCGGGGTGATGCTCGGCGTGCTGCTGATCGTGTTGCTGTTTTTCTTCAGCGCCGGGCTGATCGAGCGCGCGCTCGGCAAGACCGGGATCACCGTCGTGACGCGGCTGCTCGGCATGCTGCTGGCAGCGCTGTCGGTACAGTTCGTGCTCGACGGCCTGCGCGCATTCGGTCTCGCGGCCTGAGCGCCCCTACCGCGGAGCCCCTCCCGCCCCTACATGTGGAGGAGGCACGGAAAGGATCAGCGCATGTCTTCACTGCAATTCGGAAACCTTGCATACCTCGTTCTTCTGGGGGCGGTTCTGGTTTTCTGGCTGTTCGTGCAGAACCGCGATTCTCTTGGCAAGAAGGCGCAGGCTGCCGCTGCCTGGGGGCTGATCTTTCTGGGCACCATCGCCGCGATCGGGCTCTGGGACGACATTCGCAAGACGGTCACGCCACAGCAGGCGGTCTTTGCCGACCAGGGACGGATCGCCCTCCCGCGCGCGCCGGACGGGCATTATTACGTGACGCTCGAGCTCAACGGGGAGCCGGTCACCTTTGTCGTCGATACCGGTGCGAGCGGCATCGTGCTGACGCGCGAGGATGCGCAGAAGGCCGGGATCGGGCTTTCGGATCTCGATTTCTATGCGCAGGCCATGACGGCCAACGGCCCGGTCCAGACCGCCCCGGTCGAGATCGCGCGGATGAGCCTCGGTCCGTTCAGCGACACGGATGTGCGCGCTTATGTGAATGACGGTGAAATGGAGCAGTCGCTGCTGGGCATGACCTATCTTCAGCGCTTCGACAGGCTCGAGATTTCCGGCGGCGAGATGATCCTGGAGCGGTGAGGCCTGCGCCACAGCGACCGGACTCCGAACAGAGTCTCACTTCTCCGCCTTCTTCTCCCAGCGGCCCGATTCCTCTGACCAGTACTGCGCCGAACAGCCCGCATCGGTGAGAGTCTTCCACTGCACCCGGGCGGCCTGCACCGCGGCGGGATCGTTGCCGTCGAAAAGGACGCAGACCCGTTCCATCGCCTGCACCTCGTCCTTGCTCACCTCTGCCCCGTCCACCGTCATGAGGCAGACCGCGCCGTTGGGAAGGTCCGCTTCGGTGGTCAGGAGCACGGGCTGGTCCGCATCGGCGGGCCCGCCCGCAATACCATGTGGCAGGAACCCGGCCTCTGGCCCCAGCCACAGCTTTTCATCGAGCCACGCCATCTGCGCCGCCTCGCGCCCGCGCACGGCCACCCGCCAGCCCTGCGAGAGTGCCCGCTCGAGAAGCTGCGGCAGCGCCACTTCGAGCGGGCGCTGCGTCAGGTGATAGAAATAGGCAGCCCCCATCCTATTCGGACTCGTACTGCTCCGCGATCAGGCGGTTCAGCGACATCACGCCCCAGCCCGTCGCCCCCTTCGTGGACAGGGTCAGATCGCGCGGCACATGCGCCACCCCGGCAATATCGAGATGGATCCACGGCATGCCGTCCTGCACGAACCGCTTGAGGAATTCGGTCGCGGTGATCGAACCGGCAGGCCGCCCGCCGGAATTCTTCACGTCCGCAATCGAAGATTTCATCATGTCCGCATAGGGCTGGCCCAACGGCATCCGCCACGCGCCCTCCTGCTCGGCCGATGCCGCCTTGAGGAACTGGCCGCAGAGCGCATCGTCATTGGAATAGACGGCCGCATTGTCATGCCCCAGGGCGACGATGCAGGCGCCGGTCAGCGTGGCAAGGTCGATCATCGCGCTCGGCTTCACATGCTCCTGCGCGTACCACATCACGTCGCACAGAACCATGCGGCCCTCGGCATCCGTGTTGTTCACCTCGATCGTGTCGCCCTTCATGGAGGTCACGACGTCGCCCGGGCGCATCGCCTTGGAATCCGGCATGTTCTCCACGATGCCAACGAGACCGACGACATTGGCCTTGGCCTTGCGCAGCGCGAGCGCACGCATGACGCCGGCGACCACACCCGCGCCGCCCATGTCCATCGTCATCGTCTCCATACCTGCCGAGGGCTTCAGCGAGATGCCACCGGTGTCGAACACCACGCCCTTGCCGATCAGGGCCAGAGGCGCGACGCCCTCGACACCGCCATTCCAGCGCATGATCACCACCTTGGAGGGGTTCTCGGAGCCCTGCCCCACGGCGAGCAGCGCGCGCATGCCCAACTCTTCCATCTGCGCCTCGTCCAGCACCTCGACATCGACGCCGTGATCCTTGAGCGCCAGCAGACGGTCGGCGAACTCGGCGGTGTTAAGCACATTGGCTGGCTCGTTCACCAGATCGCGGGTGAAGACCACGCCGCTCGCCACGGCCATAAGGGGGGCCGCGGCGGCGCTGACCTCGTCGGGCTTGGAACACATGAAGACGGCCGCGCCCAGCGGATCGGGCTGTTCGGATTTGCGCGCATCGAAGGCATAGCCGCGCAGGCTCAGGCCAAGCGCGATCTCCTCGGCGCCGCGCTGCGCTTCGGCCAGAACCGTGAGCTTTGTCTTGCCGGCACACCGCGCCAGCGCCGCCCCGGCCTTGCGTGCGAGTTCGACATCGGCACGGCGTTCCAGCCGGACCAGGTCGACGGCATCCGCCGCCATGCCCGCCGGATAGGCCAGGCTCAGCACCTGAGCTTCCTTCATCTTTTCCCAGGCATCCGAGGCGACCGCGCGCGCGACGGCGCCTTTCGTCAGCCGGTTCAGGCGGCGCGCACCCGGACTCATCTTGCCATCGGCAGTGATGAAGACGGCGACCCGGCCCTCGGCGCTGGCAAGCGCCTCAAGGTCCACCGGCGCGAATGTGATCTCTCTCAACTCGGTCATGAGCAAGTTCCCTTCTTTTGCCCAAGACGTAAAGCGCCCAAGCCCCATTGACCAGAGCCACCTTTTCCCGCAGATCAGGCTCCTGTAGGGTCACGAATGATGCAACGGGTTCTGGAGGGAACGAATTGGCCAGATTCGACAGATATATCCTGTCGCAACTCATGGTGCTGTTCGGCTTTTTCGCTCTGGTGCTGGTGTCAGTCTACTGGGTGAACCGGGCGGTGATCCTTTTTGACCGGCTGATCGCGGACGGGCACAGCGCCGGCGTCTTCATGGAATTCACGGCCCTCAGCCTGCCCAACGTGATCCGCATGGTGCTGCCCATGGCCGCTTTTGCCGCGGCCGTCTACGTCACCAACCGCATGAGCTCCGAATCCGAATTGACCGTTGTGCAGGCCACGGGCTTTTCACCCTGGAGGCTGGCCCGTCCGGTGCTGGTCTTCGGGCTGATCGTCGCGGCGATGATGTCGGTGCTGACGCATTTCCTTGTTCCCAAGAGCCTCGAGCAGCTGCGCCTGCGCGAGGCCGAGATTTCGAGCTCGATCAGCGCCCGCCTGCTGCGAGAGGGGGCGTTCCTGCATCCGAGCTCCGGTGTGACCTTCTACATCCGCGAGATCGCGCCGGACGGCGAATTGCGCGACGTCTTTCTGTCCGACCGCCGTCAGGTTGGCCGCGTCGTGACCTACACATCCGAAAGCGCGTTCCTTCTGCGCGACGCGCTGGGGCCGAAACTGCTGATGCAGAGCGGGCTCGCCCAGACCCTTAACGTGCAGGACCAGACGCTCTCGACCACCAATTATACCGATCTCACCTACGACATCAGCGGGCTAGTCGCCGCCGAAAGCCAGCCCCGGCGCAAGATCGAGTTCGTGCCGACGCTTGAACTGCTCACCGACACGGCCGCAGTGGCGGAGGCGGCGGACGATTCCGTCGGTGAGACGCTGGAGGAGGCACATTCGCGGTTCCAGCAGCCGATTCTGGCTGTCGTGGCGGCGCTGATCGGCTATTCCGCGCTCATGATCGGCGAATTCAGCCGCTTTGGCGTGGGCAGGCAGATCGTCTTTGCGATCTTTCTGCTGGTGGTGGTCAAGCTCGCCGAAAGCGCCGTGACCGATCCGGTTCGCGAGAATGCCGCACTCTGGCCGCTGATCTATCTGCCCTCGCTCGTCGGGTTCTTGATCTGCGCATTGCTGCTGCACCGCGCCTCGCGGCCCTTCCGCCCACGCAGGTCGGCTCGCAATCCCGCTCCCGCTATAGGGGGTGCCGCATGATCCTGCACTACTACTTTGCCCGCCGGTTCCTGATAATGTTCCTCGGCGTGCTGATGATCTTCTTCCTGTTTGTCTCGCTGCTGGATCTTGTGGACCAGATGCGCCGCTTCGACGCCTCCGTGACCTTTGGAGAGGTTCTGCAGCTCACGCTGCTGAACACCCCGCAATCGCTCTATCAGATGCTGCCGCTGGTGATGATCCTGTCGTCGATCGCGCTGTTCCTTGGGCTCGCGCGCTCGTCCGAACTGGTGGTCAGCCGCGCGTCGGGTCGTTCGGGCCTCGCTGCGCTGGTCGCACCAGCAATCGTCGCGGCGCTGATCGGGGCGATCTCGGTTGGCATGGGCAATCCGATCGTCGCCGCAACTTCCAAGCGCTTCTCGGATCTGGCCGAGCTCTATGACAATGGCGGCAGCAACGTGCTCTCGATCGGGGCAGACGGGCTGTGGCTGCGTCAGGGCGACGATGACGGACAGACGGTGATCCGCGCGGCGCGTACCAATCCCGAGGCAACGATCCTCTACGATGTGAGCTTTGTCGCCTATGCCCGCGAAGGCGGCCCGACACGGCGGATCGAAGCCGCCGAGGCAAGGCTCGAACCCGGCGCCTGGGTGCTGAGCGATGCAAAGAGCTGGCCGCTGCAGAACGGTGTGAACCCCGAACCGAATGCTACCCGGGAGCAGACCTTGCGCGTCGGTTCCACCCTTACGCAGGACAATATCCGCGACCGGTTCGGTAATCCGTCGGCCGTTTCGATCTGGCAGCTGAACAGCTTCATCAGCGATCTCGAAAAGGCCGGTTTTTCCGCACGCCGCCATCAGGTCTGGCTACAGATGGAACTGGCCAAGCCGCTGTTTCTCGTCGCCCTGATGCTGGTGGGCGCGGGCTTTACCATGCGCCACAGCCGCCTCGGGCGCACCGGCATTTCGGTGCTTGCGGCGATCATGCTGGGCTTCGGCCTTTATTACATCCGGAATTTCGCGCAGATCATGGGCGAGAACGGACAGATCCCGTCCTATCTCGCTGCATGGGCACCGCCGTTCGCGGCGCTGCTGCTGGCGCTAGGACTCATCCTGCACATGGAGGATGGCTGATGCGTCTGCTGCGCACCCTTGCCCCGCTGTTTCTGACCCTCATGCTGGCCACCCAGATCCGCGCTCAGGAGACGCCGATGGATGCCGCGCTCCTGATCGCCGATCAGGTCTTCGTCGAAAACGACAATCGCCTGATCGCCACGGGCAATGTCGAAGCGCTCTATGACGGCACGCGCCTCACCGCGACGCGGATCATCTATGACCGCGACGCCGATTCACTCCAACTCGAGGGGCCGATCCGCATCACTGACCCCGATGGCAACGTGCTCGTCGCCGAGTCGGGCGAGATCGATTCAGGAGTTCAGAACGGCCTGCTGCGCGGGGCACGTATGGTGCTCGACCAGCAGCTCCAGATCGCTTCGGTAGAGGCGCGTCGTGTCGAGGGACGCTACACTCAGCTCAGTCGCGTCGCGGTGACCTCCTGCCAGGTCTGCGGCGATAATTCCACACCGCTCTGGCAGATCCGAGCAAGCCGGGTCGTCCATGATCAGGAAGAACGGCAGCTCTATTTCGAGAATGCACAGCTGCGCGTGCTCGACGTGCCGGTATTCTACAGCCCCTATCTGCGCCTTCCCGATCCGACGCTGAAGCGTGCACGCGGGTTTCTCATCCCCTCCATCCGATCGAGCACGCTGCTGGGATTCGGGCTGAAGTTGCCGTATTTCATCCCGATCGGAGACAGCAAGGACATCACGCTCACACCCTATGTCTCGGCAGTCACGAGGACCCTCGAGGCGCGTTACCGTCAGGCCTTCCGCTACGGCGATATCGAGCTCAACGGGGCGTTCAGCAGCGACACGCTGCTGCCCGACCAGACCCGCGGTTACCTGTTTGCCGAAGGTCGGTTCAACCTGCCGAACGATCTGAAGCTCACCTTCGATGTGAAGACCACCAGCGACGACGCCTATCTCGACGCTTACGATTATTCGGGGGAAGACCGGCTCAAGAACGAGCTCAACATCTCGCGTTACCGCCGCGACGAGCTGATCTCGACATCGCTGCTCTATTACGATTCGCTTCGGGACAATGAAAGCGACGCCACGCAACCCTCGATCATCGGCAATGCGGAATATGAACGCCGGTTCTTTCCCCGCTTGGGCGGTGAATTGCGTTTCGGCGCGGAACTGCACAGCCACTACCGCTACTCCACGCTCGACGTCGATGGCGGCGATTTGGACACTCTGGCCGATGGGCGCGACGTGACGC
This sequence comes from Rhodobacterales bacterium, assembly GCA_038260405.1. Taxonomy (GTDB): domain Bacteria; phylum Pseudomonadota; class Alphaproteobacteria; order Rhodobacterales; family Rhodobacteraceae; genus Puniceibacterium. Next base: position 16,970 of record JBBSNW010000049.1, on the reverse strand, counting down.
GGCTCAACACCGAAATGAGCTGGCGCAACCGCTGGACCCTGCCCGGCGGCGTTCGCGCAGGGGCGCTGGGGCAAGTCTGGCTCGACCGCTTCTGGATCGGGCAGGATTCGACCGGCCCGGACGATGTCAGCCAGATCACTCCCGCCGTCGCGGCGGAATTGCGCTGGCCCCTGGCGCGGGCCGGGGCGAACGGCGCGCGCTGGCTGGTCGAACCGGTGGCGCAGGCAGGCTGGATCGGTGGCGAGCGGGTGCAGGTTGGCAATGACGAAAGCACACGGCCCGAATTCGACGAAGGCAATCTTCTGTCGCTGTCGCGCTTTCCGGCCGCAGACAGGCGCGAGCGTGGCTATACCGGTGCGATGGGCTTGCGCATACTGCGTGACAATCCGGCAGGCCTCACCGCAGGATTGACCCTGGGACGCGTCTGGCGGGAAGAGGATGACGACGACTTCACCCGCTCCTCGGGCCTCTCCACAGGCACCTCCGATTGGTTGCTGGCCGGACATTTCGACACGTCCAGTGGCCTGATGCTGACCGCGCGCGCCCTGCTCAACGCGGAGGATCAGACGCTCACAAAGGCCGAGGCCCGCGCCAACTGGCGCTTCGATCGCGTGTCCTTCGGCGCGAGCTACCTGCTGCTTGCCAGTGACCCGGTGGAAAGACGCGATTCCGAACTGACGGAATGGAGCCTGGACGGAAACTACCGGATCGCGACCAACTGGGCCGCCTCGTCAAACATGCGCTACGATCTCGTCGATCAGCGCCTGTCGCGGGCCGGGCTCAACCTTCAATATCAGAACGAATGCGCAGTTGTGAACTTTTCGGTCTCGCGCAGCTATTCCTCTTCCGATAGTCTCGTACCATCGACAGATTTTGGCCTGACCGTCGCGCTGAAAGGATTCAGCACCGGCGGCAGTGCCGGGGAGTACCGCCGATCATGCCGCTAAGATTACCTCGCCTTTTCCGTGCCATCGCTCTGGCCGCGCCTCTCGTGCTGGGCGCTGTACCGCTTGCGGTGACAGCGCCCGCAGCACAGGCGCAGGGGCTGTTCGCCCCGGCGATCCTGGTCAATGAGAAGGCCGTCACCGGGTACGAGCTCCAGCAGCGCGAACGGATGCTTCAGGTTCTCAACGCGCCCGGCGATGCGCGCGCGCTTGCGCGTGAACAGCTGATCGACGACCGTCTGCGCATCCAGGCGAGCGAGGATGCGGGCATCCTTCCCACCGAAGAGGAAGTGCTGACCGGCATGGAAGAATTCGCCGGACGTGCCAATCTCAGCCGGGAGGAATTCGTCCAGTCTCTGGCAGGCGCCGGTGTTGCCGAGCAGACCTTCCGCGACTTCGTCCGCGCGGGCCTCTCCTGGCGTCAGCTTGTGCAGGCGCGTTTCGGCAGCCAGAGCGCCGTCAGCGATGCCGAGGTAGACCGTGCGCTGTCCTCGGGTGGCAACGGCACCAGCAATGTGCGCGTGCTATTGTCCGAAATCATCATGCCCGCCCCCCCGGCCGAGGCAGAGGCCGTGCGCGCCCGGGCCGAACGCATCTCCGAGCTTACTTCGGAAAGCGCTTTCTCCGCCGAGGCGCGGCGCTATTCCGCCACCGCCTCGCGCGAATCCGGCGGCCGCCTGCCGTGGCAGAACGTTTCGGACCTGCCCCCGGTGCTGCGCCCGCTCGTGCTGGGTCTGTCGCCGGGACAGGTGACCGATCCGATCCCGATCCCGAACGCCATTGCCCTGTTCCAGCTGCGCGGGATCGAGGAAACCGGCTTCTCCGCGCCCGAAGTCGCGGCAGTCGAATATGCAGCCTATTACATGCCGGGCGGTCGCAGCGCCGAGACGCTGGCCCGTGCCCGGGTTCTCGCCTCCAAGGTCGACCGCTGCGACGATCTTTATGGGGTGGCACGTGGACAGCCTGAAAACGTGCTCGACCGTGGCAGCCTGCCGCCCGCAGAGATTCCGACCGACATCGCGATGGAGCTCTCCAAGCTCGATCCGGGCGAAGTGTCCACCGCGCTCACACGCTCGAACGGTCAGACGCTCGTCTTCCTGATGCTCTGCGGACGCACGAATGCCGTCTCAGAGGATTCCTCACGTGAAGATCTGGTGCTTGGCCTGCGCAACCAGCGGCTTGGCAATCTCGCCGATGGCTATCTTGCCCAGCTGCGCGCCGACGCCCGCATCATCGAGCAATGAGCCCGGCGCCCATCGCGCTCACCTGTGGTGAACCGGCGGGTATCGGCCCTGAACTCGCCGTGACCGTGTGGGATGTGCTGCGCGGCGAGGTGCCGTTCTTCTGGATCGGTGATCCGGCACATCTGCCCCACGGGTCAGAGCACCGGCTGATCGACCACCCGGCCGATGCCACGCAAGGCGATACCCTGCCCGTGCTGCCGCAAGCCTTTCCTGGTCCCCGCACCCCCGGTCAGCCGCAGCCGGAACAGGCGCAGGGCGTGATAGACGTGATCGCCCGCGCCGTTGAGCTTACACGCTCCGGTGCCGCCTCCGCGCTCTGCACCCTGCCGATCCACAAGCAGGCCCTGCAGGAAGGTGCCGGATTCGCCTATCCGGGTCATACCGAATACCTCTCTCATCTTGCTGGCGCCGACGAAGTTGTGATGATGCTGGCCTCGGCGCAACTGCGGGTCGTTCCGGCCACGATCCACAGTCCGCTGGCCGACGTGCCCCGGGCCCTCACCGCCGATCTGCTGACCAAGCGGATCCGCATCACCCATGCCGCCCTGCGCACGCAGTTCGGCATCGCGCATCCCCGGATCGCCGTGGCGGGTCTCAACCCCCATGCCGGAGAAGGCGGGCGGATGGGGCGCGAGGAAATCGACGTCATCATTCCGGTCCTCGACGCATTGCGCCAAGAAGGGATAGACCTGCGCGGGCCTCTGTCCGCCGACACGATGTTTCACGCCACCGCCCGCATGGGTTATGACGCCGCGATCTGCATGTATCACGATCAGGCGCTGATCCCGATCAAGACGCTGGATTTCGATCAGGGCGTGAACGTCACGCTGGGCCTGCCCTTCATCCGCACCTCGCCCGACCACGGCACCGCCTTCGACATCGCGGGCAAAGGCATAGCCAACCCGTCCTCGACCGTCGCGGCACTGCGCATGGCTTGGACGATGGCGCGGGACAGCGCCTTGGGCGTAACCGCATGAGCGGTATCGACGACCTGCCGCCGCTCAGCCGTGTGATCGCAAGCCACGGGTTGACCGCGCGCAAGTCGCTGGGTCAGAATTTCCTGTTGGATCTCAATCTCACAGCCAAGATCGCGCGTCAGGCCGGCGATCTGCGCGGCATGGACGTGCTCGAAATCGGGCCCGGTCCCGGTGGGTTGACGCGTGGACTGCTCGCCGAAGGCGCGCGCCGCGTGCTCGCCATCGAAAAGGACAGCCGCTGCCTGCCTGCGCTGGCAGAGATTGGCGCCGCCTATCCCGGCCGCCTTACCGTGATCGAGGGTGACGCGCTCAAGATTGACCCGCTGGAGCACCTCACCCCGCCGATCGCCATCGCGGCAAACCTTCCCTACAATGTGGGTACGGAATTGCTGGTGCGCTGGCTGACGCCGAGGGACTGGCCTCCGTTCTGGCAGAGCCTCACCCTGATGTTCCAGCGCGAAGTGGCCGAACGGATCGTTGCCGCGCCGGGCTCGAAAGCCTATGGGCGCCTCGCCTTGCTCGCCCAGTGGCGTGCCAATGCCCGCATCGTGCTGTCCCTGCCACCCGAGGCCTTCACTCCCGCGCCCAAGGTGTCTTCGGCGGTGGTGCATCTGACCGCCCTGCCCGAACCGCGCTTTCCGGCGGATGCCAAGGTGCTGGAGACGGTCGTGGCGGCGGCGTTCAATCAGCGCCGCAAGATGCTGCGCGCCGCGCTGAAGGGCCAGCATCCCGATATCGAGGTGATCCTCCAAAGCGCCGGAATCGCGCCGACCGAACGAGCCGAACAGGTGTCTCTCGAAGGCTTCTGTGCGCTTGCCCGCGCGCTTGCCGCGGCACGCGCCTAAATCCGCTGCAAGCGGCGCTCAATGCATCGCACGGAAGAATGCCGCTCAAAGCAAAAGCGCCAGCCCGAGGGCTGGCGCTGCTATCGGTATTTTCTCAGTCTGATGATGCTTTCCAAGAGTGAGCATCTGTTCCAGTCCGGGTTTGTGCCCGGCCAGAAAGTCTGATCACTCGGCCGCGTCTGCGGTGCCTTCGCCGGAAGAGCCGCCGTCGGATCCATTATCCGCATCAGGCGCCTTGGCCTTCGGCTCGGGCTTCTTGCGCGGCTTGCGCTTGGGTTTGGGTTTCGGTGCAGACTCCTGCTCGCCGCTCGGCTGCTCTGCCGGAGCATCCTGTGCCGGAGCCTCCTGTGCAGGCGCGACCTTCGCAGGGGCAGACTCGGACTGAACCGGAGCGGCCTTCGCGCGGGTGGGCTTGACCGGTGCGGATTGCGCCGGGCTCGACTGCACGGCATTCTCCGGTGTCTCTACCAGACCGCTATCCTCATCCGACCCTTCGGAGAGGTCCAGCACATCCTGAGCAACATAGCGCGGCTGTTCGTTCTGCTCGCGGCGCGCGGGACGCTGATCGTTGCCGCCCTGGCCCCCGTTGTTCTGGTTGCCACCGTGCTGGCCGTTGTTCTGGCCACCATTGTTCTGGTTGCCGCCCTGCTGACCATTGTTCTGGCCGCCGGAATTGTTCTGGCCGCCGCCATTGCCGTTGTTCTGATTATTATTGTTGTTGTTGTTGTCGGAACGGTCCCGCTGTGCCTGACGGTCGCGGTTCTCCTGTTCCTGCTGTTCGCGACGCTGGTCCTGTTCGCGCTGCGCCTCGCCCAGCATGCGCAGATAGTGTTCCGCGTGCTGCTGGAAATTCTCGGCCGCCACGCGGTCGTTGGACAGCTGCGCGTCGCGCGCCAGCTGGTTGTACTTGTCTATGATCTGCTGCGGCGTACCGCGCACCTTGCCGTCTGGCCCGGAGCTGTCAAAGACGCGATTGACAACATTGCCAACAGACGACGTACGGTTGCGGTTGTTCTTGGACCGCGAGCGGGATTTTGATGATCTCATATTCGAGCTTCAGCCCTATCTGTGACTGTCCTGTGATCGTCTTGGGCGCTCTTTGCACCGTGCCTACCAGATCACTTCGATGTGTGGCTTAGCGTCCAGCGGGACCGCCCAAAGGCATCCTCCGTCTCGACCCCTTTGAATAAACACGTCCCGCCCCGCCATACAAGCAAAAAACACATAAATTCCGCAATTTCCGAAGGCCAAAGCCCTAGAGTGGCGGCAAGCTGCCCTGAACGACCCTGTCGCGCCCATCGAGGTCGCGCAGCACCGTGACCTGGGCAAGCCCGGCCGCCATCATCATCGCACTGACATCGGCGCCCTGCCCGGGTCCGATCTCTACCAGGATGCGACCCTTGGGGGCCAGATGCCTGGGCGCCTCTGCGATGATGGCACGATAGGCGGCGAGGCCGTCACCTTCGTCCGTCAGAGCAAGGCGCGGCTCGTATTCGCGCACTTCGGGCGAAAGCTCCGCCATCTCGTCCAAGGCGATATAGGGCGGGTTCGACACGATAAGGTCAAAGCATTCCCCGAGCCCGTCCAGAGGCGCGAACCAGCTGCCGGCCTCCAGCGCGATTCTGTCCGCGAGCCCGAGCGTTTCACCGTTCCGGCGGGCGACGTCGAGCGCCGCCTCGGAGAGATCCGTTGCGATCCCGGTAGCGCCGTCACGCTCCGCAATCAGTGTCAGAAGGATGCAGCCCGATCCGGTGCCAAGGTCCAGGACCCGGCGGAATGGCTGCGCCAGTGCGGCTTCGATCAGCGTCTCCGTTTCGGGTCGCGGATCGAGCACGTCCGGCGTCACGAGGAAGTCGCGGCCATAGAACAGCCGCCGACCGGTCAGGTGCGATACCGGGACCCGCTCGGCCCGCCGCGCGATCAGATCATCGAACAGCGCGCTCTGCGCCTCGCTCACCACTTCGGGCAGGATCAGGGTCAGCCGCCCGGCGGGCACGTTCAGGGCATGCGCCAACAGGCGGCGCGCATCCCGGCCCGCATCGGGCACGTCGGCGGCACTCAGCGTGCGCGCGCCATTGGCCAGCAGCTCCGACCCGGTCATGCCCCCATCTCGGCCAGCATAGCGGCCTGTGCATCCGCCGTCAGAGCGTCGATGATTTCATCAAGATCGCCCTGCATCACCTGGTCGAGCTTGTAGAGCGTGAGGTTGATGCGGTGATCGGAAAGCCGGCCCTGCGGAAAATTGTAGGTCCGGATGCGTTCCGAGCGATCCCCGGTACCGACCTGCGCCTTGCGGCTCGCCGACCGTTCGCTGTCGGCCTTCTGACGTTCCAGATCGAACAGCTTGGTGCGCAGCACCTGCATGGCGATCTCGCGGTTGCGGTGCTGGGATTTCTCGGAGCTCGTCACCACGATGCCGCTCGGCATGTGGGTGATCCGCACGGCTGAATCGGTGGTGTTCACATGCTGCCCGCCCGCACCCGAGCTGCGCATCGTGTCGATGCGGATGTCGTTGGCGTCGATCTTCACATCGACTTCTTCGGCCTCGGGCAGAACCGCCACCGTCGCCGCCGAGGTGTGGATGCGCCCGCCGCTTTCGGTCGTCGGCACGCGCTGGACGCGGTGCACCCCCGATTCGTACTTGAGCCGGGCAAAGACGTCCTGACCGGTGATGTGGGCGACGACCTCCTTGATCCCGCCCAGCTCGGTCGCCTGCTCCTCGATGATCTCGACCCGCCAGCCACGCGCCTCGGCATAGCGCTGGTACATGCGCAGCAGATCGCCCGCGAAAAGCGCCGCCTCCTCGCCCCCGGTGCCGGGCCGGATTTCCAGCATGGCAGGGCGCGCATCGGCCGCATCCTTGGGCAGCAGCGCCAGTTGCAGCGCTTCCTCGGCGGCGCCCACCGAACCGCGCAGCTCGTAAAGCTCGTCCTCGGCCAGCGCCTTCATCTCGGGGTCGCGCAGCATCGCCTCGGCTTCGGCGATCCCGGATTGCAGCGCCTCCCAGGCGTCGATCTGCGCCATCACGGGTTTCAATTCGGCATATTCGCGGCCGAGCGCGGCAAGATCGCCACCTCCGGCAGCCAGCTTCGCCTCGAGAAACTCGAAGCGCTGGCGGATCTGGATCAGTCTGTCATTGGGAACCATGGGCCGCTCTGTCCCCGATCGCGCCGCTCCGGTCAAGACCCGAACCGCGTGTCGTCCAGGCCACCGGAGTGCGATGCACGCCTCAGCTTTCGGCGGGTTTCGGAAGCTGCGCCAGCCAGTCTTCGACCCGCGCCTTGTTCACGCCCAGATCAGACTGGCCGAAGCGCTGCCGCGCATAAAGCTCGACCTGGTCGCCATCGAGCTGAACCGTGGTGTAGTCCGGAAAGCGCATCCACTGCGACCGGGTGATATAGGTGATGCGCCCATCCCCCACGCTTCCGGCAAGCAATTCGGTGCGCGGCGTCGCGAGGATGATCCGGTCCAGCGCCTCGAACACATCCTGCCCGCCTTCCAGACGCCGCCGCACACCACCGGCCAGATCCTGATCCGCCGTCACCATCGGATCGACGTTCCACACGACAGGATCGGACGGCGCCAGTCGGATCCAGGCGACACCGCCGACGACCACCAGGACAATGAGCCAGAATATCATACGCACGATGCCTCTTTCCCTATCATGACGCGTTTGATCAACGCGCGAACGGTATGGCGGGAGCTCCGCCATACGTGACAATTTTCAGTTCCACCGCAGGCAGGACCCCGTAGAACCGGTTTCCTTCGCGACATGCACCCACATCACGGCAGTAGGCTCCGGTTGTATCGCAAGGCGACGAGACCTCAACCTCACTCTCCCTGAATAATGCCTATACAGGCGATTTCCCGCAGGATCGGCCCTCGCCTCATCACGTTCCTTCACCGCGACATGTGCCCGGAGCCGAAGTGCCGTTGTGCTTGCTCCATACGATCAGAACATTACGTCGCAGGCTGACGCATCTCGATCAACCGCGCAAGGAAGGACGCGCCATAGGGGGCCGCCGCGTCGTTGAAGTCGAATTTCGGATGGTGCACCGACGGACCCTTGCCCTGCCCTAGAAACAGATAGGCGCCGGGCCGGGCATTCAGCATGTAGGAAAAATCCTCGGCCCCCATGCCGGGTGCCAGATCCTCGATCACGCCTGTCCCGACGCCGCGCGCGACCGCCACGGCAAAACCGGTCTGGTCGACATGGTTCACCGTCGGCGGATAGCTGCGCTGGTAATCGACCTGCGCGCTCACGCCATAGCTGATGGCCTGTCCTTCGACGATCGCCCGCAGGCGTGCCTCGGCCAGATCGCGCAGGTCAGGGTCAAAACTGCGCACCGTTCCGGCCATCCGCACCTCTTCGGGAATGATGTTCATCGCCGAGCCGCCATGCATCTGGGTCAGCGACACCACGAGGCTCAGCAGCGGGTCGGCATTGCGCGAAACGATCGTCTGCAGGGCCTGACCGATGGATAGCGCGCAGGGCATCGGATCGAGGCAGTCATGCGGATAGGCGGCATGCCCGCCCCGGCCCGTCACGGTGATCTCGAAATCGTCGACCGCCGCCATGATCGGCCCCGGTGTCGTGCGGAATTCTCCCAGATCGCCAAAGGGATCGGTGTGCAGCGCAAAGACCTCGGAAATGCCGAAGCGCTCCATCATGCCCTCTTCGACCATGATCCGCCCGCCCCCGATGGTCTCTTCGGCGGGCTGGAAAATCAGCGCGACCGAACCCGCAAAATTGCGCGTCTCGGCCAGATAGCGCGCCGCCCCGAGCAGCATCGTCGTGTGGCCGTCATGGCCGCAGGCATGCATGCACCCCGGGGATTCGGAAGCCCACTCGGCCCCCGTTTCCTCCTCGATCGGAAGCGCATCCATGTCGGCGCGCAGTCCGGTCACCGGCCCGGCGCCCTGCCCGCGGATGATCGCGACGATCCCACTGGTCGCGAGCCCCTCATGTATCTCGTCGACACCAAAGTAGCGCAGCTGCTCGGCGACGTAAGCGGCGGTCTTGTGACACTCAAGCCCCAGTTCAGGATGTCGGTGCAGATGGCGGCGCCAGGTTGCCATGTCCTCGGCAAAATCGGCAATACGGTTCACAACTGGCATGGCTGGACACTCCCTGTTTCATGTCGCATGGCTGTTCCTGACCCAAATCGAAAGGCCCCGCAATGTCCGACGATCTGATCCACGACCCCAAGGGCGGTATGCCGCGGCTGCTGGAAATCATGGCCCGCCTGCGCGACCCTGTGACCGGATGCCCCTGGGATATCGAACAGGATTTCGCCTCGATCGCACCCTACACGATCGAGGAAGCCTACGAGGTGGCCGATGCGATCGAACGCGAATCCTGGGACGAGCTGAAGGGCGAGTTGGGGGATCTTCTGCTGCAATCGGTATATCACACGCAAATGGCGTCCGAGGCCGGAATGTTCACCTTCGACGATGTGGCCAACGCTATTTCCGACAAGATGGTGGCGCGGCATCCGCATGTCTTCGGCGCAGAATCGCGGGACAAGTCGGCAGAGCAGCAGTCCCGCGACTGGGAAAGGATCAAGGCCGCCGAGCGCGAGGAGAAGCAGGAGACCGGAGTGCTCGACGGCGTGGCGCTGGGGCTGCCTGCGCTGATGCGCTCGGTGAAGCTGCAGAAACGCGCGGCACGGGTCGGGTTCGACTGGCCCAGTACTGACGAGGTGATCGACAAGATCGTGGAAGAGGCACAGGAGCTGCGCGAAGCCAGGGATGCCGAGCATGCGAAGGAGGAGTTTGGCGATCTGCTCTTCGTGATGGCCAACCTCGCGCGGCACATGGAGATCGACCCCGAAGAGGCGCTGCGCGCCGCAAATGCCAAGTTCACCCGCCGGTTCCGTTCGATCGAGACTGCGCTGGCCGCAGACGGCCGCAGCCCGAAGGACAGCGATCTGGCCGAGATGGATGCCCTGTGGGACGCCGCCAAGGCCGCCGAACGCGGGGGCTGACGCCCAAAACTTTTCAGAAAAGTTTGCCAAGGCTTTTCTGAAAAGCCTTCGTTGGCACGCCGCACCAGCTTATCCGAGTTTTTTGTTCAGGTATTGACCAGACAAAAAGAGTCGGATTTAAGGGCGATATGAACTCAAACCAGATGGAGCCCCTCATGATATTGCGCATCACGACCGCAGCCGTGGCACTGATCGCCGCGACACCGGCGCTCGCCGAAGTCAACATCTACTCCCAGCGCCAGCCCGAACTGATCGCACCGATCACCGATGCCTTTACCAAGGAAACCGGGATCGAGACCAACGTGGTCTATCTCGATCAGGGGCTCACCGAACGTCTGAGCGCCGAAGGCAGCCGCAGCCCTGCCGACATCCTGATGACCGTGGACATCGCGCGGCTTTCACAGGCGGTCGAAGCGGGTGTGACCCAGGCGGTGGACAGTGCCGTCCTGCACGACAACATCCCCGAGCAGTTCCGTGGTTCCGACAACCAGTGGTTCGGCGTGACGTCGCGCGCGCGCATCGTCTATGCCAGCAAGGAGCGCGTCGCCGACGGCGAGGTCACGACCTACGAGGATCTGGTCGATCCCAAGTGGAAAGGCCGCATCTGCACGCGTTCCGGTACCCACCCCTACAACCTCGCTCTGCTGTCGGCCGTTATCAAGCATGACGGCTACGAGGCGGCAAAGACCTGGGCCGAGGGCCTCAAGGCCAATCTGGCGCGCAAGCCGCAGGGCAACGACCGCGCGCAGGTCAAGGCGATCTGGGCCGGGGAATGCGACATCTCGCTCGGCAACACTTATTACATGGGCGAGATGCTGGAAGATCCCGAGCAGACGGAATGGGCCAATTCGGTGCGCATCATCTTTCCGACCTTCGAGGATGGCGGCACGCACATGAACGTCTCGGGCGTGGCGATGACCGCCGCGGCGCCGCACCGCGAGGATGCGCTGAAATTCATGGAGTTTCTCGCATCCCCCGAAGCGCAGGAGATCTATGCCGAAGCGAACCACGAATTCCCCGTGAAGCCCGGCGTGCCGCGTTCCGATCTCGTCGCGTCCTGGGGTGACTTCACGCCGGACCCTGTCGATCTGACCGAGCTGGCGGAGCTGCGCGGCGATGCGCTCCGGCTGATGGAAGAGATCGACTTCGACGGCTGAAGCTTCATGGAAGAAACCCGCAGTCCGGGCTGAACGGACTGCGGATTCAATGATCTCCGTGGCTCCCCGACAGGTTTGGCATTTTCCGCCTAACCCCTGTCGAAAAATAGAAACGGCGCGTCCCATGAGGGCGCGCCGTTCTGCATTGCAGTCCTGTTCGGTAGGGATCAGGACGCTTCGTTGATGAATTTCACGGCATCGCCGAAGGTCTGGATGTTCTCGGCCGCGTCATCCGGAATCTCGATGCCGAATTCCTCTTCGAAAGCCATCACAAGTTCGACCGTGTCAAGGCTGTCCGCGCCCAGATCGTCGATGAACGAGGCGTTGTCCGTGACCTTGGCCTCTTCCACACTCAGATGCTCAACAACAATCTTTTTAACACGGTCTGCGACGTCGCTCATTCTGTCATCCTCATTCAACTGTCGGGTTTTTCTGACCCGGATTTGCCCTCGCCCCCAGCGGGGTGGCTTCTGTCTTGCCCTTCCGGGCGGTTCGATTGCCCGCCGAGCGGGACCGGAGGCGCGCCGCATTGCGGCCCGAACCGGAACTGACGCGCCTATAGCACATGGAAAGGGGTTGGCAAACGCTTTCCCATGCGCCACGCGGCACCGAGTCAGAGCATGGCCATCCCGCCGTTCACATGCAAGGTGGTGCCTGTCACATATGCAGCTTCGGGGCTGGAAAGATACAAAACCGCCGCAGCAATCTCACCCGGCTCGCCCATGCGTCCTGCCGGCACCTGAGTCAGAATGGTGCTCTTCTGCTCGTCCGTCAGGTTTTCCGTCATGGCCGTCGTGATGAAGCCCGGAGCGACGGCGTTCACGGTGATGCCGCGGGTCGCGACCTCGTAGGCGAGGGATTTCGACATGCCGACCATACCCGCCTTGGCGGCGGCATAATTTGCCTGACCGGGATTGCCGATGGCGCCGACGACCGAAGAGACGTTCACGATCCGCCCCCAGCGCGCCTTCATCATGCCGCGCAACACACCCCTGCAGAGCTTGAAGGTCGCGGTGAGGTTCACGTCGATGACAGACTGCCACTCCTCATCGCTCATGCGCATGAAGAGGTTGTCACGGGTGATGCCCGCATTGTTCACGAGGATGTCCACGGCGCCCATGGCCTTGACGGCGTCCTTCGGCAGAGCGTCGACGGCCGACGCATCGCTGAGATTGCAGGGCAGCACGAAACTGCGCTCGCCAAGTTCGCCCGCCAGAGCCTCGAGCGGGTCCGTCCGTGTGCCGCTCAGGCCGACGGTCGCGCCTGCCGCGTGCAGTTTGCGAGCAATTTCGGCGCCAATTCCGCCGGATGCGCCTGTGATCAATGCAGATTTTCCAGTCAGATCAAACATATCAATTCCTTCCCTAATATTTGCCAATTGCACCCAAGAGTTTTACGAAAACTCTTGGCAAAACTTTTATTAAAAGTTTTGCGCCATGCTGCGCTGATCAGGCAAGCGTTTCCAGTGCGGCGCGGACGTCGTCGGGTGTCGAGACCGAGCGTGTCGCGATATCCCGCGAAATGCGGCGGATCATACCCGAGAGCGCTTTTCCGGCACCGATCTCCCAGATCTCGCTCACGCCCTCGTCCGCCATCCAGGCGATCGATTCGCGCCACCGCACCGCACCGGTCACCTGTGTCACCAGCAGCGAGCGAATGGCATCCGGTGTGCTCACCGCGCTGGCCGTCACGTTGGCCACCAGCGGCACGACGGGCTCGTTTATCGTCACGGCCTCGAGCGCTTCGGCCATGACGCGGGCGGCAGGCTCCATCAGCAGGCAATGGAACGGGGCGCTGACGGGCAGGATCACGGCCCGCTTGGCCCCTTTCGCCTTGGCCAGTTCCACCGCGCGCTCGACGGCGCCGAGATGGCCCGAGACCACGACCTGCGAAGGATCGTTGTCATTGGCCGCGGCACAGATCTCGTCCCCGGCCGCCTCGTCGGCGATCTGCGCCACGGTCGCGAAATCGAGCCCGAGCAGTGCTGCCATCGCACCTACACCGACCGGAACAGCCTCCTGCATCGCGCGGCCGCGCGCCCGCAGCAGCCTGGCCGCGTCGGTCACGCTGAGCGCTCCGGCGGCCGTCAGCGCAGAGTATTCGCCCAAGCTGTGCCCGGCCACGAAAGCGGCGGAGGTGACAGGGATGCCTTCGGATTCGAGCGCCCGCATCGCGGCGAGCGAGGTCGCCATCAGCGCGGGCTGAGCATTCTGGGTCAGTTGCAGCACATCGGCCTCGCCTTCCCAGATCAGCGTGCTCAGCTTTTCTCCTAGCGCCTCGTCGACCTCCTCGAAGATGGCTCGGGCGGCCGGATAGGCTTGGGCCAGATCGCGGCCCATGCCGATTGTCTGGGCACCTTGCCCCGGAAATACGAATGCGCGGGTCATCTGGGACCTCCCCTGCCTCTGATGTGCCGCTCACCGCATAACCGGCCTTGAGGCACCGTGCAACGGGCCTCTAAACCGCTCCGCGCGCCCCGGCAAGCAATGAACCTGCGCAGATCCCCTGTGCGGGCCTGCGGATTGCCGGGACTTTCGGATGCGATAGATTGGATGCTACGGCTGATCCGGAGACACCCCATGCCCCTCACCAACACCGCGACGCGTTATGGCGGCGTGACCAAGACGCTGCACTGGCTGACCGCACTCGGAATCCTGCTGGCGATTCCGCTCGGCATCGTCGCCAACGACACGCCCTATGCCACGAGCGAGGAACTGGCCACCAAGGCGTGGCTGTTCTCAATGCACAAGACGCTGGGCGTGACGCTGTTTTTCATCGCGCTGACCCGCATTCTCTGGGCGTTGAGCCAGCCGAAACCCGCGCCGCTTCACCCCGAACGGCAGCTCGAGAGCTGGCTGGCCGATACCGTGCACTGGCTGCTCTACGGCTCCCTGCTTCTCGTGCCCCTGACCGGCTGGATGCATCACTCGGCGACGACCGGCTTTGCGCCGATCTGGTGGCCCTTCGGCCAGTCGCTGCCCTTCGTGCCGAAATCCGAAGCCGTAGCGGCGACAACGGCCGCCCTGCACATCATCTTCGAACGGGTGCTGGTGATCGCGCTTCTGCTGCACGTCGCCGGGGCGATCAAGCACCATGTGGTCGACCGTGATTCGACCCTGCGCCGCATGTTGCCGGGCATCACCGAGGCGGGGGATGCGCGGCAGAGCCATGGAAAGCTGGCACCGATCGCCAGTGCCGTCCTGCTCTGGGGAGCCGCTCTGGGGGTGGGCGCGGGTCTCGGCGTATTCGAACATGAAGCGAGCGCCGCGCAGGTCGCCGCGCTGGAAGATGTGGAAAGCGACTGGCAGGTTCAGGACGGGACCCTGTCCATCGAGGTCCAGCAGCTTGGCTCCACGGTGTCGGGCAGCTTTGCGGACTGGACCGCCGATATCAGCTTCGACGAAGCCGAAGGCCCCGGCAAGACGGGCGAGGTGACGGTGACGGTTGCGATAGGCTCCCTCACCCTCGGTTCGGTCACGTCACAGGCGCTCGGCGCGGATTTCCTTGCGGCGGAGCAGTTTTCCACGGCTACCTTCGCGGGCGATATCGTGAAAGTGGCGGACGGTTACGAAGTGCAAGGCACCCTGAGATTGCGGGATACCGAGGTGCCGGTCACGCTGCCTTTCCTGCTGACCCTCGACAGCGACACCGCGCAGATGCAGGGCCGCACGACGCTCGACCGGCGCAATTACGGTATCGGCGACACCATGAGCGATGACGGACAGCTTGGCTACACGGTCTCCGTGCTCGTCGAGCTGATCGCGACGCGGGCCGAGGGTTCCTGAAAAAAGCGGCCCTCGCATGGAAAGACGGCTGACCGGACATCCGATCAGCCGTCCTTTGTCGTTCGGCAGCGGGGCACGGATACAGATATCCGCGGCTCCGTACTGCCGGACAGGCCGTTTGGCCTGACGTTGGGCTTATTCGGCCTTCATCGCTTCGATCGAGATATGCACCTCGACTTCGTCGCTGACATAAGGCGCGAAGGCGCCGACATTGTAGTCGCTGCGCAGCAGGGTCGTGGTGGCGTCGAAACCGGCCCACGGCTTGTTTTCCATCGGGTGGCTCCCGACCTGATTGAGCTTTGCATCCAGCACGACCGACTTCGTCACGCCGTTCAGCGTCAGATCGCCGGTGATGTTGGCGGTATTCTCGCCCGTCACTTCGATATCGGTCGAGGTAAAGGTGACCATCTCATCCTCGGAAGCGTCAAAGAAGTCGGGCGACATGAAGTGCTCGAAGCGCGCTTCCCAGCCGGTGATCATCGACATGAGGGGCATCGACACGGAGACGGTGGAATTCGCCGGGTCTTCCTGGTCGAACATGATCTCGCCTTCGAAACCCGAGAACATGCCGGTTCCGGTGGAATAGCCGAGGTGGTTGTAGGTGAAAACGATCTGACTATGGCTGCTGTCGAGCGTGTATTGCTCGGGCGCGGCGAAGGCGGCAAAGGGCAGTGCGGCAAGGGCCGTGGCAAACATCATGGACTTCATTTCAGCAACTCTCCAAGTATTGGGTTTCATGGAGGGCAATGTGCGCAGGGATCGTGTGGATACAATTCACCGTCAGTTCACAGGACCTGTGGGTTTATGAACATGAGACTTCCGAGCTGTGCATTTCGGCCCACATCCCCGTTGCAATCAGTCTTGCGTGGAGATGGTGCGGCACATGCAGAGATCACTGCGGCAGGGGGCGGGTCGAGTTGACGCAGCACAGGCCGCCGATCAGCATGAAGACCGACAGGCCGAGCTTCATGAGCGCCACTTCGGGCGCCCCGCTGATGGTCGGCCCGAGCCACATCGCGAAGGAGGCAGTCATGAGGCCCCAGCCCAGCAAAGCCAGCACGAAGCGTGAAATGGCAGCGGGTCGTTCGCCAGCGCGCAGATCGTCGGACCGGGCAGCGATATCTGTAGAGAGGTCAGTCATGTAACGGTTCTCCGTAGGATCTCTTCCCGCCGCAGCGTGATAAGCGAAAACGTCAGCAATGCGGCACGGCGATGGAAAGACATGGGCGTGCCTGCCCGAGATCCCCTCCTGTATCGCTACGCCGAAGCCGAAGGGCAGGCTTATTACGAGAAGATGGGGTTCAGGACCTATCGTCTGGGACAGGTTGTCGTTTGCAAATGTCTTGAAGTGATATAGCCCCGGCAAGCGAATTTCCCCGGTCGCACGGCATGTCGGCGTGCCCCGTCCCGCCCCTTGCGCCTAAGGGGAAACCGTGTATATGGAGCCTTCCTTTCGCAAGTTTATGAACCGCGCAGACTCTCGTGGGCAGGCGCGAAGGGGCAAAAGCCTGCTCTTTGAAATGCGCCACAATGGAAACGGAGACCACATGCCGCTGTATGAGCATGTCTTTATCTCGCGCCAGGACCTGTCGAACACACAGGCCGAGGGCCTTGTCGAACACTTCACATCGGTACTCACGGACAACGGCGGCACGCTCGTTGAAAGCGAATACTGGGGCGTGAAGACCATGGCCTACAAGATCAACAAGAACCGCAAGGGCCACTATGCCTATCTGCGCACCGACGCCCCCGCGGCGGCCGTGCAGGAGATGGAGCGCCTGATGCGCCTGCATGACGACGTCATGCGCGTCCTGACCATCAAGGTCGACACCCACGAAGATGGCCCCTCCGTCCAGATGCAGAAGCGCGATGAGCGCTCGGATCGCGGCGACCGGGGTGATCGTGGCGACCGCGGTGACCGTGGCGGCGAACGCCGCGAACGTCGCGCTTAAGGTCAGAAAAGGAGTACCATCATGGCTGCAAAACCATTCTTCCGCCGCCGCAAGGTCTGCCCCTTCTCGGGCGACAACG
>JBBSNW010000048.1:0-37818 GCA_038260405.1 Rhodobacterales bacterium | reverse complement strand
GCTAAACGATATAACTTGAGCCAAGTGGGCGGAGGGTTTCCTCCGGTCACTTTTCTTGTCGCCTGCGCACAGGTGAGCTTGCAAGGAAGCACAAATGACAAAATCGAAGAAATCCGAATTCCGCCCGAACGATTACGTCGTCTACCCCGCTCATGGCGTCGGGCAGATCATGTCGATCGAAGAGCAGGACATTGCCGGTATTTCGCTGGAACTCTTCGTGATCTCGTTCGAGAAGGACAAGATGACGCTGCGCGTGCCCACGCACAAGGCGTCGGAAATCGGCATGCGCTCACTGAGCTCGCCCGATGTGGTCAGCCAGGCGATGAAGACGCTCAAGGGTAAGGCCAAGGTCAAGCGGGCCATGTGGTCGCGTCGTGCGCAGGAATACGAGCAGAAGATTAATTCGGGTGACCTGATCGCCATCGCCGAGGTCGTTCGCGACCTGCACCGCGCCGACGATCAGCGCGAGCAAAGCTATTCCGAGCGTCAGCTCTACGAAGCCGCGCTCGAGCGTCTGACCCGCGAAGTCGCCGCCGTCTCCGGTGGGGACGAGCTGGCCGCCGCGAAGCAGGTGGACGAGGTTCTGGTCGGCCGCGCCGCCTGATCCTGACGCCCTACGACAAAACCAGAAACCGCGCCCCTGTGGCGCGGTTTTTTCATGCCTGCTTGCAAGGCCTTCATGGGATTGCGGATGCAGATTCAGTGTGCCCGTCCGTCTTCAGGCCGCATCGCTCCTGTTTTCAAGCGTCGACATGAGCGCCGTTTCGAGGTCCTTTTCCAGCTCCTTGGCCCGCTCGATATAGGCCGGGTTCTCGGAGGCGGGGATGTTGGGGTCCCAGAGCCCCGCCAGTTCCCGCACAGTGTGCCGGTCATGATGGAAGAATGTCTCTTCGGCCTGCGCCGCTTCGTATTCGGTGAGACCGATATTCTCGAGCACGTAACGACCCGCGCGCAGCGAGGAATCGAAGGTTTCCCGCACGATGTCGTCGGCACCCGCCTGATAGAGCGCGTAGACATGCGTCCGATCCCGGGCGCGGGCGATCACGTGCAGATCGGGGCGCAGCCGTTTGGCGAAGGTCACAAGCTTTACCACCGCGGCCGGATCGTCGAGCGCCGCGACCAGCACGCGGGCCTTGTCGATGCCCGCGGCGTGCAGCAGTTCCGGCCGGGTCGGATCGCCGAAAAACCCCTTGAAGCCGAATTTCCGCATCAGCTGGATGGTCTTGAGATCATGGTCGATCACGACCGTCTTGAATCCCGAGGACTGCACCAGCCGGTTCACGATCTGCCCGAAACGGCCGATCCCGGCGATGATCACCGGACCGACTTCGTCGATCTCGTCATCCGCGGGCATGTCGTCCTTGTCGACCATGCGTTTGGACAGGACTTCGTAGAGGATGAAGAGCAGCGGCGTGATCAGCATCGACAGCGCGACGACCAGAAACAGCCGCTCGCCCAGGACGCCTGTCACGACGTTCTGCTGCACCGAGAACGAGATCAGCACGAAGCCGAATTCGCCGGCCTGCGCGAGGCTGAGCGTGAAAAGCCACTTGTCCCTTCCGCGCATGCCGAACAGCATCGCGAGCCCGAAGAGCACCGCGCCCTTGATCGCCATGATCCCCAGTGCGAGCCCGAGAAGGATGAAAGGCGCAGACAGGAAGGTCTCGAAGCTGATCCCGGCCCCCACGGTGATGAAGAAGAGACCGAGCAGCAGGCCCTTGAAGGGTTCGATGTCGGATTCGAGCTGATGGCGGAATTCGCTGTTGGCCAGAACCACGCCTGCAAGGAAGGTGCCAAGCGCCGGGGAGAGGCCCACCATCAGCATGAGGAAGGCGATGCCCACGACGATCAGCAGCGCGACAGCGGTGAACATCTCGGGCAGACGTGCGGCGTTGATGAACCGGAACAGAGGACGCGCGCCATAGACACCGCCGAGGATGATCGCCGCGACAGCACCCAGCGTCACCAGCGTCACACCCCAGCCGGGCAGGCCGTCGACCAGCGACATCGTGGCGCCATGTGCGGCTTCCGCACCGTGTCCTGCGCCGGGTTCATCCGACAGAACCCGCTGGATCGACCCGTCGAGCCCAAGTACGGGTTCGCCCACCCCCGCCAGCAGCGGCAGCAGGATCAGCATCGGGATCACCGCGATGTCCTGCGTCAGCAGCACGGAAAAGGCGGATCGCCCGCCGCCCGTCTGCATCAGGTTCTTTTCGCTCAGGGTCTGCAGCACGATCGCGGTCGAGGACAGCGCCATCAGCAGACCCACCGCAAGGGCCGGGGCCCAGCTCAGCCCCAGGATCATGCCGCCGCCCATCACCGCAACGGTGGTGAGAGTGATCTGCAAGCCGCCCAGTCCGATCAGCCGGTGGCGCATGTCCCAGAGCGCGCGCGGCTCGAGCTCCAGCCCGATGATGAAGAGCATCATGACGACGCCGAATTCCGCGAAGTGCTGCAAGTCGCTCGTCTCCGAGGCAAAGCCCAGCACCGGGCCGATCACGATACCCGCGAGAAGATATCCCAGAACGGATCCGAGCCCTGATCGCGCCGCCAGAGGCACTGCGATGACCGCAGCCAGCAAGTAGACCGAAGCCTGAAACAGGAACGATTCCATTCGTACATGACCCCTCTGAAAGCTCGCCTCATGATGCGAGGGGACGCAGGGTCAACACAACCGGAGATGCAATTTTCGCGATGAAATTTCCGGCATGTCCGGGAAAACCGCCTGAAGACTGCCCGCTGGCCCTGGCGGGCGCGCGCTCTCGTCAGGGTCGAAAGCCCCGCCTCCTGTTGCGAACGAACAAGCGATGTCCGAGCGCTAGATCCACTGGATCAGCTCAGCCCTGCGGCATCTTCAGGGTAATGTTGCGCCCGCTCTTGGTATAGCGCAGCTCGGTCTCGCCGATGGCGGCGACGCGCCCGCCATCGATGCTGTCGCCGACCTTCACCTTCTGGTAGCGCCCGTTCGTCAGGCGCACGAGTGCGCGTCGGCTGGCGGGCTTGCCATAGACGCCGATGAGGTTCACTTCGCGCAGATTGAGCGCGTTGCGTACAGTCGCCTGCTGCGCGACTGAGGTGCTCGACGGGATCGACGGCGCGACGGTGCGCGGCGCGACGGCTGCAACCTCGACCGGTTCTTCTTCCGGCTGAGGCGCGGCGCGGGCCGCGTCGACGATGCGCTGGATATCCCGGGGCCGGGGCAGCGGCTTTGCCGATTGCGCGATGGCAAGCTCGGTCGCGGTGATGTCTTCCTCTTCGGCCTCCTTGGCGGTCTCGGGTCTCAGCTTGGGGCGGAAGGCCGCGAGTTCGGCGAGCGAGGCGCCGGAAAGCGTCGCGCGCTCATTGAGCTCGATCAGGTTTCCGGGGCGTGGTCTCGGGCGAAAGCCCTGCAGGCGGTCCTGTTCGGCTTCGCTCTCTGCGGCGATCTCGGGCGTCGGTGTGGCAGCTTCGGTCTGATCCGGCGTTCCGGGCTCCGTACGACGCGGTGGCACGGCGGGGGGCATACCGGCATAGATCAGGATGCCGTCGGGATTGATCGCGCCTTCGGGTGTCGCGCGCACGAAACCGCGCTCGTTCAGATCGAAGGTCACGTCGGCAGGCAGCGGAGGGCGCGGGGAATCGTAGACCACATCGCGACGCAGCGCCTGCGCCGCCGGAAGGGCGACGGCATCGAACTGCTGCACGTCCGGATCGATCGAGGCGACGTAGAGATCCTCGATCTGTGTCTGTTGCGGTTCGAGCGGAGCGGCAGGCGCACGCTGCCAGATGCCCGTTTCGGCATAGGTGGCATCGGCCTCGTCAGGCGTCAGGCTGCGGGCGCGTTCGGGACTGCTCAGCGCCTCCTGACCGGTGCCGTCCGCCTCGGGCGGCATGGCCTCGGACAGGGAGGCGAGTTCGGTTTCCGCTTCGGGCTCCGGCTCGAGTTCGGGATCGTCGATGCCTGTCTGCTGCGTGGTATCGGGCGTTTCTGCGGTCTCGATCTGCGGGGTGGCATCGGGGCGGAAGAAGCGCGCGAGCCCCTCGTCGAGAAAGACCGACGCCCAGGCGGCGACACCGGCAAGGAACAGCAACAGGATCGCGGTCAACATCAGTCCGAGGAAACGCGGCTTGCCGCCGATCTGAGCCTCTTTTTCCCGCGCGCCGAAGACGGTCATGCGCTGGCGTTCGCTCTCCTGCGCACTGATCGCGGCGGCGCCACCCGCGGCGGGGACCTCCGTCTCGACGTCCCGTCCCGGCTTGAAGGCGGCCATGCGTCCGGGCTTCGGTGCCTGCGCTCTGGTTGGCGCCGGGGCGGCGGCAACCGGCGCGGCTTTGGCGGGACGTGAGAGGGCCGGATCCGTGTCCTGCCGTGTCCTTTCACTGGTGACCGGGGGAGCGGTCTCGGCGACCTGCCGTTGAACCGGCGGTTTGGGCTGCACGCGTCCCGGCGGGCGGCGGCTGAAGAACCCCTTCACCAGACTTCCGGGCGTCGGCTTTCCCGCTTCTTCAGCGGGCAGGTCCTGAGTTGTGCCCAACGGGCGCGACGGGCTGGCGATGGGGGCTGCCGTCGCTTCGTTCGACGCTTTTGTCATTGGTGCGACCGGCTTCGCGAGCGCGAGCGCGGGCGCGGGCCGGGGGTCCGAAGCGCGTGTGGCATCTGCCTGCTGTTGCGATGGCGCGGTGTCCGCGTTCGGGCGCGGCGGTATCCGCGGAGCGGTGTCCGCACTCGCCTCTACTCGGGATGGCGGTTCGATCGTTGTGGATTGCTGCGGGGCGCGGGGTGGGACGTCCCGGCTTGCACGCAGGTTGCCGAAGGACGGAGCCGACTGCTCGCGGCTCGGGGCAAGTTCGCTGCCGCTGACGGGCTGGCCGGCCTCGGGCTGCGGCACCTGCAGCTTTGGCGGTGCAGGCATGTCCTCTGCCGCACCGGGCGCAAGCGCGTCGTCTTCCGCCGTCCGGCGTGCTGTCGCGGCTGTGGGGCGGGGCGCTGCGTCGGGTTTCGGTGCGACTGTCTTGGTCTCCGCGATCGCGGGCGAGGCGGAAACCGCATCGACTGCCTGCCTGTCGTCGCTTTCGGGCCAGTCACTCTGCGCTTCGGTGTCGGAGGCGAGCGGATCCGCCGCGATGAGCGGTTCGGTTTCCGGCTCGATGGGCCGGGGTGGCGTCACTCTTTGCTCGGCCCTGTCCGTCGGGATTACGCTGGAGCGGTTTTCCTGTTGCGACGGCCTCGATGGAACGGGAGCTGCCGGTTCAGCGCGCCGTGGCGTTGCGGGCTCGGCTCTACCGGGCTTTTCAAGCTCTTCGCCGGGCGTGGCCTGATCGTCTTCAGACGTCACCACGGACGCCGGCTGAAAGGCCAGCGGCTGCGCTGCAGTCGCCGCAGGCGCGGCTTTCTCGGACGGGACCTCGGTTCTCTCCTGCGGCGCTGCCACAATCGTGATCGGTTGGGAATCCCGCGTCGGGACCGGGCCGATCCAGCTCGGCACGGGACCGAAGAAGACCTCGCCCGTGAAGTGGCCGGAAGGCGCGCGCGCCACGAAACTCACCGGTTCGAAGAAATGCTCGCGCGCAAAACTTTCAGCCTCTTCCAGCGTCTCGCGCGCTACGGCGGCCACCATGATCGTGCTGCCCGAGCCCGAGGAATCATAGACCAGATCGGCGACGGCATAGGGCGTGGCACCGTCCAGTGACCGGCGGATCGCACCATCCGCGTCGCTTTCCGGCTTCGGCAGCGTGAGAAAGCGGATCTGTTCGTTCGGGATGATCAGCTTGACCTGGCCCTGATTGGCACCGCGGGAATCGGCAACCTCGCGCAGGGATTTGAGCGCCCCGCGCATGTCTTCGACATCGAGCGGGATCTCGCCCAGAACGCTCCATCCTCCGGGAACGCGACCGAGGAGAGATATCCCTTCGAAGGACAACGATAGTGCAAAATTCAGCTTCATGGATATGGATTTACCATTGATCCCGGTGTGGGGGGAGTCTGCAGTTGGATCACTTTTCGTTTTACAGCAGGTCTTTGCCGAGGGGAAGGAAAGACAGGTTGCACGCGCGGCCTCGCGTCTTCACATATGGGTTGATCGCTCTGATCTGCAAAGGAATAGTCATGCGTCGTAACGCTTTTTTCACCGCCCTGCTTCCCGTCGCGCTGCTGCTCGCAGCGCCTCTGTCGGCGCAGGAAACGCCCCGTCCCACCATCATCGTCAACGGAGAGGGCACCGCCTATGCCGTGCCGGATGTGGCGACGATCACCCTTGGCGTGACGGCGCAGGCCGAGCAGGCCGCCGATGCAATGGCCCAGACTTCCGAGACCGGCGCGCAGATACTGGCCCGGCTGGCGGAGCTTGGCATCGCCGAGCGCGACGTGCAGACCTCGGACCTGTCGCTCAACCCGGTCTGGTCGAATCGTCAGACCGACAACCAGACGCCGCAGATCGAAGGCTACGAGGCCTCGAACCGCGTCACGATCCGCGTGCAGCAGCTCGACTCCCTCGGTGACGTTCTGGGCGCGGTGCTCGAGGATGGTGCCAATCAGCTGGGCGGTCTCAGCTTCGGTCTGAAGGATCCCGAGCCACTGCTCGACATCGCGCGCCGCGATGCCGTCGCGGATGCCATGGCGCGCGCCAAGGTCTATGCAGAGGCCGCCGGCGTGACGCTCGGTTCCGTGCTGTCGATCAGCGAAGCGGGCTCCTCGACCCCGCGTCCCGAGGCGATGATGGCCATGCGTGACAGCTCCTCCCGGGTGCCGGTCGCTGCGGGCGAGACGGGCATTACGGCCAATGTCAGCATGGTCTTCGCGATCGCTGAGTGACCCTGCCGTCGGTCCCGCACTCTCGGACTGACGCATCCCGGCCTTGAAACTTTTGCGCAGCGCCTTCCCTCCGGTCGGCGCTGCGCTTTTTTTGCAAGGGGCATTGCCCGGGGCAATGGCTCGGCGCAGGACTTACCTGCCGACGAACCGGGCCATGTCAGGCATTCGCCTTGGTCAGCGCCTGATCCAGATCGGCGATCAGATCCGCCGCATCCTCGATCCCGATGGAAATGCGCACCACGTTCGGGGCAGCCCCCGCCGCGACCTGCTGCGCCTCCGTGAGCTGCCGGTGGGTCGTCGAGGCCGAGTGGATCACCAGAGAGCGGGTATCACCAAGATTCGCGACATGGCTGAAGATCTCCAGCGACTCAACGAACTTGATGCAGGACTCGTACCCGCCCTTCAGCGCGATGGTGAAAAGCCCGCCCGCGCCCTTGGGACAGATCCGTGCCACGCGGTGATTGTAGGGCGAGGATTCGAGCCCCGCATAGGTCACCGCCTCGACCGCGGGATGCGTCTCGAGCCAGCCTGCGATCCTGATCGCGTTCTGCACGTGCCGGTCCATCCGCAGCGACAGCGTCTCGATCCCCATCAGCGTGTAATGCGCCGCCTGCGGGTTGAGCGTCATGCCGAGATCCCGCAGGCCGATGGCGATCGAGTTGAAGGTGAAGGCCAGCGGGCCGAAAGTCTCGTGGAACTTCAGGCCGTGATAGGCGGGTTCCGGTTGCGAGAGGGCGGGGAACTTGTCGCTCTCGGACCAGTCGAACTTGCCCGAATCCACCACGACGCCCCCGGTCACCGTGCCGTTGCCGGTCATGTATTTCGTGAGCGAATGCACCACCAGCGTGGCGCCATGCTCGATCGGGCGGCAGAGATAGGGCGTGGCGCTCGTGTTGTCGACGATGAGCGGGATGCCCGCCGCATCGGAAATGGCCGAGATCGCATCGAGATCGGTGATGTAGCCGCCCGGATTGGCGATGGATTCGCAGAACACCGCGCGGGTGTCATCGTCTATCGCGGCCGTCACGGCATCGGTATCGTCGAAATCGACGAAGGTCGCGGACCAGCCGAATTTCCTGATGGTCTGGCTGAACTGCGTGACCGTGCCACCGTAGAGCCGGGTCGAGACGACCACGTTCTTGCCCGGGCTCATCAGTGGAAACAGCGCCATGATCTGCGCCGCATGCCCCGAGGAACAGCAGACTGCTCCCACGCCGCCTTCGAGCGTCGCGACCCGTTCCTGCAGGACGGCCACGGTGGGGTTGGTCAGGCGCGAATAGATGTAGCCGACCTCCTGCAGGTTGAAGAGCGCTGCGGCATGCTCGGCGTCGCGGAACACATAGGCGGTGGTCTGGTAGATCGGCGTCTGCCGCGCACCCGTGGCGGGGTCGGGCCGGGCGCCTGCATGGATCTGAAGGGTGTCAAAGCCGTAGCTGGGTCCGTCGGTCATTCTGTCCTCCCTAGACATTGGAGCTTCTGTCTAGGCGATCGCCCCGGTTGCGGCAACGCGCATCCGCAGCAGGTGATCGGTGAAAAGGCCGCCATGGATGGGGCGATCCTGTCGGCGAAGCGCGGGTTCATCCCTCGGGCATTTGGGGCTCTGCCCCGTCGCTGACGCGACTCCCCGGGATATTTGAGACCCGGAGAAGCGGGGGACGGTTCAGGCTTGCTGCAGGGTTTCCACGCAAAGAACGGTCGGCAGGTGCCGGGCGATTTCCTGCCAGCTGTCGCCCTCATCCGTGCTTGCAAAGACAGACCCCGAATTGGTGCCGAAATAGATGCCTGCCGTGTGGTGGCGATCCGTCGCCATGGCCTGTCGCAGCACGGTAAAGAAGCAGCCGGCCTGCGGCAGGCCCTCCCGGCACGCAGCCCAGCTGGTGCCGCCATCCTGCGACCGCCAGACGGCCGCGGATGCGTCGGGCGGATAGCGCCCCTGCGTGTCGCCGTTGAGCGGCAGTACCCAGAGCGTTTCGGGGTCGTGCGGATGCACCGCCACCGGAAAGCCGAAGGTCGAGGGAAGCCCGGCGGTCACGTCGTCCCAGCTGCGCCCGCCGTCGCGGCTGCTGAACACGCCGTGGTGGTTCTGCTGGTAGAGCCTGTCACCGCGCCCGCCCGCGCGCACGATGTTATGAACGCAATGGCCCGTCTCGCCGCCCTGCGGCCCTGCGGGATGGGCGTGATCGCAGGCGCCACCGGTATTGGACAGCCGGTTGCGCCGCTCCCAGTTCGTGCCGCCATCCTCGGTCGCAAATACACCGGCGGCCGAGATGCCGAGCCACAGGCGCGCGCCGTCATCGGGATCGGCGACGATCGTGTGCAAGGTGAGACCGGCGCCCCCGGGTTCCCACGCGCTGGCGGAGGGGTGGTCGGTCAGCCCCTCGACGACCTCCCAGGTGGTGCCACCATCCGGGCTGCGCAGCAGTGTCGCGGGTTTCGCACCGGTATAGAGATATCCGCCCGCGCGCCCCAGTGACCAGAGCGCCGTCAGGCGGCCCGTAAAGGGACCCGGCTCGGATGGCGTCACGCCCAGCATCCCCGCCATGTCCGGATCGTTGCGCACCCAGTCATCCATCTGCCCGTCCGCAAGCTTGCTCAGCGTCCAGCTGGCCCCATCGTCATCCGAGCGCCAGACCCCGGCGCCGAACCAGTCATTGCCACCCGCGGCCCAGAGCGTGCCGTTCTCCGGATCGCCGATGGCGTGATTGATCGGCCAGCCGCCGCAGAACGGGCCGCTCAGCGCCCAGTCGATCCTTTCGGCATCCGAGCGCAGCAGGAAGGTGCCTTTCGTGGTCCCGACGAGAAGTGTGACTGCGCTGTTCATCGACTGAAATCTCGCTCGAAATGGCGGGAGAGTATCACCGGGGCCGCGAGTCGCCTAGAAATTCATCAAGGGAATTGCGCCGCTCGGCGGAAGGGCGCGCTTGCCCGGTGGCAGCCTCTCTCAGCGCATCCAGAAGCCTTCGCGCTTGATCCGGTTGCGGATCGCCTGTTCGCGGCGCGGCAGGTCGTTGCGGTCGAACAGGGCGCGCACCTTTGCGCCGCGGCCCTGATAGATCATGCGCTGGAAAGGCTCGTAGGTCTTCAGTACCTTCTTGATGCGGTTGGGCGCGGTCACGGTCTCCAGCATCTCGACCACTTGGTCATCCTCGCGGGCATAGAGCAGGGGCAGGACGCGGTAGTGGCAGCTCACCGAGCCGTCGAGCCAGCCGGGCGCAAGCGCATCGCGACCGCCCCTGAAGCCATGGATTACCAGCGGCAGGGCGATCTGGTCGAGCCAGGGATCGAGGCTCTGACAGATCAGCTCGGGCGGGGTGTCGTCGCGGATGTCGAGCGCGATGTCGAGGAACCGCTGCCCGAAGACATGCGGGCAGGAATGATAGAAGAACCCGGCGTTGAAATAGAGGTACCGGCGCCAGTATTCCTCGGGCTGGCCGGGGTCCAGCGAGCTTTCGAAATCGAGCCCGTAGCGGTCATAGAGCGCCTTCCAGGTCTCGGTATAGCCGGGACCATAGAGCTCGATCACCGGCCAGGTGCCTTCGCGGCGCAGCGACGCGGAGGGTCGCTCGAAATCGAACGGCACCCGGGAGAGATCGCCCAGTATCAGTGTGTCGGTGTCGAAGAAGACGAAAGGCTCGCCCGCGGGGAGCGCGAACAGCGCCTCGATCTTGTTTCCCTGCGGATAGGCGTGACCGAAATGGCGAGACTCGAAGGGCAGGATCGTCGCTCCAAGCTCTTCGAGCAGGGCGCGCGTCTCGGCATCGCGTATCCTGGGGTCGTTGGGCCAGAGCGGACCGGGCTGCGGTTCGGCGACGAAAAGTCGGAAACGGTTGCCGGTGATCGTCTGTCGCAGAGAGGCAGCAAAGAGGACGGCCTCGTATTGCAGCCGCCCGGACTGTCCGACAATCAGGATGTTGACGTTTTGCGCGGCCGAGTCTGTGGGCATGGGGTCTGGGGCCTGTGTTCCGGGGCCTGTCTGCTCGGGCCTTTGGCTCAGGTTACTGGCCCCGCGTCAGCGCGTCAAAACCCTTGCGCAAGCGCGATGGAAGATCCCGCACAATCGGGAGCATTCATCTAATCTACAAGATAGGTGTTCCGCATGAAAACCGCCGCGTCGCAGCGGCGGTTTCAAGAAGCTTCTCCTGCGCTCTGTGTGAAGGGATATCCTGACAATGCGGCGCTGTAGACTGGCTTCCACGCATTGATACTTACCATAATTTCGCCTGAGTCGCAGCAAGAATCTGGGTCCTGATCGCGTCTGTCACTGAACGGCAGGGTCAGGGCTCTGCCAGAGGGTCCCTATGATCCCGTGCTTCGCTCTGGCGAGGGTCCCGCTCTGGTGCAATTCCTTCTCAACTGGATTCCCTGCATCATGTGCGCTATTGCGACCGGCGGAACGCGACGGTGTGCCGTCATGACGGGCGAAATCAGGGAGCATTGGGCGTTGACAGAGGGGCCGCAGAACGACGCGCATCATCCGGTCGGCAGCGTCAGCCTGACCTGTGCCAGCCTTGCCGGGACGGTGGGACTCGCCGGAGTGCTGGCGCGGCACCTTGGGCCCGGGGATGTCGTGCTGCTGGACGGTGCGCTGGCCGCCGGAAAGACGACCTTCGTCACGCAGATCTGCCGGGCGCTTAATTGCGAGGATCAGCCATCGAGCCCCACCTATGCGATCTCCAACATCTATACGTGCCCGGGCTTCGAGATCTTCCATGTGGACGCCTACCGGCTGAGCGGAGTCGACGAGTTCTACAACCTCGGGATCGACGAGTTCTTCCCCGACGCCCTTGCCCTGATCGAATGGGGCGCGCGGCTGGAAGGGGCCTTTGCCGACGGTTTACAGATCGACATTGCCTTTGCGGATGACCGGCCCGAGGCGCGGATCTATACATTCTCCGCCACGGCCGGGCGCTGGCAGCCGGTGCTGGCCGATCTTGCGCGGCATTGCTCGAATGAGGGGACGGCGCCGTGAAGCTGCTCGTCCAGACATCCTCGGCGGCCTTCGGTCTGGGTCTCATGTCCGCGAGCGGCGACCTGCTGCATGAGATCCACGCAGAGGACAAGAGCACCCGCTCGAAGAACCTTGGCGATCTCTTCCGCAGCCTGACCGAAACCGCCGGTTGCACGCTGTCGGACATCACGGAGATCTGCGTGGATATCGGCCCAGGCGGGCTGTCCTCGACCCGTGCTGGTGTGAGCTTTGCCAATGCGCTCGCCTTTGCCGGTTCCGCGCAGCTTTGGGGGGTGTCGGCACTGGACCTGCTCATGCTGGCCGCGCGAGAGGGTACCGAGAGGCCGGTTTGCAGCCTGCGGCCCGCGCAGGGCGGGCTGGCCTTCTGGGCTTTCTACAGCGATGCAGAGATGCAATCCTTCGGATGTGACAGGCCCGACGTCGTGATCCGCGAGCTTGCCGAAACGCATGGCGAGATCGCCCTTGCCGGACCGTTGCCGCGTCTCAAGCTCGACCCTGCTGCACTTCCCGGGGTGCAGCTTCTGGATATCGACCCGCCGGGGCTCGGGCATTTTGCCAAAGCCACCCGCCGCGCTCCGACGCGTTTGGGCGGCATCGGGATCCTCGAACCGATCACCGCGCCAGAAGGTCTGGCAGAGAAGTGACGACCGGCACGTCACGCGCTTGCGAAGAGCGGCTTTTTCGAGTTGCGACGATGGGGACGGGACAGTAGATCCGCCAAAGCATGCGCTGATGGCGGGCAGGGTGCGGACAGGTCTGCGCATTTACCTGCCGGACTCGGCAAAAACGGGAAATCTGAAGGACGCAGAGAGATGAGCGACGCGAGGGGCGCATCAGGGACGGACCCGCGTATCGGTGAGGCCGAGCGCTGCCTTGCCGCAGGCGGTGTCGTGCTGCTGCCCACCGATACGGTCTTCGGACTGGCGGCCCTGCCGAAACGCCCAGGGGCCGTGGCGCGGATCTTTGCCCTGAAGGACAGACCTGCGCACAAGAACCTTGCCGTGATGATCGCCAATCTCGGCCAGCTCGAAGATCTTGGCGCCGTGGTCACTGATCGGGTGCGCGCGCTCATCGACTCTCCCTTCTGCCCGGGGCCGCTGACGCTGGCTGTCGGGCTGCAGGCAAAGCGGCGAGTGGAGTGGCTCGAGGATCGCGAGGAGCTGGCCTTCCGAATGCCCGACGATGCCTTCCTGCTGGATCTGCTGACCCGCACCGGGCCGCTTCTTGTGACCAGCGCAAACCGCTCGGGTCTTGGCACGCTCGGCACGGCTGCGGCGGCGGCGGCACAACTGACGGCGATGCCCGACATGGTGATCGACGGGCGCGACTGCGGCCCCGTACCCTCGACTCTCGTCAATTGCCGCCGCGAGCCGCCGGTCATCGAACGCAGCGGCGTGATCCCTGCAGAGGCCCTCGCCGGATATCTGCGCCCATGAGCCTGCAAGACCTCATCCTCGGGATAGAGACATCCTGTGACGATACTTCCGTAGCGCTCGTGCGCCATGACGGCGAAGTGGTCGCCTGCGAGACGGTGTCGCAATTCGAGATCCATTCCGAATTCGGCGGCGTCTTTCCCGAACTCGCGAGCCGCGCGCATCTCGAGGCGATCCTGCCGACGGTCGGCAAGGTGCTCTCGACTGTCGGCTCGGACCCCTCCCGCATCCGCGCCATCGGTGTCACGCGGGGGCCGGGGCTGATCGGCTCGCTCATCGTGGGGGTGAACACTGCGCAGGCGCTGGGCATCGCCTGGGACAGGCCGGTCTACGGCGTCAATCACCTGCGCGGGCACCTGCGCAGTCCCGATCTCGACGAGACGCGGATCGCCTATCCCGCGCTGCTGCTGCTGGTCTCGGGCGGGCACACGCTGCTCTGCCATCTGCAGGGTCCGGCCGATGTCACCGTGCTGGGCACGACCCGTGACGATTCCGTGGGCGAAACCTATGACAAGGTGGCAAGGATGCTGGGCCTCGGCATGCCGGGTGGTCCGGCGCTCGACCGGCTGGCGCAGGCGGGGCAGGCGGTGTACCGCTTTCCGCGCCCGATGATCCGCGAGGGGTTCGAGTTTTCCTTCTCCGGGCTCAAATCCAGCGTGGCGCGGATGCTGGAAAAGGATCCCGGTATCAGTCATGCGGATGTGGCAGCGTCCTTCGTCGCCGCCTGCATCGACGTGCTCGATGCGAAGCTGCGGCGCGCGCTGGGCCAGTACGAGGCAAAGTCTCTGGTGGTCGTCGGTGGCGTGGCGGCAAGCCCGCAGATCCGGGCTATGGTCGAGGGGATCTGCGCCGAGCAGGGGCTGACGCCCTGTCTGCCGCCACTCAAATGGGCGACCGACAATGCGGCGATGATCGCGCTTGCCACGTGGGATTATGTCGATCACGACGCCCCGCAGGATCTGCGCACCACGCCGAGCCTGTCGCTCGCTGCCTGGTAACGCCTGAACGCCCTCTCGAGCCCTTCGCAGGTTTGCCCGAAGTTTGAACAACCCGCGCCCCGAGGCCGCCTCCAAGGCCGTCATGGCTGCGAATATCTGTTTGCCGGTCTCCCGATCCGTGCCATTTCCGTTCCAACCGGAACAGGAGTGATGCGCATGACCGACCCGCTGCCCGAGGCGAAGACCTACGAGATCGAAGGGTTCGCCCTCCAGTCGGGCGAGGTGCTTGAAAAGGCCGTGCTCGCCTATCGCACCTATGGGACGCTGAATGCCGACAAGTCGAATGCGATCATCTATCCAACCTCCTACGGCGTGGTCGATGCTGATGTCGCCTGGCTGATCGGGCCGGACGGCATTCTCGACCCGACGCGCTATTTCATCATCGCGCTCAACATGTTCGGCAACGGCGCGTCCTCTTCGCCCAGCAACCTGCCGCGCGATGCGCAGACGGGAAAGTTTCCGCGCTTCACCCATGTCGACAACGTGACGGCCCAGCACCGGCTCATCACCGGGCATTTCGGCATCGAGCGACTGGCGCTGGCCTATGGCTGGTCGATGGGCGCGCAGCAGTCGCTCCACTGGGGCGCGCTGTTCCCCGATTCCGTCGCACGGATCTTCGCCATCTGCGGCACGGCAAAGACATCGGTGCACAACCGCGTCTTCCTTGAATCCCTGCGCGCGACGCTGACCACCGACCCAGCCTGGGACGGCTCACAGTTCACTTCCCATCCCGAACGCGGGCTGAGGGCATTCGGACGGGTCTATGCGGGCTGGGCGCTTAGCCAGTCCTTCTATCGTGACAGGGTGCACGAGAGCCTCGGCTACCCGGATGTGTCGGCCTTTCTCGAGCAGACCTGGGACAAGACCTTCCTGCACCGCGACCCGCACAACCTGCTTTCGCTGCTCGACACCTGGCAGGACTGCGACATCAGCGCCAATGACAGGTTCAACGGCGATCTTGCCGCGGCGCTGGGCGCGATCACGGCGCGCACCGTCCACATGGCCTCCAGCACCGACCTTTATTTCCGCGCCCGGGACATCCGCGCCGAGGCCGGGCTCATGCCGAACGGACGTTACGGGGAACTCAGGACCGTCTGGGGGCATCGCGGCGGAAATCCGCAACAAAGTCCCGCGGATGCAACTGTCCTAAGGTCTGAGGTCCGGACGCTGCTCGACACTTGACATGCTGTTCGGGATAGGGCGCTCTGATGGTGATGACCCGCACGGCGCGCATTTGCGTCAGGGACATAAATAGCACCGGAATTGGGCGGAAAC
Organism: Rhodobacterales bacterium; assembly: GCA_038260405.1. Classification (GTDB taxonomy): domain Bacteria; phylum Pseudomonadota; class Alphaproteobacteria; order Rhodobacterales; family Rhodobacteraceae; genus Puniceibacterium. Next base: position 22,353 of record JBBSNW010000048.1, on the reverse strand, counting down.
CTCAGGTTTCGCTCAAAGGATGGGCGAAAGGTGTCAGGGTTGTCGGGGGGGTGCAGTATTTTGGCCGGTCCCTGTCGATGGAAGGCCGAAAAACTGTGTTCTTGGTGCGATAGATGGTAGTCGTTTTAGGGTGCAAGGCACTGAGATATAACAAAATAGTCGCCGCATGGTTGAGTTTTGCCCGGGGAGGGCGGTCTGCGGTAGACCAACACGGAGGAAAAAATATATGGAAAGACGCAAGTTTCTGAAGGCCGCTGCTGGCGGTACGGTCGGAGCAGCCGCACTGGCGACACCGGCGCTGGCACAAAACCGTATGGATATGGTTATCGTGTCGACTTGGCCACGCGACTTTCCGGGGCTCGGAACCAGCGCGCAGCGTTGCGCCGCACGGATCGAGGAACTGACCGAAGGCCGCATCGCGGTCCAGTATTTTGCCGCGGGCGAACGCGTCGGCGCCTTCGACAGCTTTGACGAAGTCGCTTCCGGCAATGCGCAGGCCTATATCGGCTGCGATTATTACTGGAAGGGCAAGCATCCGGGCTGGGCGCCGTTCACGGCTGTCCCCTTCGGCCTCGTCTACAGCGAGATGGATGCCTGGATGAAGTTCGGCGGCGGCCAGGAGCTGTTGCACAAACTTGGCGACGAATTCGGCATCGTCGGTTTTCCCTGCGGCAATACCGGCCTGCAGATGGGCGGCTGGTTCAACAAGGAAATCAACTCCACCGAGGATCTCAAGGGCCTCAAGATGCGTATTCCGGGACTTGGCGGCGACGTCATGGCCAAGGTCGGCGCTTCTCCCGTCTCGCTTCCCGGTGGCCAGATCTACGAAAACCTCATCTCGGGCGCGATCGACGCGACCGAATGGGTTGGCCCGTGGAACGACTACTTCCTCAAGCTCTACGAAGCGGCGAAATATTACTACTGGCCTGGCTTCCATGAGCCTGCATCGCAAGTCGATCTTGGTATCAACGCGTCCTGGTGGGCAACCGTGCCCGAACAGGACAAGAAGCTGATCAAGGTTGCCTGTGCCGAAGAGAACGCGATGCAGCCGGCAGAGACCAATTATCAGAACGGCATCTATCTCAACCGCCTGATCAATGAATACGGTGTCGAGCTGCGCGAGTTCAACGATGACGTCTACGAGGCCTTTGGCATCGCCGCCGAGGAAGTGATCATGGAAACCCGCGATCACAGTCCGCTGGCGGCCGAGATCATCGACAGCTACCTCGAAGCGCGCAACAACGTCGGTGTCTGGACCAACTACTCCGACGCGCCCTACGTGGCCAAGCGGAACCGTTTTCTCGATATCTGAGGCGTGATGCCTGCGCGGTCCTGATCGGGACGCGCGACACCGGGGCGGTCGCTACGTCGCCCCGGTGACATAAAAAGATAGCGGGAGCAGGGAGATAACCGCATGAGCGAAACGACCGCAGGCCGTGCAATAATGATACGCGCCTTTGGCTGGATGGTACTGGCCGCCATGGTGGCCTTTCTCGTCAATTCGGTTCTCACTTTCTGGTTCGGGCTGCCGGGAGCGGCGACGCTGATGACGACGGGAAGCGCACTGGCCGCGCTTCAGGTCGCGCTCTATGTCGGCGCACTGCTCCTCGCGGTCCTGCTGGTCCTGCGCAGTCCTGACGTCGCATTGCGGGACGATGCGGCGCGGATCACCACGTTCAACACCTTCCTGATACGGGCCGCCTTCTGGGTGGTTGTGCTCGTGGGCATCGGCGATGCGCTGGTGTCCTTCCTGCGCGTCGACGGCACGCTCGACCAGTTGGTCGGTTCGGACATCGCCTCGAATTTGGGCCTCTCGCAGTATCGCGGGGTCTATTTCCACCTCCCTCTCATCATTATGGGCATCTTCATCGCCGCCATCACGCGCGGCGTGGCTTTCACCTGGCTCGCCCTGCTGGTCGTGCTGGCCGAACTGCTGATCGTTCTCAGCCGGTTCGTGTTTTCCTACGAACAGGCCTTCATGGCCGATCTCGTGCGCTTCTGGTACGGCGCGCTCTTCCTCTTCGCCTCCGCCTACACCCTGCTCGAGGACGGGCATGTGCGCGTCGATCTGCTTTATGCCGGCATGTCGCGCAAGAAGCAGGGGCGCACCAATGCCTTCGGCTCAGTGCTGCTGGGCATGATGCTGTGCTGGACGATCCTGATCATCGGCTTCGGTTCCTCGTCGAGCATAATCGTCGGGCCGATCCTGGTCTTCGAGGTCACGCAGTCCGGTTTCGGGATGTACGTCAAATATTTCATGGCCGGGTTCCTGGCCGTCTTTGCGGTGACGATGATGTTTCAGTTCGTCGCGCAGTTGTTCGAGGCCGTCGCCGATCGGCGCGGAGAACCGGGCGCGCGCGAAACGCACGCCGAAATGATGTAAGCAGGCAGGACGACATTTATGGAACTATTCTTTCTCCTCCTGCTGATCGTCATCATGGCGACCGCTCTCGGCTCGGGATATCCCGTGGCCTTCGCCCTGCCGGGCTCTGCGATCATCACGGTGCTGCTGGCAGCCGGATCCGGCTACATCTTCACGGGCAGCACGGATGCGTTCTTTGAATCCGGCGGCCCGTCGCAATGGCTGAGCGCCGGCGTCACCAACCTGCGAGGTGTCTACTGGGAGCCTGAACGCGACACGCTGATCGCCATTCCGCTTTTCATCTTCATGGGGATCATGCTGCAGCGCTCGAAGATCGCCGAGGATCTGCTGGTCACCATGGCGCAGCTCTTCGGCCCGATCCCGGGCGGCCTCGGCATTTCCGTGGTCGTCGTGGGTGCACTGCTCGCCGCCACCACAGGCATCGTCGGCGCGACCGTCGTCGCCATGGGCCTGATCTCGCTGCCCGCAATGATGCGCAACGGTTATGCCAATCCGCTTTCCTCAGGGATCATCGCCGCCTCCGGCACTCTGGGGCAGATCATCCCGCCCTCCATCGTGCTCATCATCCTTGCAGACCAGCTCGCTTCGGCAACCGATCAGGCCGGGCAGACCCGCCAGACGCTCTACAAGGCGGTGACGGGCGAGATCGTCATGCCCTCGGAATTCGCGGTGGTGTCGACCAGCGCCGGGAACATGTTCCTCGGCGCGCTGGTTCCGGGCCTGCTGCTCGTCGGGCTTTATATCCTGTTCATTCTCGGTGTCGCGATCCTGCGCCCGAAATACGCGCCTGCCGTGCCCTATGAGGGCAAATACGACTTCCGCTTCGCCGGACAGGTGTTTCTTGCGATGGTCCCGCCGCTCGCGCTGATCATCCTCGTGCTCGGGTCGATCATCGGCGGCATTGCCACGGTCAACCAGGCCGGCGCTATCGGCGCCGTGGGCGCGATGGTCATGGCCGGCTATAGGCTGCATCCGGGCGGGCGACTGCGATACATTCCGGCGGCCATGGCGCTTGCGGGTCTGGTGCTGCTGACCTTCGTGCTGGCCAATTTCAATACCAACATCCAGAGCATCCAGTCCGACCGCGATGTCCTCGGAATCCAGCTTGCCTCTTTCGGTGTCCTGCTGATCGTGGTCTCCATCGCCTGGAGCGGGGTGCGCGCCTACCGGACCGACGGGGCGCTCAAAGGCGTGATGGTCGAGACGGCAAAGACCACCTCGCTGGTCTTCATCATCCTGCTCGGCGCGGCGATGCTGACGGCGGCCTTCCGGGCCTTTGGCGGCGAGGAGCTGGTCAAGCATTTTCTCGAAGGTCTGCCGGGCGGCTTCTGGACCAAGTTCGTCATCGTCATGGGTGTGATCTTCGTGCTCGGCTTCTTTCTCGACTTCATCGAGATTGCCGTGGTGGTGGTGCCGATCGTGGCGCCCATCCTGCTCGCCGATCCGGAGGCGAATGTCAGCGCCGTCTGGCTGGGCGTGATGATCGGTCTGAACATCCAGACCTCGTTCCTGACGCCACCCTTCGGTTTCGCGCTGTTCTACCTGCGCGGCGTTGCGCCGGCGGCCGTGCGCACGATCCAGATCTACAAGGGCGTCGTCGCCTTCATCGCCCTCCAGATCGCCGCACTCGTGATCGTGGCGGCCTATCCGCCGCTGGTGAACTACCTGCCGACACGCTCGTCGCTCACATCGGAAACGGCGCCGCCGCCGATCAACCCCGCGCTGCAGTTCTGCGTCGAGAATTACGTGGCTGAAGAGTTCGATCAGAACGGCGACACGATCCGGGCTGCCATCGACAAGGCCGCTGCGCTGGATCTCTCCTACATCCCCGAGGATCTGGCCGACGATTTTGCCGATGGCATCGAGAATGCGCGCGAGGCGATCCCGCTGATGCAGCAGATCGAGGACCTCAAGGTGCAGATGCGCGAAGCCGCCGTCGACTACCGCCCCGAGCACACCTTCGTGCGCGATCTGGAACGTGACGCCCGACGCATCGACGCCATACTCGAGGATCTGAAACTGCGCATCAGCCGCGGTTTCGGCGATACCGAGGCGCTGCAGGCGCGTGTCGCCGGGCTCGAGGCGGAAAAAGAGGCGCTGCTCGCGCAGATCCCTGAAAGCTGGGCCGATGCGCAGGCCGAGTTCGGCAAGATCACCGCGTCGGATCGCAGCACGCGCAACATCTACCGCCGCACGGTGGATCAGGCTTACCAACCGGTGGTCGAGCTCAAGCAGATCATCGCCGCCGCGGGTGGTCTCGCCGGGCTGCAGGCGCCGATCGATGCGCTGGCCGCCGACCTTCCGTCGATGGACCGGGAAACCGCGGATGAGCGGTTCAAGGAAGCCGAGCGCCTTGTGGGCGAGGTGGCCGGGACAGGGGATCTGCGCAGCCTGCTGTCGGATGCGCGCCGCGAGATCGACAGCCGTTCGCCCGACCCCGAGCGTGCCGCCGAGCTTGTCGACGAGGCGCAGACGCTGCTCGCCAGCGAGATGGAGTGGCGCAGCCGCGCCGAGCGCGAACTTCTGCCGGAACTGCAGGCCTATGATCTGGCGATACAGGGCACGATCGGTCTGCGCCAGCAGCCACGGCTGCCGCGCACACAGGCTTTGTTCGTCGCGTCCTGCAGCTCGGTCCACAGGGACATCTCTCTGAACTTCTGAGGCTTTGCGGCGATCCCATAGTGGGGTCGCCCGCGCATGGGTGCAGGATGCGCCTCGTGTCCTGACAAAAGCCCCGACAGCCCGTCACAGGCTGTCGGGGCTTTCCGCTTTCAGCTTCCGAAGGTCCGCATCAGCCAATCCGCGACGTTCAGAACGCCACGGTCATTGCCCACCATGCCCACGACCTGAACACCGATCGGATGCCCCTCGGGACCCTGCAGCAGGGGCACCGTGCAGCAGGGCAGGCCGAGCAGGGTCCAGATCCGGTTGAAGGCGGGATTGCCGGTGCCGTTGGCAATCAGAGGCGCGGGCCCGCTCGCGGCCGGGGTCAGCCAGACGGCATTTTTGGGAATGTGTTCGGTGAAAAGATGTCGCATCTCCAGTAGGGCGCTGCGATCCTGAACGCGGGCCTTTGGCGAAATCGCCTGTCCCTGTTCGATCTGCATCCGCATGCCATCGGACAGAAGATCAGCAGCGATGGCGTATTCATGGGCCAGCGCCTGCGACGCTTCGAGCGCCATGATCCGGGCATGCAGCTCCGGAGCCTGCGCCAGACGCTCCTCCAGATCCGGTCCCGGATGAAAGCTGTCCACTGCGAGCGTACCGCCGAGAGCCTGTTCGAAGGCCTCCCAGACCGGCACGAACTCCGGCAGCGCCTCATCCCATGCACAAGAGCGATAGAGCGAAAGGCCGGAGGGTCGGAATTGCGGCCCGGGCAGGAGGTCGAGACCGCTCAGCGCGCCGACGGCATGGGCGGCGTCGGCCACGGAGCGGGTGAAGACCCCCACGGTGTCCAGACTGCGGGCCAGCGGGGCGACGCCCCCGGTTTCGATCAGGTCGAAGGACGGCTTGTAGCCGACCACGCCGCAGAAAGAGGCCGGGCGGATGATCGAGCCAGAAGTCTGCGTGCCGAAGGCCAGCGGGACCATGCCGCAGGCCACGGCTGCCGCCGACCCGGAAGAAGAGCCTCCGGGGGTTCGGTCAGGATCGAAAGGGTTGCGGGTGCGGGTCGGGTGGTAGCCTGCGAATTCTGTCGTTTCCGACTTGCCCAGCACGACCGCTCCGGCACGGCGGGCAAGCGCGACAGACCCCGCATCGAAGTCTGCCACTCGGTCCTTCCAGATCGGTGAGCCACAGCGCCAGGCCAGCCCGCGCACCGCGAAGATGTCCTTGACCGCCAGCGGCACACCGTGAAGAGGTCCGCGTCGCGGTGCCGTGTCGAGCGCGCGGGCAGCCGCGATGGCGCCCGTCTCATCGACCTCCACCCAAGCCTCGACATCCGTTTCCAGAGAGGCAATGCGATCGAGGCAGGCACGCACGGCCTGTTCTGCGGTCAGATTGCCCCGCGCGATCGCCTGAGCGGTGTCGATCACCCCGGGAAAGCTCTGTCTGTCATCCTGCACGGGCTTTTCCTTTCGAAGGGTTCCGGCGCCGCTGCGCCTCCCGAAGGAATACACGCCCGCCCGTCCCGCCGACAAGCCTCTGGCCCCATGCAGGGCGGCGATCCAGTATCCGGTGCCCAAGCGTTTGGCAGATCAAATTTTGATCAGTGCACGCCGTGGCGCTGGCAGATGCTTGCGGGCAGCGCGCGGCAGGGGTAAACGCACCCCCAAGAGCCCGATACAGAACACAGACTCGAAGAGGCCCCCATGTCCATCGACGCACAGACCGCCGCCCGCGTGGCAAAGCTGGCCCGCATCAAGGTGGCCGACGACGCCCTCCCGGCGCTCGCCGAAGAATTCAACACAATCCTCGGCTTCATCGAGCAGCTCGGCGAGGTCGATGTCGAGGGTGTGGAGCCCATGGTTTCGGTCACACCCATGCGTCTGCCGCGCCGCAAGGACGGCGTGACGGATGGCGGCATGCAGGACAAGATCCTCGCCAACGCTCCGGATGCCCGAGAAGGCTTCTTTGCCGTGCCGAAGGTGGTGGAATGATGGCTGACCTGACTGGACTGAAGATCGCCGAAGCGCGCGATGCCCTGCGCAAGGGCGACGTGACCTCCGTGGAGATCACCGAAGCCTGCCTCTCTGCGATCGAGGGCGCGGGCGCGCTCAACGCCTTCGTGCACAAGACGCCGGATCTGGCATTGCAGCAGGCAGGTGCCGCGGACAAGCGCATCGCCGCCGGGGACAGCCCCGATCTTTGCGGCATCCCGCTGGGGATCAAGGATCTTTTCTGCACCAAGGGCGTGCCGAGCCAGGCCGCGAGCCGGATCCTGCAAGGCTTCAAGCCGGAATATGAAAGCACCGTCACGAGCCAGCTCTTCGATGCGGGCGCTGTGATGCTGGGTAAGCTCAACATGGACGAATTCGCCATGGGCTCGTCCAACGAGACCTCGACCTATGGCAATGCGGTCAATCCCTGGCGGCGCGGCGATGACGACACGGCACTGACACCGGGCGGTTCCTCGGGCGGGTCGGCGAGCGCCGTCGCGGCGGATCTCTGCCTTGGTGCGACGGGCACCGATACCGGCGGGTCGATCCGCCAGCCCGCGGCCTTTGTCGGCATCACCGGCATAAAGCCGACCTACGGGCGCTGTTCGCGCTGGGGCATCGTGGCTTTCGCCTCGAGCCTCGATCAGGCCGGGCCGATGACCAAGGATGTGCGCGACGCAGCGATCATGCTCGAGGCGATGTGCGGCTTCGACCCCAAGGATTCGACCAGCGCCGACCTTGCCGTGCCGGATTTCGAATCCATGCTGACCGGCGACATCCGCGGCAAGAAGATCGGCATCCCGCGCGAATACCGCATGGACGGCATGCCCGAAGAGATCGAGACGCTCTGGGCCGATGGCACGAAGATGCTCAAGGATGCAGGCGCCGAAATCGTCGACATCTCGCTGCCGCACACGAAATACGCGCTGCCCGCCTATTACGTCATCGCACCGGCCGAGGCCTCTTCGAACCTCGCACGCTACGACGGTGTGCGCTATGGCCACCGTGCGCAGCTTTCCCAGGGTGACGGCATCACCGAGATGTACGAGAAGACCCGCGCCGAGGGCTTCGGCCCCGAGGTGCAGCGCCGCGTGATGGTCGGCACCTACGTCCTGTCCGCGGGTTTCTACGACGCCTACTACAACCGCGCGCGCAAGGTCCGTACCTTGATCAAGCGGGATTTCGAGACGGTCTTTGCCGATGGCATCGACGCGATCCTGACGCCCGCGACCCCGTCCGCGGCCTTCGGGCTGGGCGAGATGAGCCATGCCGATCCCATCCAGATGTATCTGAACGATGTTTTTACGGTTACGGTGAACCTTGCGGGCCTTCCGGGCGTTTCCGTACCGGCGGGTCTGGACAAGCAGGGGCTGCCGCTGGGGTTGCAACTGATCGGGCGGCCTTGGGAAGAAGGCGATCTGCTGAACACCGCCTACGCTCTCGAGCAGGCGGCAGGCTTTGCCGCAAAGCCCGGCAAGTGGTGGTAGTTGCGGCCGCAAGACGCAAAGGATGACACTACGCATGACACGGATTTTCTTCTATGGTGTGGCGGCCCTGACGCTCGCTGGATGTGCCGCATCGACGGTGCCCGACAGCGGCGGTGGCGTCGGTTTTGGCGATTACCGCGACTACCAGACCCGCCGCGAGGCCGAGCTTCTGGGCAATGCACCGAACGGGACCGCCGTGCCGCCGCCCGCCGGAGTGGTGTCTTCCAACCTGAACGAGAACAGCGACCCGGCGATCGCCGCCGCGGAGCGTGCGCTCGCACAGAATTCCGGCGTGCCGCCGCTCAATGCCTCGCCGGGCAATCCGTCGCCGCAGCCGGTGACAAACTCCGCCGGGATCTCTCAGGAGAACAATTTCGACGCCGTTTCCGGTGAGCGCGACATCGCCGCTGATGCCGCGATGATCGCGCGCAATCGGGCGCAATACCAGGTCATTCAGCCGACCGCTCTCCCGAGCCGCAGCGGGGCGGAGGGTCCGAACATCGTCGATTATGCTCTGAAGACATCCAACCCCCGCGGAACCGCTGTTTACAGCCGCTCGGCCTTTGCTTCCGAAGCCAAGGCACAGCGGGCCTGCGCGGATTACTCCTCGCCCGATCTCGCACAGGAGGCATTCCTCGCCGCCGGTGGCCCTGATCGCGACCGGCGCGGCCTCGATCCGGATGGCGACGGATATGCCTGCGGCTGGGATCCGGCACCTTACCGTGCGATGCGCCGCAACTGACGGCGCTCTGGTACCCCTCCGCAAATTGCGGACCGCGCCGGGATGGTGCGGTTCCGTCTCTGGTCGTGATCCATTATACCGCAATGACCTCGGCGACCGCCGCCCGCGAGCGGTTGTGTGATCCAGAAGCGGAAGTTTCCGCACATTACGTGATCTCTCCCGACGGTTGCCTTTGGCAGCTGGTAGAGGAGGGTGATCGCGCCTGGCATGCCGGGGCGGGGCAGTGGGGCAGGATCACGGACGTCAATTCCCATTCCATCGGGATCGAGCTTGCCAATAACGGCACTCAGCCGTTCCCGGAGCCTCAGATGGCGGTGCTCGAGCATCTGATCTCAGGTTTGTTGCAACGCTGGAACATGCGCCCCGAGGGGGTGATCGGTCATTCGGACATGGCGCTGGGGCGCAAGATCGATCCCGGCCCGAAATTTGACTGGCGGCGGCTCGCGCGGCAGGGATTGTCGGTCTGGCCCGAGCCGCGCAGGGGTGGCGATTTCCACGCCGATGCGCGCACTTTCGGTTATGCGGTGACAGAGGGCTCGGAGGATGACCTGCTCAAGGCATTCCGCGACCGCTTCCGTCCCGGGGCGAGCGGTCCTCTGGACGACACTGACGAGGCCCTGATGGCCGATCTGGCCGCGCGCTGGCCCACATAGCCTCAACGATTTTCCGACAGCTTCCGCCTCATTCAAGCTCGTAAGGCAGCACCCCGCGGCGATGCGGCGGCACGTGCAGCTTGCGCTCGAGCGGGGGGACGGAGCGCTGATGGCAGTTGATCCGCTCGCAGATCCGGCAGGATATCCCGATCGGTTCGAAAGCCGCGTCGCGGTCGAGATCGAGCCCGTCGGCATAGACCATTGCACGGGCATGCTGGACCTCGCAGCCGAGCGAAATCGCGTAGCGCCGCACCGGGGCGCCGAAATGTCCGCCCGGTTTGGTCACGTCCCGTGCAAGGCTGAGATAGCGCACGCCGTCCGGCGTTTCCGCGAGCTGCCGCAGGAAACGGCCCGGCGTCTCGAAGGCGCGGTGCACGTTCCATAACGGGCATGCGCCCCCGAAACGGGCAAATTGCAGGCGGGTAGAGGAATGCCGTTTGGTGATCGTCCCGGCCTGATCGACCCGCACGAAAAAGAACGGGATGCCCTTGGCCCCCGGCCGTTGCAGGGTCGACAGCCGATGCGCCACCTGCTCGATCGAGGCGCCGAAGAGCGTCGCGAGGCGTTCCAGATCGTGCCGCGTGTCCTGCGCGGCCGTCAGGAAGGCGCCGTAGGGCATCATCGCGGCCCCGGCGAAATAGTTCGCAAGCCCGATCTTGGCGATGCCGCGCGCCGCTTCGGACTGGAACCGGGCGAGATCCAGCGTCGCCTCGAGCAGCGGGTCCTGACGGAGCAGGGCCACCTGCAGCAGCAGATGGAAGGTCTGCGTCTCGGGCGGGGCGAGGGCCGAGAGGGTCAGCACCTGTGTGTCGGGATCGAACTGACGCAGCGGCGTGCTGTGCTCGAACCGGACCTTGACCCCCTTATGCGCCAGCCGGGCAATGGTGGCGCTGCGGATGTCACCCTCCCCCTGCAACAGCTCTGCAAAACGTTCGGCGGTGCGGTCCACGGCATCAATATAGTTGTCGCAGTAGTGGAAGAAGTCGCGCACCTCTTCCCAGGGGCTGGGCTGGAGCTGCGATCCCTCGCGCCCCAATGCCTCGTCGAGGCTGGCAAGGCGCTCATGCGTCTGCCTGTAGGATTTATGCAGTTCGAGAAAGGCGCGGGCAAGGGCAGGGGCGTTGGAGGCGGTGAGGCGCAGATCGGCCAGCGGCGGGTTGGTGTCCCCAAAGACCGGATCGGCCAGTGCCTCGCGCATGTCGGTGACCAGCCGTTCGGAATCGCCCTGACCGAGTTCGGTCACGTCGAGCCCGAATTCCTGCGCCAGCGCGAGTACGACGGTGGTACTCACCGGGCGGTTGTTGTTCTCCATCTGGTTGAGATAGGGCAGCGACACGCCGAGCTTGGCGGCGAAATCCTTCTGCGTGAGGCTGAGCCGCGCGCGGATCTCGCGCAGCTTGGCACCGGCATAGAGCTTTCTCGTGGACATGTTCCGCACCCTTTGCAAACCCGTGGTGACAGATTTGCAAAGATACTAGGTCGCGTCCACCCGCGTCAGCTGCGTTTCACGCCAGATGACGAAGCGAATGCAGATGATCGCGAGCAGGCTGGTCACGAACATGATCCACAGAAGCGGCCATGCGCCGGTTCCGGGTTTGAGCAGGGCACCTGCAAGCCCCGAAAGCGCCGCGCCGCCGCCGATCATGATCGCACCGCCAAGGCCGCTCGCCGTACCGGCAAGGCGCGGGCGCACCGACAGCATGCCCGCCGTGGCATTGGGAATAGACATCCCGTTGCCGAGACCGACGAGGATCATCAGGCCGAAGAAGCTGGTCACGGTGCCATATCCCAGCGCAAGAACCAGAAGGTTCGCACCGATGCCCGCCGCGTTGAACAGGGTGCCCCAGTAGACCATGTTGTTGACGCCGACCTGCGCCGAATAGCGCCCGGACAGGAAGTTGCCCGCGAAATAGCCGATCGCCGGGGCGCCGAAATAGAGGCCAAGCTGGGAGGGTGTGAGCGAGAACACCACCGATCCGACGAAGGGCGCGCCGCCGAGATAGGCAAAGAACGCGCCCGAGGCAAAGCCCGATGCCAGAGCATAGCCCCAGAAGCGCGGTGCACGCAGAAGCTCGGGATATTCGCGGAACTGCTGGCCCAGAGTGAGGGTGCTTTTGACCGCCGTCTCGCCGAGATCGCGCCATGTGAGCCAGAACAGCCCGACGCCCATCGCGAGCAGCAGCCAAAAATTGGAATGCCAGCCGAAGATCTCGTCCAGGATGCCGCCGATCGCCGGGCCGATCATCGGCACCACCGCGACGCCCATCGTGACATAGCCGATCATGGATGCGGCCTGCTCTTGCGGAACCATGTCGCGCACCACCGCGCGGCTTAGTACCATCGCCGTGACGATCACCGCCTGCAGCATCCGGAAGGCGAGAAAGACATAGGCGTCCTTGGCCAGGATGCAGCCGACCGTGGCAAGACAGAAGATCGCGATGCCGCCGAGGATGACCGGACGGCGACCCAGCTTGTCCGAGATCGGACCGATGAAGACCTGCAGAACCGCGTTCACTGCGAGATAGATCGCGACCGAAAGCTGCAAAAGCCGGTATTCCGTGTCGAAATACTCGGTCATGTGCGGGAGGCTCGGCAGGAAGATGTTCATCGCCAACGCCGAAAGACCTGCAAGCAGGATCAGGGTCACGATATGCGGCGGGGTTGAACGATCCAGGAAGCGGACCACAGGAGCATCTTGCATCTTCAGCGACTTAGACCGATGCTTGGGCCATGTCCAACGGCACGTCGCGGTATGGGCGCAATATGCAAATTTGCGTTTTGCAGTAATGAAAAGCTCCTGACTTTGCAAATTTGCCAAAAGAAGCTTGAGAGACGGCTCAGGCCATGTATTTTCCGCCCAAACGAGGGGATCGCCATGAAAGACATTCTTCAGGAACTCGAGGGCCGCAGGGCCGAGGCCCGGCTGGGCGGCGGCGAGAAGCGTATCGAGGCGCAGCATGCCAAGGGCAAGCTCACCGCCCGCGAACGTGTCGAACTGCTGCTGGACGAGGAGAGCTTCGAAGAATTCGACATGTTCGTGACCCATCGTTGCACCGATTTCGGGATGGAGCAGAACAAGGTCTATGGCGACGGCGTGGTGACCGGCTGGGGCACGATCAACGGTCGCATGGTCTATGTCTTCAGTCAGGATTTCACGGTGCTTGGCGGATCGCTGTCGGAAACCCATGCGCAGAAGATCTGCAAGATCATGGACATGGCGATGCAGAACGGTGCGCCCGTGATCGGGATCAACGATTCTGGTGGCGCGCGGATCCAGGAAGGTGTCGCCTCGCTCGCAGGCTATGCCGAGGTGTTCCAGCGCAACGTGATGGCCTCGGGCGTGGTGCCGCAGATCTCGCTGATCATGGGGCCCTGCGCCGGCGGTGCGGTCTATTCGCCTGCGATGACCGACTTCATCTTCATGGTGCAGGATTCCTCCTACATGTTCGTGACCGGACCTGATGTGGTCAAGACCGTGACGAACGAGGTGGTGACGGCAGAGGAACTGGGCGGCGCGTCGACTCATACGCGCAAGAGCTCGGTCGCTGATGGGGCCTTCGAGAATGATGTCGAGGCGCTGGCAGAGGTGCGGCGTCTGGTCGATTTCCTGCCCCTCTCCAACCGCGAGAAGCCTCCCGTGCGACCGTTCTTCGACGAGCCGGGCCGGGTCGAGACATCGCTCGACACGCTGATCCCCGAGAATGCGAACACGCCCTACGATATGAAGGAACTCATCCTCAAGATCGCGGACGAGGCCGATTTCTACGAGATTCAGGAGAATTTCGCGAAGAACATCATCACCGGCTTCATGCGGCTCGAAGGACAGACCGTGGGCGTCGTGGCGAACCAGCCGATGGTGCTGGCAGGGTGTCTCGACATCGATTCATCGCGCAAGGCGGCCCGTTTCGTGCGGTTCTGCGACGCGTTCGAGATCCCGATCCTCACGCTGGTCGATGTGCCGGGCTTCCTGCCGGGAACGTCCCAGGAATATGGCGGTGTGATAAAGCATGGGGCGAAGCTGCTCTTTGCCTATGGCGAGGCGACGGTGCCCAAGGTTACGGTCATCACCCGCAAGGCTTACGGTGGGGCTTATGACGTGATGTCGTCCAAGCATCTGCGCGGCGATTTCAACTATGCCTGGCCCACGGCCGAGATTGCCGTGATGGGTGCGAAGGGCGCGACCGAGATCATCCATCGCGCCGACCTCAAGGACGCCGAAAAGATCGCCGCCCATGCAAAAAGCTACGAGGACCGTTTCGCCAATCCCTTTGTCGCGGCCGAGCGGGGCTTCATCGACGAGGTGATCCAGCCGCGCAGCACGCGCAAGCGGGTCAGCCGCGCCTTTGCCTCCTTGCGCGGCAAGAAGCTGACCAACCCGTGGAAGAAGCACGACAATATTCCGCTCTGAACCGCCGATGCCGGGCGCTGTGCCCGGCTTGGGGCGCTCCGCCCTTTCGACGGCTCGGGCCAAGGCCAAGAGGCTGAAGTGACACAGGTGATCGAACATCAGGATCCGTCTGCGCAGATTGTGCGCCCGTGCGGGCGTCTTCGCGATGGCTGGTACGTGACGCGGACCGCCGACGTCTACACCCTGTCGCGTCACTGGCCTGCGCGATTCGACCTGAGCGCGCATACTACTCTGCCACACTTGCACGCCGGGCGTCTGGCGCGGCAAATCCGGCAGGATATGTGGCGCGACTTGCGGGACCTGCGCGGATTTTCACCGGTGGTCGAAATCTCGGCGCAAGGCGGCGTGATGCAGGTGCGGGCAGGTGGGCGCCTGATGGCGGGACGCGCGCCCGCCGATGCGCCCGCACGGCTCGAAGCCCTTCTGAACGATCCGGCGCGGCGTGCGCGGTGGTGCCGCTGGGCGCGGATCGACGGAGGGCGGGAGTGATGTCGCTTGTCCATTCTCGACCTGTTTTCGCGGAAGCAACACATGGCCAGACTGCCACGGCGACAGGAGCGCACTTGCGAAAGCTTGCCTGCATCTGCAGCGTTTTCGTCTTTTCGGTGAGCGGACTCCGGGCGGCAACGGAAGGAGATGCGATTCGTCTGCCGTCTGGTGAAACCGCGCAGCTTCAGGAGGTTATCGACGAAACCTCGGGTGACGTCGCGGTAGCCCGCTTCCGATTTGTAGCGCCATGGGTCGCCAGCCACCCCGACTACCCGCAAGTTGCGTCCGACATGGAGGCGCTGTGCCAGGATTTCGCGGTTCCCCGGATCGCAGATCTTGATTCACAACCGAGCCGGATCGTCATCAGTCTGGCGCAGGAAGAGACGGAATTCGGCGTTGCAAGCCCTGAAATCACGCAGTTTTTTGAATCCTACAGCCTGTCGGATGATCTCTGCATCTGGGAGCCGTTCTGATGGCTGCCCAATATGTAGAGAGCGCCGTGCCCCTAAAGCCAACTTATGAGGCTTTCGAGTCACAGGTGGCGGACGTATGTGTGGCCACGTATCTTTTCGAAATATTTTCCGATATTCTTTGGAACGGTTGCACCCAAGCGACCGTTACCTCGACACGAGGACAGGCAGGGCCTATAGGTCGCGTCGGTTCCGTAGAATCTGACAGGAGTAAGAAATGTCGAAAAGCATCAAGCTGCTTGCAATGTTCGGTTTTGTTGCCTCGCTCGCCGCATGCGGCCAGCAGCAGCAGGAAGAAGAGTACGTCGTCGTTGATCCGGAGCCGATCACCGTCGAGCCCGTTTACACCGGCAAGTACAAGTAAGACGACCTCGGGACGGACCCCAGGGTCCGTCCCGCTTTTCCCCACAGTTTCCGGCCAATACACGGCCCTTCATTCAGAGGAGGGCCCGCTTTGCTGAAGCACCGTGGCTTTCCCGGGCGTTTGCCCGGCACCGATTTCCAGTTCACCGTGAGACGCGCCAATCCCAAGGGTGCCACACCGCTCACGCGGCGCGACCGATATGCCGATCGCCGCCCTCCCGACAAGCGCGCCGACCTCTGGTTCATGGCCGCGCTCTGGGCGCATTTTGGCGACGAACCGTTCGAGCGCGGCAACCTCGATGCAGGGCGGCTGAGCTGGCTGTTCGGCCGCGAAGTGCTGCCCGCCGAAGATCCCTTTGATCCGGTCAGCTACGAGGCCTTGCTGCGAATCGACGAACGCATTGCGCGCCAGTCCTTTCCTGACGCGTTCGAGAAGGGACTTTGGGCATGATTCAGCCGCTTTGTTCACATGATGCGCGGGAACGAGCCGATGCGCCGTACTACCGCAAGGAGAGCTTGGCAGGCGCATGCAACTTTGCCAGCATCACTTTACACGATCCCTGCAGTCCTGACAAAAGCCAGCTGCGAGATCGCCGTTACCCTTCCCCTCGCGGGCGGTCTGGCAATACCCCATGTCAGCCGCCCGATTTTTTCTTCCGGACGAGACCGATTGGTTCCGAAATAAGGCTCGGACGGCAAAGGATTGCCGACGGCGCGTGCGATTTAAGAAACCGCTGGAACAACTTGACAGAAAAGGGAGTTATGTCGTCATCGACAGGCATAACAAATAAGGAGTCCATTCGATGCGGAACTTTGGAAAAATCTCGGCCATTCTCGCCCTCGGCGTCCTCGCAGCTTGCGAAAGCAGCGACATCGGACGCGGCGCGCTTGGCGGCGTCGGCGGCTATGCCGCTGACCGCGCTCTGGGCGGTGACGGCACGGTCGGTGCCGCTGTTGGTATCGCCGCAGGCGTCACATGTGACGACCTCACCCCGGGCCTTTGCCGCTGATCTGACATTCCGGGCCGCTCGCGGCCCGATCAGACCAAGGAAAGCCATCGGAGCCACGTGCTCCGGTGGCTTTTTTGTTTGCGATGCTTCGGACCCGGTCCGCGGCCAAGTCATGCATTGAAAGGGACAGACATGTTCAACAAAATCCTGATCGCCAACCGGGGCGAGATTGCCTGCCGGGTCATCAAGACGGCCCGCCTGATGGGCATCAAGACGGTTGCGATCTATTCCGATGCCGACCGGAATGCCCTGCATGTCGAAATGGCGGACGAGGCTGTTCATATCGGGCCGTCCCCCGCGAACCAGTCCTACATCGTCATCGACCGGGTGATGGAGGCGGTGAAGTCGAGCGGCGCCGAGGCGGTGCATCCCGGCTACGGCTTCCTGTCCGAGAATTCCAAATTCGCCGAGGCGCTGGCGGCAGCGGGCGTGGCCTTCGTCGGCCCGCCGGTGGGCGCGATCGAGAAGATGGGCGACAAGATCACCAGCAAGAAGATCGCGCAAGAGGCGGGCGTCAGCACGGTACCGGGCTATATGGGCTTGATCGCCGATGGCGACGAGGCGGTGAAGATCTCGGGCGAGATCGGTTATCCGGTGATGATCAAGGCCAGCGCCGGGGGCGGTGGCAAGGGCATGCGCATCGCCTGGAAAGAAGACGAGGTGCGCGAAGGCTTCCAGTCCTCCAAGAACGAGGCGGCGAGCAGTTTCGGCGATGACCGTATCTTCATCGAGAAATTCGTCACACAACCCCGCCATATCGAGATCCAGGTCCTCGCCGATGGGCATGGCAACTGCATCTACCTCGGCGAGCGGGAATGTTCGATCCAGCGCCGCAATCAGAAGGTCATCGAAGAGGCTCCGTCGCCCTTTCTCGACCCCGAAACCCGCAAGGCGATGGGCGAGCAGGCCTGCGCGCTGGCACAGGCGGTGGGCTATACCTCTGCCGGGACGGTGGAATTCATCGTCGACGGGGATCGCAACTTCTATTTCCTCGAGATGAACACCCGTCTTCAGGTGGAACACCCCGTGACCGAGCTCATCACCGGCATCGACCTTGTCGAGCAGATGATCCGCGTCGCCAATGGCGAGCCGCTGTCGATCACGCAGGAAGATGTGAAACTGAACGGCTGGGCAATGGAGAGCCGGCTTTATGCCGAGGACCCCTATCGTGGTTTCCTGCCCTCGATCGGTCGTCTGACCCGGTATCGCCCTCCCGCGGAGCTCGCCGTCGAAGGCGCCAGGGTGCGCAACGATACCGGCGTCTATGAAGGCGGCGAGATCAGCATGTATTACGACCCGATGATTGCCAAGCTCTGCACCTGGGCTCCGGACCGTGCACAGGCGATCGAGGCGATGCGCAATGCTCTGGACGCTTTCGAGGTCGAGGGGATCGGGCACAACCTCCCGTTCTTGTCGGCCGTGATGGATCACCCGAAATTCGTGAGCGGCAACATCACCACCGCCTTCATCGCCGAGGAATATCCCGAAGGCTTTCAGGGTGTCGATCTGTCCGATGCGAACCTGCGCCGGATCGCTGCCGCCTGCGTCGCGATGAACCGCGTGGCCGAGATCCGCAGGGCGCGGGTTTCCGGCACGCTCGACAACCACGAACGCAAGGTCGGGGATGACTGGAACGTCACCCTGCAGGGCGAAAGCTACGATGTGGGCATCGCCGCCGATCCGAAGGGCGCGAGCGTCACCTTTGGCGACGGCGCGACGCTGCGCGTGTCGGGCAACTGGACGCCGGGCGATCAGCTCGCGGTGATGGATGTGGACGGGACGCCACTTGTGCTCAAGGTCGGCAAGATCTCGGGCGGCTTCCGAATCCGCTCGCGCGGCGCCGATCTCAAGGTGCATGTGCGCAGCCCGCGTCAGGCCGAACTGGCGCGTCTCATGCCCGAAAAGGTCCCGCCGGACACGTCGAAACTGCTGCTTTGCCCGATGCCCGGGCTGATCGTGAAGGTCAATGTCGAAGCGGGTGAAGAGGTGCAGCAGGGGCAGGCGCTCTGCACCGTCGAGGCGATGAAGATGGAGAACATCCTGCGCGCCGAGCGCAAGGCCACCGTGTCCAAGGTCAATGCCGCCGCTGGCGACAGTCTGGCCGTGGACGATGTGATCATGGAGTTCGAATAACGCATCATGCCGGGGAATGCGCCACATGACCGCTCACGGGGTCGCTTTCTGAGCGGAGCCAGGGAGCTGTTCACGGGGGATGAAGCCTCTGTGGCGCAATCGGTTCTTCTGCAGTTCTTCGTCACCATCGCGCTTCCGGTGCTGGTTGTACTGGGACTTCCGACCGTCGTGTTGTTCTGGGCGATGGGGGCCGACCCGCGGCTGTGGCAGGCGCTGATCGCGGGGCTCGTCATCGCGACGGGCTGGCTCACCACGGCGATCTTTGCGGAACTGGGCAAGCGGCGCGGCAAGGCCGAAAGGCTGCGCGATTATCACAAGGCGATCTATGCCGAGATCGGCAATGCGATCAACACGTTATACGATGCGGGTGCGGGCGAGGCCTATGGCGCGCAGACCGTCGCGCGCATGGAGGGTGATGCGCAATTCGTGCCGCTGGTGCCGCGCGAACATCACGATCATATCTATGATGCGGTGCTGGACGAGATCGAGGTTCTGCCGCGCCAGACGATCGACGCGATCGTGTCCTATTACAGTCTGGTGAAGGCCATCACCGCGCTGGCCGAGGACATGCGCGGAGAGAGGTTCCTGTCCGAAAACTTCGGACAGCCGCGCCGTATTGCGATGTATTCGGATTATCTGGAAATGCGCAAAC
Source organism: Rhodobacterales bacterium (assembly GCA_038260405.1). Lineage (GTDB taxonomy): Bacteria > Pseudomonadota > Alphaproteobacteria > Rhodobacterales > Rhodobacteraceae > Puniceibacterium. Next base: position 2,965 of record JBBSNW010000048.1, on the reverse strand, counting down.
AGGCGTTTCTGTCGGGCCAGTATGCGCTGAAGCTGATAAAGCTCTATTCGGAAGGCGGCCGCGAAGCCGCCGAGGATCACATCCGGCTCAGTAACCCGGACGCGGGCCGGTCCGACCGGTTATCGGGATCGGAGTGAACGGAATGCTGGGATCTTTTTCCATGATCGGTGCTCCTTGCTCTGACACAGATATAAGTGTGTTCCCGCGGCTTTGCAATTGTCCTCAGCGCCGCAATATATCGCGGCGGTCGCGGATTTCCTGCTGGCGCAGCGGCAGCTTGTCGATCGAGCGTGACAGCTCGCGCACATCCCACGGGAACGGCTTGCGCAGAACCACCGCGCCTTCCTTGGAAATCAGCACGATCATGAAGTCCCGCGCCCGCAGATGCTCGCGGATCGGCGAACGTGCTTCCGGGTCCGTATCGGTGATCACGACGACATCGCGTTCGGCGAGCGCGTCGAGCCGTTCGGTGATCAGTTCCATCTGCTGCACGTATCGCGGATCGGAAGGATCGTTGGCAAAGACCACCACGGGCCGCTTGAGCCACCGGTATTCACCCAGTTCATGCTCCGAGGCGGGGATGATGATATCCTCGGAATCCGGCCCGGCATCCGCGCCGGCGGCAAGACCGGGCTGGGCGATTGCGAAAAGTGTTGCGATAGCAAGGGCGAAGCCTGTTCTCATGCCAATAGATATAAGTCCTTGGCGCGACATTGCGAACGGACAAAGCACCGCGGTCACGGAATATTTTGAAGGTGATCACTTTGCCGGGAAACGCGTCCCATGATCGCGCCCGATGATCGCCTTTCGAGGCCGGGCAAACCTGCCTGCGAGCCGGAATTGATGCCGACGACCTGTCCCATCTGCGCTTCGGCGCGTTCGGGCGGGCACGCTACATGAAGGAACCGGATCCGCACGGGACCAGGCTCACCTGGCCGCCGGATCTGCTGACAAGAGGACGGATCGACCATGACAGCCACCTATGACGAATGGCGCAATCTCGCGGAGAAAGAGCTGCGCGGGCGCAGCGTGGATGACCTGACCTGGAAGACTCTCGAAGGGATCTCGGTCCGGCCGGTCTATACGGCAGAGGATGTGAAGGGTCTGGAGCATCTTGGCACGCTGCCGGGGCAGGAGCCGTTCACCCGGGGCGTGAAGGCCACGATGTATGCGGGCCGCCCATGGACGATCCGGCAATATGCGGGCTTTTCCACCGCCGAGGAATCCAACGCCTTCTACCGGCGCAACCTGGCCGCGGGCCAGCAGGGCGTTTCCGTCGCCTTCGACCTTGCCACCCATCGCGGCTATGACAGCGATCACCCGCGGGTCGAGGGGGATGTTGGCAAGGCTGGCGTCGCCATCGATTCGGTCGAGGACATGAAACTGCTCTTCGACGGCATTCCGCTGGACCAGGTCTCGGTCTCGATGACGATGAACGGCGCGGTGATCCCGGTGCTGGCGAGCTTCATCGTCGCGGGCGAAGAGCAGGGGCATGACCGCAAGGTGCTGTCCGGCACGATCCAGAACGACATCCTCAAGGAGTTCATGGTCCGCAACACCTATGTCTATCCGCCCGAACCCTCGATGCGGATCGTCGCGGACATCATCGAATATACCAGTGCCGAGATGCCCCGCTTCAACTCGATCAGCATCAGCGGGTACCACATGCAGGAGGCCGGTGCGAACCTCGTGCAGGAGCTGGCCTTCACGCTCGCCGACGGCAAGGAATACGTGAAGACCGCGATGGCGCGCGGCATGGATATCGACAAGTTCGCGGGGCGGCTGTCCTTCTTCTTTGCCATCGGCAAGAACTTCTTCATGGAGGCGGCGAAGCTGCGCGCGGCCCGGATGCTCTGGCATCGGATCATGACCGAACTCGGGGCGCAGGACCCGAAATCCAAGATGCTGCGCACGCATTGTCAGACCTCCGGCGTGACGCTGGCCGAGCAGGACCCCTACAACAACGTGATCCGCACCGCCTACGAGGCGATGTCGGCCGTGCTTGGCGGTACGCAGTCGCTGCACACCAACGCGCTAGACGAGGCGATCGCGCTGCCCACGGATTTCTCCGCAAGGATCGCGCGCAACACCCAGCTGATCCTGCAGGAGGAAACCGGCGTCACCAACGTGGTCGATCCGCTGGCCGGTTCCTACTATGTCGAGAAGCTGACCGCCGATCTGGCCGAAGCCGCGTGGAAGATCATCGAGGAAGTCGACGAGATGGGCGGCATGACGAAGGCGGTCGCGACCGGCATGCCCAAGCTCAGGATCGAGGAAACGGCGGCGCGCCGACAGGCCGATATCGATCGCGGCACAGAGGTGATCGTGGGCGTGAACAAGTACCGCAAGGACAAGGAAGACGCGCTCGACATCCGCGACATCGACAATGACGAGGTGCGCGAAAGCCAGATCGCCCGGTTGAAACGCATCCGCGCGAGCCGCGATGAAGCCGCCTGTACCGCCTCGCTGGAAGAACTCACCCGCCGGTCGAGCGAGGGCGGAAACCTGCTCGAAGGCGCTGTCGAGGCGGCGCGTGCACGGGCCACGGTAGGAGAGATCAGCATGGCGATGGAAAAGGTGTTCGGCCGTCACCGGGCCGAGGTGAAGACCCTCGCAGGTGTCTATGGTGCGGCTTACGAGGGGGATGCGGGCTTTGCCGCGATCCAGAAATCGGTCGAGGACTTTGCCGAGGAAGAGGGCCGTCGTCCGCGCATGCTGGTGGTCAAGATGGGACAGGACGGCCATGACCGGGGCGCCAAGGTGATCGCGACCGCCTTCGCCGACATTGGCTTCGACGTCGACGTGGGCCCCTTGTTCCAGACACCTGCGGAGGCCGCGCAGGACGCGGTGGACAACGACGTGCATGTGATAGGCATCTCGTCCCAGGCGGCAGGGCACAAGACGCTGGCTCCCCAGCTGGTGAAAGCGCTCAGGGAGGCCGGAGCGGAAGACATCCTCGTCATCT
>JBBSNW010000047.1:0-37941 GCA_038260405.1 Rhodobacterales bacterium | reverse complement strand
CCCTACGGCCTCACGAACTACGTCCAGACCCAGGACGGTGCACGCCGCAACCGGCTCGCGCGCCAGCTGCGCTCGGGCATGGTACAGATGAACGGCAAGTCCCGCTCGGCCGGCTCCCCGTTCGGCGGAATGAAACAGTCCGGCAACGGCCGCGAGGGTGGCCATTGGGGCATCGCGGACTTCCTCGAGGTCAAGGCAGTGTCCGGCTGGGCGGCTGAATAAACTTCTCGGAGGTTCAAGCGGACCAAAGCCTCCGGCGGGAGTTTAGGGGCAAGATGAAGGAGCGGCGTCCTGCTCCCCTATTCATCTTGCCAAGAAAACTCCCGCCCGAGGCGGCCGGACGGTGGAGCGGGAACCGTGAGCGGTACAGCGCGCTGTCGCCGCATTTCTGTCCCGAGCGGACAGTTTCAGAAAATCCCGTCTTGGCAGAGGCTCAGAACGGTGCGGGCAGGCGAAACTTGACACCTTCCCCGCCTTCGGGATGGCGCAGGCGCAGCTCCTGCGCATGCAGCATCATCCTCGGAAACTCCGCGGCGCGATCGGGCATGTAGAGCGGATCGCCGAGGATCGGGTGCCCTAGCGACAGCATGTGGACCCGAAGCTGGTGGCTGCGGCCCGTATGCGGCATGAGCTGGACACGGCTCTCGTCGTCCCCGGCCTTCATCACCCGCCAGTCTGTCTGCGCCGGGCGGCCTTCTGCGTGATCCACCTTCTGCAGCGGCCGGTTCGGCCAGTCGACGCGCAGCGGCAAATCCACATGGCCGGTCTTGGGCGCAAGCCGTCCGGCGACGCGGGCGAGGTAGGTTTTCTTCACCATGCGCTTCTCGAACTGCAGCCCGAGATGGCGCTGTGCATGGGGCGTGAGGGCGAAAACCATCACCCCCGAAGTATCGCGGTCCAGCCGGTGCACCAGAAGGACCTGCGGAAAGGCCCGTTCGAGCCGCGCGATCAGACAATCGTCGAGCCCCTCGCCCTTGCCCGGCACCGAGAGCAGCCCGGCGGGCTTGTTCACCACGAGCAGTGCCTGATCCTCGTGCAGGATCTCGATCGGGTCGGTGGGCGGGTCATACTCTGTCATCATCCGCCTCCCATGACAAAAGCCTGCAGAGCCCGCAAGGGTCTGATCCGCGGCACCTTCGCCGTCGGCAGTCGTCACGCCTTGGGGCGCAGGCCTTCGGGATCGTATATCGGACGCGCCGAAACATCTGCGCGCACCTTCTGCCCCGCCACGTCGATCTCGTAGGTGGAGCCCAGCACCGAGGCCAGATCCTCGCCCGCGCAGGGCACGTAGCCGAGGCCGATCGCTCCGCCCAGAGCATGCCCGTAGGCGCCTGAACTGACCTGACCGACGATCACCCCGTCCCTCAGGATCGGTTCGTTGTGATAGAGCAGCGGTTCTGGATCGCTCAGCCGGAACTGCAGCAGGCGCCGCTGCAGGCCTTGCTCGCGCTTGCGCAGAACCGCGTCGCGGCCGATGAAATCGTGTCCCTTGCCGGTCTTTACCGCAAATCCCAGACCCGCCTCGAGCACGTGATCCTCGCAGGTGATGTCATGGCCAAAATGCCGGAATGCCTTTTCGGCGCGCGCACAATCCATCGCGTGAATCCCGCACAAGGTCAGACCATGCGCCGCGCCCGCCTCCGTCAGCGTCTCGAAGACATGTGCGGCCATGTCGGCGCCAATATATATTTCCCATCCAAGTTCTCCCACGTAGGACACGCGATGCACGCGGGCGAGGCCCATGCCGATCTCGATCTGCTGCGCGGTGCCGAACGGGTTGGCCGCGTTCGAGAAATCTGCCGGAGAGACGGCTTGCAGGACCTCGCGCGCCCGGGGGCCCATCACCGCCAGAACGCCCTCCGCGGCGGTCACATCGGTGATGACCACCGCATCGTCCTGCAGGTGTCGGCGCAGCCAGGTCTCGTCGGCAAGGCGGGTCGCTGCCGGGGTCACCACGAGATAGGCGGTTTCGGACAGGCGGGTGACGGTCACATCGGCCTCGATCCCGCCTTTCGCGTTCAGGAACTGGGTGTAGACGATGCGCCCCGTCGGAACGGCAATGTCATTGCCGCAGATCCGGTTGAGAAAGGCCTCGGCATCGCGGCCCTCGACCCGCAACTTGCCGAAGGAGGACATGTCGTACATGCCGACGCCGTTGCGCAGGGCGTGATGTTCGGCGGCGACGTTGGGAAAGAAGGTCTGCCGTTTCCAGCTGTAGGCATACTCGGCGGCCTGACCCGGGGTGGCGTACCAGTTCGCCCGCTCCCAGCCTGCCATTTCGCCGAAGACCGCGCCCTGCGCGGCAAGCTGGGCGTGGAAGGGCGAGCGGCGCAGGCCGCGTGCCGTGGCTTTCTGGCGGTAAGGGAAGTGGTCGGCATAAAGGAGGCCCAGCGTTTCCGTGGCACGGGCGGCGAGGTAGCGGCGGTTGCCCTGGAAGGGCTGCATGCGGGATATGTCCACATCCCCCAGATCGAAGGGCTTTTCGCCTGCCTCCATCCACTGCGCGAGCGCCATGCCGGCCCCGCCCGCCGACTGGATGCCGATCGAGTTGAAGCCGGCGGCGACCCAGACATTGTCCATCTCTGGCGCGCGACCCAGATGGTAGGCGTCATCGGGCGTGAAGCTTTCGGGACCGTTGAAGAAGGTATGGATGCCGGCATGTGCCAGCACCGGCATGCGCGCCACGGCCTGCTGCAGGATCGGCTCGAAATGGTCGAAATCTTCGGCAAGCTGGTCGAATTCGAAGCTCTCGGGGATGCCGTCCAGCGCCCAGGGCTTGGCGACCGGCTCGAAGGCGCCGAGCATGAGTTTGCCCGCATCCTGCTTGTAATAGGCGCATTCGTCCGGAACGCGCAGCACCGGCAGCGGAGTGAGACCCTCGATGGGTTCGGAGACGATGTAAAAATGTTCACAGGCCTGCAGCGGGACGTTGATGCCGAGCATCCGGCCGACCTCCCGCCCCCACATGCCCGCGCAGTTCACCACATGGTCGCAGGTGATCTGCCCGGTATCGCCCTCTTCGGTCCGGTAACTGACGGCCGTCACCTTCTGCCCCGCGCTGGTGACGCCGGTGGCCCTGGTGCGCTCGGCGATCACCGCGCCGTGCATGCGGGCGCCCTTGGCGAGGGCATGCGCGATATTGCCAGGATCACCCTGACCGTCCTTCGGCAGATAGACCCCGCCGAGAACACCATCCGTGTTGAGATGGGGGTATTTCGCCTTGACCTCGGCCGTGTCGATCTCGTCGATCTCGACCCCGAAGGCACGGGCCATGGCGGCGGAGCGGCGGAGCTCTTCGTGGCGTTCGGATGTCAGCGCGACGGTTATCGAGCCGACGCGCCGGAACCCTGTCGCGACGCCGGTCTCGGCTTCGAGCGCGCCGTAGAGTTCCTGCGAATATCTGGCGAGCCGGGTCATGTTGGCGGTGGCGCGCAGTTGGGCGATAAGACCCGCGGCATGCCAGGTGGTGCCGGAGGTGAGCTGCTTGCGTTCGAGCAGGACGACATCCTGCCAGCCGAGTTTCGTGAGGTGATAGGCTACCGAGCAGCCGATGATGCCGCCGCCGATGATCACGACGCGGGCCTGGGACGGGAGGGTCATGGAGTGCCTTTCATCGGGAGGGCTGCGAGAGCTTGGGTTTCGGACGCTGGCGCGTCCGACAGGGTCGGGGGCTCTGCCCCCGTCGCCCGTCCGGGCGACTCCCCCGGGATATTTGCGACCCGGAGAAGCTGGGGATCGGCGCGATCATCCGAGGGTATGGCCTGCGGATGCGAGTCTTTCGGCGACCGCCTCGATGTGGGCGGGGCCGACTTCGCAGCAGCCGCCGATCAGGGTGGCGCCGAGATCGGCCCAGCGCAGGGCATGGGTGGCGTAGATTTCGGGTGTGAGGTCGCGGCGGGCGGACAGGCTCGCGACGGTCGGTCTGTCCTGCAGGAATTCCGGCGTGATCGCCTCGAACCCGTTCGCATAGGCGCCAAAGGGAAGGCCGCTCTTTGCAAGGACCTGCAGGGCGGCGGGGATGGTTTCGGGGGCGGAGCAGTTCACGAGGATCGATGCGGCACCCTGCTGCGCGATGTCCAGCGCCTCGGAGAGAGGTTCGCCCGAGCGAAGACGCGTGCCGTCGGAATCCTCCACGGTGAGCGAGAGCCAGACCGGCAGATCGGCCTGCAGGGCGCCGCTCAGAATGCTGCGGGCATGGTCGAGCGAAGCGACGGTTTCGCAGATCAGCAGGTCGCAGCCCGGGGCCAGCAGGCGCGCCACCTCGGCATAGAGCACTGTCGCTTCTGGCACCGGCGGATGCAGGTCGGGGCGGTAGCTGGCGCGGAGCGGGCCGATACAGCCTGCGACGAGTCCGCCCCCGGCGCGGTCGCGGGAGGCGACGGCCTGACTGACCGAGAGGCGCAGGAGATCGGTGAAGCGGTCCGCATGCTCGGTGCCGTGGAGCCTGTCGCGGTGGAGGGCGTAGCTGTTGGTCTTGGCCATGCGCGCACCCGCGGCGAAGAAGGCATCGTGCACGGTGCCGACCAGATCGGGGGTGTCGATCATGACGTCCGTCGCCCAGAGCGGTGAGGGCGCGCGCCCGGAGCGGTGGATCAGCTCCTGCCCCATGCCGCCATCCATCAGGGTGATCGCGCTCATGGATAGATCTCCGCGTAACGGGATTTGTAATGCGCGATCATGTCGGCCTCGGTCGCGCCATGGTCATAGGGCGGGGTGCTGAGGGGGCTCGCCTTCGTGACGGTCAGGATCACCAGATCGCCGATGCGCGGGGCGAGCGCAGGCCAGATCGCGGCCCAGTCGGGCGCAAGCCTTTCGAATTCCGCCGATCCGCGCGTATGGGTTTGCGTCGTCGCGCGGATGCGCAGCCCCTTGCGCAGGAAGGGGTCGACGAAGACCACCTCGCATTCGGCACGGTGCGCGAGGTTGGCGAGGGTCCCCGGCGAGCGGATGTTGGCGAAACCGAGCGTGGTGTCGTCCAGCACGAGAAACGTCCCCTTGGGCGAGACACAGGGTCGGCCCTGCGCATCGATCGTGGCGATATTGCCGAGGGGAAAGCGCTGGATCAGCGTTTTGGCGAAGTCTGTCAGCATCAGGAGCGGAGCCTTTCATTTGTCGGGTCCCAGAGGGGGCCCTCCGGTTGCACGGTGGCCTTGTGGCGTCGGCCATAGATCTCGACCTCGATCTCGCTGCCGGGTGTGGCGAGGTCGGTGCGCAGCATGCCGAGCGCGATGGAAGCGTTCACGCGGTAGCCCCAGGCGCCGCTGGTGGTTTCGCCCACGACCCCGCCGCCATGCCAGAGGGAGGACATGTAGGGCGCATCACACTCTTCGGCATCGACGATCAGGGTGACGAAGCGTTTCTTCGGACCCCCGACTCGTTCGGCCTGGAGGGCAGCCTTGCCGGGAAAATCCTGCGGCTTGTCGAGTGCTACGAAACGGTCGAGGGCGGCTTCGGTCATCGTGTAATCGCTCGAAAGATCACCCTTCCAGGCACGGTAGCCCTTTTCGATGCGCAGGGCGTTCAGGGCGAACATGCCGAAGGGTTCGAGGCCGTGGGGCTGGCCGGCCCGCATCAGCATGTCGTAGATCGCGGCGGTGTCGGCAGTCTTCGAATGGACCTCCCATCCCAGCTCTCCGGCAAAGCTCACGCGGACGAGCTGGACCCAGATGCCCTCGAGCTGCGCGGATTGGTGGCTGAGCCAGGGCTGGGTCAGGTCCGCATCGGTAAGGCTCGCGAGGATGTCGCGGGATCTGGGGCCGGTCAGGATCTGGCAGCCGAAATCCTGCGTCACATCCGTCAGGGTGAAGGCTGCACCGGTTGGCATGTGGCGCTGCAGCCATTCGAGATCGTGCCACTGCGCGGTGGCGGCGGTGATGAGGAAGAAGAAATCCTCGGCAAGACGCATCGCCGACATCTCGGTCACGATGCGTCCACGGCTGTCGGTGAAATAGAGCAGGCCGATGCGCCCGACCTTCGGGATGCCGCCGGTGCAGAGGCCGCGCAGGAACTCCGCCGCGCCATCGCCCTGCAGGCGGTAGCGGGAAAACCCCGGCAGGTCGAGCAGGCCGGCGGCGTCGCGCACGGCTTCGCATTCCTCCCGGATGCGAGGTTGCCACGGGCCTGCGCGCTCCCAGGTCTGGGTGGCCTCGTGTGAGGTGTCGTCGCCGGGACGGGCGCACCAGTTGGCACGCTCCCAGCCATTGTAGGCAGCCATCTGGCCACCGGCCTTCACCACGCTGTCATGGGCGGGCGAGAGCTTGCGGCCCCGGCCCGCAGGCCAGCTGTGATGTGGAAAGTGCATGGCGTATTCATGGCCGTAGGTCTCGACTGCCTTGTCGACGCAATAGGCGGGGTCGGTATAGTCGGTGTAGCGCCGCGGATCGACGGACCACATGTCCCATTCCGTCTGGCCTTCGGTGACCCATTCGGCGAGCACCTTGCCCGCGCCGCCCGCCTGAGTGATTCCAAACGTGAAGACGCAGGCCTCGAAGGCATCGGGCACGCCGGGCATCGGGCCGATCAGCGGCAGGCCGTCAGGCGCATAGGGGATCGGCCCGTTGATGACGCGCCCAACGCCGGACTGGCCGAGGATCGGAACGCGTGCCATCGCATCCTCGATATACCATTCCAGCCGGTCGAGGTCGTCGGGATAAAGCTGGAAGCTGAAATCCTCGGGCATCGGGTCGTCGGGCGTGATCCAGTGGGCCTTGCAGTTGCGCTCGTAGGGACCAAGGTTCAGGCCGTATTTCTCCTGCCGCAGGTAGTAGGAGGAATCGACGTCGCGCAGCAGCGGCAGCTTGCCGTTCTCCCGGCTCCACGCTTCCAGTTCGGCGATCGGTTCGGTCAGGAAATACTGGTGCGACATCACCGCCATGGGGACGGTGCGCCCGCCATAAGGCCTGAACCAAGCGCCGACTTTCTGCGCGTAGTATCCGGCAGCATTCACCACCTTCTCGCAGGCGATGTCGCCCTTTTCCGTCTTGACGATCCAGCGGTCGCCCTCTCGCCGCACGCCCGTCGCGGGGGTGAACCGGTGGATCTGCGCACCCGCCATCCGCGCGCCCTTGGCCAGCGCCTGCGTCAGCTGCGCCGGGTCGATGTCCCCGTCATCGGGATCGTAGAGCGCACCGGCAAGATCGTGGGTTTCGAGGAACGGATAGCGGTCCTTCAGATCCGAGACTTGAAGCATTTCGAGCGCAAGGCCCTGGTACCGCCCCATCCCCCGGGCACGTTCGAATTCCATCATCCGCGCCGCGCTGTGGCCAAGGCGGACGGAGCCCGTGACGTGATAGTTCATCGGATAATCGACCTCCTCGGCGAGGCGGCGATAGAGCTGCAGCGAATAGCGCTGCATGTTCATCACCGCCCAGGAGGTCGAAAAGGACGGGCAGTTTCCGGCCGCGTGCCATGTGCTGCCGGCGGTCAGTTCGTTCTTTTCCAGCAGGACCACGTCCCATCCCGCACGCGCGATGTGATAGGCGCAGGAGGCTCCGACGGCGCCGCCGCCGATGATCACCACGCGGGTCTGTGTCGGCAGATCGGACATCACGCTCTCCTCAGTCCAGAACCAGACGGGCCGCGAGCCCGCCGAACATCACCGCGCTCAGGCGGTTCAGAAGCCGCGTCTTGGCGCGCAGGGCCGCGCCGAAGGCTCCGGCCAGCGCGCCATAGGCTGAGGTGATCGCGAAACCGGTGCTCACAAAGACCGCCCCCAGCGCCAGCAGCTGCGGCCAGACCGGACCCAGCGCCGGATCGGCGAATTGCGGCAGGAAGGCGAGAATGAAGAGCCCGACCTTGGGGTTGAGCACATTTGTCAGCAAGCCGCGGGCAAAGGCGCGGCGCAGGCTCTGCGCACCTTGCGCGCGACCCGTATCGACGGGCGAGGTCCAGGCACTGTAGGCCAGCCAGAGCAGATAGGCGGCCCCACCCCAGCGAATGATGTCGAGCGCGCGCGGCACGGTCTGCAGCGCCGCCGCCACGCCCAGCACCGTGAGCAGGATGTGGAACGCCGAGCCCATGCCGATCCCCGCCGCCGCCGCGATGCCTGCGCGTGGTCCGCCCTGCGCGCCGCAGGCCATGGTGAACATCACATCGGCGCCCGGCGTCAGGTTCAGCAGAATCCCCGCCCCGGCAAAGGCCAGCAGGTTGAGAGGATCCATTGCGAGGATAGTCTCGATCATGTCTCGGCCCAGGTCACGAGGGTCCGCAGGAACGGGTCCGGAACAGTCATGGCGTGATCCGACATATCGGCTCCTCAATAGACCGGCGGTGCGATCACCCAGATCGCCACGGCCGCTTCGTCATAGGGGTTGGTCCAGCGATAGGGTTCACCGCGGATGCGGAAGCTGTCGCCGGGATTCAGCGTGAAGCTTCGGCCGTCGATCTCCATCTCGAGCCGCCCGGATAGGAGATAGCCGACCTCCTGCGTGGGCCGGATGATGGTCTCGGCAATCTGAGACCGCGGCTGGAAGGTCGAATGGACCACCTCGAAATCATCGGTGAGATCGGGGGACAGCAACTCCTCGACCAGCCCTTCCGCCCCCGACCCGATGGCGCGACGCGGGCCACGCCGCACGATATGTCCGGCTTCCTCGGCCGGTGCCTGCGCCTGGCCGAACAGCATCGAGACGGAGACATCGAGCGCCGCAGCGAACTGGCGCAGATCGGTGATCGACGGCTCCGAGAGATCCCGCTCGACCTGGCTTAGCCAGCCCACGGAACGCCCCAGCCTCTCCGCGAGCCCGGCGAGCGTCAGCCGCCGCGCCTTGCGCAGGGCACGCAGATCGGCGCCAAGGGTGCGCGCGGGGATGGGCAGATCATGCTGCATCGGCGACTCGGGCTACGTGAAAATCGACCTCGTAATTTCACGCTGTCACGAGCGCATGAAATTTCAAAGACATTTTTCACGACTCGGTCGCGAGGAGCGGGCGGCCCGAGGAAGCGGCCGGAGGCTGCTGACGAGACAAAGCGGCGCGCTCCGTCGGGTCACATCCTGTCAGATCACGTCCCGGAACGTATCGGCAAGAATGGCCCCGAGCGCCTCAGCATCCGCGCTGGTGAAGGCGTCCGGCGTATCGCTGTCGATGTCGAACACGCCCAGCAGCCGCCCCGCGCCGTTCGCCACCGGAAGAACCAGTTCCGAGCGCGTCGTACTCGCGCAGGCGATATGGCCGGGAAAGGCCTCAACATCCGGCACCAGCTGCACCTCGCGCAGGCGCGCCGCCGCGCCGCAGACCCCGCGGTCAAAGGGGATCACCAGGCAGCCATGCCCACCCTGATAGGGCCCGATCTTGAGCGTCTCGGGCCCGGTCACACGGTAGAATCCCGTCCAGTCGAACCGCTCGTCCGCGTGATGCACTTCGCAGGCGATGGTCGCCATAAGCGCGACGTCGTCGGTTTCACCCGCGGTCAGGGCGGCAACGGTCCGGGTCAGGAGGTCGTAATCAACACGCATATCGGCTTTTCCGGTCCATGAATCGAGGGAGAGTGATCCGGCCCTGTTACTCCGCAAAGGACATCATCCGCAAGTTGCGCAAGGCAGAACCTGTGGCAGGATGCGGAAGGATCAGAGCCGCTCGATCGCGATCGCCGTTCCCTCGCCGCCCCCGATGCAGATCGCCGCCACGCCCCGCTTCAGCCCGCGCTTCTCGAGCGCGTTGAGCAGGGTCACGATGATCCGCGCGCCGCTCGCCCCGATGGGATGGCCCAGCGCGCAGGCGCCGCCATTCACGTTCACGATGCCGCGTGGCAGTGCCATCTCGTGCATGAAGGCCATCGGCACCACGGCAAAGGCTTCGTTCACCTCCCAGAGGTCGACATCGCCCACCTTCCAGCCGATGCGCTCGAGCAGCTTGCGCGCCGCGGGTACCGGTGCGGTGGTGAACAGGCCCGGCGCCTGCGCGTGGCTGGCATGGCCGAGGATGCGCGCCCGCGGCGTCACGCCCGCATTTTCTGCCGCAGCAAGGCTCGACAGAACCAGCGCCGCCGCGCCGTCAGATATCGACGAGCTGTTCGCCGCCGTCACGCTGCCGCCGCTGCGGAAGGCCGGCTTGAGATGCGGGATCTTCTCGGGGCGGGCTTGACCGGGCTGTTCGTCCTCGGCGACGGTGACCGCGCCCTTGCGGGTCGAGAGCGTCACCGGCGTGATCTCCTGCGCAAAGGCGCCATTCCGGTGCGCGGCGAGCGCGTTCGACAGCGAGCCAAGGGCATATTCGTCCTGCGCCTCGCGGGTGAACTGGAAGGCCTCGGCGCAGTCTTCGGCAAAGGTGCCCATGAGGCGGCCCTTGTCATAGGCATCCTCGAGCCCGTCGAGAAACATGTGATCGACCACTTGGCCATGGCCGAGTCGCGCGCCGCCGCGCATCTTCGGCAGCAGATAGGGCGCATTGGTCATGCTCTCCATCCCGCCGGCCACCATCACCTCGGCATGGCCGAGCGCGATCCGGTCGAAGGCCAGCATCGCCGCCATCATCCCCGAACCACACATCTTGTTGAGCGTCGTCGCGGGCACCTCTTCGCCGAGCCCCGCCGCGAAACCCGCCTGCCGGGCGGGGGCCTGCCCCTGCCCGGCCGACAGCACGCAGCCCATCAGCACCTCGTCCACTGTGACATTGCCCGCCTGATCCAGCGCCGCGCGGATGGCATGCCCGCCCAGTTTCGCCGCGCTTGTTTCGGCGAACACGCCCTGAAACCCGCCCATTGCGGTGCGAGCCGCCCCGGTGATGACCACGTCCATGCCGATACTCCCTGACCCGCCAGCGCCTGATGACGGGATCGTAAGCTTTGATGCCTAGGGTGCAAGCGACATCAGGACGGAACGCAGAACATGACCCTAACCAGCCGCATCGTCGGGACCGTCCAGGTCATCCTGGTCGAAGACGCGCGAATCGACGCCTCCGTCGCCATACGGTTCAAGGACAGCATGCGCGCCCTGACCGCCGTGGCTCCCGCCCGGGTGATCCTCGACCTGCACAAGGTGGAATTTGTCGATTCCAGCGGGCTTGGCGCCATCGTCGCGGCAATGAAACAGCTCGAGGCAGATCAGAAGCTGGATCTTGCCGGGCTCACTCCGGGTGTCGACAAGGTGTTTCGCCTGACACGGATGGATTCGATCTTTGCGATCTACAGGGATCTCGATGCCGCGCTCGCCCCTCCCGAGGTCTGACGCCTCCGCCGGTGCCGGAAACGCGGCATCCGACGCAACGCCGGAGCGGGGTCCGCAAGGCGCACCGATCTACACGCAAATCCTGCCTGCGACACCGGACTGCGTGCGCGGCACGCTTGCCAAGGTGGTCGGGGCGCTGCGTGCCATTGGCCTCACCCGGCACGCCACGGAGCTGATCGAACTGGTTCTGGCGGAAGCACTCAACAACATCGTCGAACATGCTTATGCCGGACCGGAAGCGGGCGAGATTTCCCTCGCCATCCTGCGAGACGGGCCCCGGTTGAGCCTGACCCTCTGCGATCAGGGCAAACCACTTCCGGGCGGCACCCTGCCTCCGCCCCGCACGGCGCGGCTGGATGTGACGCGTTCCGAGCTGCCCGAAGGCGGATTCGGCTGGTTCCTGATCCACAGCCTCGCGCACCGGCTCGACCATCGCCGGTCGGGCAATGACAACCATTTGCTGATCGAACTCGATCTCGACACGCTGGAATGCTGACGAAGCTCACATGGCGTCATCTGCGGCCGCGTCTCCGAATTGCCTTTTTTCAGTCCCATTCCAGCCTGAAAGCCGTGTCACAAGGAAATCTGTAGCTTTACAGAGCTTCCCTCGGCGCCGCGCCGTAACAGCCCCCACCCAGTGTGCGGCGCCGAGGTACTATCCCCACCGACAGCGGTCCATCCTGTCGAGTTGGCACGCCTCTTCCGCGCACATCTTGCTGCCATCCCGACGACTGACGGACCCGCGCCCGATCTCCCCCTTGTCCCCTGATGTTATGTTGCAACTCGCCCTGTTTTCGCGGCAGCCGCGATTGTGCCGGACCTGCGGCAACCCTATTGTGCCGAGAAAGTGATAGGGAGGCTCAGTCACATGCGCGATTTCCAAACCCCCGGCAGATCCCCGGTTCTGGCGACGAATGGCCTCTGCGCCACGTCGCACCCGCTGGCCGCGCAGGCGGCGGTGAGCGTTCTGCAGAAGGGTGGCAATGCGGTGGATGCGGCCATTGCGGGTGCGGCGATCCTGGGCCTCGCCGAACCGGCAATGACCGGCATCGGCGGCGACTGCTTTGCGCTGATTTCGCCCGCGGGCGG
Source organism: Rhodobacterales bacterium (assembly GCA_038260405.1). Taxonomy (GTDB): domain Bacteria; phylum Pseudomonadota; class Alphaproteobacteria; order Rhodobacterales; family Rhodobacteraceae; genus Puniceibacterium. Next base: position 25,688 of record JBBSNW010000047.1, on the reverse strand, counting down.
CGATGACATCGTCGCGATCAACGGGTCTGGCCGTGCCCCCGCCGCGGCCAGCGCCGCCGCGCTGCGCGATGCGGGTCACACCACCGTCCCGATACATTCCGCCGATGCAGTGACGATCCCCGGCGCCATCGACGCCTTCTGCACCATGTCCGAAAAATGGGGCAAGCTTGGGCTGGCCGACAGCCTTGCTCCCGCGATCCGCTACATGGAGAGTGGCCTGCCCGTCGCGCCGCGCGCGGCCTTCGACGGGGCGGCGCGCGAGTCGCTGCTGCAGGGGCATGCGCGCAAGCATTACCTGAACGGCGGCGCGCCGCTCAGGAAAGGCGAGTCCTTCGCGCTGCCCGGCAACGCCGAAGTGCTGCGCCGCGTCGCAGCTCAGGGCCGCAGCGCCTTTTACGAGGGCGAGGTGGCCGACGACATGCGCGCTGTGCTCAACAGCATGGGGGGCGTGCACACGGCCGAGGATTTCGCCGCGACCGCCAACACCATCGGCGATCCGATCAGCGGCACCTACAAGGGACGCGAACTTTGCGAGCATCCGCCGAACGGCCAGGGCGCGACGGCACTCCTGCTGCTGAACATCCTCGCGCAGTTCGACATCGCATCGATGGATCCCTTCGGAACGGAGCGCGCCCATATCGAGGCCGAAGCGACCAAGCTCGCCTATGACACCCGCAACCGGTTCATGGCCGATCCCGCCTCGATGACGAAGCTCGACCACATGCTGTCGATGGACACGGCCATGCGGCTCGCCGCGCTGATCGACCCCAGGCGCGCCATGCGCGCAGCCACCAGCATCGCCGAGGCGGTGCACAAGGACACGATCTACATCACCGTGGTGGACCGGGACCGCATGGTGGTGTCGCTGATCTATTCCATCTTCCACAGCTTCGGATCGGGCATCGCGTCGGAAAAGTTCGGCATCCTGCTGCAGAACCGGGGCGCCGGATTCTCGCTGGTCGAGGGGCATCCGAACGAGCTCGCGGGCGGCAAGCGTCCGATGCACACGATCATTCCGGGGATGATCCGCGATGGGGGCCGCGTGACGCTGCCCTTCGGCGTGATGGGCGGGCAGTACCAGTCCTGCGGACATGCGCGGATGGTCAGCAACTGGACCGATTTCGGGCTCGACCCGCAGACGGCGCTGGATTCGCCGCGCTGCTTTGCCGAAGGCAATGTCCTGAAGGTCGAGCGGGGCTATTCCGACAAGGTGCGTGGCGAGCTGGCCGCTCTGGGCCACGATGTCGAGATTCCGGACGAACCCATCGGCGGCGCGCAGGCGATCCTGATCCACGAGAACGGCGTGCTCGAAGGGGCGTCGGACCCCCGCAAGGATGGCTGCGCCATCGGGTATTGAGGGGATCGTGATCTTCAGCTGCGCAGATCACCCGCGCAGCTGACGCAATGATGCTCGGACCACAAGGAAGCTGTCCGTTCCGGACAGGCCGGATCGGCCTAGCCCGGGTAACGTGTCAGTAGCTGTATTCCGCGTAGATCCGGTCCAGATCGCCGTTCCAGTCGCCGTGGTAATGCTCCAGCAGCTCGTCCGCCGGGGTCTTGCCGCTGTCCACGCTTTCTCGCAGGGCGTTCAGGAAATGCGTCTCGTCCGGCACGAGCCCTCCGGCACCGATGCGCGCACGCGACTTGAGACCGGCCTCGGACAGGTCGAGCACCTCGCGCGCGAGGTCGAGCATGTCGATCTTGCCGACCTTCGCCTGCAGCGCATCGACAGAGGCCGCGACGCGCAGCTCTTCGCGCGTTTCGGCATCCCATCCCTTGACCAGATCCCAGGCGGCATCGAGAGCACCCTGATCGTACATGAGGCCGACCCAGAAGGCCGGCAGCGCGCAGAGCCTGCGCCAGGGGCCGCCATCCGCGCCGCGCATCTCGATGTATTTCTTCACGCGCGCCTCGGGAAAGGCGGTGGTGAGGTGGTCGGCCCAGTCGCTGAGCGTCGGCCGCTCGCCGGGAAGGGCAGGCAGTTCGCCCTTGAGGAAATCGCGGAAGGACATGCCGAGCGCGTCGATATACTTGCCGTCGCGGTAGACGAAGTACATCGGCACATCGAGCGCATACTGCACCCAGCGCTCGAACCCGAAGCCTTCCTCGAACACGAAGGGCACCATGCCGGTGCGCGCCGCATCGAGATCGCGCCAGACGCGGCTGCGCCAGGATTTGTGGCCGTTCACCTTGCCCTCGAAGAAGGGCGAGTTGGCGAAGAGGGCGACAGCGACAGGCTGCAGCGCGATCGCGACGCGCATCTTCTGCACCATGTCCGCCTCGGATTCGTAGTCGAGGTTCACCTGTACTGTGCAGGTGCGCCGCATCATCACCCGACCCATCGTGCCGACGCGGCCCATATAGGCATCCATCAGCTTGTAGCGGCCCTTCGGCATCAGATCCATCTGCTCGTGCATCCAGACGGGTGCCGCGCCAAGGCCGATGAACCCCGCTCCGATGCGGTCTGCGACTTCCTTAACCTCGCGGAGGTGCTGGTTCACCTCGTCGCAGGTCTCGTGGATTGTCTCGAGCGGGGCGCCGGAAAGCTCCAGCGCGCCGCCGGGTTCGAGGCTGATATTGGCAAGACCCTTGACCAGGCCGGTCAGCTTGCCGCCTTCGACCACCGGATCCCAGCCATGGGCATCGCGCAGCCCTTCCAGCATGGAGCGGATCGAACAGGTGCCTTCATAGGGCAGCGGCAGGAGCGAGTCCTTGATATAGCCGAATTTTTCGTGCTCGGTGCCGATGCGCCAGTCATCGCGAGGCTTGCAGCCCGAGGCCATGTATTCGGCCAGCTGGTCATGATTTTCGATCAGACCGCCGCCGGATTGTGGGATGGACATGGATCAGGCTCCGATATGTCGCGTTTTGTTCCGGCTAGGGATGGGCGGAAACGGTCGGGCTGTCAATGCAGCCGCCTGATGGAGTTGACACGTGCGACGCTGCGCCAGATCACCACGATGTCATGCCCCGGTTCGCGCATTTCGCGCAGCATCTGTTCGGTGCGGATTCCGGGCAGCGTGGCGAAGGCATCGAACAGCGCCTCGGAACCTGTTGCGGTCAGCGGGATGTGCAGCGGCGGCTGGCCCTTCTGGACGAGAACCCAGTGCGGGGGCTTTTCGCCGCGGTCGAGACTGAGCGCGTCAAGATCGTCGAGATCCACGATGCCGCCGGTGAGCGGACCGAAATAACCCACGCGGCGTTCGTTGATCTCGACCACGCCGGGGCCGCCTTCGCCCTGACGGAAGCGAGCACGCTGGATGCCCGCGACCAGAAAGGCCGCGCCTCCCAGGGCCACCGCATAGCCGATCCAGTGCAGCAGGCCGCCCCCGGTGAGGAAGGCCCAGTAGAGGCCCAGCGCCAGAACTGCACCACCCAGCAGCGCGTCGCGCCAGCGCTTCAGCACCTTCTGTGCGGCGGGGCGGATCAAACCCAGTCTCCGTAGCGCATCTGCCAGAGCGTGAGTGCCGCGACGGCGGCCGTGTCGGCGCGCAGGATCCGCGGACCGAGCCCGATCACCTCTGCCTGCGGCATGGCATGCAGGCGGGCGCGCTCGGTTTCGGAAAATCCGCCTTCGGGACCGATGAGAATCGCCCAGGGATCGCCCGACTCGGCCTTGGGATCATTGGAAGGAACACCCGCCAAGGTCGGCGCGCTTCCCGCCTGCCCTTCGTCGCAGAACATCAGCCGCCGCTCTGCGGGCCAGTCCGCCAGAAGCCGGTCGAGCTTTTGCAGGTCGGCGACTTCGGGAACGAAGGTGCCGCCGCATTGCTCTGCAGCCTCGACCGCATGGGCCTGCAGGCGATCCTGTCGGATGCGTTCCGAGTTGGTGAAGGCCGTCTGCACCGGCACGACACGGCGCGCGCCCATCTCGACCGCCTTTTCGACGATGAAATCGGTGCGCGCCTTCTTGATCGGAGCGAAGACCAGCCAGAGGTCGGGCGGAGTCAGCACGGGGCGGACGAATTCGTCGCAGATCAGGATGCCGCCGCGCTTGTTCGCATCGCCGACCCGGGCGATCCACTCGCCGTCGCGCCCGTTGAACAGGGCGATGCGCGCGTCCGGACCCAGCCGCATCACCGCAAAAAGATAGTTCGCCTGATCCCGCGACAGGGGAACCGGTTGTGCCGCACCCAGCGGGTGCTCTACAAAAAGCCTGACTTTCGCACTCATGAGGCGCACCATATGACCGACACCCGGACAACGCCAGAGGGCCGGAACGATGCCGTTGCGGATGCCGTCAAGGGCAACTGGGTCGACCGGCTCGCCCCGGCGCGCACGCGGCCCTATCTGCGCCTCTCGCGTCTCGACCGCCCGATCGGCACATGGCTGCTGCTGCTGCCCTGCTGGTGGGGCCTGACGCTCGCCATGCTGCATGACGGCAATGTCCGCTGGGAGGATCTGTGGATCTTTGCCGGATGCGGTTTCGGCGCGATCCTGATGCGCGGCGCGGGCTGTACCTGGAACGACATCACCGACCGGGGCATCGACGGTTCTGTCGCGCGCACCGCCTCGCGGCCCATCCCCTCGGGGCAGGTCTCCACGAAACAGGCGCTGGCCTGGGCGATCGCGCAGTCGCTGACCGCCTTTCTCATCCTCATCACCTTCAACGTGGCCGCCATCCTGCTCGGGATTCTCGCGTTACTGCCGGTCGCGATCTATCCCTTTGCCAAGCGCTTCACCTGGTGGCCGCAGATCTTCCTTGGCATCGCCTTCAACTGGGGCGCGCTGCTGGCCTGGACCGCGCATGCCGGGCGGCTCGAACTGCCTGCCGTGCTGCTTTACCTCGCCGGCATGTCCTGGACGCTGTTCTACGACACGATCTATGCCCATCAGGACAAGGAGGACGACGCGCTGATCGGCGTGAAATCCACCGCGCGGCTCTTTGGCGACGATGCCACACCGCGCTGGCTCGCCTGGTTCCTCGTTGCCACGGTCGCGCTCATGGGATTTGCCATCATCGGCGCGCTGCCGCGAGGCGAGATCCTGATGCTGGTTCTGGCGCTGGGCGGACCCTGGGCGATGGGCTGGCACCTGATGTGGCAGCTGCGGCGCCTGAAACTCGATGACAATGACAGGCTGCTCAGCCTCTTCAGATCAAACCGGGATGCGGGCGTGATCCCGGTGCTGTTTTTCGCCGTGGCGCTTTTCGCCTGATTGCGCGCCCGGGCCGGGCGGCGTATCAGGGTCCAACGCTGACAGAAATGCGGAGCGCCGATGCGTCTCTCTTCCATCGCTATCACATTGGGAACATTCGCCGTAGCAGCCGCGATCTGCCTTGTTGCGGCGTTCTTTTCGGTACGTATGATCGAGGACAGTTCGGTCGTCGGAGTGCGTGCCGAACTCGACCGCGAGGCCCTGACATGGGCCAGTGTGGACGCCAACGGACTGCAACTCTTCGTGATCGGAACCGCCCCGAACGAGGCCGGCCGCTTCCAGGCGCTGAGCGCTGCGGGCCGCGTCGTGGACACCACCCGCATCATCGACGAGATCATCGTCAACGATACATCCAATGCCCCGCCGCCGCGCTTTTCGGTCGAGATCCTGCGCAACGACAACGGCGTGCAGATCATCGGGCTGATCCCGTCGGGCACCGACCGCGAGCGTCTGATCGCCGACATCACCCGGCTGGCCGGCGCCGATGCGCAGGTCTCCGACCTGCTCGAAGTCGCGGATTTCGAGAGCCCCGAAGGCTGGGACGACTCGGTGCGCTTCGCTGTCGCCGCGCTGCGCTCGCTGCCGCGCTCGAAGATCTCTGTCGAAGCCGGGCTCGTTTCCGTCAAGGCGATGACCGACAGCGACGATGCGAGGCGCAGGCTCGAGGCAGATCTGTCCCGCCGCGCCCCCGACGGCGTGCGGCTTGGCCTCGACCTTTCGGCGCCGCGCCCGGTGATCACGCCCTTCACCACACGGTTCCTGCTCACCGAAAACGGCGCCCGCTTCGACGCCTGCTCGGCCGATACCGAAGAGACGCGGCTCCAGATCCTTCAGGCTGCGACTGCCGCGGGTCTCGAGGGCAAGGCGAGCTGCACGATCGGCCTTGGCGTTCCCACCAGTCTCTGGGGCGATGCGGTCGAAATGGGAATCGGCGCGCTGGCCGAACTCGGCGGCGATTCGATCACCTTTTCCAATGCCGACGTGACCCTGATCGCGAAGATGGGCACCGCGCAGTCGGCTTTCGACCGCGTCGTGGGCGAGCTCGAGAATGACCTCCCCGAAGTGTTCGACCTGCATGCCGTTCTGCCGAAGCCGCCCGAAGAGACGCCCGAGGGACCGCCGGAATTCACTGCAACGCTCAGCCCGCAGGGGGACGTGCAGCTGCGCGGTCGGCTGTCCTCGGACGTCTCGCGCACCACGATCGAAAGCTATGCGCGCGCGCGCTTTGGCTCCGACGCCGTCTATACCGGCGCACGGGTGGATGACACCCTGCCCGGCTCCTGGCCCGTCCGCGTTCTGGCCGCCCTCGAGGCCCTGTCGAAACTGGCGAACGGCTCGGTGACCGTGACGCCCGACTCGGTGTCGATTTCAGGCAATACCGGCAATCAGAATGCCAATTCGGAAATCGCCGGACTGCTCGCGGAAAAGCTGGGCGAGGCGGAGGAATACGACATTGCCGTCGTCTACCAGGAAAAACTCGACCCCACACTCGGCATCCCGACACCCGAGGAATGTGAGGCGCAGATCGTCGGGATCATCGGCGACCGCAAGATCAGCTTCGAGCCGGGTGCTGCGACGCTGGACGGGTCGGCAAAGGAGATTCTGGACGATCTCTCCGAACTGCTGCAGCTTTGCGGTGACATTCCGCTCGAAATTCAGGGACATACCGACAGCCAGGGCCGCGAGACGATGAACCAGCAGCTGAGCCAGGACCGTGCACAATCCGTGCTGGATGCGCTGCGCACCCGTCGCGTGCTGACCGCATCCTACCGCGCGCGCGGCTATGGCGAGGACAACCCCATCGCCGACAACGATACCGAGGATGGACGCGAAGCGAACCGCCGCATCGAATTTCACCTGATCAAGGCCGAGCCGGAGCCGGAAGCCGAGGGCGACAGCAACGGCGAGGCTGCCGAGGAATCAGAGGCCGGGCCCGATGCCGCAATCGAGGCAGGCGAAGACGGCGAAGAGGGTGTCGAACTGCCACAGGAAGATGTAGACGAGGCGACGGATGCGGCGCCTGCCGCCGAAGACGCAGAAGGAACCACCGATGAACAGAACTGAGTTTATCGTCGCCACCGCGATCATCCTGTTCGTCGCCTTCTGTCTGGGATGGTTCGCCAACTGGCTGATCCACCGCTTCACCCGCGTGAGCCAGGCCGATGTCGATCAGCTCGAGCGGATGAGCCAGGAGCTGCACGAGGCCGAGGAGACGCGCGATCAGGCCATCACCTACATGCAGCAGCGCGAGGCGGAGCTGACCAACCAGCTGGCCCAGACCGAAGCCGAACTCTCCGCCGCGATGGAGGGACTGCGCGATGCCCGCCACGAGGCCGAAGAGATGCGCTCCTATGTCGAGCGGATGAATTCCAACTGAAGTGTTTCGGTTCAACCTGACGCAACAAGCGTCCGTATCTGAACCGGTTACAGACCTGAGCGCTCAAGATCTGCGCCTCCGCACTCACCGCTTCTTGCGCCGCCCTCCGGCGCTGCGGCTGTGAAATTCCGGCGGGCGTTTGCCCACCCACCGGATGAATGCCGCAAGCCGCGGTTGCGCCTGCAGGGCCGCAAGCGTGCTGTACTCGCGGGCGAGTTCGGCCTCGGTAAGGGTGGCATGAATTTCGTTGTGGCAGATCTGGTGCAGCCGGACCACCGGCCCGCCCTTGCCACCCTTGAGCTTGGGCACGAGGTGATGCAGGCTCTGTCGGCTTCTCGGCGGAATGGGCCGCCCGCACAATCCACAGATCGGATCTTCCATGTCCTTCCCAGTCTTCCTTCCGCTGTGGCACGAAGCTAGGGCAGATCCCCTTCCCGCCAATGCAGAGCGGTTCGCATGACCTGCGATGCCCTCGTCATCGGTGGCGGTCCCGCGGGTCTCATGGCGGCGGAGGCGCTGCTGAGCGCGGGTCGCAAGGTGATCCTCGCCGAAGCCAAGCCATCGCTCGCGCGCAAGTTCCTGATGGCGGGCAAGTCTGGCCTGAACCTGACCAAGGCCGACTCCCCCGGCGATTTCCGTGCCGCCTATGGCAGCGCCGCATCGCGACTGGACCCGATGCTGTCGGCCTTTGGCCCGCAGGATGTGCAGGACTGGGCGACCGGGCTGGGGCAGTCGCTGTTCACCGGCTCGACGGGCCGCGTTTTTCCTGAGGCGATGAAGGCCTCGCCGCTTCTGCGCGCCTGGCTGGGTCGGCTCGAAGGGATGGGCCTTACCCGGCGCACCCGCTGGCGCTGGACAGGCTGGAACGGGGACACCTTCACCTTCGACACGCCGGAAGGTTCCGAGACCCTCGCCCCCGCCGTGACGGTGCTCGCCCTTGGCGGCGCAAGCTGGGCGCGGCTCGGCTCGGACGGGTTCTGGACGCGGCAGTTCCGCGAGGCAGGCATTGCGCTCACGCCCTTTGCTCCGGCGAATGCAGGGCTCGACATCCACTGGTCGGCGCACATGACACGGCATTTCGGCGCCCCGCTCAAGAATGTGGCCTTCCGCGCCGCGACGCTCAATTCCCGCGGCGAGGCGGTCGTGTCGGCGCGAGGGCTGGAGGGCGGCGGAATTTACCCGCTGACCCCGGCCCTGCGCGAGGGTGCTCCGCTGCTGCTCGACCTTGCCCCCGACCTGTCGGAGACAGAGGTGGCGGAACGTATCGAACAGGCGGGGGCGCGCCAGAGCCTGTCCAACACCCTGCGCAAGTCGCTGTCGCTTGCCCCCGTCGCGCAGGCCATGCTTCAGGAATGCGCGCGTCCCCTGCCCCGCGACGGTGCCAGCCTCGCGGCGCTCGTCAAGGCGCTGGAAGTGCCATTTGCCGGGTTACGCCCGATGGACGAGGCGATCTCGACCGCCGGAGGCGTGCCCTTTGCCGCGCTCGACGATGGCTTGATGCTGAAGAACCGTCCCGGCGTGTTCTGTGCGGGCGAGATGTTGGACTGGGAGGCGCCGACAGGGGGCTACCTGCTCACCGCCTGTTTCGCCACCGGGCTCTGGGCCGGGCGACATGCGGCGCTTTACCGATAGATCGGGGCGATCCGCCGGACGCCCCTGCAAGACATTGTGCCAGTCGAAGCTGAACGAGGGCCCTCAGCCGCGCGTGGACAGCATAGCAAGACGGATGAAGCAGCGTTCCACCAGCGCCAGTGCCGGAGCGTGCTGCCCGGCCGAGCGGAGCTGCAGGTCGGTATCCGTGAGAATGCCCAGCGCCGATTCGAGCCGGAACGCGCCCCATCCCTGCGCCTGCCGCACCATACGGTCACGGCGCGGCCCAAAGATCGGCGGTCGCGCCCGCGCGGCACCCTGTGCGGGGCCGCCGGGATCCGAGGCGACGGAATAGAGCGCGCGGAAATGCCGGGTCGCCATGATGATCAGCGTGACGGCGTTCGTGCCCTGCGCCTCGAGACGGGACATCATCGGACCAAGCTCGGCGCTGCGCCCTTCGGCGACGAGGTGCAGCACCTCGTCGAGCTCGGCTTCTGTCGAACTGGGGGCGCAGAGCGCGACCTCTTCGGGGCTGAGCGGGCTCGAATCGCCCAGCTTGTAGAGCGCGACCTTTTCGACGGTCTGGCGGAAATCGCCCGGGTCGAGCTCGCGCGCCAAGGCGCCGAGCGCCTCCATCGCGCTGCGGTCGATGTCGCGCAGGCCGGACCGCGCGAGGTCGGCCTCGATCTCGGCCCGGCTGGGCGGATCATTGTAGATGCCGACGGCATAGGCCGTCTTGTGTGACTCAAAGAGCTTGCGCAAAGTCGAGGTGGCCTTGAGCGACCCGGCCGTCACGATCAGCTGGGCATCGCCGGGCTGCCAGTCCGCCAGCGCGGCCGCGACGGTCTTGGAAAGGGTATCGGTCGCCTCTTCGAGAAAGGCGACGCGCGCGCCGGGAAAAAAGCTCTGCGCCTTGAGTGCGTCGAGCAGCATCGCGGGGTCCTTGCGCAGCTCGGATCCGGGGATTCGGGTGAGCCGCATCTCCGTCTCGCCTTCGGGACCGATCAGCGCGGAGATGACCTGCTGACGCTTGAGCGCCACGCGCATTGCATCCTCGCCATAGATCAGCAGGCCGGTGCTGTCCGGGTCCGGACGGGCGAAATAGCCCGGCGCATCGCGCGGGCCAAGCTTCATTCCCCCGCCTGCCCCGAGGCCCACAGGATCAGCTGATCCACCATCTGATCGCCCAGAATCAACAGCAGACGCCGTATCGCATCCTGTTCCGCGGCAAAGGTCGACACGTTCGACCCCGTGGCGGAGTATCCCGTAAAGGCCGAAGTGTTGCGCCTGGTGAGCACGTCGCCCGAGCTCGCATCGCGCAGGGTATAGGTGACGTTCCCGACCTTCTGATAGCGCGTCGTGTCTCCGGTCCTGCTGAGGCCCAGACCGGCAGTTCCGACGGTGACGCTGTAATCCAGCCTGTAGGCCCCGCCGACCCCGCGGCCGAGCCGTTCTTCGATCCGCTGCGTCAGCAAATAGCCTTCGCGCGTGTTGGGCGCGTCCAGCGCGATCTGTCCCAGCAGCACATCCGCGCCGCCGCCCGGGCCATAAACCGGGGAAAAGCCGCAGGCGGCGAGCAGGCCGAGCGACGCGGCGCCCAGCAGGAAGGTGCGGCGATCACAGGACAACGTTCACGATCCTTCCCGGCACGACGATGACTTTCTTCGGGGTTGCGCCTTCGAGCGCCTTGATCACGTTGTGATGCGACAGGGCCAGCGCTTCGACCTCGGCCTTTTCCATGTCCTTGGGCACCGTGACCTCGCCGCGCCGCTTGCCGTTGACCTGGATCGGCAGGGTCACGGTGTCCTCGACCATCATCGATTCGTCCGCCACCGGCCAAGGGGCGTTGGCGATCAGGCCTTCACCCTTCAGCAATTGCCAGATCTCTTCGGCAAGGTGCGGCGTCATCGGTGACATGAGCTGCGCCAGGGTGCGCGTCGCCTGGCGCCGGGCATCGGCGCCCGCATCGGATTTCGCGAGGGTGTTGGTGAAAGCATAAAGACGCGCGATCGAGGCATTGAAGCCGAAGGATTCGATGCCCTGCGTCACGTCGTGGATCGTCTTGTGCATCTCGCGCAGCAGCACCTCGTCGGACTCTTGCGGGCCTGTTTCGGACTGGCTCACCTCCTGCGCGATGCGGTGGACGCGGGCGAGGTGCTTGGCCGTCGCCTCTGCTCCGGCAGCGGTCCATTCGACGTCACGCTCGGGCGGGGAATCCGACAGGACGAACCACCGCGCGGTGTCCGCGCCGAACTGGCCGATGATCGCGACCGGGTCCACCACGTTGCGCTTGGATTTGGACATCTTGGCCGAGGGGATCACTTCGACCTGGCGCCCGTCGGCGAGCTTGCCGTCGCTCACTTCCTCGGGGAAGTGGTAGACTGGGCGATCGTCGCCGTCGCGGGTCTGATAGATCGCGTGGGTCACCATGCCTTGGGTGAACAGCGCGTTGAAGGGTTCGCGCGCGGAAGCCGACAGATGACCGGTCACGTTCATCGCCCGGGCAAAGAAGCGGGCATAGAGCAGGTGCAGGATCGCATGTTCGATGCCGCCGATATACTGGTCGACATTCATCCAGTACGCGGCTTCGACCGGGTCCGTGGGCGTCTCGGCATGGGGCGCCGTGAAGCGGGCGAAATACCAGGACGAATCGACGAAGGTGTCCATCGTGTCGGTCTCGCGCAGCGCCGCACCGCCGCAGCTCGGGCAGGTGCAGTTGCGCCAGGTCGGATGCCAGCCGAGCGGATTGCCGGGCTTGTCGAAACTCACGTCGTCCGGCAGGCGGACCGGCAGGTTTTCCTTCTTCTCTGGGACCACGCCGCAGGAGTCGCAATGGATCACCGGGATCGGTGCGCCCCAGAAACGCTGACGGCTGAGTCCCCAGTCGCGCAGACGGAACTTGGTCACACCCTGGCCGACGCCGTTCTCTTCGCAGAAGGTGACCGCAGCGTCGATCGCCTCGTTCCCGGTTTGGGCCTCTTCGCCGGCAAAGCCGTTGATGTAGCGCACCGTTTCGGGCTTGGGCGGAACATAGGACGGGCCGCCATCCTCGGGCAGGATGTAGGTGCCCTCCTCGCCCATCGCCCGGACATAGACCGAGGTCACAGGCAGATCGTACTTCCTCGCGAATTCGAGGTCGCGGGCGTCATGCGCCGGGCAGCCGAAGATCGCGCCGGTGCCGTAATCCATCAGGATGAAGTTTGCGACATAGACCGGCAGTTCCCAGGAGGTATCGAAGGGATGACGCACCCGCAGGCCGGTGTCGAACCCCTTCTTCTCGGCCTTTTCCAGCTCTTCCTCGGACGTACCCATGCGGCGGCAGTCGGCGTTGAACTCTGCCAGCTCGGCATTGTCCTTCTCGAGCTGTCGCGCAAGCGGGTGATCGGGCGAGATGCCGACGAAGGACGCGCCCATCAGCGTGTCGGGGCGGGTGGTGTAGACTTCGATCCGGTCGAAACCGTCCGGAGCTTCGATGGTGGAAAACGCGAACTGAAGGCCCCGCGACTTGCCGATCCAGTTGGCCTGCATGAGCTTGACCTTGGCGGGCCAGTCATCGAGCCCGTCGAGCGCCGCGAGCCGATCGTCCGCCATGTCCGAGATCTTGAAGAACCACTGCGTGAGCTCGCGCCGCTCGACCACGGCCCCCGAGCGCCAGCCGCGCCCGTTCTCGACCTGCTCGTTCGCCAGAACCGTCATGTCGACCGGGTCCCAGTTCACCACAGCATTCTTGCGGTAGACCAGCCCCTGTTCCAGCATGTCGAGGAACAGCGCCTGCTGCTGGCCATAATATTCCGGATCGCAGGTGGCGAATTCGCGGCTCCAGTCGATCGACAGACCCAGCGGTTTCATCTGCGCGCGCATGTCCGCGATGTTCTGGTAGGTCCAGTCCTTGGGGTGTCCGCCGCTCGCCATCGCGGCATTTTCCGCGGGCAGGCCGAAGGCGTCCCAGCCCATCGGGTGCAGCACGGCATGGCCGGTCGCCAGCTTGTAGCGAGCGATGACGTCGCCCATCGTGTAATTGCGCACATGGCCGATATGGATTCGCCCCGACGGATAGGGGAACATCTCGAGCACATAATACTTGGGCTTGTCCTCGGACCGGACGGCCTTGAAGGTCAAAGCCTCGTCCCAGGCCTGTTGCCATTTCGGTTCGATAGCGGCGGGGTCATAGCGCGACATGTGGAATCCTCTTCAGCGCGAGCCTTGCGGCGCGGGCATCTCTTTGGGAAAGGGTGATAGGGGTATGGCGCAGGATCGTCCAGTGTCATGCAACCAGCTTGGGCCTTGCGGGCCAAGTTGACACTAGCCGTCTATGGCACCGGACAGGCGCGGATGCAGGCTTTCGGACCGCCAGAGCAGGCAATATGCAGGCGGCGCAGGCGCTCGACTACGACGACATCGGCGAACCGAACGGCCCGCGGATGCCGCTGCCCCATTGGCGCAGGCAGATGCGCGTGGCACAACATGCGCGACCCGAACCGACAGGCCCGCCCCGCATGAACATCCTGCTGATCCATCAGAACTTTCCCGGCCAGTACAAGCATCTGGCGCCGGAACTGGTGAAACTGGGCCACCGGGTTGTGGCGCTCACCCCCAAGGCCGAGAAACCGGCGACCTGGAACGGCGTCTCGCTCGTGCCCTACAGGATCACCGGGCGCAGCACGCAAGGCATCCATCCCTGGCTGCAGGACTTCGAGACCAAGCTCCTGCGCGGGGCAAGCTGTTACGAAGGCGCGCTGGCCTTGCGCGCGCAGGGATTCGTGCCGGACGTGATCCTTGCCCATCATGGCTGGGGCGAGAGCCTGTTCCTCAAGGACGTCTGGCCCGAGGCGCGCATGGGGCTCTATTGCGAGCTCTATCACCTCTCGTCCCATCCCTTCCTGAACTTCGATCCCGAATTCCTCTCCGGGAGCGCGGAAAAGGATGCCCTTCGGCTGCGGCTCAAGAATCTCAACAACCGGCTGCACGAAGAGGTCATGGATGCGGGCATCAGCCCGACGCGGTTTCAGGCGAGCAGCTTTCCGGCCAAGTATCAGGACCGCATCACCGTGGCGCATGACGGCATCGATACCGACCTCGTGGTGCCTGATCCGGCAGCGCAGCTCGAGGTAACGGGCGACAAGGTGCTGACCCGCGACGACGAGGTGGTGACCTTCATCAACCGCAACCTCGAACCCTACCGCGGCTATCACATCTTCATGCGAGCCCTGCCCGAAATCCTCAGGCGGCGCCCCCATGCACAGGTCGTCCTGGTGGGCGGGGACGGGGTGAGCTACGGCGCAAAGGCGCCCGCCGGGCAAAGCTGGAAACAGATCTACATCGACGAGGTGCGTAGGCAGATTTCGGATGCCGACTGGGCGCGGGTGCATTTCCTGGGCAGGGTGCCCTATGACCGTTTCCTCGCGATGATGCAGGTCAGCCGGGTGCACGTATACCTCACCTACCCCTTCGTGCTGTCCTGGTCCCTGCTCGAGGCGAGGAGCGCCGGATGCGCGATCCTCGCCAGCGACACCGCCCCTGTCAGAGAGGTGCTGCAGGAGGACGAGACCGGCTGGATGGTGGATTTCTTCGATCACGGCGCGCTCACCGACCGGCTCTGCGCGCTGCTCGACGATTCCCCGGCGCGAGAGCGCATGGGCAAGTCGGCGCGGGACGCCGTGCGCGCGCAGTATGATCTGAGGTCCGTCTGCCTGCCCCGGCACCTGGCTTGGGTCGAGGCCTTGTCGCGCTGCATCCCGCGGGCGCCGTCGGACTAGGATCCGCTCAGGCGCCGTCATGCGCTATCTCAGAAACGCGAATCCTGCTCGCGCAGCTGACGTGCCCGGGTCAGGATCGCATCCTCGACAGCGCGCAGGGTGCCTGCATCCACCGGACCGGAGCGCGTGGCGAGCGCGAGGTTCAGGGAGCGCGCATCCAGTGCGGGGTCAGACACATAGATCGTCGCGCGATATTCGCGTCCGCCGCCCGGAGGCGTGCCGTACCCCGTGGTGATCACCCCGGTGAAGGGATCGACCGACTGCACGGGCAGGAAGTTCAGCACTTCCAGCGAGGCGTTCCAGATATACTTGTTCACCGATCCGACCGTGGCCGAGTCGCCCCGCTCGCGGAAGATGTCCCAGACCGTCGAGCTCGGCGGCTTGCGGTTGTTGTAGATCTCCTGATCCAGGATCTCCTGAGGCGAGCGCGTCTGGACGGCGGGGGCATCGGGATCGCGAGGCCCGCAACCGGCAAGCGCAACCGTGGCCACAGCCAGAGCCGCAAACAGCCCGTAGCGCGTTTCCTTCCGCAAATTGTCCATATTATCCCGCTCCTGCCAGTCTTTTTGGTCTGTTCAAATCCTTACCTGTCCCGCGACCGCCCGACAAGCCGAAGTTCAGTATACTCTGGCGGTGCCCGGAAAGGTTCTGCCGCCCGGCCAAAGTCTTGTGGCAAATGCGCATCACTGAAAAGCTTGTTGCCGCCCGGCATTTCGGATGGGTTGCGCGAACGGGGTCCGGGGGAGCATAGAGCATGCATCAAGTCCGGGCATTCGGATTGGTAAGTGCCTTACGAACACATGAGGGAAACAATGAAAAAAATTCTTTTTGCAACCACCGCGCTGGTCGCATCCGCCGGTGTCGCTTCCGCCCAAGACCTGGGTGTCGCTCTGACCGGTAGCGCCGAAATGGGTATCTACAGCCAGGACAGCATCGACTTTGAAACCGGTGATGTCACAGACGGCAACTCGCAGTTCTTCACGGACCTGGACATTCGCTTCACCATGTCTGGCGTTGCAGACAACGGCCTGACCTTCGGTGCGACCATCGATCTGGACGAAGCGGCTGACCGCAGCAATCCCGGTCGTTTTGAAAGCCCCAACGTTCAGGGTGGCGAGGCAATCTTCGTCTCCTTCGCCGGCGCAACGCTGACCATGGGTGACACCGATGGTGCCTACGACGCCCGTATTGGCGAAGTTGCACTGGCAGGCGGTTCGCTCGCGGATGACGAAACCACCCACCTCGGCTTTGACGACCAGGACGGCTTCGGCGATCTGCTCGCAACCGGTCTGGACGGACGTGGCGACGGTCAGGTTGCCCGCTTCGACTACACGTTCTCGGCGTTCACTGCATCGATCTCGATGGAGCAGTCGGACAACGGCGCAGACAACTCTGATGACATCTACGGCGTAGGTTTCTCCTATGACACAGAGATGGCTGGCATGAACCTCGGTCTCGGAATCGGCTATCAGGAACAGAACGACTTCGCCAACTCCTTTGGTGTATCGGTCATCGGCTCCATGTCGAACGGCTTCAGCGCTGGTATCTCCTTCGGTCGCACCATTTTTGACGACAACGGCCAGCGCACAGTCACTGCGTCTGCTGACGCAACGGATGCGGCTCTGCTCACCGTCGGTGCAACTCAGGTACTGGTACCGGGCACGGATGCAGTCGAATACCAAGCTTCGATCGGTGACTCGACCCAGAAGAACTTTGGTATCGGCTTCGGTTACGAGATGAACCAGCTGTCGATGGGCATCAACTACGGCAAGGTCACCAACGTGTTCGGCAACGACGGCGTCGATGCACACGGCACTGGCATTGCAGTTGCCTATGACCTCGGTGGCGGTCTCTCCGCACGGCTGGGCCTCAGCCGCTCCGAGTTCGACGACTCCGATCCGATCGACACCTACTCGGCCGGTCTGCAGATGGCATTCTGAGTTCGAAAGAACACAGAGTTACAGGAAGAGCGGGCTTCGGCCCGCTCTTTTCTTTTGTGAAGGGGCCAATTATCAAGCAGGAAAGGAGACGCGCCATGCTTCCTGCGCTGCAGACCCAGATCAAGGCACAGTATGACAATGCCCTGCGCAAGCTGGGCGCCGGTCAGCTGGACGAGGCCGAAAAGACCTTCTCCGCGCTTCTGAAAGCCCTGCCCTCCTCACCCGAGGTCCATTTCCAGCTCTCCCGCATCGCCCACATGCGCGGTGACCAGACTGAACGCGCACGCCACATTGCCGCAGCGCTGGAGGCAAAGCCCGGCGAAGTCGAATTGAACGAGGCCGCGGTGGCAGCGTTCACAGCGGCAGGAGACCAGGAGGCGGCGCTGGCCGCGCATGACAGGCTGATCGCGGCCTTTCCCGGCGACATCAGGCGGCAGGTGGACAAGGCCCTCACACTTCAATTTATCGGCCGGTTCGACGCTGCGGAAACGCTGCTGCGCAAACTGATCCGCAAGCACCCGGAACACGGCTCGCTCTACCGCATTTTGCTCGCCACAAAGAAACTGCCCGCCGGTGATCCGCTGATGGGAGCCATGACCCGTGCGCTGGCCCATCCGCGAGCGACAGATACCAGCCGCATGCATCTCAGCTATGCTCTGGCCAAGGCCTGCGAGGATCAGGGTGCCACGCAAAAGGTGTTCGGGCATCTCGACCGCGCCAATGGCCTGCAACGCAAGCTTGCGCCGTTCGACCGCTCTGCGCGGATCGCCGAAAATCAGGCCTATCTGTCCGCGCAGGAGGGTGCCGACCTGACCCCGATCGGGGCGACGCAGCCCTTGCAACCTATCTTCGTCACCGGAATGCCGCGCTCGGGCACCACGCTGGTCGAGCAGATCATCGCCGGGCATAGCGGTGCCACGGCCGGGGGCGAACTGGCGCACGCGCTCAAGCTTGCGGTCAGGAGCTTCGGCACAAAGGACGGCATGACGCCGCTGGACAAGATTTCCGATGCCCAGATCGGCGGCTATGCTGCGGCCTATGCCGATCTGGTCCGGCGCGACACGGGCGCGACAAGCGGGATGGTCACCGACAAGTCGATCCAGAACCACCTGATCTACGGTCTGCTGCATCGCGCCATGCCCGGCGCCCGTTTCATCATCGTTCACCGCGACCCGCGCGACATCGCACTGTCCATCTACAAGAATCATTTCAGGACCGGCGCGCATCGATACGCCAACGATCTTTCCGACATCGCCTTCACGATCAAGATGTTCCGCGCCAATGTCGCCTTCTGGAAGGATCGCCTGCCCGGCTTGATCCACGAAATCCGCTACGAGGATCTGGTTGCCGATCCCGAGCCTCAGGCACGGGCGCTGATCGAAGCGGCGGGGCTCGATTGGGAGGATGGCTGCCTGGACTTCCATCAGGCGCAGGGAAGCGTCAGGACGCTGAGCCTGCACCAGGTGCGTCAGCCGATCTATCGGGGGTCGGCGCAGGCCTGGCGGAAATATGAAAAGGAACTGGCCCCGTTCATCGCGGCCTGGGGAGACGAGCCATGGGACTGACCGACATCCAGGAACGCATCGCGAAGGCCGAGGCCGGGGCGGGACGTGCGCCCGGGAGCGTAGAGCTGATCGCCGTATCGAAGGTGCAGCCGAACGAACGTGTCGCCGCGGTTCTGGATCAGGGGCACCGTCTGTTCGGCGAGAACAAGGTGCAGGAGACCGCAGGAAAGTGGCCGGATTTCCGCGAACGCTATGATGGCGTCAGCGTGCATCTGCTCGGGCCCCTGCAGAGCAACAAGGCGCGGCAGGCGATGGAGCTGTTCGAGGCCATCCACTCGGTCGATCGGCCCAAGATCGCGAAGGCCATCGCGCGACTGGCACAGGAAATGGGCACCTGCCCCGAGCTTTTTATCCAGGTGAATACCGGCGAAGAAGAGCAGAAGGCCGGGATCCTGCCCGGCGATACCGATGCCTTTGTCGCCGAATGCCGAGCGCTGGACCTGCCGGTGCGGGGCCTCATGTGCATCCCGCCGGTCGACGAGACGCCGTCGCTGCATTTTGCGCTGCTGGCGAAGATGGCCGCGCGCAACGGGCTCGAGGGGCTCTCGATGGGCATGAGCAGCGATTTCGAGGAGGCGGTGGCCTTCGGTGCGACCCATGTCAGGGTCGGGTCGGCGATCTTCGGCGAGCGCATCTACGACTGAGCTGCGTTCGGGCGTTGCAGGGGGGCGCTGCCCCCCGTCCTGCGGACTCCCCCCGGGATATTTGCGACCCGGAGAAATCGGGCGAATGGACGAACAATAAAAAACCCGGCGGGATGCGCCGGGTTTTCTGTCTTTTCAGCTCTGCAAGGATCAGTGCAGTTTCTGGCCTACATCGTTGATGGACTCGTCGATGAGTTTTGCCGATTGCTGCTCGGTCATCTGCTTTGCGATCACGTCACGCGCGGCGGCGATGGCCACGGTCACGGCGCGATCCCGGACTTCCTTGACGGCAGCGGCTTCGGCCGCGGCGATCTGATCTTCGGCAGCCGCCATGCGGCGTTCGAGCGAGCGTGCGAGATCGGCCTTGGCCTGCTCGGCCGCTTCCTGTGCTTCGGTCTTGGCCTGGGCCACAATCCGGTCCGCCTGCTCCTGCACTTCACGCTGCTTGCGCTCGTAGGAGGCCAGAAGGGTCTGGGCCTCTTCGCGCAGGGCACGGGCTTCGTCGAGTTCGCTCTGGATGCCGTCGGCGCGCTTGTCGAGCATGCCGGCAAGAAGGCCCGGCACCTTGAAGTAGACAAGCACGGCGAGGAACAGGATGAAGGCCAGCAACACCACGAAGTCGGTGTTGTGCAGCGAGAAGAAGACATCGCCGGCCGCGAAGGCCGGACGCGCAGCGAGCGCGGAGAGGGCAGCGGCAAGTGTCAGTGTCTGGCGCATGGCGTTACCCTTTCATCCGGTTGTCGACCGCGTCGGAGATCGTCGCGGAATCGGCGGAACCACCCAGAGCAGCCACCAGAGCCTCGGCCGTATCCTTGGCCACGACTTCGACATTCTCCAGAGCGGAGGCACGAATTTCCGATATCGCCTTGTCCGCTTCCGCGGTCTTCTCGGCGATCCGGGCATCTGCCGCGGCGGTGGCTTCGGCGACCTGCGCCTTGACCTCTTCGCGGGTGCGTTGCGAGATGGCCTGCGCCTCGGCACGGGCATCCTTCAGCGCCTGGTCGTAGGCGGCTTCGGCCTCGTCAGCCTGACGCTTCAGGTCTTCGGCCCGTGCGATGTCGTTGGTGATCGTGCCCTGACGCTCGGCCAGAACGGCTGCGATGCGCGGCAGGGCCACGCGCGACAGCACGAAGTAGATCACGACAAGCGCGACGACCAGCCAGAAGATCTGGTTGCTCCAGGTCGAGAAGTCGAGCTGCGGCATGCCCGGAGCGGACGTGGCCATGTCGTGTCCGTCGACACCTACGGCATCGGCCATGCCATTGCCCGCGGCACTTTGTGTTTCGGTTGCCATATGGCCGTCCTCCAAGGGTGCTTTTCTTCACAACGGGCGGGCCGCATATCGCGGCGCCGCCCGAGCGTAAGGATCAGAACCGATGCTTAGACAGCGAACATCAGCAGCAGAGCGACGAGGAACGAGAAGATCCCCAGCGCTTCTGCGAAGGCGATGCCGATGAACAGCGTTGCTGTCTGGCCGGCAGCGGCAGACGGGTTGCGCAGAGCGCCGGCGAGGAAGTTGCCGGCGACATTGCCAACACCGATCGCGGCTGCGCCGGAACCGATAGCTGCAAGACCTGCGCCGATATGTGCGAGTTGACCTTCCATGAGATGTCTCCTTACGATTGGAAGTTGGATAGATGAGGCTGAGTGCGCAATCATTGCGCACCCGAAGTTAGTGACCCGGATGCAGCGCGTCCTTGAGGTACACGCAGGTGAGGATCGTGAAAACGTAGGCCTGAATGAAGGCAACGAGAACTTCGAGACCGTACATTGCCGTGATCGCGATGATCGACAGCGGCGAGATCACGGCCAGAGCGGCAAACCCGGCGAAGACCTTGATCACGGCGTGACCGGCCATGACGTTTCCTGCAAGTCGGATGGAGTGGCTGACCGGCCGCACGAAGTATGAGATCAGTTCGATGATCGCAAGCACCGGACGCAATGCCAGAGGCGCGCTCGACACCCAGAACAGACCCAGGAAGGCAGTGCCGTTCTTCAGGAAGCCGAGGATCGTGACCGTCAGAAAGACTGCCATTGCGAGGAAGACCGTGATCGCGAAGTGCGATGTGGTCGCAAAGGACATCGGCAGCAGGCCCAGGAAGTTCGCCAGGGTGACGAACAGGAACAGGGTCATGATGTAGGGGAAATACTTCACCCCTTCCTTGCCGGTGATGTCCTCGAGCATCTTGTAGACAAACCCGTAAGCGAGTTCGCCGACCGACTGGCTGCGCGATGGCACGATGGCGCGGCGCGAGGTGCCCAGCACCATCAGAGCGACCACGGCCAGCACGGTCAGGGCCAGCCAGAGCGTCGAGTTGGTCAGGGTGAACATGCCGACCGGACCGTCGCCGAACAGCGGTTGCACGATGAACTGGTCCATCGGGTGGAACACCAGACCGCCGGTTTCGGCTCCATGCGTTTCAGTCGCCATGCTTTGCCCTCTCGTCCTCTTGGGCCATTTCGGCCAATTGCTTCTGCTGGATCTCGGCGGCGGAGCGCATCATCACCTTGATGCCTGCGACCAGCCCCAGCATTGTAAAGATCAGCATCATCCACGGCAGAGTGCCAAGAAGCACATCGAGACCGTATCCGATGCCAAAGCCGATCCCGAGACCGGCCACCATTTCAATCACCATCCGCCAGGCCAGCTGTGCCTGGGAATAGTGTTCCTCCTGGTGCGGTTTGCCGGGTGCCCGCGCTGCTTTCGCAGCGGCTATCCGCGCCTCCAGTTCGGCCATCTGCCGTTTTGGATCGGGATCACTCAAACAATCGCTCCTTTCGGATCACTGCCATGTGCTATGCGGCTCGCGGGTCCGAGTCAAGCTTGTGAAGTGCGACAGGATTCACCCTACAAGTCTCTGTATTTGTTATGATTTAGTTGCGGTGTCTGATCCGGGAAACCGGGCCGTCGCGCGCGGTGAGGGGATTCAGCCATGGCAGGGCATATTCAACTTCACGGTTGAACATGGGATCCGTGTCGCTCGGGTTCGCGCGTATGTTCGAGAGCGGCCCCCATCTCGGCACCCTGTCCCGATCTTCCAGACTCCATCCGCAGGACGCGACGCCTTGACGGGCACCCCGCTTTGCCGCCCTTATGTATAGTCATGATCTCAAGTCTCGATACAGTATTTGCCGCTCTCGCGGATCCGACCCGCCGCCGCATCCTCACGATGCTGCTCGAGGATGACATGGCGGTGACGGATGTCGCCGAACCTTTCGAGATGAGTCTCGCCGCGATTTCCAAGCATCTGGGCATTCTGGCCGGCGCGGGCCTGATCAGTCAGGAAAAGCGCGGCCGGGTGAAATGGTGCAAGCTCGAACCAGATGCGCTGCGCAGTGCCTCGGTCTGGATGCAGGGCTTCGGACAGTTCGAACCGGTGCATCTCGACGATTTCGAGCGGTTCCTGGCGCAGGAGCTGCGCAGCGATCCCGATCCCACCAGCGACGGGTTTCCCAAGGACGGCTAGCCGGTGTCAGGCCGTCGCCTCTTCGTCCTTGAGCAGCAGGACGAGGGCCACGAGCGTAAGCGCCACGCCGACCAGAACGCGCCCCGCAGGCGCGCCATGGCCCAGGGACACCTCCCAGATCAGCACCCAGCAGGGCGTGAGATATGTATAGGCCATGACCTTGGCCGCCGGCAGCCGCATCGTGCTGTAGCGGATGAGCGCAAAGGTCAGCGCCGTGGCGGCGAGCGCGGTATAGACGATCGCGCCCCAGACGATGCCCGGCAGCGCCAGCCAGTCCGTAGCAAGGATCGCCGGTGCGCCGTAGATGCACAGCAGCCCCGCCCCCGACACCAGAATGCCCGCGTTGAAAACCAGCGCGGGCTCGCCCCGGCTGAGCAGGCGCAGCAGCGGCACATAAAGTGCGTGCGCCACGCAGCCCCAGAAGTAGATCACCTCTCCCGTGCCGATGCGGAAGGCCAGCAGCGCCGAAAGATCGCCGCGGAACACCACCCAGAGCGCGCCGAGCCCGCCGAAGGTCAGGGCCAGCGCCATGCGGGGCGTGGTGATCTGGCGCATCAGGAGCCAGCCGAAGCCGCCCGCCAGAATGGGGTTCAGCGTAAAGACCGCAGCAAGGCTGACGGGCTGCGCCGTCTTGAGCCCGGTGAACATCGCGACGAAGTAGAAGGCGAAGAGCCCGGCGAGCACCACGTACCGCCAGGGCGCGGCAAAGGCTCTGCGATCGACCGGCCCGCCCAGCGCGACAGCCCCCAGAACGACCGCCGCCGCCAGCAGGAAGCGCACGGCATTCAGCGCCTCGGGCGCGATATGAGGTGCCGCCATGCTGCCGAGCGAGAACGATCCCGCCACCAGAGCCGAGAAACAGAGCATCGCAAGATGCCCCCTCAGGGCCTCGCTCATCTCGGGCCGCACTCCGCCGCGTATTCCTTGAGATGCTTGAGAAAGGCCTGCACCTTGGCCGTGCGGTGCAGGTCGACATGGGTCACGAGCCAGAGCGGTGCGGTCCATTCGTCGCGCGGAGGCATCACCTCGACCAGTTCGGGATGCGCTGCCGCCTCGAGCCTGCCGAAGAAACCGATGCCGGTGCCCGCAAGCACGGCGCGTTCCAGCACCCGGGGATCGGTGCTGCGGAACACCACGCGGTCATAGGTGACGGCGGTGCGCAGCCAGCGCTGGAACGGCGCGCGGTTGTCGGGATTGTCATGTCCGACGAAGCGATGCCCGGCAAGATCGCTTTCATCCTTCGGCATCCCGTAGCGGTCGACATAGCTTTGCGTCGCATAAAGCGCGATCTGCTGCGTGGTGAAGGGCTGCACGACATTGTCCGGCTCTTCCGGCGACGGCCCGGCGCGCAAGGCGACATGCGCCTCGCCGTATTCCAGCCGGAACACCCGGTCGTCGGTGAGATAGCGCACCACCACTTCGGGAAATTTCTCCTGGAAGGCCACGAGGGCCGGCACCATCAGCGGCGCAAAGGAGATGAGCGAGGTTACCAGCAATTCGCCCGACACATCCGCGCCGCGCCCCTTGATGCGTCCGACAAGCTGATGGAACTGGTCATCCGTGGTCTGTCCGACACGCGCCAGATCCTGCCCCGCCTCGGTCGCCGTATATCCCCGCGCATGCCGCTGGAACAGTTTCACGCCCAGCCGCTGCTCGAGCGCGTCGATATGCCGGATCACCGTCGCATGGTGCACCCCCAGCACTTCGGCAGCGCCACTGACGGTGCCCAGACGCGCGACCTGAAAGGCCGTCCTGATCTCATCCCAGTTGTCCATCGGGCCCTCTGTGCACTGGATCACATACTATGTGTATCTGGGCGGATTGAGTGCGGATTTGCAAGGGCCATATTGGACAGAGCAGACAAAACGCCTTCAACTGGAAGTGAGCTTCCGAAAGGACCCGACCATGACCAACCACGTATTGCGCATCGACGCCTCCGCCCGCCACGACGGCTCCGTTTCCCGCGAACTCACCGACAAGGTGATCGCGCGGCTTTCCGACGTCGAGGTCACCACGCGGGATCTTTCGACCCCGCTGCCGCTGATCGACCACACCTGGATCGGCGCAAACTTCACCCCAGCGGATGACCGTTCGGACGATCAGAAATCGACGCTGGCCCTTTCCGACACCCTGATCGAAGAGATAAAGGCCGCCGACACGCTGGTCATCGGCCTGCCGATCTACAACTTCGGCGTGCCCTCGGCCTTCAAGGCCTGGATCGACCTTGTCGCCCGCGCCGGCGTCACCTTCCGCTACACCGAAAACGGCCCCGAAGGCCTGCTGACCGGCAAGCGCGCCATCCTCGCTGTCGCTTCGGGCGGCACCGAGGTCGGGTCGGATTACGACTTCGCGACCACCTATGCCAAGCATGTGCTGAGCTTCATCGGGATCACCGATATCGACGTGGTCGCCGCCGACCGCCTGATGGTCGACCCCGACGCATCGCACAAGGCCGCGGACGAGCAGATCGCCGCCCTCGCCGCCTGAGACAGGGGCCGGGCGCGATGGCCCGGTCCGGCAACTGCTGCCCAGCCGCAGCTGGATCTTGACGCGTATATCCAAGCGTGAAGAGTGCGCAGTCGGTTAACCAGTGCACATATGTCTGACGAGTGAACAGTGATGGGGCGGCCTCGAAAGGGGCCGCCCCATTGGCATCCGCCCCATCCGCGCCGGGCCGCGACCCGTCTGCACCGGCGCTTGACTCGCATCCCCCTCTCGCCTAAATGCGGGCCTGACCCCGGAAGCACGAGCCTTCCGGTCCCTTGGGCATGGCCCGGGATCGCCCTCCGTCAGCGCGTTGCGCCCACGGGGGCTCTCGCGCTTTGGGATTTGTCCGGTCGGGCAAGTCCCGTTCATGCCCCGGCAGGAGCGAAGGGGTTTGTAGATCGCACCGCTGGCCCCTAAATTCGGGTTCAGTCCCTGTTCACCGGCAAGAGGAGCCGAAGGCATGTTTGAAAATCTATCCGAACGCCTTTCCGGCGTCTTTGACCGCCTGACCAAACAGGGCGCCCTGTCCGAAGACGACGTCAAGATCGCCCTGCGCGAGGTCCGCGTTGCGCTGCTCGAGGCGGACGTTTCGCTTCCCGTCGCGCGCGATTTCGTCAAGGCCGTGCAGGACAAGGCCACCGGCCAGTCCGTCACCAGATCCATCACGCCGGGCCAGCAGGTCGTCAAGATCGTCCATGACGAGCT
>JBBSNW010000046.1:0-38756 GCA_038260405.1 Rhodobacterales bacterium | reverse complement strand
TGGTCCGTTCCTCGAGGAAGTCGAGCCCGGCCGGAAGCGCACCGGCACGCAGGAGCACGGCAAGATTGGTCGATTCCTCCACCGTGAAGTTGCCGGTGATGATACCGGACCCGCCGGGACTGTGGCTCTGGATCACCGGGGCAGAGATCACCTCTCCGTCCAGAACGATGGCGAAGGGGGAGCCGATATTGTTCGCCGTGTAATCTCCGAAATCCCGCGCGCCGGCCGGATTGAAGCGGAAATTCACCGCAGGCCGCCCGTTCTGGTCAAAGGCGGGCTGGGCATCGACAAGCTCGTCGCCGGTCACGACGGGGGCCTGTTCCAGCGTGTAGAAGAGACCTTCCTCATCGGCGGCGGGCAACACCTCGTTTCCGACACCGGCGACGGCATCAGCATCGGAACCGCGACCCACGACAGGCTGGAAGGTGAGCTGCGCGGTGGTGCCGATGATCGCCTTGAGCTCGGCGGTCGAGCCGATGCCCGGCACCTGGATCAGGATACGGTCGCTGCCCTGCCGCTGGATCGTCGGCTCGCGGGTGCCGACGGCGTCGATCCTGCGGCGAATGATCTCAAGACTCTGACGAACGGTGCGCTCGTCCGTTGCCTGCTGTTCGGCTTCGGACAGGGTGATGACGATCTCGTCCTCGACACCGTTGACCTCGATATCGGTCGAGCCCGCCCCGGTGAGCGAGGTCACCGGCTGCGCGAGGCCGCGCACGATCTCAAGTGCCCGGGCCATGCCTTCGGGGTTAGAGATCTTCACCCGCAGTTCCGTCGGATCCGACGTTTGCAGACGCACTGTGCCGACCGTTTCACGCTCGGGACGCAGCGCATCCCGCACATCCGGCCAGAGCGCTTCGAGCCGCGAAGCGTAGACATCCGCGACCCGGACCTCGGCGAGCAGATGCGCGCCGCCGCGCAGATCGAGACCGAGATTCACGAGCCCCGAGGGCAGGAAGCCGGGCCACATCGCAGCCTGAGCTTCGAGCTCTGCGGTAGAGCCCTGCTGCTCGATCGTCTTCACCGCATCATTGTGCATCTCGACGCGGGAATAGAAGGCGTTCGGCAGGGCGTAGAAGATACCCAAGGCCACGAGCCCCCAGATGACGACGCGCTTCCATAGTTCAATCTGCAACATGTCGGGGGCCCACTTGAGGTCGGGAAATCAGGAGTTGGCGGCGGGTTCGGTCTTGGAGAGGACCTGCGCGATGGTCGACTGAACGACGCGCACCTTGACATTTTCAGCCAGCTCGACCTCAACCTCGTTGTTTTCCTTGACCTTCACGACCTTGCCGATCAGCCCGCCCTGGGTGACGATCTGGTCGCCACGGCGCAGGGCCGCGACCATCTTCTGGTGATCCTTGAGCTTTTTCTGCTGCGGACGGATGAGCAGGAAATACATGATCGCGAAGATCAGGATCAACGGCACGAATTGCGCAATGGCACTGGTATCCATGGGGGCTCCTTATGGCGAAAGGCGGGGTAGCCCCCGCGCGAATTGGCCGTTACCTATGTCCTGCAGCACATCTTTGCAAGGCAGGTTCGGAGCGGCGCAAGCGCGCATCTGGGCAAGTCCCGCGTCATGGCGAGAGCCTGCGATCCCCCGCCGGGACCGGCGGCTCCGCGAGGCAGAACCGCGAAATCCTCGACATGTTTCCGGCCGACCGGTGCACCGGAACGCCTTCTGAATTGTCTCCCGGCACGCGCGTAGAGGAGAGCGCGCGACGTTTCGGGCCGCGGTGCGAACCCCGCCCTACACCTTCGCGCAATTCTGATGCATAAGACGGCGACGACTCAACATTGACTTCCAAGGACCGAGACCATGCATGACATCCGTGCCCTCCGCGACAATCCGGCTGCCTTCGACGCAGCACTCTCGCGCCGTGGGACCGAGGGCGTCTCGGGAGCGATCCTTCAGCTCGACGAGGCGCGCCGGGGCGCGATCCGCACGGCCGAGACCGCGCAGGCCGAGCAGAACGCCGCCTCCAAGGACGTCGGCAAGGCAAAGGCCAACGGTGACGAGGCCGAATTCGAGCGGCTGCGCGCGCTGGTCGGCGACAAGAAGGCCGAAGTTGCGGCAATGCAGGCCAAGGCCAAGGAGCTCGACGACGAGCTGACGGCGCTGCTGATGGGGATCCCGAACCTGCCCTTCGAGGATACGCCCGACGGCGCGGACGAGGTCGACAATGTCGAGCTGCGCCAGTGGGGTGAGCCCCGCGCGCTCGATTTTGCGCCGAAGGAGCATTACGACATCCCCGCCGTGATCCCCGGCATGGATTTCGAGACGGCGGCCAAACTCTCCGGCGCGCGCTTCGTGGTTCTGTCCGGAGCCATCGCGCGGGTGCACCGGGCTCTCGCGCAGTTCATGCTCGACACCCATGTCGAGGAGAACGGCCTTTCGGAAACCTGGACCCCGGTTCTGGTGCGCGACGAGATGATGCTCGGGACCGGTCAGCTGCCCAAGTTCGGCGAGGATTCCTACCGCACCACGAACGGTTGGTGGCTGGTGCCGACGGCCGAGGTGACCCTCACCAATATCGTGAACGGTCTGACGGTGGACGAGGGCACCCTGCCCCGCCGCTACGTGGCGCATACGCAATGTTTCCGCTCCGAAGCGGGCTCGGCCGGGCGCGACACGGCAGGTATGCTGCGCCAGCACCAGTTCGAGAAGGTCGAGATGGTTTCCGTCACGCATCCCAACCACAGCCGCGACGAGCTCGACCGGATGACCGATTGTGCCGAGGGGATCCTGCAGCGTCTGGGCCTGCCCTACCGGACGGTGGTCCTGTGCACCGGCGATATGGGGTTCGGCGCGCGGCGCACGCATGACATCGAGGTCTGGCTGCCCGGGCAGAACATGTATCGCGAGATTTCCAGCTGCTCGGTCTGCGGCGATTTCCAGGCGCGCCGGATGAATGCGCGCTTCAAGCCCGCGGCAGGTGGCAAACCCGAATTCGTGCACACGCTGAACGGCTCCGGCCTCGCGGTGGGGCGCTGCCTGATCGCGGTGCTCGAGAACGGTCAGCAGGCGGACGGGTCGGTCGACCTTCCGGAGGCGCTGCATCCCTGGCTGCGCGGGCGGACACGGATCACCGCGGCAGGGGAGCTCGTATAGCGCGATGACACGTCTCTGGTCCATTCTGGTTCTGCTGGCCGCGCTGGCCTTTGCCGCGTCGCCCTGGTTCGTCGACGGGTTCAACGGGTTCGCGGCGGACCAGTTTCCCGTCCCTCAGGAAGATCCGCCCGTGCAGCCCGCAGGCTATGCCTTTGCGATCTGGGGCCTCATCTACACCCTGCTGGTTGTGGGCTCCGCCTTCGGTGCGCTGAAACGCAGCGACGATCCCGACTGGGCGGACATGCGCCCGCCCCTCTTCGTGAGCCTCGCCATCGGGACCTTCTGGCTGCCCGTGGCGATGGTGTCACCGGTTTGGGCGACCCTGCTGATCTGGATCATGCTCGGGGGCGCGGTGCTCTCGCTGTTCCGGGTTGGTGATACGGACCGCTGGTTCCAGCAGGCACCGGTCGCGATCTATGCCGGCTGGCTCACCGCGGCGAGTGCGGTATCCATTGGCCTTTTGCTCGGCGGCTATGGCTGGCTGGCTGCGACACCTGCGGCGCTTGTCGCCCTGACCATCGGGCTGATCATCGCGCTGGTCGTGCAATACCGCCTGCACCGCGCGCCAAGCTACGGCGTCACGGTAATCTGGGCGCTGGTGGGGGTCATCGTCGCGAATTACCAGCCGCTCAACATCGCGGTCGCGGGTCTCGCCGTTATCGGGATCATCGCGATCCTGGCGCTGCGCGGCACGGATACCGAGTAGTCTTCGCCGGACCCTGCTGCACGGCCGCCGGATGCTTCAGGCAGACAGGCGCGATCACTCCGCTGCCGCAGCGCCCTGCCCGGTTGCGGACCGAAACGCGTCGTATTGCGAGAGATACACCTTCCCGGTCAGCTGATCGAGGAAATGTCCGCGCTGCAGCCGGTCCATCACCGGGCCCTTCACCTCGGAGAGATGAAGCGTCACGCCCATCTCGGACAGGCGCAGGTTGATCGCCTCGAGCGATTCGACCGCGCTCAGGTCGATCTCGTTGATGGCCGAACACATCAGGATCACATGCCGCAGCACCGTGTCCCCGACCACGCGGTTGGACACGTAATCCTCGAGAAACCGCGCATTGGCGAAATAGAGGCTCTCATCCACCCGCAGGCTCAGCACCGCCGGGTCCGTCCGCACGTCGTGGCGCAGGATGTTGCGAAAATGCTGGGTTCCGGGCACCAGCCCGACCTCGGCCACATGCGGGCGCGACGTCTTGTGGAGGTGCAGCAGGATGGACAGCAGCACGCCCGAGGAGACTCCCGCTTCGACCCCGAAGAGCAGCGTGGCGGCCATGGTCACTGCGACGGCCGCGAAATCCCGGCGCGAATAGGTCCAGGCGGTCTTGAGGATCGACAGGTCCACCAGCCCCAGCACCGCCACGATGATCGTCGCGGCGAGTGTCGCATTGGGCAGGAAGTGGATCAGCGGCGTCAGCATCAGCGCGGCAATGGCGAGGCCCACCGCGGTATAGGCCCCGGCGGCAGGGGTTTCCGCACCCGCGTCGAAATTCACGACCGAACGGGAAAATCCCCCGGTGACCGGAAAACCGCCCGAAAAGGCCGCACCGAGATTTGCAGCCCCGAGCCCGATCAGCTCCTGATCCGGATCGATGCGCTGGCGGCGGCGGGCGGCGAGCGTCTGAGCGACCGAGATCGATTCGACGAACCCGATGACCGAGATCAACAGCGCCGGGATGAGGAGTTGCCGGACAAGATCGGGCGACAGCGACGGCAGGGTGAACGGCGGCAGGCTTTGCGGAACGGCGCCGACGATGCTCACGCCGCGCGCATCGAGCCCCAGCAGCCAGACCAGCGCCGTCGTGACGACGACGGCCGCGACCGGTCCGGCCTTGGTCAGCGCGTCGGACAGTCTGGGGGAAAGACCCCAGGACCGCAGCACAGGCTTCAGGCCCTTGCGGACCCAGAACAGGAAAGCGGTTGCGGACAGGCCGATGACGAGGGTCCAGAGGCTGATCTCTCCCAGATGCGTGGCGAGCGAGGTCAGGATCTCGATCAGCGTATGGCCCGAAGCCGGAACGCCGAGGATATACTTGAGCTGGCTCGCGGCGATGAGGATGCCCGAGGCGCTGATGAAGCCGGCGATCACCGGATGCGACAGGAAATTCGCGAGGAATCCCAACCGGAACACCCCCATCACCAGCAACATCGCGCCGGACAGCAATGCGAGCGTCAGGGCCGCAGCGGCATAGCCCACGCTGCCCTGCGCCGCGATCCCGCCAATGGCGGCGGCCGTCATCAGCGACACCACCGCGACAGGTCCAACGGCCAGAGCGCGGCTCGTGCCAAAGATCGCATAGAGCAGGATCGGGGCGATCGAGGCATAGAGCCCGGCCTCGGGCGGAAGCCCCGCGAGAAGCGCATAGGCCAGCGATTGCGGGATCAGCATGATGGTGACGATCACCGCGGCCAGCAGGTCGTTGCCCAGGGCGGAACGGTCATAGCGCCGCCCCCAGTCAAAGATCGGCAGGTATCTCACGAAGCTCTGGAAGGTCATGGCAAGGTCCGTATGTGGGCCACCGTCCCGGTGAGGGCGGCAACGGGATGCAGCTGCGCCCTGCCCCGGAACGGATGCGGGGCGCTGACATTCCCTAATTGAAACAGCTCTTCAACTCAAGACATATTCATATTAAAGAATACATTCTGCCAATCTCGCAACCCGCATGACGCGCATGCTAAAGGGCTCGCCTGCCCGCATGCGCCAGAAACCAGCGCGCGCGGCACGCGCGCTCCGCCGGATCAAACCGGGATCACTTGTTGGTCGGACGTTGCCCGAGGTGCTTGGTCAGGGCGCCGGCATTGGTCTTGCGACGGCGCTTGTAGGGGTTCTTGTCGGACTGTCCGCGCATATAAAGACGGATCGGCGTGCCCGGCATGTCGAAATCCTCGCGCAGGCTGTTCACGAGGTAGCGCGAATAGCTCTCGGGCATCTTGTCGGGATGCGAGCACATCACCACGAAACCCGGCGGCCGGGTCTTGGCCTGCGTCATGTAGCGCAGCTTAATGCGTTTGCCCTGCGGTGCGGGTGGCGGGTGCTGTTCCAGCATGCCCGACAGCCAGCGATTGAGCTGCGCTGTGGAGACCCGGCGGTTCCAGACCGCCTGCGCCTTCATGATCGCGGTGTGCAGCCGGTCGAGCCCCTTGCCGGTCTTGGCCGACACGGTCACCAGCGGCGCGCCGCGCAGCTGCGGCAGCAGGCGCGTAAATTCCTCGCGCAGCATCTTGAGCTTTTCCTGCTTGTCGTCCTCGATGTCCCACTTGTTGACCGCGATGACCACAGCCCGGCCTTCCCGCTCGGCAAGGTCGGCGATGCGCAGATCCTGCTGTTCGAACGGAATGGCGGCATCGAGCAGGACGACCACGACCTCGGCGAACTTCACCGCGCGCAATCCGTCGGAAACGGACAGTTTTTCCAGCTTTTCCTGGATCTTGGCCTTCTTGCGCATGCCGGCCGTGTCGAAGATGCGCATCGGCACGCCCACGCCGTCCGGTCCCGCCCAGTCGATCTGGACCGAGATGGCATCGCGGGTGATTCCCGCCTCGGGTCCGGTCAGCAAGCGCTCCTCGCCCATGATCTGGTTGATCAGCGTGGACTTGCCCGCATTGGGGCGGCCCACGACGGCGATCTGCAGCGGTTTGGCCCGGGTGATGGGTCGGGGCGAATCGTCGTCCTCCTCGCCCACATCCACATCGACTTCGGGCGCCTCTTCCTCGGCGCTCTCTTCATAGGCATCCGAGAGCGGCATGAGATGGGCGTAAAGGTCGTTCAGACCCTCGCCATGCTCTGCCGAGAGGCGGATCGGCTCGCCGAGGCCAAGGCCATAGGCCTCGAGCACGCCGGAATCTGCGGCCGAGCCTTCGCCCTTGTTGGCGGCGAGGATCACGTGCTTGGCCCGCTTGCGCAGGATCTCGGCCAGCACCTCGTCCATCGGGGTCACACCGGCGCGGGCGTCGATCATGAAGAGGCAGATGTCGGCCATGTCCACCGCGCGTTCGGTCAGCTTGCGCATCCGCCCCTGCAGCGACTCGTCCGTCGCCTCCTCGAGGCCTGCGGTGTCGATCACGGTAAAGCGCAGATCGCCCAGCCGTGCGGCACCTTCGCGCAGGTCGCGGGTCACGCCGGGCTGGTCGTCGACCAGCGCCAGACGCTTGCCCACGAGGCGGTTGAACAGGGTCGATTTGCCCACATTGGGGCGTCCCACGATGGCGAGGGAAAAGGTCATGGTCAGGCTCCTCGGGTCGGCAGCGCCGCCCGTTTCAAGCCGTCCCTCTAGCGCAAAGCGCGGTCAACGGAAAGCGTGCAATTGCCCGTTGCCCGAGACCACGTAGAGCACACCACCCGCCACGATGGGCCGCGTGGTGGCGCCACCGGCGATTTCGGTGGCCCCGACAAGCGCGCCGCTCACCGGATCGAAGCTCAGGATCTGCCCCGAGGTCGAGCCGACGATCAGCCGACCGCCCGCAAGAATCGGCCCGAGATTGGCGTATGTCCGGTCGCGCCGCTTCTGCGGATTGCCGCGCGGCACGTAGCCGGGCAGATCCACCGCCCAGATCTGGGTGCCGTCATTCGCGTCGAGCCTTACGAGCTGATTGCGGTCCGAGACGAGGAAAACCGAATCCCCTGCAGGCCACATCGGGCCCAGAGCGCCCTGCTGCGCGGTCCAGATGCGCTCGCCCGACCCCTTGTCGAAGGCCACGGAGCGGCCCGAGAAGTTGCCCGCAAAGACGGTGTTGCCCGAGATTAGCGGATCACCGGTCACATCGTCGATGAGCGCGATGGCCGATCCGTCGCGCCCGCCCGCCACATCGGCATTCCAGAGCCGCAGTCCCCCCTGCCGGAAGGCCGTCTGCACTGTTCCGTTGCCATAGGCGAAGACCACGCGCTGGTCATCGACCGCAGGCGCCGGGGCGCCGGCCACGTTGTTGATGTCGGCGACGCCGTCGATCTGCCAGCGGATACGGCCATCCTGCGCCTCGACGGCCCAGGCAAGACTGTCGCCGGAGGTGAGATAGACCACGCCGTCGCGATAGGTCGGCGCACCTGTCGCGGTGCTGTCGAGCCTCTGCGTCCAGATCTCGCCGCCGGTGGCCACTTCGAGGGCCGTCAGCGTCCCGAAGCCCGACGCGACATAGAGCCGCCCGTCGGCCACGGCGAATCCGCCGCCCTGCGCCTGGCTCGCGGAATCGCGCAGCGGCGTGAGATCATGGGTCCAGAGCACCTGACCGGAGGTCGAGACCGCCGTGACGCGGTTGGCGCTGTCCATCGTGAAGATCCGCCCGTCCGATGCAACCGGATCGGTGTTGAGCTTGTGACGGCGCCCATCACCCTGCCCGATATTCACAGACCAGAGCGGCGAGAGGCTGCGCGCGAGCGCCGCGTGGTCGGTGCGCACGAAGGGGCTGACCGGGCTCTGCGGCCATGCCGCATTCGCGACCTGCGCCGGAAGGGTGATGGCACGTGCGGTGTTCACGGGCACAGGATCGGCGCCGCCGCGGGTCTGCAGAACTTCGCGAATGCCGAGGCGTTCGCCCGGAAGGATCGCCTCGCGTTCGCCGCAGGCCGCAAGCAATGTCGCGCCCAGAAGACCCGCCATGATGGTTGTGATGCGCAAAGGTCTGCCCCCGTGGTCCGTCTCGTTCTTTTCCGCGCGTCCGGACGGTGGGTTCATGCCCTTCCCTGTTCCGTGCGCGGCTGCCAGTTCAGGCCGCATCCAGCGTCCCGCCCAGCGACACAATCAACTGAGATGCGCGGCGGCGCAAGCCTGCACTCACCTCGCTATCGGCCATAATCCCCTGCAGCCGTGTCAGCGCGCCCTCGGTGTCACCCGCCTCGATGTCCAGAAGCGCGAGCTGTTCCTCGGCCAGCAGCCGCAGAGGGGCGCCGTCACTTGCCAGTTCCTGGAAACCGTTGCGACGCTCCTCGATGCTCAGGCCGCCACCACCGCGGGTCAGCGCCTTGAAGCTCGCGATCTGGCGGTAGATCAGCGGAACATCGTTGGCACTCGCCACGCCTTCCAGCGTCTGGATCGCGGCTCCGGTCTCGTCGATACCGGCCTGCTCTGCCGCGAGCAGCATCGCGAGAACCGCGCGGGCGCCGGGCTCGGGTGCATCGATCGCCTCGAGCGCTGCAATGCGCGCCGCCGGTTCACTCTCTTCGAGCGCGGCGGTGATGGCATCCCCGAAATCCTGCGCGGCATTGCGGGCCTGCGCCTTCTGATATTCGCGCCAGGAGGCGCCACCGACGATCAGGATGACGATTAGAACGGCAATCCAGCCATATTTCCGGAAACCCGCGTAAAGTCGGTCGCGGCGAACCTCCTGGCTCACTTCGTCGATGAAACTGTCACTGTTGCTCAAGGGGCGCCTCGCGTGGGGTATTCCGATTTGCCCCCTCTTAACCCGCCAGCCCCTGACTGCCAAGCCGTCTGATCCCGCGGGCTCCCCTCCGCTTTGCAGTTGCGGGACGCGGCGGCGTGTCGGCCAGCACCTTGGCCGCAAACGGATGGATCGCGGCGGGCATATCGCCGGGCAGCCCGGGATGCCGCCTGCCCTGATACCAAGGTGACACTTTGTGGCATGTAATGAGACATATTATACTGCGTAAGCTTGAGTCGAAAAAGAAGCCGCGTTTTAATCTGAACTGCCCGGTTCAGCGTATCATTCCGGACAAAGACATTGATTTCGGCCCGCCCCGGCAGCCGCCCGTACCAAAGACAGGAAACGCCTTCATGCGTCTTATCCCGATCCTCACCGCCCTGATCGTGGCCGTTGTTCTGTATGCCGTGGTGATCGAGCGTGACCGGCTGATGGAGTTCACCCGCGCGCTGAGCCCGGCCGCGAGCGCCGACGCCCCCGAGACGCAGGACACTTCCGAGCCCGAGGAGGAAGGGTCAGAGACTGCCGTGCAACTGCCGGTCGAGGGCGTCGTCGCCGTGATGGCGATGCGCTCGACAGCGCAGGAAGTCGACAGCGCCGTCGTGCTGCGTGGCGAGACGCAGGCCCTGCGCGAAGTCGACGTGCAGGCCGAAAGCTCGGGCAAGGTCACGTCTCCGCCGCTGCGCAAGGGCGCCTTCGTCGAGCAGGGTCAGGTTCTGTGCGAACTCGACCCCGGCACCAGCCTCGCAAATCTTGCCGAGGCAGAGGGCATGCTGTCGGAGGCCCGCGCCCGCATCCCCGAAACAGAGGCCCGCATCCCCGAGGCCGAGGCCCGGGTCGAGGAAGCCCGCGCCCGCCTGCAGGAGGCCGAGATCAACCAGAATGCCGCCACCAAGCTCAGCGCCGGCGGTTTCGCCAGCGACACCCGGGTGGCGGGTGCGCAGGCCGGAACGCGCAGCGCCGAAGCGGCCGTGAGCAGCGCCGAGGCCGGTCTCCGGGCCGCGGAATCCGGCATGCAGGGCGTCGATGCCGCGATCCAGAGCGCCGAGGCCGCCGTAGCCCGCGCGCAGACCGAGATCGACCGCCTCACGATCCGCGCGCCGTTTTCGGGCCTGCTGGAAACCGACACTGCGGAGCTTGGCAGCCTTATGCAGGCTCAGGGCGGCAGCGCGCTCTGCGCCACGATCATCCAGCTGGACCCGATCAAGCTGGTCGGCTTCGTGCCGGAACTCGGCGTGTCCCGGGTCGAGGTCGGCGCACCGGCCGGTGCGCGCCTCACCGAAGGCGGCGACATCACCGGGCGCGTAACCTTCCTGTCGCGCAGCGCAGATCCGGTGACCCGCACCTTCCGGGTCGAGGTCACGGTGCCCAATCCCGATCTTTCGCTGCGCGCCGGGCAGACGGCGGAAATTGCGATCGAGGCGGACGGCGCGCTCGCGCATCTCGTGCCGCAATCCGCGCTCACGCTGAACGATGACGGCGCCCTCGGCGTGCGCGCGGTGGACAACGACGGTCTGGCCGAATTCATGCCGGTCGAGGTCCTGCGGGATACCACCGACGGAGTTCTGTTGACCGGTCTGCCGGAACAGGTGAACATCATCACCGTGGGTCAGGAATATGTCACCGACGGTGTACCCGTCGCGCCAAGTTATGAGGACGTCATCCAATGACCGGAATCGTCGACTGGGCTGCCCAGCGCGCACGGATGGTGATCGCCTTCATCATCCTCAGCCTCGTCGTCGGCGCCTATGCCTACATCGCCCTTCCCAAGGAGGGCGAGCCCGATATCGAGATCCCCGCGCTCTTCGTTTCGGTCCCCTTTCCGGGCATTTCGGCGGCGGATTCCGAAACCCTTCTGGTCAAGCCGATGGAGACGGAACTCTCGGATCTCGACGGGCTCAAATCCTTGGGCGGCACCGCCTCCGAAGGCTATGCGGGCGTGCAGATGGAATTCGAGTTCGGCTGGGACAAGACCAAGATCATGGCCGATGTCCGCGACGCCATGACCAAGGCGCAGGCCAAGTTCCCCGAAGGCGCCGAGCAGTATTCGATCAACGAGATCAACTTTTCCGAATTCCCCATCATCATCGTGAACCTTACCGGCCCGGTGCCGGAACGCACCATGGCCCGCGTAGCGAAGGACCTTCAGGACCGGCTCGAAGGGCTCGACGCCGTGCTCGAGGCGGGGATCGCGGGCAACCGGGACGAGATGATCGAGGTGCAGATCGACCCGCTGCGGCTCGAATCCTACAACGTGACCGCGGGCGAGCTGATCAACACGGTCCAGAACAACAACCAGCTGATCGCGGCGGGCGAGGTCGAGACCGAGAACGGTACCTTTGCCGTCAAGATCCCGTCGAGCTTCGACACGCCGCAGGACATCTACGAACTGCCGGTCAAGGTGAATGGCGACCGGGTGGTCACGCTGGGCGATCTTGCCCGCATCACCCTCACCTTTGAGGATCGCACCGGCACGGCGCGCTTCAACGGCGAAAGCACCGTCGCGCTGCAGGTGGTCAAGCGGAAGGGATTCAACCTGATCGACACGGTGAACCTGATCAATGCCGAAGTGGAGGCAGCCAAGGCGGCCTGGCCCGCGGAACTGCGCGCCGTGGTGAAATCCGGCACGTCCAACGACCAGTCCCGGCAGGTCGAGAGCATGGTCAGCCAGCTCGAAGGGTCGGTGCTCACCGCCATCGCGCTCGTGATGATCGTGGTGCTGGCCTCATTGGGCACGCGGCCCGCCCTGCTGGTGGGCTTTGCCATACCGACCTCGTTCCTGCTGTGTTTCGCTTTCCTCGCCCTGATGGGGATCAGCATTTCCAACATCGTGATGTTCGGCCTGATACTCGCTGTCGGCATGCTCGTCGACGGGGCCATCGTGGTCGTGGAATATGCCGACAAGCGCATCTCCGAAGGCGTCGGCCCGATGAGCGCCTATGTCGAGGCGGCGAAACGCATGTTCTGGCCGGTGGTATCGTCGACCGCCACAACCCTCTGCGCCTTCATGCCGATGCTGTTCTGGCCGGGCGTCCCGGGCGAGTTCATGGGGATGCTGCCCGTCACGCTGATCTTCGTGCTCTCGGCCTCCCTTGTCGTAGCACTGGTCTATCTGCCGGTGATGGGAGGCGTCACGGGCCGCTTCTCGCGCCAGCTCGACAATGCCACACAGGCGCTCAAGCGCAGGCTGCCCTGGCTGGTGCGGGCCGCGCTGGTGCCTGTCGTGCTGTTCGGCATGTTCGTCGGCGCGATGATGGTGCTGAACCCGGCCTACCTCTTCACGCCGATCGCTCCGGGTTTCGTCGGCATCCTGCCGGGCGTGGTGGTCTTCCTGCTGTTCGCCGTCTGCGCATCGATCGTGATGGACGCAGTCCGCATCGAGCGGAAGAAACGGCGGATCGACGGGCGTTACCGGCGCACGGCGTTCGGCTGGTTCATCACCGCCATTGCGGGCAATCCCGTGATGCCGCTGGTGACGATCGGGCTGGTCGGGTTCTTCGTCGTCTCGACCTTCAGCTATTACGGGGCAAACAACAACGGCGTGGAATTCTTCGTCGAATCCGAGCCCGAACAAGCCATCGTCTATGTCCGTGCCCGAGGCAATCTCAGCCTCGAGGAGAAGGACGCGCTGGTGAAACGTGCCGAGCGGGTCGTACAGGCACATCCCGGCGTCAAGACGGTCTTCGCTTTTGCCGGTCAGGGCGGTCTCAACAACAACAATGGCGGCGCGCAGGGGCCCAAGGATGCGATCGGGCAGGTCCAGTTCGAAACGATCCCTTGGGAGGACCGCGCCGATCGTCCCGACCTTGACGGCAACGTGGTCATCGACCAGCTCGCCGACCAGCTGGCAGGCATCCCCGGCATCAAGACCGAGGTAAGCGAACTCGCGCAGGGTCCGGCGAGCGGCAAGCCCGTGCATCTGCGCCTCAAGGGCGAGGACTGGCAAAGCCTGCTCGACGCCACAGCGCAGGCCCGCGCGCATTTCGAGGAAACCCCCGGCCTGATCCAGATCGAGGATACGCTCCCCCTGCCCGGCATCGACTGGCAGATCGATGTCGATGTGGAAAAGGCCGGCCGCTATGGCGCCGATGTCGCCACCGTGGGCGCGATGGTGCAGCTCGTCACCCGCGGCATCCTGCTCGACACGATGCGGGTCGACAGCTCGGACGAGGAAATCGACATCCGCGTGCGCCTGCCCGAAAAGGACCGGCTTCTCTCGACGCTCGACACGCTCAAGGTACGCACGGCAGATGGCCTCGTGCCGCTTTCGAACTTCGTCACACGCAAGCCGGTGGCCAAGCTCGCCGAAATCAACCGGATCGACCAGAAACGCTTTTTCGACGTGAAGGCGGATGTGGCCCCCAACCTCGCCAAGCTGATCGGCGGCGATGAGGCCACCCGCGCCATCGTGAGCGTACTCGGGGATGGCACGACGGCGGAGGGGGCGCTCTCTGCCCCTGACGGCGCGCGCTATGACCTCGTCTCGCTCTCCGACGGCATCGACCGCGGCACGCTCGATCAGGCGCTGGCCGCAGGCGATTTGCGGGCCGTGCCGATCAATGGCAACGAACGCATCGCCGTGCTCGACGAATGGCTCGCCACGAACCCCCTGCCGCTGGGGATCGAGACGGAATGGACCGGCGATCAGGAGGAACAGGAGGAAAGCCAGGCCTTCCTCGGCAAGGCTTTCGGGGCGGCCCTCGGCCTCATGTTCATCATCCTGCTCGCGCAGTTCAACAGCTTCTACAACGCGACGCTGGTGCTGCTGGCGGTCGTGTTGTCCACGGCGGGCGTGCTGATCGGGATGCTGGTGATGGGCCAGACCTTCAGCATCATCATGACAGGGACAGGAATCGTCGCCCTGGCGGGGATCGTGGTGAACAACAACATCGTGCTGATCGACACATATCAGGAATACGAACGCTACATGCCGCGGATCGAAGCGATCGTGCGTACGGCAGAGGACCGTATCCGCCCCGTCCTGCTCACCACGATCACCACGATGGCAGGCCTTGCACCGATGATGTTCGGCCTCAGCCTCGATTTCTTCGGGGGCGGCTATTCCATCGATTCGCCGACCGCGCTCTGGTGGAAACAGCTGGCGACGGCGGTGGTCTTCGGGCTTGGCATCGCGACGGTGCTGACCCTCGTGTTCACGCCGTCGATGCTGGCGCTGCGGGTCTGGTTCGTGACCTATGTCACCTGGATCGCGCGCCTGCTGGCCCGCCTGTCGCTCGGCCGCTCCAGCCGCGCCGCGCGCGACTGGGCCCTGCAACGCGCCGCGCGCCGCATCCGGGCGCCGGAAATCCTGTGGGAAGACGACGCGGCGAGCACCGAGCGGACCCGGCTCGAACCCGGCCTGCCGCTGCGCGCGGCGGAATAAGACGAGCGCCTGTCCTCAGGCAGCCTCGTCCTCTTCCGCCTGCTGGCGCTGCCACAGCTGTGCGTAGCGTCCCTGCCGGGCGAGCAGATCCTCGTGGGTGCCGGTCTCCATCACCTCGCCGTCCTGCAGAACGACGATCCGGTCCGCATCCGCGATGGTGCTGAGCCGGTGCGCGATGGTGATGACCGTGCGCCCTTCGGCGGCGACCCGCAGGGCCGACTGGATCTCGGCCTCGGTTTCCGTGTCGAGCGCCGATGTCGCCTCGTCCAGCAGCAGGATCGGCGGGTTCTTGAGCAGGGTGCGCGCGATCCCCACCCGCTGCTTCTCCCCGCCCGAGAGCTTCAGACCGCGCTCGCCGACCATGGTGTCATAGCCTTCGGGCAGCCGCGAGATGAAGTCGTGGATCTGGGCCGAGCGCGCGGCGGCGACGATCTCTTCCTCGGTGGCGCCGTCACGGCCATAGGCAATGTTGTAGCGGATGCTGTCGTTGAACAGCACCGTGTCCTGCGGCACGACGCCGATCGCCTTGTGCAGGCTCTCCTGCGTCACGTTCCGCACGTCCTGCCCGTCGATGGTGAGGCTGCCGCCGGTCACGTCGTAGAACCGGAACAGCAGCCGCCCGATGGTGGACTTTCCCGAGCCGGAAGGCCCGACCAGCGCCACATTCTCGCCCGCGCCGACCTTAAGCGAGACGCCCTTGAGGATCGGGCGCGTCGCGTCATAGCCAAAGCGGATGTCGTGCAGTTCGACCACACCACCCGAAACCGCGATATCAGGCGCGCCGGGCTTGTCGGACACTTCCGGCGGCTGGCCCAGAAGATCGAACATCTGGCCCATATCGGTGAGGCTCTGGCGGATCTCGCGGTAGACGGTACCGAGAAAGTTCAGCGGCATGGTGATCTGGATCATGTAGGCGTTGACCATGACGAAATCGCCGACCGTCATCGCACCGCTCTGCACACCCATCGCCGCCATCACCATCACGCCCACGAGCCCGGCGGTGATCAGCACCGACTGGCCGAAGTTGAGAAAAGCGAGCGAGGTCGCGGTCTTCACCGCCGCCGCCTCGTATCCTTGCATGGCATTGTCGTAGCGGCGCGCCTCGCGGGTTTCGGCGCCGAAATACTTGACCGTCTCGAAATTGAGCAGCGAGTCGATGGCCTTCTGGTTGGCATCGGTGTCCTGCGCGTTCATCTCGCGGCGAAGCTTCACCCGCCATTCGGTGACCTTGAAGGTGAACCAGACATAGAGCGCGATGGTCCCGGCGACGACGACGAGGTACCAGACGTCGAAGAGAAAAAAGAGAACCCCGGCGATCAGCAGCAGTTCCAGCACCAGCGGCCCGACGCTGAACAGCATGAACCGCAGCAGGAAGTCGACGCCCTTGACCCCGCGCTCGATGATCCGCGACAGCCCGCCGGTCTTGCGGGTGATGTGATAGCGCATCGACAGGCGGTGGATGTGAGTGAAGGTCTCGAGCGCGAGCGCCCGCAGCGCCCTTTGACCGACGCGGGCGAACACGCCGTCGCGCAGCTGCTGGAAGCCGACATTCATCAGACGCGCCATGCCATAGGCGACCGTGAGGCCGATCGCGCCAAGCGCCAGATCCGGCACGTCACCGCTCAGCGTGTCAACGGCTGACTTGTAGATCAGCGGCGTCCCCACCGCGATGAGCTTGGCCACCAGCAGCAGGACGAGGGAAATCGTCACCCGGTGCCGCACCCAGGGCGTGTCCGCGGGCCAGAGATAGGGCGCCACGCGACGGATCGTGCGCCAGCCCGAAGCCCGCTCCTCGCGGGCCAGTTCTGCGCTGTCGGTATCTCGGTCGGCGTCTGGCGGCATCTGGTCTTCCTGCACTGTCAGGGCTGGATTGTCAGTGCAGGAAATAGACCGGACCGTTCGGAATGGCCAGTGCCGCGCCCGCACGGCCCATTGCGG
Source organism: Rhodobacterales bacterium (assembly GCA_038260405.1). GTDB lineage: Bacteria > Pseudomonadota > Alphaproteobacteria > Rhodobacterales > Rhodobacteraceae > Puniceibacterium. Next base: position 21,945 of record JBBSNW010000046.1, on the reverse strand, counting down.
GTAACGCGGATCCGTCGGGAAATCCCTGTCGTCCGTGGCACGGGCACCGCTTGCGACGATGCGCCCGGCGCCGGTCGCAGAGACCTAGTTCGGGATGGTGAAGACCTGCCCCGGATAGATCAGATCCGGATTGCGGATCGCGTCGCGGTTCGCCTCGAACACACGCACATAGGCCAGACCTTCGCCATACCGGTCCCGGGCGATGGCCCAGAGCGTGTTTCCGGGCTGTACCGTGACCGCGCGCACATCTGCCGATCCGGCGAGCGCCGCTGCGGCGGCCAGGGTGTCGGGCGTTTCGCGCAGGAAGGGGCTTTCCACGCGCGACGTCACCGATCCCTCGGGTCCAAGCTGGTCGATGCGCAGGGTGTAGGTGCCGCTCGACACTTGGGGCAGGGTCGCACGCCAACGGCCGTCTTCGACAATGCGCGAGGTGGTGACAGGACGGTTGTCGAGATAGATCCGCACGCTGTCGTCCACCCTGCCCCGCCCGGTCAGAACCACGGCTCCGTCTTCTTCATAGGTGATGGCATCCAGGGCGACATTGCTCTGAATCTGTGGGCGCGAGGCCGGATCGGTCGGGGATTGCAGCACCTCGATCCCCGAGCGGCCGGACAGGATCACCGCAGGCGCCTGTCTGCCATCTGGTGCAGAGGTCGTCGCGGGGTCACGAGGGGCGGGATTCGCGGGATCGCCGCGACCGGACCCTGTGGCGGAGAGAGCCCCGGCATCCGCGATGGCTTGCGGACCTTCCGGCCCGCTCACGCTTGCGCCCGTCTCGGCCGTCGTTTCGGACGGTTCGTCACCCGAGCCATCCAGGACCAATGAGGCCGCGTCGCCGATGGCCGTCACTCTGGGCACGGGTGCGGTATCAGCGCGCGCGATCTGGGACGACGGTGCGAGGATCACCTGATCGGCAGACTCGACCGGCCCCGAATCCGACGCGATCCGCAGGGTGAGCACGCGCGCCATGTCCCCTTCGGCGATACTGAGAAAGCTCACGAAGCGCCCCGACGCGTCGGTGTCGACGGTATCGGCGAGCACGCCGTCGATCAGCACGTCGACACTTCCGTTGGGTTCGGCAATCCCCGCCACAAGCGTTTCGCCATCCGGCTGGGCGCGCACGATGTCGAAGCTCGGCACGATGGCGGCGGACGAGTTCTGCGCGGTTTCGGTACCGGAGGCAGGGACCGATATGTCCGCAATTCCGGCATCTGAAGGCGCAGGGGACGCCACATCCGCCTCAGGGACCGGTGCGCCAGCAGCATCCCTGCGTTCCGATCGTGCCCCCGGCAGAGCGCCCACGATGTCCTCAGAGTTACCCGCTTCGGGCCCCGCGATGACAGCAGTGTCCTCAGCAGCGTCCGGCAGCAGGCGTGTCGACAGCACCAGTCCCGCCAGAGCGAGGACAAGCGCAGCCCCCGCGCCCAGAGCGACGCCACCGGCGCCCTGCAGTGGTCCAAATCGTGCCATCGTTTCCCTTCTGTCCCGGTCCGTGCCGGGCTGCGGCGCCCTGTACGGTTGAGCGTGTATATCAACACCGCTATCACCGGTCAAAATGACAAATCCGCCGAGGATGCCAATCATGCCCATGAAATCCATCTGTGTCTACTGCGGCAGCCGCTCCGGCGCCGATCCGGCCTTTGCCCAGGAGGCCGAAGCCCTCGGTCTGGGCATCGCCGAGCAAGGCTGGCGGCTGGTCTATGGCGCGGGGGATGTCGGGCTGATGGGCATCGTCGCGCGGGCGGCGCAGGGTGCGGGCGGCGATACGTTCGGCGTCATCCCCGAGCATCTGCTGCGCTGGGAAGTGGGCAAGACCGACCTCACCCGCTTCATCGTCACCGAGACCATGCACGAGCGCAAGAAGGTTATGGTGATGAATGCCGACGCGATCGTGGTCATGCCGGGCGGTGCCGGGTCGCTCGACGAATTCTTCGAAGTGCTGACATGGCGCCAGCTCGGCCTGCATGCCAAGCCCATCCTTCTGATGAACGTCGCAGGTTACTGGGATCCGCTGAACGCCCTGCTCGACCACGTGGTCACTCAGGGCTTTGCGGACGAGACCCCGCACGGCTTCGTTCAGAGCGAGCCTTCGGCGGAAGCGGTTCTGGAGGCTCTGCGCCGCACGCTTTCCTGACGCAGCGAGGCGCCGGAATAGAGCGCGAGCGCCGTCCAGATCAGCCCGAAGGCGATCGCATCGACCGGTGTGAACGCCTCGCCGAAGATCACCACGGCGCAGAAGAACTGCAGCGTCGGGTTGAGGTACTGCACGAGGCCGATGGTCGACATGGAAACCCGCTGGCTGGCATAGGAGAAGAGGATCAGCGGAACGCCGGTAAGTGGCCCCGAAACCATGAGCAGCACGGTGGTGGACATGTCGCCGCCATAGGCACCGCCAACAGTGTCGTGAAGGTGAAACAGCCAAGCCAGAGCGAGCGGCGAAAGCAGCAGCACCTCGGCCGTGACGGAGACGACCGGCCCGACGGTCAGCCATTTCTTGGCCACGCTGTACATGCCGAAGGACAGCGCGATCATCAGCGAGATCCAGGGCGGCACTCCCGAGGCGACCGACAGAATCAGCACCGCCGCCGCCGCAAGGCCGACCGCCAGTTTCTGCACCGTGCCGAGCCGTTCGCGAAAGGCCATCATCCCGAGCAGCACGGCGACGAGCGGGTAGATGTAATAGCCGAGCGACGCCTCCGTCGTGTGGCCGGTCTGCACGGAAAAGATGAAGAGGAACCAGTTGGTCGAGATCATCAGCGCGGCAAAGCCGAGGATCGCGACACTGCGCGGCGTGCCAAGCGCCTCGCGCAGACGGCCAAGCCGCCCCTGAAACAGTAGTACGGCGGTGAAGAATGCCGCGGACCAGAGCGTGCGGTGCGAGAGCACCTCGAGTGGCGGTACATGGGCAAGAAGCTTGTAATAGAGCGGAGACAGGCCCCAGACGGTGCAGCTTGCCACCATCGCAAACACTCCGGCGCGCGCATTCTGCATTCTGATCGGTCCTGCCTGCCTCGGGAATTGCCACGCGGTCTAGCCTGCCGCGGATGCGGCGGCAAGGTGTCGGACGGGCGACGGCGGACTGGCGTAAAGGTGCGGGTGGTCGTGTCTGCGGTTCATCATGATGCCAGTCAGAGCGCGCGTGTCTGATAGAGTTTACTCCGGGCCAATGCAGCCCGGAGCCTGTCGCGCTCTAAGACGTGCCTGTTCGATGGCCTCAGATCAGGTCGGGCTCAGGTCGTTTCCAGCGTGTCGCGCAAAAGCGTTTCGATCTTGTCGAGGGGATGGTTGGTCAGCGTCTTGTCGACCTCGGCCACCACGCAATTCGACACTTCGTCATGCAGCTTGCTGCGCAGCTCGCCCAGAATGTTGGGCGGTGCGACGAGAACGATCCGGCTGAACGCCCCCTTGTGCGCGAGCTTGTAAAGCATGTCCGCCAGATCATCGGCGAAACGCTCCTTGGCAATCTCGTGCCAGTCCGTGTCATCGAGCGCAGAACGCTGACCTGTGCCGTTATCTGCCATGCGTCCGGGACGGTTCGCGGATTGCTCACGGTCCGACGGATTTTCCTGCTTTTCGATCCGCACGACGTTGAGATCGGGATTCGTGTCGTCGAGGTCATTGCGCAGGAACAGCGCCTTTTCACCGTCCGCTACAAGTACCCAGGTATCTCTGGTCAGAATGGGCATCACACCTTCTCCTTGTCACCGCTGTCGTTCTTGTCTTGCCCGAGAGGGCGGGTCGCGCCCGAAGATGTCTCATCCGCGCGCTTTTCCTCATCGCGGGTGCCGACCTTGCGCTGGACTTCTCCGCCTTCGCGGCCCTGCTGGCCGGGCGTCGGCGTGGTGTCCTCAGGACGCTGTCCAAGCACCTCTTCGGTCTCGCGTTTGCCATCGTTGGATCTGTGACGCTCTGCCATTGGAAGACTCCTTTTGCTCTGCGAATATAACGCTTTTGGCGGCGTCGCGTTCCGCCCGCACAGCAAAACGCCCCGCACGATCGGTGCAGGGCGCAATCATCAGTAAAAGTCGTCAGACTTGGACGGTTCAGGCCTTGGACAGGCGCTCCGCCACGTTTTCCCAGTTCACCAGATTGTCGAGGAAGTTGGTGAGATAGGCCGGACGCTTGTTGCGGAAGTCGATGTAGTAGGAGTGCTCCCACACATCGCAGCCAAGCAGCGCGGTCTGGTCAAAGCAGAGCGGGTTCACGCCGTTCTCGGTCTTGGTGATCTTGAGCGAACCGTCGCCATCGACGACCAGCCACGCCCAGCCGGAGCCGAACTGACCGCCACCAGCAGCTGCGAACTGCTCCTTGAACTTGTCGACCGACCCGAAAGCATCCGCGAGACGGCTTTCCAGGTCGGAGGGCATCGCATTGGAGCCCGGCCCCATCATTTCCCAAAACTGGGTGTGGTTCCAGTGCTGCGAGGCGTTGTTGAAGATACCGGACTGCGCCACGGCGCCCGCATCGTAAGTGCCCTTAACGATCTCTTCGACCGATTTGCCGTCCCACTCGGTGTCGGCGATCAGCTTGTTGCCGTTGTCGACATATGCCTTGTGGTGGATGTCATGGTGGAACTCGAGCGTTTCCTTGGACATGCCTTTGCTGGCCAGCGCGTCATGTGCATACGGAAGATCCGGAAGTTCAAAAGCCATTGTGTGACCCCTCTCGTGTTATGAAAATCGCTGTACGTTACCTGATGCCTTGCGGCACGGAGGTCAAGGCCGAGGTGTCGGCCCTGTTGGTCACTCAACTCCTCTCGACGTTGCAGGTTCCTTCTCCGCTGAAATGGTTGCTGTATCCGAGTGGGGTCGCTGAGATCAGCATCCTGCGGGCGCTCTTGAGATAAGTCGCGGTAAACTGCAGCCGTCTGACCGACTGTCCGGAGCGGGTCGAGGCCGGGATCGACCAGACGAAAGTGACGCGCCGGGCGTTTTCGGCAGCCTTGCGGCCGCGCACTGGGGCACGGTCGTTGTAATAGAGGATCAGCGGATCCGAGACGACGATGCTGTCGGCATCATCCTCGTGCCCGATGAACAGGATTTCGGGAATCCAGCCGCTGTTTCCGTTTTCCGAGATCCTGCAGATATAGGTCGTCGCTGCCTCGGCCATTCCGGCGGCAAGCAGGCATACGGTCAGCGTGACGGCTCTGAGCATCGGGTCTCCTCTAGGTGCGGACCGTTTCCGCCCGTCGAGCCTAGGGAGATCCCTGTCGGGTGAACAGGCTTGCCGCAGCAAAAAGCTGTTTCTGACCAGCTTGTGATGCACGACTTGGCGCAGGGCGACCGGAAAGATCCTGATGGCCGGGTTCTCTTCATGATTTCTGCAGGGGAGATGCGCTGCAGGTCATCGCCGCGCCTGAACAGCGAAATGGATCTCGTGCCAGCCAGTGGCGGCGTTGCAGGTTCCGTCGCACCTACGGTTCCCGTTGACGCACACGGCAAGGCTGTGCGTCCGGCGCCAGGATGCCCTGCGCCAAAGGTCCGGGCAGGTCATTCCGCCCGAACCCGAAGCTTTCAGAACATGCCGACAGCCGTGCCCGGTGTGGCCGCGTTGCAAAGCAGCGCGAACATGTAGGGAGCAACGGAGCGGAAGCAGACGATGCGCGCCGTCTCGTCATCGACCAGCCAGAATGCCGCAGCGACCTGAGCGAACCGCGTGCGTCGGACCATGTCGGGCGTGAATGCCGCGGGGGACATGTCAACCGGCGCGAGCTTCGCGATTACCTCGCGCAGATGCGGCCCTCTGAGGGTAAAGACCGCCCGCGCATCCGACACGTCGACCGCCAGCGCATGGGCCGTTCCCAGCCGCTCGGTGAGGTCCGACACCAACTGAGCCGCCTCGGCGTAGGGGCAAAGCATCAGCGCCTCGTCCGGCGACATCCAGAGCAGACCGCGCGTTTCTCCGATGAAAACCCCGCGCTGCCCCGGCATATCGACACCCGCGATCTGGCTCACGACCTCAGCGATCGCCGGGTCCGACAGATCGCCGCGCAGGGTGATCATCCCCTGCAGGCCGCTTTCCCGCACTTGGCAGAGACCGTCGAAGGCGACTTCGTTCAGGGCGCTGACGGGTTCAGACATTCTGTTTCTCCCCTTCCGGATCAAAGAAGACCGGGTTGACGATCCTGGCGCTCACGGTGCTGCCGTCGAGCTTGCTGAATTCCAGCGTCTCGCCCATGCGATCCGGGCCGTTCAGCACCAGCCCCATGGCGATGCCCTTGCCGAGCGCCGGTGAGTGGTAGGTCGAGGTGACCCGCCCTTGCGTGTGGCGCTGGCCGTTGGTGTTCTTGCCCGATGCAACGGCGAGCGCGCCATCGGACAGAACCGATCCGTCGGTCGTCTCAAGCCCCACGAGCTGCCAGCGGGTCGGATCGGTCATGTGGCTGCGGGCCTGCGCGCGTTTGCCGATATAGTCGGCCTTCTTCTTAGAGATCGCCCAAGAGAGGCCCAGATCCTGCGGGATCACCGTGCCATCGGTCTCGTCGCCGATCATGATGAAGCCTTTCTCTGCCCGCATGATGTGCAGAGCCTCGGTGCCATAGGCGGTGGCGTTCCACTCCGCCCCGGCCTCGTGCAGTCTGCTCCAGAGTCCGAGGCCCTGACTTGCCGGGACCGCGATCTCGTAACTGAGCTCGCCCGAGAAGGAGATCCGGAAGATCCGCACCGGAAAACCGCCGAGTGTGCCCTCGACCCATTGCATGAAGGGCAGCGTGTCCTTGCCGACATCCATGCCGCCGAGTTTTTCCAGCAGCTTGCGGGCATTCGGGCCGACGACCGCGATCTGGGCATATTGCTCGGTCACGTTGGCGCACCAGACCTTGAAGTCCCACCACTCGGTCTGCAGCCATTCCTCCATATGCGCATGGATGCGCTCGGCGCCGCCGGTGGTGGTGTGGCAGAGCCAAGTATCCTCTGACATCCGCGCAACCACGCCGTCATCCATGAGGAACCCGTTTTCCGAGCACATGAGGCCATAGCGGCATTTGCCGATGGGCAGCGTCGACATCATGTTGGTGTAGAGTATGTCGAGGAACTTGCCCGCATCCGGCCCCTTCACCACGATCTTGCCCAAGGTAGAGGCGTCGAGCAGGCCGAGGCTGTCACGGGTGGCCTTCACCTCGCGATGCACGGATTGCTCCACACTCTCGCCCTGACGGGGAAAGCTATAGGGCCGACGCCACTGGCCGACCGGTTCCCAGTGGACATTGTTGGCCTCGTGCCAGGCATGCAGCGGCGTCTGGCGGACCGGCTGGAAGATCGCGCCGCGCGCCTGACCGGCGATCGAACCCATCGAGATCGGCGAATATGGCGGGCGGAACGTGGTCGTGCCGACCTGTGGAATAGCCTCACCCAAAGCCTGAGAAAGTGTCGCGAGGCCATTTATGTTGCTCAACTTTCCCTGATCCGTCGCCATGCCGAGCGTGGTGTAGCGCTTGGCATGTTCGACGGATTCATAGCCCTCCTGTGCGGCAAGCTGGATGTCGGACACCTTCACGTCGTTCTGGAAATCGAGCCAGGCCTTGGAGCGCAGCGCGGTATTCGCCCCCTGCGGCATGAGCCAGACCGGCAGCATCTGTGCCACGTCCTGCGCCGCGGCCTGCGGCATGGATGTGCTCCTTGGCTGGTGACCGGAAGCCGTTGCGGCAGAAGAGCCCGCGGTTGTGGCATCTTTCAGCGCATCGCCGAGGTGGATATATCCGTTGGCCGCACCGGCGGGGATGACGAAGGGCGCGCCGTCATGGCTGGTCGGCGCCTTCGCGAGGTCCGGACGGAAGAAGGCATTCTGCTCGTCCCAGGTCAGCTTGCCGCCGCAATGGGACCAGAGATGCACCACCGGCGACCAGCCACCCGACATTGCGACCGCGTCGCAGGAGATGACGTCGAGCACGCCGCCCTCACCCGCCTGCGCACAGATGTTGACGCCGGTGACCTTGCGCGTGCCCTTGACCGAAGCGATGGCCTTGCCCTTGAGGACCTTGATCCCCAACGCCTCGGCCTGCTGCATCAGGGCGCCACCGCCCGTCAGGCGGGCATCGATGATCGCGGGCACGTCGAGCCCTTGTTCCTTGAGCAGGATCGCGGTGCGGTAGGCATCGTCGTTATTGGTGACGACCACGGTGCGATCGCCGATGGAGACACCGTAATTCACGACGTAGTCGCGGACTGCCGAAGCGAGTAGCACGCCGGGCACGTCATTGCCTGCAAAGCTCAGCGGGCGTTCGATGGCGCCGGTCGCGGTCACGACCTGTTTCGCGCGGATGCGCCAAAGCCGGTGTCGCGGCCCCGGAATTTCCGGCGCATGATCGGTCAGACGTTCGTAGCCCAGCACATAGCCGTGGTCATAGACCCCTGCCCCCATCGTGCGCGTGCGCAGCGTGACATTCTCCATGGCTTTAAGGGTCTGCACCGTGGCATTGATCCAGTCCTCGGCGGGTTTTCCGTCAATCTCGCCACCGTCCACGGGTGTGCGTCCGCCCCAGTGAGCGGTCTGCTCCAGCAGCAGGACCTGCGCACCGGAACTCGCGGCCGTCAGCGCCGCCTGCAGGCCCGCGACACCACCACCAAGGATGAGCACATCGGTGAAGGCGTAGAAATGCTCATAGGTATCCGCATCGACCGTCTCGGCATCGGGGGCCGCACCGAGCCCGGCGGAGCGGCGGATGAAGGGTTCATAGACATGTTTCCAGAGCGGGCGCGGATGGATGAACATCTTGTAATAGAAACCCGCGGGCAGGAACCGGCTCAGATGCGTGTTGATCGCACCGATGTCGAATTCGAGGCTCGGCCAGTGGTTCTGGCTGGTCGCGAACAGACCGTCGAAGAGCTCGGTCGTGGTGGCGCGCTGGTTGGGTTCGAACCGTGCGCCCTGCCCGAGATTGACCAGCGCATTGGGCTCTTCGGCACCAGAAGCGACGGGGCCACGCGGGCGGTGATACTTGAAGCTGCGCCCCATCATCAGCTTGCCGTTGGCGAGCAGCGCCGAGGCGAGAGTATCCCCGGCGATTCCGCGCAGATGCTGGCCGTTGAAGCGGAATTTCACCGTTGTTGAGCGGTCGGTCAGGCGGCCGCCGGTGGCGAGACGGGTGCTCATGTCTTAGACCTCTGCTCTGGTGTATGTGCCGGAGCCTCCGGCGGGAGTTTTCCTGGCAAGATGAATATCAGGATGACGAAGACGCATCATGCATGCTCCCTCCAGGTCCATCCGGGGCGTCTGGCGGTGATCCTGTCGCGCAACTCCTGCGGCGGTTCGGTGACCTGAGCGCTGTAGGTGCCGAAGACTTCGAGCGTGATGGTACAGCGCGCCGCATGGAACCACTTGCCGCAGCCATGGGCATGGCGCCAGCGTTCGAAATGCACGCCCTTGGGGTTTTCGCGCTGGAACAGATAGCCTTCGAAATCTTCATCCGAGCTTTCGGGTCCGAAACGCTTGAGATGTGCCTCGCCACCCGCATGGAGTTCGGTTTCTTCGGCATGGATACCGCAATAGGGGCATTCGAGGATCAGCAAGGCACGGCTCCTTCCGGGCGGGGGTCGGACGACAAAAGACCGGTCGCACTCGGGGCGCGACCGGTCGAGATCGGTGGGTTACTTTCGGTCGGTTCAGTTGCCGCCGGTTGCGCTCTGCGCTGCGCTTTCGAGGGCGCTTGCCGCTCCGTCGAGGACATTGCCGACGTCATTGGCTGTGCCGCCTCCGCCTTCGATGGTGATCTTGACGTCACCGGAGGCGTCGGATGAGCCGCCGCCGAAGAGGACGTAGGCGAGCGCGGCCACGACGACCACAAGAATGCCGACGATGAAGGCGAGTCCGGTGCTGCCACCCGATCCTGTCGTGGTCGTGTGGGTCGTGGTGGAAGCTGGGGGTACACTAGTCGTGGTTGTATGCGGTTCGGCCATGTCGGCGCTCCTGTGAGACAGATCGTTGCAAAAGCAACTATCTGAGAAGGCATCCGGTTCCCGCTGGCCGCAGGCAGGGTGCCGGAAACCGGATCTGCGCCTGACACGGGCCCGCGGCGCACGAGGAAACCCATGAATTTCAGGGACATCAGTGGGCCACCCCGGCGGCGACGCTTTCATCGATGAAACGGCCCTCTCGGAAGCGTTCCAACCCGAAGGCGGCGGCGAGCGGCCCGGGCTCGCCTCGAGCGATCATCTCGGCCGTGGCCCAGCCCGAACCGGGGATCGCCTTGAAACCGCCGGTTCCCCAGCCGCAATTGATGAAGCAGTTGCCCAGGGGCGTCTTCGAGATGATCGGCGAGCGGTCGCCGGTGATATCCACGATCCCGCCCCACTGGCGCAGCATCTTGAGCCGCGAGAGCATCGGAAAGGTCTCGATCAGGGAGCGCACGGTTTCCTCGATGTGATGGAAGGAGCCGCGCTGCGTGTAGTTGTTATAACCGTCGGTGCCGCCGCCGATCACCATCTCGCCCTTGTCCGATTGCGACATGTATCCATGCACGGTATTGGCCATGATGACCACGTCCATCGCCGGCTTGATGGGTTCCGAGACAAGTGCCTGCAATGCGACGGATTCGATCGGCAGGCGGAAGCCGGCCATGTCGGCCAGCACGCCGGAATTGCCCGCGACGACGATGGCGAGCTTGTCGCAACCGATCTCGCCCCGGGACGTGGTGACACCCGTGACCTTGCCAGCCTCGGAGCGCACCGCAGTGACCTCGCATTGCTGTATGATGTCCATGCCCATGTCCGAACAGGCGCGCGCGTAGCCCCAGGCCACCGCATCATGCCGCGCCGTGCCGCCGCGCGGCTGGTAGAGTGCGCCGAGCACCGGGTAGCGCGGCCCGTCAAGGCGGATGATCGGGCACAGTTCCTTGACCTTCTGCGGCCCGATGAACTGGGTGTCGACACCTTGCAGCGCATTGGCATGGGCGGTGCGCTCGTAACCGCGCACCTCGTGATGGGTCTGAGCGAGCATCATCACGCCGCGGGGCGAAAACATGACGTTGTAATTCAGATCCTGACTCATCGTCTCATAGAGCGAGCGCGACTTCTCGTAGATCGCCGCCGAGGGGTCCTGGAGGTAATTCGAGCGGATGATCGTCGTGTTGCGCCCGGTATTTCCGCCCCCGAGCCAGCCCTTTTCGAGGATCGCGACATTCCGGATCCCGTGCCGCTTGCCGAGGTAATAGGCCGTGGCAAGGCCATGCCCCCCCGCGCCCACGATCACCACGTCGTACTTCTTCTTCGGCGTCGCCTTGCGCCAGGCACGCTCCCATCCGGTGTGGTGACGAAGTGCCTCTCGGGCGATGGCAAAGGCGGAATAGCGTTTCATGGCACTCGATTCTGATCCACGGGGAGCTTTGGCGATATGTGGACCGGAGCACGGCTTGGCCCACGGCTGCAACCGTCACAACATCGCACAGTTGCGACATGCGTCACGATGTCGGGGATTTGCCCTTTTGTCAGGGGGCCGGGCGCATTAGATGTCAGGTCGAAATGGTTACGGTTGGGGAGACCGCATGATCTTGTTCTGGAGCCTCTGTGCAGCGCTCGCGCTGGCAATGACCGCGCTGCTGCTGACGGCGCTGCTGCGCGGACGGCGCGATACGGGGCCGGTGCAGGCCTTCGACATGCAGGTCTACCGCGACCAGCTGCGCGAGGTCGAGCGCGACATCGCCCGGGGCACGATCGGCCCCGAAGATGGCGAGCGCCTGCGCGCCGAGGTCTCCCGCCGCCTGCTTTCCGCGGATGCCAGCGTGCAGGGCGATGTCGCAACGGCCGGACAGCCGCGTGGCGTGGCGCTTGTCGCCGCCGCGCTGATCGCCGCGTCGGTTCTGGGCGGCGGCTACTGGCTCTACTCCCGGCTCGGGGCGCCCGGCTACGGCGACCTGGGCCTCAAGGACCGGATTGCCGCCGCGGAACAGGCGCGCGAGAGCCGCCCCAGCCAGCAGGAGGCGGAGGCCCAGACGCCGCAGACCACCCCGCCGGAGGCCCCCGAAGAATATGCCGCCCTCGTCCAGCGCCTGCGCGCGGCCGTGGCAGAACGTCCCGATGATTTGCAGGGTCACGTCCTGCTGGCCCGCAGCGAGGCGGCGCTGGGAAATTTCGTCAATGCCTACAAGGCGCAGGAACAGATACTGCGGCTCAAGGGGGACGAGGCCAGCGCGAAGGATTACGCCGATCTCGCCGACATGATGGTGCTCGCGGCCGGAGGCTATGTCTCGCCGCAGGCCGAAACCGTGCTCGATGCCGCGATGACGCGCGATCCGCAGAACGGCGTCGCGCGCTATTACGGCGGTCTGATGCTGGCCCAGACCGGGCGGCCCGATGCCGCCTTCCGCCTCTGGGACAACCTGCTGCGCGAAAGCAGCCCGTCGGATCCGTGGGTGCCCCCGATCACCGGCCAGATCGAGGAGATGGCCCTGCGCGCCGGCGTCACCGGCTACCGCATTCCCGATGTCGTGGCGCCGCTCGCCGGACCGAGCCAGGATGACATGGAGGCCGCAGGTGACATGACGCCGGAACAGCGCATGGACATGATCCGCGGCATGGTCGCGCGCCTCTCGGACCGGCTCGCAAGCGAGGGCGGCACGCCGCAGGAATGGGCCCGCCTCATCGGTGCCTATGGCGTGCTCGACGACCAGGCGCAGGCGATCGCGATCTGGGACAATGCCAGGGAGGTCTTTGCGGGCAACGAGGAAGCGCTCGACATCGTGCGCGAAGGCGCGCGCAATGCGGGTATCTCGCAATGACCCGGCTCCTCAACTCCCGCTTTCTCCGGGTTTCAAATTTCCCGGGGGGAGTCCGCAGGACGGGGGGCAGCGCCCCCCTGAAACACGCGCAGAAGGTGCCGACACCATGATCGTCGAGAGCATCGAGGACTTCGCGGCCACCCTGCCCCGCGGCCGTGCGATCCTGGGCCTGGATCTTGGCGAAAAGACCGTCGGCGTCGCCACCTCCGACGGCCTCCTCTCCGTCGCGACTCCGCTCGAGACCATCCGCCGCAAGAAGTTCACGCTCGACGCCGCACGCCTGCAGGAGCTCATCGCCGGTCGCAACATCGCCGGGATCGTGCTGGGCCTGCCACGCAACATGGACGGTTCCGAAGGTCCGCGCTGCCAGTCGACCCGCGCCTTCGCGCGTAATTTCGAACGGCTCTGGGCCGGGTCGATCACCTTCTGGGACGAGCGTCTCTCTACGGTCGCCGCCGAACGCGCCCTGCTCGAGGCGGACGCCTCGCGCAAGCGGCGGGCCGAGGTGATCGACCACGTGGCGGCGTCCTACATCCTGCAGGGCGTGCTCGACCGGCTCGCCCATCTCCGCCGCACATCACAGACAGGCAGCCCGACATGAGCGACGAACTCTGGACCCGCAACGAGATCGAGAGTCCCTGCATAAAGATCTGCGTGATCCAGCCCGAATCACGCCTCTGCACCGGCTGCCTGCGCAGCATCGACGAGATCACGCGCTGGTCGAAGATGGCGCCCGAAGAACGCCGCGAGGTCATGGCGGAACTGCCCACCCGCCAAGGCCAGCTCACGCGTCGGCGCGGTGGCCGCGCGGGACGTCTGGACCGCAACTGACGCGCGGGCTGCGCTTTTGCAACAGTCAGGCAGCGACCGTCGAGGCCCGTGATCCACCGGCTCGAGGCCGCGAAGAGTCCCGCGATCCGGGCCTGTTGCCCCTTCGACCTGAGGCGCCTGCCTAGATATCGGACCTCAGCCACGCCTCTGCCCCTCCCGCCATCGGCGGGCGGAAATAGGCGATCATGCGGCCCTCGGGTGGTGCAAACGCCCCCTCGGCCCAGGGGCCGACACCATGCAGCGTCAGGCGGTGCAGCAGCAGCGCCTCGCCGGGAATGACGGGGACCGGCACGCGCGGGCACGTCTCGAACACCTTACGGCGCGCGGCCTGATAGGCCTCCGTCACATCGACCTGGCCCCAGTCCTGCGGATCCTGCGGCGCCAGCGCCTCCGACAGGGCGGCGCGCAGGATGACATGGCTCCCTTCCCAGACGACGAGCGGGCTCGCCTCGGGGGCGCACCGCGTGAGCGGCAGGCCAAGGATGAAGGCATGCGGCTCGCGTATCATGCGCCGCCGCTCCGCCCCCTCGGCGGTGATCCCGTCGACATGCGCCGCGTCGCGTTTCAGCCGATAGCGAAAGCCTGCTTCGCTTTCGCCCTCGCGCGGGCGCGGATAGCCGGGATAGGTGATCGACAGCTGCGCGGGATGCAGCGGTGGCAGCGCTCCCAGCGCGTCGATCACGGTCCCGGCCAGCGGCACGCCCCCGACGCTGCCATCGGTCGCAGAAGGCAGCGCATCGACGCCGACGAACCAGGTGCCTTCGCATTGCAGCCAGCGGGCCTGCATGCCCGGATCCTCGGCGACCCCCACAGCCACGCGATGTGCGGCCTTTGCCCAGGCCAGTATCCGGGGATCCGCCGGGTACCGGGCCCAGCCCTGCTCCGGCCCCGCTTTCATCCCCAGAGCGCCTTGCGCAGCATGTTGAGAGCCACGAACAGGATGAACACCGCAAAGACACGGCGCAGGACCAGCGCATCCAGCGCATGGGCCAGCCGTGCGCCCAGCGGGGCCGTGATCAGCGTCATCGACACCGCCACGGCAAAGGCGGCGAAGTTGACCGAGCCCAGCATGAAGGGTGGCTGCTCCGGCGCAGGGACCCCGACCAGCAGGAAGGCCGCGACCGAGGGCACGGCGATCAGCACGCCGAACCCCGCCGCCGTCGCCACCGCCCGGTGCATCGGCACGCCGAAGAGCGACATCAGCGGCACGCCGAAACTGCCGCCGCCGATTCCCATCAGCACCGACAGGAAACCCACGGCAGGCGAGAGTGTCGCCCGCACGATGCCGCGCGGCATCTCCGACCCCAGCCGCCAGTGCTGCCGCCCGAAGGCCAGGTAGAGGCCGACGACAAAGGCTGTGACGCCGAAGATCACCTGCAGCGTCGTGGTGCGCAGGGAGGAGGCGATCAGCACCCCGAGCAGGGCGCCGACGGCGATGCCCGGCGCCCAGGTCTTCAGGATGGTCCAGTCGACCGCGCCGCGTCTCTGATGCGCCATGACCGAGCGGATCGAAGTAACGATGATTGCCGCCAGCGACGTGGCAAGGCAGATCCGCATAAGATGCGGGCCGTCATAGCCAAGCGTCTGGAAGACATAAAAAAACGCCGGAACATGTATGATGCCGCCCCCCACCCCGAGCATCCCCGCCAGAAGGCCGGCAAAAGCGCCTGCCAGCATCAGCAAGCCGATCAGCGGCAACAGGGTGGCTATATCGGGCATGGTGGTCTCCATTCGCAGCGTCGCCTTGGGTAGACAGGCTCGGGATGCCGATGGCAAGATCAAAGGCGGTGAGGGAGACGGCCGGTCTGCTGCGGTGCAGGCGCTCGTGTGCATTTTCGGGCATGGCATGCTGCCCGGTCTGCCGAGCCGCTTTCAGGGCGGCCCGATGGCGTTGGGGATGCCGTCAGAGCATATGCTGCCATTTCCCCGAGAGCGGCATGTCGACAGATCGTGCCGCTGCCCCCCAAGCCGCCTGCGTGCCCGCCGCATGCAGGAGACTCCTCAGGACATCTCGACATCGGCCTGGGCGGCGGCCACCTGGTCCAGCGCCGCCTCGACAAGCTCCGGCCCTGCGCCTTTCCGTGATGCCCCTTCCGACAGCACCCGACGCCAGAGCCGCGCCCCGGGACGCCCGGCGAACAGTCCCAGCATGTGCCGGGTGACCTGATGCAGGCGGCCACCGCTTTGCAGATGCGCGTCGATATAGGGGATCATCGCCAGCGCGATCTCGGCGGGTTCCGCCGTGGCCGTCCCCTCCCCGAAGATCTGCGCATCCGCCCGGGCAAGGATGTCCCAAGGCTGATGATAGGCGGCTCGGCCGACCATGACCCCATCCAAACCCGCATCGAGGAAAGCCTGCGCCTGATCGAGCGAGGTGATGCCGCCGTTCACCGACAGGTGCAGCGCGGGAAACAGGCCCTTCATCCGCATCACCAGATCGTAGTCGAGCGGCGGAACATCGCGGTTTTCCTTGGGGCTGAGCCCCTGCAGCCAAGCTTTGCGGGCATGGATGATGAAGCGCTCGCAGCCGGTCGCCGCGACACGCGCGATGAATTCCGGCAGCACTTCCTCGGCATCCTGATCATCCACACCGATGCGACACTTCACGGTCACAGGCACCTCGACGGCGTCCTGCATCGCCGCGACACAATCGGCGACAAGGCCCGGCTGTTTCATCAGGATCGCCCCGAACGTGCCCGACTGAACCCGGTCGGAGGGGCAGCCGATATTGAGGTTGATCTCGTCATAGCCCGCAGCAGCCCCGAGCCGCGTGGCCTGCGCCAGCTCCTGCGGATCCGACCCGCCAAGCTGCAGCGCAACCGGATGCTCCTCCGGGTGGAAGTCGAGCAGATGCAGCGCACCGCCCCGCACAAGCGCCGGAGCGGTTACCATCTCCGTATAGAGCAAGGGACGTTTGGACAGCAGCCGATGCAGGTAACGGCAATGCCGGTCCGTCCAATCCATCATAGGCGCAACGGTTAAGCGGGACGCATTGAGAACATTATATTTTTTATCCTTATCAGCCATTTACCGCTCAGCTATCCGTCCTGTTCTTGTCTCATATGTTGTAATTCGCGCCCATTTTGGGCATGGTTTACAACAAATGTTGTAACTCAGGCCTCATGTTGTAACCCCATGGGTACCATCATCAAGCGCGAGCGGAAAGACGGCTCCACTTCCTGGCTCGCCCAAATTGCGATCCGGCGAGCAGGTAAGACGGTTTTTCGCGAGAACCGTACCTTTGAGCGCCGCTCGATCGCCGCAGCCTGGCTCGAGAAACGCGAGAAAGACTTGGCGAAACCCGGTGCGTTGGAGGACTTCCGCGCAGGCGACCACAAACGCCGTGATGTAACCCTCGCCGATGCCATAGATAGATATGTCGATGATAGCGCAAAGGCAATCGGTCGCACCAAGTCCCAGGTACTTAAGAGCATTAAAAGTTTCGACATCGCGGGCAAACCTTGCGCCGAGATCGATAGCGCGGACATCGTCGCCTTCGCGCAGGAAAAACTGAAATCGGGCGTGACGCCTCAGACGGTGTCAAACTACCTGTCTCATATGAGCGCAGTCTTCACCGTGGCCGGACCCGCGTGGAACTATCCCCTGAACGAGAAAGCAATGCGCGACGCTCTTATTGTCGCGAAGAAGCTTGGCCTGACCCAGAAGAGCCGGCATCGGGACCGGCGACCGACGCTGGACGAGCTTGATCGCTTGATGACGCATTTCCTCGAACGTTCAACGCGACGCCCCTCCTCCGTCCCGATGCACCGCGTCATGGCCTTCGCGATCTTCTCAACCCGAAGGCAAGAAGAAATCACACGCATCAAATGGGCCGAACTGGACAAGGAGGGCAAGCGCATGCTGGTCCGCGACATGAAGAACCCAGGCGAAAAGATCGGCAACGACGTGTGGTGCGACCTTCCTGATCCAGCGCTCGCGATCATCGAGGCCATGCCCCGGAATTCAGACCGGATCTTCCCCTACTCTACCGACGCGATCAGCGCTTCCTTCACACGCGCCAACCAGTTCCTCGGTATCGAGGATCTGCGCTTCCATGACCTGAGACATGAGGGCGTCTCCCGCCTGTTCGAAATCGGCTACAACGTCCCGCATGCCGCTGCGGTTTCAGGGCACCGGTCTTGGGTATCACTCAAGCGATACACGCACCTGCGTCAGACGGGAGACAAGTACGAAGGCTGGAGCTGGACAACGGAAGTCACCGAACACGACCCAAAGCAGCGCAAGAGAAGGCCAGTTCGACGTTCCGCTACCGTCCCAATTCGAACCAAGTCAACTCGAAAACATGAAAAATAGAGCTTTAAGATCGATCCGCACGGCATTGTAATTATTTTAATTTCGCCTCAATATACTTGGAGGTCGCCGGTCTACACTTCGCCACTCATAGCAGTCGCCTTGTGCGATCTACGCCTCAAGAGACTCCAACGGATCAAGCGCCCACATCATAGATCGGGCCATCGGCTAGTTCGCAAACACAGTTGGTTGCGGGAGGACGCAACCACCGTAGCCTACTCGTTCTGAAGTGCAGAATTTAAGAGTCGCGCGCTCGCCAGAAATCAGCGTCAGGGCGGACGTAAAGTTCGAGGTCGGCGATAATAATCGCATCGAGTGTGAAACGGTCTGCTCGTGAAGTTCAGATCTCCAAAATTTACTACATGGCCTCGCCGCTCGTTCGCCGAGCAAAGAGAGAACTTCGCACGCATCGCAATTGATTTCTGCCTCTGGCCCGGCGGCGGGAATTCGTCAATGCCACGGATTTCCCACAATGGCTGGATAGCTAGCTTTGCTCCGTCACCATGCAATTCTCTCCACCTGGCAGATTTTGACTTCGGCGACCAAGGCACCGGGCGCTTGCGCTGAGTACGAACTCCAGATCCGCGCCGCCGTGCTGAACCGCCACACCGCGCTAGGCATACCTGTCACCGAGCCCGTGGGATAAGTGCGTCTGGGGAAAGGGGAGGTCCGGGCTTTACCTTGTTTGCGCAGCAAAGCCCGTCAGGAGCCTGACGCGCATTGGCTGTCGCAGGACATATCCTCGATCGTCCTGTGCAGACAGGCGGCGGAAATCCTGCTCCAGCAGCTCCCGGTTCCGGGTCAGAGCCTCGATACGCGAACCATCCGCAGCGGCAATGTGCGATACGAAATCGTCAAATCCGCTGTAACGTTCATTGCGGATGTAATCATAGGCATTCGTCTCATTCGCGTGCCCTTCCTGCACGAGCTTTTCCAAGGCCGACTGTGCTGCCGTGCGCACGATCGTCTCATCATCGACATGACGCAGCATCTCGCTGAGATCCCCCTCCACCGTCGGCTCGATCACAATGATTGGGCTGCTGCCGTGGGCGAGCACGCGAAGCGCCTCATTAAGCGCCTGTGCCATCTGGTCGATCGGAATGTGGTGGAGTGAATTCAGAAACAGCACCGCATCGAAGGCACCTGCCTCAAAGGGAAGGGCCTCCGCGCCTGCGGCATGCATGTCCGGCCCAGGGCTTGTTATAGCAGGATCCAAACCCGTCCAGCGAACACCCAGCTTTTCGATATGCGGCTTCAGCGCGCCGGTGCCGCACCCGACGTCCAGCAGGGTCGCACAGTTACCGTCGGCAAGCGCATGCGAGATGATCTGCAAGGCGCTGGTCTGTCGACCTTCGCTCATGATACCAGTCTCTCCGCCGGGATGGAAAGGCGCGGCCCAAGACCGCCCCAACCGATCACTCGTATTTTGCCTTGAGGGTCTGGAACTGCTCCCAGACTTCCGGGAAGCGGTCGGTAAACTCCGCCGACGCTTTTTCTGCCAAGCTGCGAAATTCAGCTTGCGACGCTTCATCCGCCGTCACGAGCTCGCCACCTTCGTCCAGCATCATCTGCATGGTCGCCTTGTCCTTGTCGATGCCTTCCTGCCACTGCATCTGGACCAGTTCGTTCGTCGTATCGACCACGATTTTCCGCAAGTCTTCGGGCAGGTCGTTCAGCCACTTGTCATCCGCAACGATTGTATAGGACAGCAGGCTCAGACCCGGGATATAGCTTGCGGTGTGCGCCGCATTGGTGCCGACCATTTCCCAGCCGCCTGCCGATGTGAAGATCCCGTCGATGGCGCCCTGCATCAGCGCGGCTGCCATTTCGGTCGCGGGCATGGAGATCGGGCTGGCACCGAATTCGCGCATCATGGATTGCAGGACTCGGCCGCCGGTCATCCGCACACGCTCGCCCGACAGGTCCTCAGGTTTGGTGACAGCCTGATCCTTGAAGAGGAAGATGAGGTCAGCAGTCCGCATCAGACCCATCACGCGAATCCCGCGGCCCTCGATGATCTCGGACATCATCTGCGACAGCTCTTCGACCGCCCCGTCGGACTGCATGAACTTGTCTGTCAGAGAGAACGGCAGGTTTACGACACCGTACTCCGGCGCAATCGACTCGAGATTGACGCTGACCGGCCAGACCATCTGTACGGCACCGGTACCCAAAGCCGCAATTGCGTCGCGGTCGGTATAGAGCGTGCCCGAATGGAACACTGAAACGTCGATCCGCCCATCGCTGCGCTCTTCAAGCCTGGCCGCATATTCGTCCATCATCTTGGCGGTCCAGTGCGAGGTGGCCAGTTCGTTGGTCATGACCATCTCGTAGGTATCCTGCGCGTAAGCACCTGTCCCTGCAGTTACAGCGGTGGCGAGAATTGCGACAAATTTAAAGCTTTTCATGGTTTTCCTCCCTTGAATGCAAGCATCTGAGCAGCTTGTTACGGACATAATTGCGCAGCGCCCGCGCTAAATCAACTATGTTGTCCGTACTAAATTCTGATTAACGGGCGTGGCGAGCCGTGATTTGGGCCCTTAGGGCCGTTAAAGCCCCCACCATCGGAAACAAGGCAAGCCAAAAGAAGGCAAGCGAGAAGCTTTCGGTCACGCCGTGGACAAGCGCAAGCGTCGCAGGGCCGATGACAACCCCGATGAAGGTGACCGCCATGACACCGCCCGTCGCGTCCCCGACTTTCTCGGGGGTGACATGCCGCGCGATGTCGGCCAGCATGATGCCATTCCACCCGATTGAGGCAAAGCCGAAGGGGACGAGAATCATTGCGACGGCGGCGAGTGTACTCTCGGCGGAAAGAAGCGACATCGACACAGCCGCGACCGTCGTTATTGCACCGATCGTGGCGAGCAGCGCCATCGGACTTCCTGTCCGGTCGGCAAGCAGGCCCCAGACAAGGCGCCCGGTCGCGCCGAACAACTGAACCACTGCGGTCATCGCCCCTGCGGCAACAAGGGTCCAGTGCAGGTCGATCACAAGCGTTGAGACAATGTACGACATCAGAGACAACTGCATCGCGGAAAAGCAGAACGACGTGATCGCCAAAGAGCGCAGCCCGCGGTTGTACCTCAACTCGGCTAGGCCAGCAAAGATACCGCCACGAAAGCGCGCTAACTGCTCGCGCTCCCCATCCCAGCGTCGGCGGAACGGGGCGACGATGACGCAAGCGATCAGGCACAGACACGCAGCGGACAGGATCGCGATACGCCACCCTGCCGCCTCGGCGATGAAAGGCAGGGCGAGCCCGCCGATGATTCCGCCGATCGGCACGCTGGTCTGCTTCAGGGAGAAGACGAAATTACGATGCCCCGGCGGACAATGCTGATCGAGAATTCGCGCGGCGGACGGATTGGTCAAAGCGTACCCGACCCCGATCAGGAACGCCGAAAGTGCCGCGATGATCAGCATCCCGCTCGCCAGACCAGCAAGCCCCGACGCCGCGATCAACAAGGCTATCATGCTGGTCGTGGCGGGGCCGAACCGCCGGACCACCACGCCCGCCAAAATCGATCCGGCAGACGCGGCGAAATAGATGATGCTGATTTGATATCCGATGGTTTCCGGCCCGATACCATAGGCTTTCGTGATTTCGGGGGCGATGCTGGCAGCCGCGAGAACCGTCAGCGACAGCAGGGCCTGTACCATGGTGACGACCCCGAGAACGACACCCAATTGGCCTTTGGCAGAGCGTGTCATCTCATCCTTTCCCGGCCGCTCTCTCGGCAAGCGAGAGTATTCGCCCGGCCTGCGCGACGAGCGGTTTCTCGATCAGTTTGCCGTTCAGCATCGCCACGCCTCCTGCCCCGTTTTCCCAGGCCGTCATGACGTCAAGTGCGCGCGTCGTCTCGGCGGCCGAAGGTGTCAGCGCGGCATGGATTGCCGCAATCTGGGACGGATGAATAGCCGCCCGGCAGGTAAACCCAAGCGAAAAACTGCGCTCCATTTCCCGGGTGTATCCCTCCTTATCCTCAAGGTCGATCCACGGCATGTCGAGCGCGTCGATCTTCGCCCCGGCGGCAGCACGGACCACATCGGTGCGCGCTGCCAGCAAGGGCGCCCATTCCATCGGCACCCGC
>JBBSNW010000045.1:0-41705 GCA_038260405.1 Rhodobacterales bacterium | reverse complement strand
TTTATAGATTTCTCAGACAATCCACAGCACCCCTAAGTGTCTAACTGTGTCTAAGTCTATAGCGCAAAGACTCACGCGGCAATAATGCGGTAAGTAATTGATTTTTTTTGTAAAATGGTGCCCGGGGGCGGAATCGAACCACCGACACGAGGATTTTCAATCCACTGCTCTACCCCTGAGCTACCCGGGCATCGGAGAACGGCGTACCGTTCGGGTGAGGGCGTTCTAGGCGAGCAGCGAACGGGTGTCCAGAGGTGAAAACAGGAAAATGCATGCCTCGCTTCATGCGCACCGCGATTTGGCTTGCCTTGCCCCTTTCCCCGGAGCCCGCGCCGCAGTAAAGGCAGGCCATGACGCGAGAATTCAATCAGCTTGGCCAGTTCCTCGAGCACGGTTTCGATACGGTCATCGATGTGCGCAGCCCGGCGGAATTTGCCGAAGACCACGTCCCCGGCGCGATCAATCTGCCGGTGCTCGACAACGAGGAGCGCGCGCGAGTCGGGACGATCTACAAGCAGCAGAGCCCTTTTCTCGCGCGCAAGATCGGCGCGGCGCTGGTGTTCCGCAATGCGTCCAGCCATATCGAAGGGCCGCTGGCGCAGTTCGACGGTGGCTGGCAGCCCCTCGTCTATTGCTGGCGCGGCGGGCAGCGGTCCGGCTCCTTTGCCTGGATGCTGGCTCAGATCGGCTGGCGCTCCGAGGTGGTGAAGGGCGGCTACAAGACGTACCGGCGGCTTGTGACGTCACAGCTCTACGACACGCCGTTGAACCTCAGGATCATCCAGCTCGGTGGTTACACCGGCACGGCAAAGACCGAGCTCCTGCACAGGCTCGCACGGCGCGGCGTTCAGGTGATCGACCTAGAGGGTCTGGCCCGGCACCGGGGTTCCCTTCTGGGTGGGATGCCCGGGGGACAGCCAAGCCAGAAAGCCTTTGAATCTGCCCTGGCCGCGGCCCTGAACGGAATGGACCCGTCGCGGCCGGTGCTGGTCGAAGCGGAATCGAGCAAGGTCGGCGAACGGCTCGTGCCACCCTCTCTCTGGTCGGCGATGAAGGAGGCCCCTTGGATCGACGTCAGTGCGCCGATGGCGGCGCGTGCCGCGTATCTCGCCGAAGCCTATGATGACATCCTGTCGGATTCAGATGCCCTGCGTCACAAGCTGCGCCATCTCGTGGCGTTTCGCGGTGCTGCGGTTGTGGAGAACTGGTTCAAGCTGATCGATCAGGGCGACAGGCTGGCGCTGACCGCCGCACTGGCCGGGGACCACTACGATCCCGCCTACGCGAAGTCGATGCGGGCAAACGCGCCCGAGATCATCGCCCGTTTCGAAACACCGGGCCTCTCGGATCCTGACCTCGACAGGCTTGCGGATCGCCTCGCGGAACATCTTCAGTCGATCAGCGTGATCTGAGGCCCCCCCTCGGCCAGCGCACCTATGGCGGCTGCGTCATATCCGGCCCGGGTCAGCTCGTCGAGAACCCTGCCGGCCTGCTCCGGCGGAACGGCGGCAAGCAGGCCGCCCGCGGTCTGCGGATCGAAGATCAGGGCAGTGCGGGGGTCCTGTGGCAGTTCCGGTGCCGCCATCCGGTTCTGATCATAGAGCGAGGAGCGGTGTCCATCTCGTGACAGATCGAGCGCTCCGGGCAGGATCGGAAGCGAGGCGATGTCCAGCCGCGCTGCTGTCTTCGAGGCGGAGCAGATCCCGAGCAGGTGTCCCGCGAGGCCGAACCCGGTCACATCCGTCATGGCATTCGCGCAGCTCAGGATGGATGACGCGGCAGCCTGGGATTGCATCATCAGATCAAGGCACTGGACGACATCGTGGCCCGCTGCGGCGCCGCGCATGTCGGCGGCCATGATCACGCCGCTCCCGACCGGCTTGGTCAGGATCAGGACGTCATTCGGCTGCCCGCCCGCAAGCGTGATGGGATCATCGGTGCAGAGGCCCGTCACGGTGAAACCGATCGTCAGCTCGTCGCCGACAGAACTGTGCCCGCCGACGATCTCGGCCCCGGCCCCTCGCAGGGCGGTTTGCGCGGTCAGCATGATTTCCCCGAGCAACCGGCCGGTCAGCCGTTCCGAAAGCCGTGGCAGTACAAGGCTCACCAGAGCGGCTTGCGGCGTGGCGCCCATCGCCCAGACATCGCCAAGCGCGTGATTTGCCGCGATGCGGGTCATGGTGACCGGGTCCTCGGTAAGCTTGCGCAGATGGTCCGTGCTCATCACCTGCCGCGTCTGCCCCATCAGCAGCAGGGCTGCATCGTCACCCGGCAAAGCCTGGATATCACCCCTGCCCTGTGGCGTCAGACCGTCGAGAACCGCGCTCAACGTGTCGCGCCCGACCTTTGCGCCACATCCGCCGCACATCGGCTTTGGCCCAAGCGCAGCGCGCATGCCGGCAGCACGGGGCCAGGGCAGATCTGGTTGCTTCATGGTCGGAAGTTCGCGGAACTTCTGCATGAAGCGCTGGTCGATCCGGTCCTTCCACCGCCACATCAGCGGCCCGGACAAGGTAGCGCCGAAGCGTTCCCCGATGGCTGACTTGCCCCCCATAGAGATAAGCTTGAGGTAGTCGCGCTGGGGCCGATAGGGCCGCAAGCCGCCGGTTTCGCGCAAGGTGGCGCGTAGGTTGTCGTAAAGGACCTTGGCCTGACGGACGGCATAGACGCCGGCCTTTGGCAGGGGATGAGGCGAGAAATGAGCGCAGTCACCGACGGCAAAGACCGTCGGGTCGCTGCTGCGCAGGCGGTCGTCGACCCGGATGAACCCACCTTTGAGAGCCAGCCCCGACTCCGCCAGCCAGTCATAGGGACGCGCGCCCGCGGCGCCGGTAACGAACCCGGCCGGGATATGTGTGCCATCGGCAAGGGTGACGCCATCATGGCTTACGGATGCGATCTCGGTATGTTCCAGCAACCGGATATCCAGGGCCTTGAGCTTGTCCCGTATCCCATGTGCGGCACCGGCGCCGAGCAGGCTCAGCGCCCCTGCCCTGTCGATAAGGTGGATCATGTGAGGCCGGTCGCGCAGCCGCAGCGCATGGGCCATCGCCATGGCGATCTCCGCGCCCGCGACACCGCCGCCGAGCACGGCGACCGATGCGGGACCCTCAGCGTCGCGATAGGTGTCCCAGGCGGTCGCGAAGGGTCCGAGCGGTTTTGCAGGGATGCCATGATGCGCAAATCCCGGCAGGGTCGGCATGGCGCTCGTGATGCCGATATCGATGGAGAGCGCGTCGAACCCGATCTCGGGGCGATCCGGGACAGAGACTGTCCTCGCCTCGAGATCGATACCATCGGCAGCGGCGGTCACCAGCCGGGCTCCGGCAAAGCGCGCGAGCCGCACGAGATCGATATCGAGCGCCTCGCGGCTGTAATGCCCGGCAATATGTCCGGGCAGCATGCCGGAATAGGGCGCCGTGGGTCCGGGGTTGATCAGGGTAAGACGCACACCGGGCAACGGGTCCATGCCCCAGCGCCGCAACACGAGAGCATGCGTGTGCCCGCCTCCGATCAGAACGAGGTCGCGCGTGAGCGGCAGGGGCGGTTGGTGCATGGCTCTCTCCGTCTTTCGGCCGATGTACCATGATGCCGTGGCAATGTCCCGAGACCCCGACGCAGTGACGGAAATGCCCCAATAGATTGATTCAAGGGTGTCTTTTCCGGAAACTCGCAGCGGGTCGCAGCAGATGACCCGTCCGGCGCAAACGTATCGGCCCCGATACAATGCTTTCGGATCAGCCTAGCTTATGACTCCGCTGGTGCCGCGAGGCCTGTATTCACCAACGCCCTTGTCCGCAACGATCTTTCCTTCCAGCGCGATGGTCTGCCCCCGCAGGATCGTGCGCACGGGCCAGCCCTTGATCGCCATACCCTCGTAAGGCGTGTAATCCGATCCGTGGTGCAGACGCGTCTGCGCGATGACATCCTCCCGCTCCGGGTCCCAGAGGGTGATGTCGGCATCCGCACCGATCACCAGAGCGCCTTTCTGCGGATAGAGCCCGTAGAGCTTGGCAGGATTGGTCGACGTCAGCGCCACGAACCGCTCGAGCGTGATGCGCCCCTTGCTGACCCCTTCGGAAAACAGGATCGGCAGGCGCGTCTCGACCCCCGGAATGCCGTTCGGCACCCATTTGAACGAGGTTCGCGCGCGCGGATTGTCCTTGCCCGTCCCGTCGGAGCCTTCGAAGAAGAAGGGACAGTGGTCGGAGGAGAAGATCTCGAACGTGCCGTCGCGCAGCCCTTCCCAGATCGCCTTCTGGCTGTCGGCATCGCGTGGCGGTGGCGAGCAGACGTATTTCGCCCCCTCGAAATCCATGTTCAGACCCTTGAGGTCATCACGGGTGAGCGCGATGTATTGCGGGCAGGTTTCGGCATGGACCTTCATGCCGCGCTTTTGCGCCCACTGGATCTGCTCCATCGGATCGCGCCCCGACACATGCACGATCATCACCGGAACATCGGTGAGCTGCGCATGGCTGATCGCGCGGTGGGTCGCCTCGCGCTCGGCAATCTGGTGATGGGCTTCGGCGTGATAATAGGGTGCGGTCTTGCCCTGCTCCTCGAGCCTCCGGGTCATGTGCTTGATCGCGTCATGCCCCTCGGCATGGACCATCACCAGCGCGCGTTCCCGCCGCGCGACCTCGAAAACCTCGAGCAGTTCGGCATCGTTCAGCACCAGATCGTCATAGGTCATGAAGACCTTGAAGGAGGTATAGCCGTCGCGCACCAGCGCGGGCAGCTCCTGCCCCAGCACCTGCGGCGTCGGGTCCGAGATCACGAGGTGAAAGGACACATCCGTATAACACTGCCCGTCGGACTGCGCGTGATAGGCGGTCACGCAATCGCGCAGGCTGCTGCCTTTGACCTGCATCGCAAAGGGCAGCAGCGTGGTATTGCCCCCGGCAGCGGCCGAGCGTGTGCCGCTCTCGAAATCATCCGCCATCACGGTGCCGTCGGATGTGGGTTGCGCGAGATGCACATGCGCGTCGATCCCGCCCGGCAGCACCATGAGGCACGTCGCGTCGATCTCCTCTTTCGCGCCGGTGATCTCGGACGCGATGTCGGTAATGATCCCGTTGCGGATCCCCAGATCGGCGCGAAACCGGTCCGAGGCGGTGACGATCGTCCCACCCCGGATCGCCAGATCATGCGGCGCGCTCATGAGGCGCGCGCCTGCTGCGACACCACCTCGGCCAGCGCCTTGGTCAGCTGATCCACCTGCGCGACCGAATTGTAATGCACCATCGACACGCGCAGCACGCCGCTATCCCCCGTTTCGCCCAGATCCTCGATCAGCCTGCGCGAGTGGAAATCCCCGAACCGGATCGCGATCCCATGCGCATCCATCGCCTGCGCAATCGCCCCGGAATCGAGCCCGTCGAAGCGGAAGGCGATCGTCGGCACCCTTTGCCCGGCAAAGCCGCGCCCGATCAGGCGACAGTCGTTGCGCGCATTGATCCAGTCGATCAGCCGCTCGGCCAGCAGATCCTCCTGCGCCGCGACGCTCTCGAAGGCATGCTCAAGCAGGGCACGTTTGTCCCCCTGCCCGCCCATGCGCGCGCCAAGCTCGGCGAAATAGTCGACGACAGCGACCGTGCTATAGGCCAGCTCGTAATTCGGATTCCCGGGCTCGAGTTTGCCGGGCACTTTGTCCTTGCCGTAGAAGTAATGATACTGCCCGTCCAGTTCGCGCAGCAGGTCGTATTTGCCGTAGAGGACCGCATGGTGCGGGCCGTAACATTTATACATGCTGAAGACGTAGTAATCGACATCCCAATCCTGCACGTCGATGGCGCGGTGCGGCGCATAGGCGACACCGTCGACACAGAGCCGCGCGCCCCGTTCGTGCACGAAGGCCGCAAAATCCCTGATCGGATTCATCCAGCCGAGGATGTTGGACGCATGATGCACGCAGACCAGTTTCGTGCGCGCATTCATCAGCGGTTCGAGATCCTGCAGCCGCATCGTCATGCTGTCGCGGTCCAGCGGCCAGTTGCGCAGGACGATGCCGAACTCCTCGAGCTCCTTCCAGGGGCCGATATTGGATTCGTGATCCGCATGGCTCACGATGATCTCGTCCCCCGGTTCCAGCTGCCGCCGCATCGACGCGGCCAGTGTGCGCATCAGCTGCGTTGTTGACGGACCAAAGACGATCTCCTCGGGACGCTCCGCATTCACCAGCACCTGAGCCGCCTCGCGCCCCAGCCGGAGACCCTCGGCCGCGGCCTGCGAAACGGCATAGGAGCCGCCGATCTGTACGTTCCGCTCGATCAGGAATTCGCCGATCTTGTCGACCACGCCTTTCACGATCTGACTGCCCCCGGCATTGTCGAAATACACCCAGCCGGATTTCAGACCGGGAAACTGGCCCTGCACAAAGTCCAGATCAATCGCATCGCTCATATCTTGTCCAATCGTCATCTCGTGTCAGTGGTTCAGCACGGCGCTGAGGAAATTGCGGGTCCGCGCCTCCCGTGGCGCGCCCAGAACCTGATCCGGCGGGCCGGTCTCGATCACCTCGCCGCCATCCATGAAGATCACGCGGTCGGCAACCTGCCGGGCAAAGCCCATCTCATGCGTCACGACGATCATCGTGACACCGGTGCCTGCAAGCGATTTCATCACATCCAGCACCTCGCCGACCATTTCGGGGTCGAGCGCCGATGTCGGTTCGTCGAATAGCAGCACCTGCGGCTCCATCGCCAGCGCCCGCGCAATCGCGACACGCTGCTGCTGACCGCCCGACAGATGCTCGGGATACTTGTCCGCCTGCTCGGCAATCCCGACGCGGGCCAGCAGGCGGTCGGCCTGACTTGCGGCATCGGCACGCGACGTGCCACGCACCCGGCGGGGGGCCAGCATCACGTTCTCGCGCACCGTCAGATGCGGGAACAGGTTGAAGTTCTGGAACACCATCCCGACTTCGGCGCGCACCCGCGCCAGACTGAGCCCGGGAACCACGGGAATGTTGTCGACGAGGATCGCGCTCGACGAATCGAACGCCTCGAGCCGGTTGATGCAGCGGATCAACGTGGATTTTCCGGACCCGGACGGGCCGATCACGCAGACCACCTCGCCCTTGGCGATCTCGAGATCGATGCCGCGCAGCGCCTCGAAGGTGCCATAGGATTTGCGCAAGGCGCGGATGCTGACCGTGCTCACGTCCGCCTCCCCGAATTGAAGCGCTTCTCGAGATGGCCGACGAGCAGCACGGCGGGCCATAAAAAGGCGATATAGATCAGCGCGGCACCGATCAGTGGCGTCGGATTGGCCGCCAGCGCCTGTGCCTGTGTCGCCTGTTTCAGCAGGTCCGGCATCGCCACGACCGAAGCGAGCGCGGTGTCCTTGATCACGTTGATCGAATTGTTGGTGAGCGGTGGTATCACGATCCGCACAGCCTGCGGCAGGATCACGTCGACCATCGCCTGGGGTTGCGACAGGCCAAGCGCTGCCGATGCCTCGAACTGGCCCTTCGGGATGGCCTCGATCCCGGCGCGAAAGATCTCGGCCGTGTAAGCGCCAGATACCAGCGTCAGCGCCGTCATGGCCGAGACGAAGGCGCTCAGCCGCAGACCCACGAAGGGCAGCGCGTAATAGACCACGATCAGCAGGACCAGCAGCGGGATCGAGCGGAAGATGTCGATATAAAGCCGCATCAGGATGCGCACCGGCGCCACCGAATAGAGCCGCAGCAAGGCAACGGCCAGCCCCACGACCAGCCCGGCGACGATACTGGCCGCGCCAAGCTTCAGGGTCAGCCACAGCCCGTCGATCAGCATCGGCAGGCTGCGCTTGAGCACGGCCATGTTCAGGAAGGTGTCAAAGACGTCCATGGATCTCTTTCATGTCGGGGCGTGGCAGGCCGGGCCGACCACGCCCCGGATGTGTCGCTCAGTTCAGGGTCGGCATGTCCATGACCGTCACGGTCGAGGTTGTTGCCTCGGGTGCCGCACCGAACCATTTCTCGTGCAGACCGGCGATGACGCCGTCCTGCTTGAGCCCGGTCAGCACCTCGTTCACCTCGGCGGCGAGAGGCGCATCCTTGGCGAACATCATGGAATACTGCTCGCCCGTCAGGATGCGCTGGACCACTTTGATCTCCGGCTTGTCCTTTGCGTAATACTGCAGCGCCGGGATGTCCGAGATATAGCCGTCGATCCGGCCGGCCGCGAGGTCGAGCATCGCGGGCGCCAGTCCCTCGTAGCGGCTGATCGAGCCAAAGCCGAACTGTTCGGAATGCTCGGTCGCCCACATGTCCCCGGTCGAACCGGTATCGACACCGATGATCTTGCCCGACATCGCCTCGAGCCCGGCAGGACCGTCCGCCGCCACGGTCAGCGACTGATCGCTGTCGTAATAGGGCTGCGCGAAGGTGACGGATTCAAGCCGTTCGTCGGTGATGGTGATCGAAGAGGTCGCGATGTCGATCCGGCCCGACTGCACCGCCGAAAACAGGCCCTGGAACGGAATGTTCACGAACTCGACCTCGCGGCCCAGCTTTTCCGCGACGGCGTTCACGAGGTCGATCTCGAACCCGACATAGTCGCCCGACTCGTCCTGAAATTCCCACGGCACGTTGCCGATATTGGCGCCCACCTGCAGCGCCTGCGCCCAGGCAGATCCGCCCAAAGCGCCCGATGCCGCGAGTGCTACGACGGCAATCTGTGTGATTTTTCCAAACATGATGCGGATTTCCCTGTTGTTTATATCTTTTAGGATTCAGACTGGTCTGACCGGTCTGACCAATTTCAAGCATGCAGACCTCTTGCATGCAAGCCGTCGCATCAGGCAGTCGGAAGAAATCGGCGCAATTATTGGCGTTGAGTGAAAAAATGAGCGCCGCAACGAAAGGCAGTGGATGAACCTGAAGACGGACAAGAGCCCGGTGACACAGACAATAGCACGCCGGTTGCAGGACATGATCCGCTCGGGTGCGCTGAAAAAGGATGAAAGGATGCCCTCCCAGCGGCATCTCTCCGAGCAGCTTGGCGTCTCGCGCGCGTCACTGCGCGAAGCACTCCTAATGCTGGAAACCCTGGGGCTCGTGCGCACCTACCCTGCGCGTGGTACATTCGTGGTCGGGACCGAAACGCCTCAGGACGGCGCGCCGGAACCCTGGCGCTTTGATGCGCAGCACAGCATGCTCGATGTCTTCCAGTCCCGGATCCTGATCGAAACCGAGCTTTGCAGGCTCGCAGCACCGCTGGTAACCGCCGACATTGCCGACAAGCTTGAGCAAGCGACCATCCAGTTTGAGCAGGCCTGGAAGGCCAACGATCTCGTGACCCATGTCGAGGCCGATCTGACCTTTCACGGGCTGATCGCCGAAACCTGTCCGAACGAGATGCTGAAGAGTTTCTACCGCTCCGTCCGCGAGCTGCTCACGGAAAGCCAGCGGGTGCCGATCCCGAACACCGCCGTGGTGCGCATGCAGATGTCCATCGCGGAGCACCGTTCGATCCATGATGCCCTGCGACGCAACGCTCCGGGAGACGCGGCCGACGCGATGAACACCCATATCCGCAACACCGCAGCCTGCGTCGGCATCTCGATCTGACGGTCTCGGGCGGGTGCCGACCGGACCGCACCTGGCAAGTATCGGGTGCTTGCGCCCTGCCATGCGGGAAAATCCCCCGCAATCTCGACCATCCCGATCTCTTCGTTACAGCGATCTGATACGGCAATCATGATCGTCAATCAAACAAGGTGAGCGCTCTCCGGGTGAATTCTCCTCGGTAAGCGCATGCTCTATTGATTTCCGGTTCGATCCTGAACATAAAACTTAATCTTTATGAATTTGTCGAAGAGCATTGATAACATGAGCAACATTGACATCCTGCTGGGTCAGAGCATTGCAAGACAAAGAACCCTGCGCTGCATGTCTCAGGATGATCTGGCCGCCAGACTGGGAGTATGCGCGCACGTGATCAGCGCCTTCGAGCAAGGCACAAGACGGATCCCCGCCAAGCAACTGTTCGATCTGGCGGATGTTCTCGAGGTGCGGATCGAAGAGATTTTCTGTCTGGAAGATACCGTCGATCAGGCGCCTCGCGTACCCGCGCTGTCGCCCGAAATCCAGGTACTTTTCGGTGACTATGGCGCCCTGTCAAAAATGCACCGGTCGGCAATTTTCGCCTTTCTTCTTGCATTGAAGCGTGATCAAAAGCAAAATTACGCAAGTTCGGGTTAATGATGATTTGTTGCCTGGGCGGTCATGCGCTCTCGCAAACGGGCAGGTCTTCCGCGAAGAAGATTGTTTTCCAGTAAGAACAGGCTTTTACAGTCTTTCTCGGCGCAGGGGCATCTTTAAACTGGAAAAAGGTCACGCCTTGTCCGTCATCGATCTCAGCAAAATTCCGTTTCCGGAGAACAATCTCAGATCGTTCCTCGACACGGTTTGCGAGACGCATGGACTCGATTTCGCGGCCTATGCAGGCATAAATCCCGTAGCCCAGACGGTACACGGATTTGTGAATTATCCGGACGAATGGCAGAACCGCTATGTCGAGCGCGGGTTCCAGTACAAGGATCCCTCCCTTCTCATGGCGAGCCGCAGCATCGCGCCGGTCGACTGGCAAAGGCTGCGCAAGGAATCCGCCTTCCAGACGATCTTCCGCGAAGCGCGCGAATTCGGCATCTCCGATCAGGGACTGACCATTCCGGTTCGGGGACCTTACGGCGATGTCGGCCTGTTCAGCGTGACGCGCAACTGCTCGGACGATGAATGGACACGGCTCAAAGGCGGAATACTCGGTGAATTGCAAAACGCCGCCGTGCATCTGCACGACCATGTCGTGAAGTCAAATGCCCTGACCCGCAAGCTCACGCATCCCTCGCTCTCCGCGCGTGAGGTCGAGATCCTGCAATGGGTCGCCGCGGGCAAATCTCAGCAGGACGTGGCCGACATCCTGTCGATCTCGAACCGGACCGTCGAGGTCCACCTGCGCTCCAGCCGAAGCAAGCTCGGCGCCCTCACCACACCGCAGGCTGTGGGGCGCGCAATCGGGCTCGGACTGATTTATCCTATATAAATCGCGGGAGTACGGGTTTTCCACAATAGCGCCCAATCCCGAAACACGTGATCCTCTTCAAAACCATTGGGGTAGTGGAGAGAACCATGATCATAGTAATCGACGGGATGAATCGGCATCGTTACACGCGACTGCTCGACGAGATGTTTGCGCTGAGAGCGCGCGTCTTCGGGCAAAGACTGGGCTGGGAAGTCGACATTCAGGATGGTCGCGAGATCGACCAGTTCGATGGGCTCGATCCGGCTTATGTCATCGGCGTGAACGATGATGACCAGGTTGTGTCCTGCGTCCGTGCACTTCAGACCACGGGGCCGCACATGCTATCCGACGTCTTCTCCTCGATCCTCGACGGAGAGCCGCCGCTGCGCAGCGCGACGCTCTGGGAATCGACCCGTTTCTGCGTCGACACGGAAATCCTCGGCCGCGGCAAGTCGCGCAATTCGGTGAGCTACGCGACCTGCGAACTGATGGCGGCCTCGCTGGCCTATGCCAAGGATTCGGGTATCTCCGACATCGTGACGGTGATCGATCCGGTGATGAACCGGGTTCTGCAACGCTCCGATTGCGCGCCCTACGGCTATGTCGGGAAAACGACGCCCATGGGCAAGGTCCCCGCGATGGCCGCCCTTCTCGACTGCAGCGACGAGCGGATCGAAAAGATCCGCAACTTCGCCGGCATCGAGGGCGACGTTTTTGTCGACCATGAGCGCGAAGAAGCTCTGTCGGACGACGGCAAGCGCGCAGCAGAAGCGCATCAGCGCGATCTCGCAGCGTCCCAGAATGTCGAGGTGACCGCCGAGACTCAGTCGCTGATAGAGCAATACTGCTTCGATCAAGTCGCCGAAGCCGCGACACAGGACGAACTCGACGCCGCGCGCCGACTGACAGACAAGCTCCTCGAAGCCGGGCTCATCAAGAGCAACAAGACGGTGCAGAACAACTTCTGATCAAACAGGTATCGCTTTCCGCAAAAGCTGAGAGCGGTACCTCGTAGAACGCGAAACGGCGATCATCCTTGGCCTTCAAATGGCGCTCGTCTCATCCCGGATGATCGAGCGCCATTTTTTTGGGTCAGAGATTTGAAGCCAGACCCTATCCACCGCTCTGCGGACCATTCTCATTTTGGGGCCACGCAGCATTGCCTCAATGCTGCAATGCGAGGCAGGAGGCATGCCTGTCTGGTGCTTATCATAAGCATTGTTGTCTTCGCCGCCCTTGCCCTTGGTTCGGAATGTTGAATAAACGCCGAAGAACGCTAGGCTTGGGTCACGAAAAATACAGGCACGCACCAATTACAGAGGATCGACGCTCTTGCAGAAAAGCGCATTCATTCTAGCCGTGCTTCTTCTGGGCTACTTCATTCTCCAGCTGAGCAACGGCCTGCAAGGCACCCTGCTGGCCGTCCGCGCGGATATCGAGGGCTTCGGCTCGGCCTCGGCCGGGGCGATCATGTCAGGGTTCTTCGCCGGAATGTGCCTCGGATCCTTTCGTGCCAGCCGTCTGATCGCCCGTGCCGGGCATATTCGTGTCTTCGCGGCATTGGCCTCGGTCGCATCGGCTGCAGCTCTGATCCACCTGCTGGTCATCAACCCGGTGGCTTGGATCGTGATCCGAACACTCACCGGGTTCTGTTTCGCGGGGCTCATCATCGTGGTCGAGTCATGGCTCAACGCGAGCGTCTCAAGCGCTGCGCGCGGCCGCCTCCTGTCGATCTACGCCATAGTCGGATTGATGGCCGGAGTCTGTGGGCAGCTGCTCTTCGGCATTGCAGACCCTTCCGGTTACGTTCTTTTCGTCGTGGTTTCCATCGGCCTGTCACTGGCGCTGGTTCCGGTCGCATTGAGCAGCGCCACTGCACCACCCGACGAGCAGAGCGCGCCTCCGTCGCTGAAGAACCTGTGGCGCACCTCGCCGTTTGGCCTTGTCGCAACTGGCCTCAATGGCGCGACGATCGGGGCCTTCTTCGGGCTCGTCCCTATCTTTGCCAGCCAGCTTGGGTTCGGGGCATCGCAGGTCGGTCTGATCATGGCAGCCGGGACAATGGGCGGGGTGGCGTTTCAGTATCCACTCGGCTGGCTTTCCGACCGGGTGCCGCGGCGGGAGGTCAGCATTGTTCTGGCGATCGTCGCATCGTTGAGCGTGGCGGGAATCTCCATGCTGGAAGCGATGTCGCTCGGCCCGAGCCTTCTCGCCGCTGCACTTGTCGGGGCAGTTCTGTTGCCCTCGCACTCGATCGTCGTGGCGCATGTCAACGACCGCGCGCCAGCAGGGGCAGCCGTCGCAATTTCGGGCGGCCTCATTCTGGCACAGGGCGTTGGTGCAGCCAGCGGTCCGCTTATCGGGGGTTACGCGATGGACATCTTGGGTCCCCGTGGCCTGCTGTACTGTTTCGGGGTGTTTCAGGTTGCGATCGCAGTCTTCGGCATCTACCGCATCTGGGTTCTCGAGGCCCCCGAGGAGGATGCGCGCGGAGATTTCGTGGCCGTTCCGGTCAACGCGGTCGACGGGGCCCTCGAGATCTACGGGGCTGATGATGAGCCGACGGATGAGAGCCCCTCAGATCTCGACCGCCGGTCCGACCCTTGACGACCTCGCGCGCTGGCTGCGAGGGGACCGTTAAGCGTCCGATGCATCTACATACTTGGGCCACTGGCCTTTCCCAGAGAGCGCAGGAAAAAGCGATTGATGACATCCGCGACGAAGCTCCTTCTCAGCCGCCGATCCCCTGGATCACGAGAAAGATACCAACCGACAGAATGGCTGCCGCCGGAACGGTGATGACCCATGCAGCCACGATGGTTATGAAATGTGAGCGGCGCACGAGCTTGCGCCGACGGCGCTCCTCTGGGGCGATCATGGGCAGACCGTCGATCTTTTGCTTGGCCTTGCGCATGCGACGCTCGGTGTCCCACTCGCGAAAGAACCCGACACCGAACACCCCGCCCACGGCGATATGGGTGGAGCTGACCGGGAGGCCGAACCAGCTTGCCACGATGACCGTGATGGCCGCCGAAAGCGCCACGCAATAGGCGCGCATCGGGTTGAGCTTGGTGATCTGGTTGCCCACCATTCGGATCAGTTTCGGTCCGAACAGGAACAGACCGAAGGAAATGCCTATGGCCCCGATGACCATGACCCAGAGAGGGATTTCGACATCATGGGTGAAATCCCCGGTCGCCGAGGCCTGCACGATGGCAGCCAGCGGGCCGACCGCGTTGGCCACGTCATTCGCACCATGCGCAAAGCTCAGGAGCGCCGCTGAGACGATCAGCGGAATGCCGAACAAGACCTTGAGCGACTTGTTCCTGTTCTCGAGCGTGGCTGACTGCTTGCGGATGACAGGAATCATGACGAGCCAGGCCGCGATTGCCACCGCCGCGCCCAAAAGGAGGGCATTCGTCAGCTCGACCTGGACGATCTTGCTCAGTCCCTTCATGGCCAGATAGGACGTGAAGGCTCCGGCCATGATCCCGACCAGCACCGGCACCCATTTCCGCGCTGCCGCTATCTTGTCGTCACGGTAGATGATGTTGGACTTGATGAACCACAGGAAGGCCGCTGCAACGATGCCGCCCAGCAACGGTGAAATCACCCAGCTGGCCGCGATCGCGCTCATCTTGCCCCAGCTGACCGCGCCGAATCCCGCTGCCGCGATGCCCGCGCCCATCACTCCGCCGACAACCGAATGCGTGGTGGATACCGGCGCGCCGATCCATGTCGCGACGTTCACCCACAATGCCGAGGCCAGCAAAGCAGCCATCATCGCCGAAATGAACGCCGAGGACGTGCCGATGCTTTCGGGCGCAATGATGCCTTTGGCGATGGTGGACACCACGTCTCCTCCGGCCAGCAAAGCACCAGCGCTTTCAAAAATGGCCGCCACGACGATGGCAGCCCCCATCGTCATCGCATTGGCGCCGACGGCTGGTCCCATGTTGTTGGCCACGTCATTCGCGCCGATATTGAGCGCCATATACGCGCCGAATGCCGAGGCAATAACCACGATGAAGGTGTTGTCCGCCTGACCGAAAATCAGGGCTGCAATCAACGCGGCAAACACCACGAACAGCAGCGCAATGCCCATGCCCATCAACGGCCGACTGACATAACTGGTGGCCAGCTCGAGGGTCGACAACCGGCCTAGGTCACGGTCCAGTGTTTCCAGGTGGCGCGGATCGACATTGCTGTTGTTGGACATCGGCCCCTCCAATTTCGTCCGGGCGGACCTATGTCAAAGTCGAGCTGAGGGCAAGAAAGCGCGGCTAGCCTGCGTCATTTGCCTGAAAATCAGCGATGATACTTCTCAGACCCGGTTCGGCGACCATGTCTGCGGCCTCTGATGGATCCACCCAAAGGCGCCGTCGTTCCTCGGATTCCGGAAAGTCGTCTTCGAGCGTTTGGACCTCGATCGCAAAAACCAGGGTTTCGACGCTGATCGGCAGTCCGCTCGCCGTGACCTTCTCGTAGACATAAGACCCGAGCGGCTGTTCAGACGTCTCGCCCGCGCGAACGCCTGCTTCTTCCCAAGCCTCTACCGTTGCAGCTTGACTGGCCGTCATGCCCCGCATGAGCCAACCTTTGGGAATGATCCAGCGCCCGGAACCACGACTGGTTATCAGCAGAACCAGGTGGCTTCCATTTTCCTTCCGATAGCACAAGGCCGCTGTCTGCAGCCTCTTCGGTCTCTGCAACAGGGACAGGGCGACGTCGAAAAAGGACCTCTTGATCAGTGCGGCAAACTTCATGAGAGAGCCGCCACGATGGGTCCGTTCAAAAATCACGCTGCTTTGTTCCACTTCCGCTTCGATTTGCATTCAAGCCCGCAACACTAGGTGAGGCGAGCCAGGCATGCAAATGCCATCCGGTCATCGAAATCCCGGATTGAACAGCATATGATCCATTGGCGACCGTCAACGGGCTCGAAGTCGCGAACGGATGCCCGTTGCCTGGCAAGTATTGCGCGGCAATGCAGCTTGCCGGTCCGCTGCATCAGTTTCAGATCACCAACCGACACCGGACCCTGAAAATCCACCTATTCCGGCTGCTCAGTTGTCAGGTGCCACCATTCACTACCAGTCATAGTCCGGATCGATGTCGTCATGATGGTCGTGACCGGGCATGTCCGGCGGCGGCGGGCCGGGTCGCTCTGCCACCATCACTTCCATCGTCATTATACCGCCGGCGATCGACGCTGCGCATTGAAGTGACGTGCAAACCACCTTGGCTGGGTCGATGATGCCTTTGGCGATCATATCTCCGAAGGCATCCATCTGTGCGTCATAGCCGAATTCATAGGTCTCGGATTCGAGAATTTTATCAACGATAACGGAAGCGTCCTTGCCCGCGTTGAATGCGATTTGTCTCGCTGGTGATCGTATCGCGTTTCTCAGAAGGGAAATGCCGACATTCTGATCCTGGTTGTCGGTGACAAGATCGCGGATGGCGTGGCCTGCGCGAAGTAGGGCGACACCGCCGCCCGGCAAAATCCCCTCCTCGATTGCGGCCCGCGTCGCATTGATCGCATTGCGGATCCGATCCACTTTCTCGCGCACGTCGATTTCGCTGGTGCCCCCGACCCGAACGACGGCGATGCCGCCGGACAGTTTGGCCAGACGCTGCTGCAGCATGTCGCGATCGTAATCCAGTTCCTCGTCTTTGCTCATGTCTGCGAGCTGCTTTCTAAGCAGTGCCGTCTTGGCATCGATGTCACTTTGCTTGCCCTCTCCGCCGACAATTGTCGTGGTCTTTGGATCGACGATCACCTTCCTGGCATGTCCTAGATGGGCGAGGGTGAAATCCTCGAGCTTCAGTCCCAAAGCATCGGAGAAGACCGTGCCTCCGGTCAGCAGCGCGATATCGTCGAGCATCGATTTGCGCAGTTCGCCATAGGCCGGCGCTTTCACGGCCACGACTTTGAGGCCGCCACGGATCTTGTTGACGACCAACGCCGCCTTTACCTCGGGCTCGAAGTCCTCGGCGACAACAAGAAGCGGTTTGTCGCTTTCAAAAACCTTCTCGAGCAAGGGAATCAATGCGTCCAAGCTTGACAACTTCCCGTCACTCAGCATCACCAGAACATCGTGCATCTCCACGATCTGCTTTGCGCGGTCGGTCACGAAGCGCGGTGATATATAGCTACGGTCGAACTCAATCCCGTGGACGACGTCCAATTCGGTTTGAAGCCGTGTTCCATCCTCGACATTGATCACGCCGTCGCTGCCGACCTGCTCCATGGCCGATGCGATCATTTCTCCGATTGCGGTGTCGCCATTCGCGGAAATTGTGGCAATCTGAGCGATCTCGTTTGTTGAAGTCACCGATCTGGCATTTTTTCTGAGTTCGGCGACCACGGCTTCCACGGCGCGGTTGATGCCGCGCCTGAGGTCCATCGGATTCATGCCCGACGCCACGGCCTTGACGCCGCCTCGCGCGATTGCACTGCCAAGAACGACCGCAGTCGTGGTACCGTCGCCTGCCTGCCTCGAGGCCTTGAGCGCAACCTCGCGGAGAAGCCTTGCGCCTGCGCGCTGGAATTGGTCATCGATCTCGATTTCACGGGCGACGCTTACACCGTCCTTTGTGATCTTCGTGCCGTGCTCGCGGCCGATCGCCACCATCCGCCCCTTTGGACCAAGGGTCACGCGCACCGCGCTGGCGAGAATTTCTATACCGCGCAAGATCTGGTCTCGCCCGTCGAAAGCAAACGCAAAATCCTTTACAGTCACAGTGTTCTCCTGACGACGTTCCAGTGTTTCGTTGAAATTTCCAGAATGTTTCGGCTAGCGTCTGGATCGATTGAACCGCAAATAGATATCCCTTGGCTTATGTTGGATTGAAGATAGGAGCCGTGGACAGCGATCTTAAATGGAATGGCCACCGTGCCTTCTCCGCCAGTCCGGCGATCATAAAAATCATTGGATTAACAGATGCTTTGTCGACTTCGCTAACAATATCGGCGGGGTCTCACCGATATCTCGGCAGCTTCGCCCTTTCGCATGCCCGGCATCGTTTTTACTTGAGCTAAGCGAACTCAAGCCACTGCTTCCTCCCCACCTAGAAACAATCTTGCGTGAGAGCTATTTTGTGTGCAAGATAAAACTAAAGGAACAGCGTGCGTTTGAAACATTTGGTCTACGACGCGAGGGTGGCGCTGAACGAGAGACACGAATTTTCTGGGAGGGGAACGTGCGCTTTAAATCTGGCTCGATTTTTGTGTTTAGCTTGTTGATTACAAGCGGTGCAGCTTTGGCATATGATGTGAAACCTGTCGACAGCGGCGGTGGCGTTGAGGGCATGGTCCGCTACAACGGCAACGTCGAAACGAGATTGGTTGTTCCCACCAAGGATATCGGAATATGCGGTGACCCCCGAGAAGATCCACTCATTCGAGTCGGGTCAGATAACGCCGTGGAAAGCGCGGTGGTCTATCTGGTCGGCGTGGAGAGTGGCAAGGAATGGCCGACAGCCGGTGCCGTGCCGCAATTGAACCAGAAGAATTGTCGTTTTGAACCGGAAGTGCAGGTGATTCCCCAGGGACCGTTGGAGATCGTGAACTCTGATCCGGTCCTGCACAACACGCATGGCTATTACGGCCGGAGAACGGCTTTCAATCTCGCTCTGCCCAATCAGGGTCAAAGCATTCCAACCGAACTTCCGCGTGCCGGAGAGGTTCGCGTCGATTGCGACGCGCATGGCTGGATGGAGGGTTGGATCTATGTCGTTTCCAATCCGTATTACGCGGTGACCGGCGCAGACGGGTCTTTCAGCATCACGGACATTCCGCCAGGTGAATACACTCTGGTGGCGGTGCAACCATTTACAGGTCCGCTGGAAATGCCGGTGACGATAGCGAGCGGCGAGTACGCCAAAGTCGAAATTGAGCTCAAGCAACCGTAGCGACATCTTTGAATGGAATAGCGTGACGATTGAGTTGGGAAACCACGTTTCAGGAATTTTCAAGAGGCCCAAATAATAAAGCGCTCCGCAAATAGCCTTGAAAACAAGCGTCAGCCAAAAGCCGGAACTATCGAGTACCTTTAAAAATCAAGGGGGGAAAGTATGTCGGATGACCTAGAACGCGAACGGCGCGATATCCACGCGACGCTCCATAAACCGGGTGTAAGGCCCGACGATTCTGTCAGAATCAGTCGTCGAACGTTTGTTCACAAGAGCATGTTGTTTGGCGCAGCCAGCGTTGGCCAGACATTCGGCTGGTGGCCGCTTCTCAATACGCTCGACATCGCGCATGCGGCAGAGCCGGGCTTCAAGTTCGCCTGGATCTCCGACACGCATCTCTACAAGAAGTCGCTGAATACGCGCTTCGTGGACAAGGTGACGCGCGCCGTGGAAGACGTGCAGGCCATGGATCCGCCGGCCGACTTTCTGATCTTCGGCGGCGACCTCGCTCAGACCGGCACGGTCGAGGAACTCGAACTCGGTGTCGACCTTCTCAAGAATATCTCAATTCCAAAACATTACATTCCCGGCGAGCATGACTGGTATCTCGACATGGGCAAGAAGTGGATGGAGCTGTTCGGTGAAAGGAACTGGACCTTCGACCACAAGGGCGTGAGATTCATCGGCCTAGACACCGTTGGCCACGGCCCGGACTACTGGACCGCGAAGAACATGACCCCCAAAGAGCGGATGGGGCATATGGAGGCCCTTGACGGAACTGTTGCAGGTCCATGGGCCGGTGTCGGCCGCGCGCAGATCGACTGGATGGAAGGTATCCTGGCCGATTGGGACAAGGCTGCGCCGGTCATCATCTTCAGCCACAACCCGCTCTACGAATACTATCCTCCGTGGAACTTCTGGGTGCGCGACTGGCGGGATGTCAACGAAGTGCTCAAGCCCTATGGCAATGTCACCAACATTCACGGACATGTCCACCAGGTGCTGTACAACGAGATCGGGACGATGCGCTCGATCGGAATGCTGGCCACTGCCTGGCCCTGGCCATACCCACCTGACGCGGTGCCAAAGCTGACCCGGCCGATGATCCGGGTCGATCCGGGCGATCCATTCGACGGTGTGGGATGGGGCGAGTTGAACTTCTCTGCAAACGACAGGATCGAAACGGAATATGTGATGTGGGGCCGCGAAGAAGTGTTCGCGCAATCGGCTGCTGACCACAACCATGTGACCGAGAAAATCCGGTCGCGCATCGCAGACAACGAATATCCTTGGTCAAACCCGTGAGGACGTTTTCAATGACTATGCATTCGATTGTTTCCAAGCTGGGCGGTTCCATCGTGGTGGCCACAGCGATTGCCACCGTGATTTTTGTCGGTCCGGCAAAGGCAAAAGACCCGGTCACACCTGAGCAACTCAAGCTTTATGAAGATCAGTTCATGAAATGGGTGGTCAAGGGCGATCTGCTGTTTCACGGCGACGGCGCGACGCAGGAGGAATTGGGCGTCAAGCTGTCGGAGACGGGCATGGCTTGCGCGATGTGTCATCCGATGGGTTCGGACACACACCCGCAGTCTTTCCCGAAATTCCAGGTCTCGATCGCCAAGTTGGCGACCCTGCGCGACATGACCAACTGGTGCATCGAAAAACCGATGCAAGGGACTGTCATAGATGTTGATTCGGACGCCATGAAAGCCCTCGAGGCTTACATGACCTGGTCGAATGCCGGATCGGAACTTCAGCCGGGCAAATACTAAAAACCCGGTTCAAGCATATGCGGGCAGTGTGCTGCCCGCATATGCCGATCAATTCAGAAAATTCTGGTCGGAGCGATCGCAGAGCTCTGCAACTTTGTCAATTGACGGAGGAGTTCAGTATGACAGAACCGAACTTGGGCGCCAACGCGGTTGGCGTCACTATCCTGATGTTCGGTTTGGGCGCGGCGCTCGTTTCTCCGACTTCTGCAGACGATGCCCGGGACCTCCGTGCCGATGAACAGGTCAGCGCCGTAACACGCAATGAGCTGGGAGAGCTCAAGTGGGTGGCACTGGCGCCGAAGGATTACTCGCCTTTGGAGGCAGAGGGTCGCCGCCTTTATCTTAAAAGCGGCTGCACATATTGCCATTCACAGCACAGGCGCCCGGAAGCAACCGAGAAGCGTCCCTGGGGTATCGTGAGCAACGACCCGCAACGCTGGGGTCCCGAGACCGAGCCGGGAGAATATGTTTTCGACACGCCCCCGTCCTTTGGCGCAAAAGGCATCGCACCCGATCTGTCGAGAACCGGACTGAAATACGGAGATGAATGGCATTGGGCACATTTCTGGAACCCTCCTCAGGTCAGGAAAGGGTCCATCATGGGGGGATTCTCGGGATATTTCGAAAAAGCAAGCGAGCCGATCGCCGTGATCGATGGGCCAAATGGCGTGTCGCTCGAACAGACAGCCGACACCGAAGCGCTGTTCGATTTCACCAGCCAGGACGTCGTCCAGCTGACGCCAAATGCTGAAGGTCTCGTTTTCGTGCCGAAATCCGCACAGGGAAAAAACCCCGTGATCTGGACGCCCAATGACGAATTTGGCGGCGACGCCGTCACCCTGGCTGCAGAGACCGACGAAATCGCAGCACTGACAGCCTATGTCCAGAAACTCGGGATGAACCGGGGGATGTGGCGGGACTTCTACACGCCTG
Source organism: Rhodobacterales bacterium (assembly GCA_038260405.1). Lineage (GTDB taxonomy): Bacteria > Pseudomonadota > Alphaproteobacteria > Rhodobacterales > Rhodobacteraceae > Puniceibacterium. Next base: position 20,068 of record JBBSNW010000045.1, on the reverse strand, counting down.
CGATCGTAGATGGTCCCAAGATTCAGGACGTCATCGAACGTTCTGATGAAATGATCGACCGCGGCGAGATTGTCTACACACAGAACTGCGTGGGCTGCCATGGGGTCAAGGGCGATGGGAACGGTCCATCGGCGGCGTTCCTGACCAGTCAGCGTCCAAGAAACTTCACTTTCGGCGTGTTCAAGTTCAAACACACCGACGGTCCACTACCGACCGATGCGGATCTTCTGCGAACGATCACGCGCGGCGTTCGGGGCACCGCGATGCCGGCATGGTTCGAGTTGCCGCTGGATGACCGTCTGGCCGTGATTCAGTACATCAAATACGTCCTTGCCGCAGATCTGGCTGACCCGAACAATCCTTATCTTTTCTTTGTCGAGGAGCCTTTGGGCCAGCTCCTGGAGATTGGGACACCCCCCGCCCCTTCGAAAGATTTGGTCGCCCGCGGCGGCGAGGTTTTCCTTCAGGCAAAATGCTGGGAATGCCATGGCAAGACCGGCAAGGGCGACGGCGAAAAAGCTGCCGGGTTGAGGGACGACTGGGGGTTCACCATCGTACCGGCAAACCTGACGCGCGGACAGTTCAAGTCCGGCCCGAACGTCTCCGACATTTACAGAACGATATCCGTCGGACTCAACGGAACGCCCATGCCGGGTTTCAAGAACGCCTTTCCCGAGGAAGATCGCTGGGCGCTCGCCTATTACATCCTGTCACTGTCTGCTTTTTCCGACCCGCTCACGGGAGAGCCGCTTCCCATTTCCGACGAGGTTCGCGGAGCTCTGAACGACCCGGAGCTGGAAACGCCCGGCCCGGATCACGCTTACGGCAGACAGCACCTGTCGGAGTCAGGTCTATGACGGCAACGCCACCAGCAGATCAGCTTCGAGCGACCGAACCCTGCGCGCCGGGATCGGCCAATTCAGCGCGAGCGAAGGCACCGAAAACGGTGATCATTCGGACTGGTATGGAATAGCACCATGTTCAATTTTAAGATTCCCGCATGGTTCGTCGACTGGAACAGGCTAAACCCGACCGAAATCTACCGCCCGATGATCTTCTTCACAATTGCGGGCATCGCCTTGCTTGCGGTCGTAGGGTTGGCGACCCATACGAAACCCTGGCCGATCAACGCCCAGCAACTTGGCCCGCGCGGCAGCGGGCTATATCTTCCGCGCCACAGGGACGCGATGATCGAGATCGAAAAGACCAACGTGATCCCTGACTCTGTCCCCTATCCCGGGGACGAAGGCTACAGGGCCGACGATGTCTACGAAAACCTGAAGGTTCTTGGTGACCTCAACACCGGCCAGTTCACCCGGCTCATGGTCAATATCACGGATTGGGTAGCACCGGAGGAAGGCTGCGCCGCGTGTCACAGCGTCGAGAACTTTGCCGACGACACGCTGTATACCAAGGTCGTCGCACGTCGCATGCTGGAAATGGTCCGCCATATAAATACCGACTGGGCCGATCACGTCGCAAACACCGGTGTGACCTGCTACACCTGCCATCGCGGCAAGCGTGTGCCTCCGAATATCTGGTTCAACGACACCGGCCCGAAACAACCCCTTGGCTTGGCTCAAAACCTGCCCAGCCAGAACCATCCGGCTTCCACTGTCGGAACGACATCTCTGCCGCGGGATCCCTTGTCGGAGTATCTGGAAGCAAACGGCAATGTTCGTATCCAGTCAGAGCTTCCGCATGGTCCGGGCGAAGGACGCCTGTCCATCAAGCAGGCAGAGCACACTTACGCCTTGATGATCCACATCTCAAAATCCCTGGGCGTGAACTGCGACTATTGCCATAACACCCGCTCCTTCAGCGATTGGGGACAGAGCGCCCCGCAGCGGAAAACAGCTTGGTACGGCATCCGGATGGCCCGCGACCTGAACAACACCTATCTCAATCCGCTGAAAGATGTATTTCCGCCCGAAAGGCTCGGCACCGCCCATGGAGACTCTCCAAAGATCAACTGCGCGACCTGTCACAACGGCGTTTTCAAACCGCTTTTCGGCCAGGCGATGGTCAATGGCTTTCCTGAACTGAAAGGTGTGCCGGTCACTGACATCGCGGGACAATCCAGAGCAGACGCATCTGGTACATCCGTCTTGTTCGAAACGCCGCCCTGGATGCCAGCCGCCGACCCGGTAAAATGACCCGGCTGGTGGATGGCTCTGCTCACATCACAGATGATCCGTGCCGTGGGCTGGGCCTGCCTGCTTTTGTGGCATCGCTCGGTTTTCTAATGCCCGTTTCCTCCCTGCAAAAGCGGTACTTAACCGACATCGGAGGGATAGCATGGTGGGTGATGAGAGGCTCGAACTCCCGACATCTTCGGTGTAAACGAAGCGCTCTACCAACTGAGCTAATCACCCGATTGGGCGTTTTTTAGTGCTCTCTCGCGGAGAGATCAAGGGATCATGACAAGATCCGTGAATGGAATTTTCTTCTTCGCACACCTGTCCAGACTGTCGGCACATTTGTGAAATTCCTGGGGAGGGAAAGTCAGCCCCGAGGCGCTCTTTTGGGCGCACTCGCTGAAACAGGTGTCATGCAATCCCTGACCCGCCGAATGTAAAAAAAGCGCGCCGGGTCCGGCGCGCTTTTTCTGGAATTCTGGTGGGTGATAGAGGATTTGAACCTCTGACATCTTCGATGTGAACGAAGCGCTCTACCACTGAGCTAATCACCCGGTGCGGAGCGTCTTAACGGCACTCCGCGGGCTGTGCAAGGGTTGTGTTCGCGGGAAAACGGGCGAGATCGGAAAATCCGCATGAAGACGGATCTACCATTGTCCATGTTCCGCGCCTCCTGTCCCATAAAACGGAAAACGCCGCCCGGCATCGACCGGGCGGCGAGATATTCTCGGCTCGGAGGCCGGTCAGTGCGCGACTGCGCTTGTCCCGGACTCACCGCGTGCCAATGCCGTGGCGGCGGCCTCTTCGGCCTCCTCGTCCCAGTCGATCGGTTCGGGCGCGCGGATCAGCGCGAGCTTCAGGACTTCGGACACGTGTTCGACCGGAATGATCTCGAGCCCGTTCTTCACGTTGTCCGGCAGCTCGGTCAGATCCTTCTCGTTCTCCTTAGGAATGAGAACGGTCTTGACCCCACCGCGCAGTGCCGCGAGCAGCTTTTCCTTCAACCCGCCGATTGGCATCGCATTGCCGCGCAGCGAAACCTCGCCCGTCATGGCGATGTCCTTGCGCACCGGGATGCCGGTCAGGACCGACACGATCGACGTCACCATCGCCAGACCGGCAGAGGGGCCGTCCTTGGGTGTGGCGCCATCCGGCACGTGCACGTGGATGTCCCACTTCTCGAACTTCGGCGGCTTCACACCGATCTGAGGGCTGATGGAACGGACATAGGACGATGCGGCGTCGATGGATTCCTTCATCACATCGCCGAGTTTCCCGGTCGTCTTCATCCGGCCCTTGCCCGGCAGGCGCAGCGCCTCGATCTGAAGCAGGTCGCCCCCGACTGACGTATAGGCGAGCCCGGTCACGACACCGATCTGGTGTTCGTCCTCGGTCAGGCCGTAACGATGCTTGCGCACCCCCAGGAAGTCCGGGAGATTCTCCGCCGTCACGCTCACGGTCTTTTCATCACCCTTGACGATCTTCGTCACCGCCTTGCGCGCCAGCTTTGCAAGCTCCCGCTCGAGGTTCCGCACACCGGCTTCGCGGGTATAGTACCGCACGATGTCGGTCAGCGCCTCGTCGGTCACCTCGAACTCGCCCTTCTTGAGGCCGTGGTTCTTGACCTGCTTGGCGATCAGGTGGCGCTTGGCGATCTCGGTCTTCTCGTCTTCGGTGTAGCCCGAAAGCGGGATGATCTCCATCCGGTCCAGAAGCGGCCCCGGCATGTTGTAGGAGTTCGCCGTGGTCAGGAACATCACATTGGACAGGTCGTATTCCACCTCGAGATAGTGGTCCGAGAAGGTCGCGTTCTGTTCCGGATCGAGCACTTCGAGCATGGCCGATGCCGGATCACCCCGGAAGTCCTGACCCATCTTGTCGATCTCGTCGAGCAGGATGAGCGGGTTCGTCGTCTTGGCCTTCTTCAGCGCCTGGATGATCTTGCCGGGCATGGAGCCGATATAGGTCCGGCGGTGGCCGCGGATCTCGGATTCGTCACGCACGCCACCGAGCGAGATGCGGATGAACTCGCGCCCCGTGGCTTTGGCGACCGATTTACCAAGCGATGTCTTGCCAACACCCGGAGGGCCGACGAGGCACATGATCGGGCCTTTCAGCCTCTTGGAGCGCTGCTGAACGGCCAGGTACTCGACGATCCGCTCCTTCACCTTCTCGAGCGAATAGTGGTCGTCATCCAGCACCTTCTGCGCCAGACCCAGATCCTTCTTCACACGGCTTTTCACGCCCCACGGAATGCTGAGCATCCAGTCGAGATAGTTGCGCACGACCGTGGCTTCGGCGGACATGGGCGACATGTTCTTGAGCTTCTTGATCTCGGCATCGGCCTTTTCACGAGCCTCTTTCGACAGCTTGGTCTCCGAGACCTTCTTCTCGAGCTCGGCAACCTCGTTCTGGCCATCCTCGCCGTCGCCCAGCTCCTTCTGAATCGCCTTCATCTGCTCATTCAGATAATATTCGCGCTGGGTGCGCTCCATCTGCGATTTCACGCGGGTCTTGATCTTCTTCTCGACCTGAAGGACGGACATTTCGCCCTGCATGAGGCCATAGACCTTTTCGAGGCGGTCGGAGATCGACAGCGTTTCCAGAAGCTCCTGCTTCTGTCCCACTTCGATGCCGAGATGGCCCGAGACGAGGTCTGCAAGCTTTGCGGGCTCGGTGGTTTCCGAAACGGTGCTCAGCGCCTCTTCGGGAATGTTTTTCTTGATCTTGGCGTAACGTTCGAACTCGTCACCAACGGTGCGCACGAGTGCCTCGATCGCGGTGGCGTCGCCCGGCATTTCGGTCAGGTATTCTGCCTTCGCCTCGAAGAAATCGTCGTTTTCGAGATATTCGGTGATCCGCACGCGCGCCTGCCCCTCGACAAGCACCTTCACGGTACCATCGGGCAGTTTCAACAGCTGCAGGACATTGGCCAGCACGCCAGCCTTGTAGATGCCGTCGCTGGTGGGATCATCCACCGCGGGGTCGATCTGGGAGGACAGCAGGATCTGCTTGTCGTCCGACATCACTTCTTCCAGCGCCCGCACGGATTTCTCGCGACCCACGAAGAGCGGCACGATCATGTGCGGAAACACGACGATGTCGCGCAGCGGCAGCACCGGATAAGATGTATTGAGAGGCTTTTTCATGCTCAATCCTTGTTCTTGGCAAGATGGCGCTGGCCCCACGTCGCGGCAGCCTCGGCCATCTCCGGTCATAGACAATGAAGATGGGGTCTTCGCCCCGTTTTGCAAGCGCCCAGATGGTCGGGCAGACACCGTCCGTTGGAGGTAGCATGCCCCCGTGAGGTTGCGAGGGCAAGACCCGCCGGACTTTGGCACGGAACGTGACACGACAACGCCCCGCGAAAACGGGGCGCTGCAGTTTCAGATGACGGTCCGAAGAAAGATTCAGCCTGCCTTTTTGACCTCTTCCTCGGTCAGGAACGGATAGTCGGTATAACCTTCGACACCGCCGCCGTAGAATGTCGCCTTGTCGGCCGCGTTCAGCGGTGCGTTCATTTCGAGCCGCTGGGCAAGGTCCGGGTTGGCGATGTAGGGCACGCCGAAGGCCACGAGATCGGCATGGCCATCATCCACGGCCTCGATGGCGAGATCGCGGTCATAGCCGTTATTGACCATCCATGCGCCGCCGAACGTCGCCTTGAGCTCGTCCATGTTCGTCTCGTTGGGCCATTCGCGCGGGCCGCCGGTCTGACCTTCGATCATGTGCAGATAGGCGAGATCGTAATGCGCGAGCTTGGCCACGACGAATTCCGCCAGCTTGGCCGGATCGCTGTCCATCGCGCCATTCGCACCCGAGAAGGGGCTGATGCGGATGCCGACACGACCGGGCTCCCACACCTCCAGCAGCGTATCCAGAACCTCGAATGTCAGCCGGGTGCGGTTTTCAAGCGAGCCGCCATATGCGTCTTCCCGCTTGTTCGGACCGTCCTTCATGAACTGGTCGAGCAGGTAGCCATTCGCCGCGTGCAACTCGACGCCGTCGAAGCCGGCCTTCTTGGCGTTTTCGGCAGCGTAGCGGTAATCGGCCAGAATCCGTGGAATTTCCGACGCTTCCAGGGCGCGCGGTTCGGACGTATCGACCATCTGTGTTCCGTCAAAAGTGGGCGCGCCCGACGCGATGGGCGACGGTGCCACCGGCTTCTTGCCATCTTCCTGCAACGACGTGTGCGACACGCGGCCGACATGCCAGAGCTGCAGAACGATCTTGCCGCCCGCGGCGTGGACGGAATCGGTCACGCGCTTCCATCCCTCGACCTGGTCATCGGAATAGATGCCGGGGGTCCAGGCATATCCCTTGCCCTCGGGCGTGATCTGGGTCGCCTCGGTGATGATGAGGCCGGCACCTGCGCGCTGGGTATAATAATCGACATGGATGTCGAAGGGCGTGTCATCCTCGTGCTTTGCGCGGTTGCGCGTCAGCGGCGCCATCACGATGCGGTTCTTGAGATCGATCTTGCCCGCCGTGAAGGGGGTGAAGAGTGCGTGCTCGGTCATGGTGTGTCCTTTCAAGTCAGCCTGTCATATGCGGCTTTGACGGATCAACGCGGTCTGTGCCCCATTGGGTCCATCGAGAAGTCCATCAAAATCGTTCGGCAGTGCACAGGGTCTGTGTGCTCTTCAGCAACTGGTAGGCGGCAGGCATAACCGTAAGGCCCGCGCCATGTCAGGCGCGCAACCCTGTCCTGTCAAAGCTGCTGGTGCGCAGTCACAAGGGCGCGATGTCGCCTTCGGCCCGCAGGGCATGGAAACGTGCCTCGAAAGCCTCAAAGGTCCCTGCCCCGATCGCGTCGCGCAGGCCCTGCATGAGTTCCTGATAATAATGCAGGTTGTGCCAGGTCAGCAGCATGCCCGAGATCATCTCCTGCGCGCGGAAGACGTGGTGCAGATAGGCGCGGCTGTACTGGCGGCAGGTCGGACAGGTGCAATCCTCGTCCAGCGGGCGCGGATCGTCCTGATGGCGGGCATTCTTCATGTTGACCTGCCCGCGCCGGGTCCAGGCCTGTGCGGTTCGCCCCGAACGTGACGGCAAAACGCAATCCATCATGTCGATGCCGCGCTTGACCGCGCCGACGATATCGTCGGGCTTGCCCACGCCCATGAGATAGCGCGGCTTGTCGGCGGGCAGCATGTCGGTCGCGAAGTCGAGCGTGCGGAGCATCATCTCCTGCCCCTCGCCCACCGCCAGACCGCCCACCGCATAGCCGTCGAAGCTGATGCTTTTCAGCGCCTCGGCGCTTTCGGCGCGCTGATCGGCAAAGACGCTGCCCTGCTGGATGCCGAAGAGCATATGGCCGGGACGGTCGCCAAAGGCATCCCGCGACCGCTGCGCCCAACGCATCGACAGACGCATGCTCTCGAGCGCCTGGGCTTCGGTGCAGGGATAGGGCGTGCATTCGTCAAAGGCCATAACGATGTCCGAACCGAGCAGCCGCTGGATCTCCATGGACCGCTCCGGCGTGATCTCGTGGCGCGAGCCGTCGATATGGCTTTTGAAGGTCACGCCGCTTTCGGTGAGCTTGCGCAGCGCGGCGAGCGACATGACCTGGAAACCGCCGGAATCGGTAAGGATCGGCCGGTCCCAGTTCATGAACTTGTGTAGCCCCCCCAGACGGTCGATACGTTCCGCCGTGGGCCGCAGCATCAGGTGATAGGTGTTGCCCAGCAGGATGTCGGCGCCGGTGGCGCGCACGCTTTCGGGCATCATCGCCTTCACCGTGGCGGCGGTGCCCACGGGCATGAAGGCGGGCGTGCGGATGTCGCCACGCGGGGTCGAGATGACGCCGGTGCGGGCCATGCCATCGGTGGCATCGAGGGTGAAGGAGGTGCTCATGGGCGCCTGCTTTACGCCGCCCGGAGACGCGGCACAAGCCATGTGAGAGGCGGGCGCCGTACCCCTCGATCCTGCCGAAGCGCAGGCTTTGCCAGAGCGGCAGCATGCCAGCTGCAAAACCTGTTCAGCACCGTTCCGAAATGTCGCGCGCGCTGATGCAGCGCGGCGCGGGAGCCACACCGGGAGGCTGTAACACAAAGGTCATGCCTGCCCGCTAGGCATGGCTTGCGGCCCTTCCTCCTGCTTGCTAGGGCTGAGGACCCCTGTTGACCGAAAGCCAAATCATGACCGAAGACACCTCCACCACTCCCGATCTGATCCGTTTCGGATGGGAGGAATGGGTGGCATTGCCGGATCTCGGCCTGCCTGCGCTGCGGGCAAAGGTGGATACCGGGGCGCGGACCTCTGCCCTGCATGCCTTCGACATCGAGACTTTCGGCTCTGCCGCGGCGCCGCGCGTGCGCTTCACCGTGCATCCCATACCGGGGCGCGAGGATCTGGTGATTCCCTGCTCGGCCGCGATCATCGACCGGCGCAACGTGGTCTCGTCCAACGGCGAGGCAGAGAGCCGCTACGTCATCGGCTCGACCCTCAGGGTCGGCGGCGAAGAGTGGCCGATCGAGATCACGCTGACCAACCGAGACAGGATGAATTCGCGCATGCTGCTGGGACGCGAGGCGCTGAAGGATCACATCACCATCGTCGCCACCGACCGCTTCTGCCAGCCTGAGCTGAGCTACGACGTCTATTCCTCGCTCGAAGTCCGCCGCGCCGCGCCCAAACGCGCGCTGCGCGTCGCGGTGCTGAGCCGGGAGGACAATTATTCCACCCGCAGGCTGGTCGCAGAGGGCGAGGCGCGCGGTCATACGGTCGAAGTGATCGACACCACGCGCTGCTACATGGCGATCAACGCCATGGCACCCGAGGTGCACTATGACGGCAAGCGGCTGCCGCGCTATGATGCGGTGATCCCGCGGATCGGGGCCTCTGTCACCTCCTACGGCACGGCGGTGATCCGCCAGTTCGAGACGATCGGAACCTTCTGCGTGAACGGATCGGAGGGGATCACGGCATCGCGCGACAAGCTGCATGCGCACCAGCTCATGGCGCAGCACCGGATCGGGATGCCCAACACCGCCTTCGCCTCCTCGCCCAAGGACACGGATTCGCTGATGCGACTGGTCGGAACGGCACCGCTGATCGTGAAACTGCTCGAATCGACGCAAGGCAAGGGCGTGGTGCTCGCCGAGACGAAGAAGGCCGCGCAATCGGTGATCGACGCCTTCCGGGGCCTGCGCGCGAACTTTCTTGTGCAGGATTTCGTCAAGGAATCGGCGGGCGAGGATGTGCGCTGCCTCGTGGTCGGCGGCAAGGTCGTCGCGGCGATGAAGCGGACCGGGGCCGAGGGTGATTTCCGCTCGAACCTGCATCAGGGCGGCACAGCAAAGGTCGTGCGTATCACCAAGGAAGAGCGGGATGCGGCGATCCGCGCGGCACGCGCTTTCAAGCTGAACCTCGCCGGGGTGGACCTTCTGCGCTCGGAATCGGGGCCCAAGGTGCTCGAGGTCAATTCCAGCCCGGGCTTCGAGGGGATAGAGGCGGCGTCCAAGAAGAACATCGCGGGCATGCTTTACGACCATATCGAGGAGCGGGTGCGCCCCGCGCCGGTCCGCAAGCGCAAGCTTCTGGGCTGAGTGCGGGAAGGGCCAGGCTAGAGGCGCACTTCCCGCGATTTCCGTCGCTACTGGCGTGCAGCGTCAGGCGATGCGCAGCAAGGCCCAGCCGACCAGCACGATCTGGATCACCCCCAGGACGACGGAAGCGCCATGCAACGCGCCGAAGCGGCGCTTGTGGCCCGCGTCCGACGCGGCATTGATCGCGGGCATCAGCATCTGGCGGGCAGGCAGCGTGCTGATGGCGACAAAGGCCAGCAGGGCGGCGGCGGGACCGTCGATCGGCAGGCTGAATGCGGTCGCGATGGCGGACGTCGCGATCACGAAAAGGTAGAAATGCGGAAAGGCAAGGCGCAGCAGGCGCCCGGCCTCGGACGCGGTGGTGTTGCGGAACAGGAAACCAGCAAAGCCGAACGAATAAAGCATCATGCCGCCGAAAAGCAGTGCGGTGCTGAGGATCGCGAGAGCGCTCATGCCGACCTCCGGGCAATGCCCATGTAGATCCAGTCGGCGGCAACATCGTCGTAGATCGCAAGGCTGTTGCGGGAGCGTGGCGGCATGGCAGGGTCTTTCGCGTCAGGGAAGGGATGTGTGTGTCGCGCAGGAAGTAAAGCACGGGCGGGGAGAGTCCAGATGCGTCAGACAGGCCGGATGCGCACCCTTTACGACGCGCCGGGTATTCCCTATATGTTTGCTCAGGTAAGACTTGGAAGGACCGTCCATGACCGACGCAAGCCCAAAGCTTGAAGGCACACCGCTTATTCCGCCATCGAGCACCGATCACCCGCTCTACGATCAGGTGGTCGAGGCCTGTCGCGGTGTCTATGACCCCGAAATCCCGGTCAACATCTACGATCTGGGCCTGATCTACACGATCGACATCTCGTCCGAGAATGCCGTGAACGTGACCATGACCCTGACAGCCCCCGGCTGTCCGGTGGCCGGCGAGATGCCCGGATGGGTGGCCGAGGCGATCGAGCCGCTCGCGGGCGTGAAGCAGGTCGATGTGGACATGGTGTTCGACCCGCCCTGGGGCATGGACATGATGTCAGACGAGGCGCGTCTGGAACTGGGATTCATGTAAGGATCCCGGCGTCCGGACACCTCTTCGGCGCCAAATACACGACATCAGCGAAAGCGTCCCACCACATGCGTTCCGAAAAGCAGAAGATGATGGCGGGCGAGCTCTACCGTGCCGGTGACGCGGAACTCGTCGCCGACCGGGTGCGCGCGCAGGAACTCATGCGCGCCTACAACCAGACCATCGTCGGCGACGAAGAGCGCCCCGCCATCGTGGCCCAGCTCTTCGGCAGTGCCGAGGGGGCGGGTATCAGGGCGCCGGTCTACGTCGATTACGGCTACAACATCACGCTGGGACGGGACGTGTTTCTGAACTATGGCTGCGTTCTGCTCGACGTCTGCCCGATCACCATCGGCGATAAGTCGGCGCTTGGCCCCTATGTTCAGCTGCTGACCGCCGATCACCCCCGCGACGGCGTCACGCGCGATACCGGGCTCGAATTCGGGCGTCCCATCACCATCGGGCGCAACGTCTGGATCGGTGGCGGCGCGGTGATCCTGCCGGGCGTGACCATCGGCGATGATGCCATCATCGGAGCCGGGAGCGTGGTGACACGTGATGTCGCCGCAGGCACGACCGTTGCGGGCAGCCCTGCCCGGCCCCTTGTTTCCAAAGGCTGATCCCCTTACCTTGATTGCAACACAGGAGAGACGCGCATGTTCGGCATCCCCGGCAAATCCCCGATCACCATGACTCCGGCGGCGATCAGGCAGATCACCCGCCTGATGACGCGCGACAACCGCGCCGGTCTGCGGATCGGCGTGAAGAAGGGTGGCTGCGCCGGCATGGAATATACCATGGAATATGTCGACGCGGCCGACCCCCATGACGAGGTTGTGGAACAGGACGGCGCCTGCGTGATGATCGCGCCGATGGCGCAGATGTTCCTGTTCGGCACCGAGATCGACTATGAAACGACGCTGCTCGAATCCGGGTTCAAGTTCAACAACCCGAATGTGGCGGATGCCTGTGGCTGCGGCGAGTCGATCAAGTTCAAGGACGTCGCCGAGCTCGAGACCGATCAGGTCAACCAGAAGGCCTGAACGGTCCTGAGATTCACGACCCTGATTAACCGACCCTGACCCGCGTGGCCAATCGGCGGCGCGGGTTCTATATGTCGTTCAGGCTCCCGTCACGGGAGCCGGGACGCACCGGGACATGTTTCCGGAACAGACAGATTGAAACGATTGAAAAGGAGAGCGCATGCGACGCAAACTGGCGGCAGGCAACTGGAAAATGAACGGCACGCAGGTGTCCCTGGCGGAACTGGCAGCATTGCAGGGGATGTCGCAGGGATCGGTAGAGACGCTGATCTGCCCCCCCGCCACGCTGATCTACGCTGCGGCCGGTCTCAAGACCGGCATCGCGATCGGCGCGCAGGATTGCCATGGGGCCGAGAACGGCGCCCATACCGGTGACCTTTCCGCACCGATGCTGGCGGATGCGGGCGCGACCTACGTGATCACCGGCCATTCCGAGCGCCGTCAGGATCATGGTGAAAGCGACGCCGATGTCGCCGCCAAGACCGAAGCCGCCTGGGCCGCCGGTCTCAAGGTCATCCTCTGTATCGGCGAAAGCCTCGAGCAGCGCGACGACGGCTCGACCCTCGAGGTCCTCGCGGCACAGCTCAAGAACTCCGTACCCGATGGCAGCACCGGCACCAATCTCGTGATCGCCTACGAACCGATCTGGGCGATCGGGACCGGCAAGGTGCCGACCACGCAGCAGATCGCCGAAGTTCACCGTTTCCTGCGCACCGAACTCGCCAGCCGATTCGGTGATGATGTCGCCGGTAGCATCCGCCTGCTCTATGGCGGCAGCGTGAAAGCGTCTAACGCCGCCGAGATCTTTGCCGTGGAGGATGTCGATGGCGCGCTCGTGGGCGGCGCGAGCCTCAAGGCCACGGATTTCATGCCGATCGTTTCGGCACTGAACGCGGCCCCCGTCGCCAAGGCCTGACCGGCAAGAGGCGGGTCCGACCCGCCCCTGCCCAGAATGAAAAGCGACGCTCCGTGACAGGGCGTCGCTTTTCGGATTTCTTAACAAGAGCGCGCGGTAGCGCACAATTGGATCACGCCTGCACCGGGGCCCGCGCGTGACGCGGGCCCAAGTCTTTACATCAATTCGTGATGATCTCCGGCCCCATGATCGAGTTCGGCAGGAAGGTCGAGATGATCGGGATGTAGGTGATCATGATCAGGAAGACGAAGAGCACGGCGAGGAACGGCAGCGCTGCCTTCACGACCCGCATCATCGACATGCCCGCCACACCCGAGGTCACGAACAGGTTCAGGCCCACCGGCGGCGTGATCATCCCGATTTCCATGTTCACCACCATGATGATGCCCAGATGGATCGGGTCGATCCCGAGCTGAAGAGCGATCGGAAACACCAGCGGCGCGACGATCACGATCAGGCCTGACGGCTCCATGAACTGCCCGCCGATCAGCAGGATCACGTTCACGATCACGAGGAACATCACCGGGCCGAAGCCCGCGCTCAGCATCGCGTTGGCGATGCTCTGCGGAATCTGCTCATCCGTGAGGACGTGCTTGAGCAGCAGCGCGTTGGCGATGATGAACATCAGCGTGATGGTGAGCTTGCCACCTTCGAACAGCGTCGCCTGCGTGTCCTTGTGAAAGAACGCCGTGATGATCGCCAGCGGCTTGCGGTAGAGCGAGATCGGACGTCCGCCCTCCTCTGTCGGGGCCAACGGCCCCATGTCGCGGTAGATGAAGCTCGCGACGAAGAAGGCATAGACGGCGGCCACGGCAGCGGCCTCGGTCGGGGTGAAGGCCCCGCCCTTCCAGTAGACGAAACTTCCCCCATCGAACCGGATCCAGGGATGACCATAGATGCCGGCCATGATGATCACGATCAGCAGCAGACCCCAGACCGCGTCGCGGAAGGACTCGCCGACCTCCCCCCAGCCCAGCCATTCGCCGCTCGGCATGTTCTTGATCCGCGCGATGACATAGATCGTCACCATCAGCATCACGCCCGCAAGCAGACCCGGAAAGACGCCCGCCAGGAACATCCGTCCCACCGACACATCCGTTGCCGAGGCATAGACCACCATCACGATGGAGGGCGGGATGAGGATACCGAGCGTCCCGGCGTTACAGATGACGCCCGCGGCGAAATCCTTGGTGTAGCCCACCTGCCGCATCGCCGCGATGACGATCGAGCCGATGGCGACCACCGTCGCCGGGCTCGATCCCGACAGGGCCGCGAACATCATGCAGGCGAGGACGCCCGCGATGGCAAGCCCGCCCTGCAAGTGCCCGACGCAGGCCACGGCAAAGCGGATGATCCGCTTGGCGACGCCACCGGTCGACATGAAGCTCGACGCGAGCACGAAAAACGGGATCGCCAGCAGCGTGTAATGCCCCGCCATCGCGAGATAAAGCGACTGCGCGACCGCGGCGAGCGAGGTTTCCGAAAAGGCGAGCTGAAAGAAGATCGATGCAAAGCCGAGCGCCACCGCGATGGGCACACCCAGGAACAGCAGACCGATGATCAGGACAAAAAGAAGAAGGACTTCCATGCAATCAGTCTCCGCGGTTCATGGCTGCGACATCGTCGATGGCGTCTTCGGCTTCGTGGCTCACGATCAAGCTCTCACTTTCGTCGTTCCAGACGCGCAGGACCGCCTGGCAGATCCGGAACAGGATCAGCGCGGCCGCGACGGGCAGGATGGTATAGGGGATCATGCGGGGCAGCTTGGAATAGCGCTCGCCGTAATTGATCCAGTCTTCGAGAAAGCGCAGCCAGTCCGGCATCGGGATCTGGTCGGTCTCGAAGAAGGACCGCCCCCGAGAAGTGGTGTCGAACCCGGTCGGGAACCAGTGCCCCGTCGTCGGCGGCAGATCGGCGAACGGCGCCCACTGGTCCCAGGCGCCCTTGCACAGCAGCAGCGCATAAAGAATGCAGATAGCCCCTGCGATCAGCGCCACGATCTTGCGCGGCCTGGGTGAGAGCATGTTGGTGATCGCGTCGACCCCCAGATGCGCCGTCACCTTGAAGGCATAGGAAACCCCGAAGAGCACGAGCCAGGTGAACAGCACCAGCACGACCTCGAGGCTCCAGATGATCGAGCTGTTGAAGACATAGCGCATGATCACGTTGACGAAGGTCAGCATCGTCATCAGACCCAGCATGACGGCGATGGCCGTCTCCTCGAAACCGTGCACGGCACGGCCGATCGGCCCTTTGGGCGTGTATTTGCCGCTCATGGTGTCCCTCCCCGGCAGAAACGGGCGGCCCGGTCGATCCGGACCGCCCCCTGTTCAAAGTCCGCTCAGTTAGCGTCGTTGATGTCCTGCGCGGCGGCGATGTTCTCGGCACCGACCTCTTCCTCGAACTGCTCCCAGACCGGCTTCATCACGTCGACCCAGGCCTGACGCTGCTCGGGGGTCAGTTCGCGGATCTCGCCACCCGCATCGACGATTGCCTGCTTCGCCTCGAGATCGACCTTGCCGACCTCGGCGTTGCGCTCGGTCGTGACCTCGTCGAGGATGGTCAGGAACTGCGTGCGGGTCTCTTCGTCCATGCTGTCGAGCCAGTCGACCGATGCCACAACAAGATAGTCGATGATGCCGTGGTTGGTCTCGGTGATGCCGTCCTGCACTTCAAAGAACTTCTGACCGTAGATGTTGGACCAGGTGTTCTCCTGCCCGTCCACAACGCCGGTCTGCAGCGCGCCGTAGACTTCGGCGAATGCCATCGGCTGCGGCGATGCCCCGAGCGCGTTCATCTGCGCCACCAGCACGTCGGAAGGCTGCACCCGGAACTTCAGACCCTTGGCATCCGACGGTTCGATCAGCGGCTTGTTGGCCGAGAACTGCTTCATGCCATTGTGCCAGAAGCCCAGACCCTGCAGGCCGCGGCGCTGCATGGAATCGAGCATCGCCTGACCGGTATCGGATGCCTGGAAGGCGTCGACGGCTTCGATGTTCTTGAACATGAAGGGCAGATCGAACAGGCGGTAGGCCTTGGTGATGGATTCGAACAGCGACAGCGATGGCGCTGCCAGCTGCACGTCGCCACGCAGCATCGCCTCGACCACCTGCTCGTCGGTGTAGAGCGTGGAGTTCGGGAAGACCTCCATGCAGGCCTTGCCGTCCATCTCCTCGTCGACGCGCTGCTGCAGCAGCGACGCGGCGATGCCCTTGGGGTGCTTGTCGGTGTTCGTGACGTGGCTGAACTTGATGACCATTTCGCCATCGTCGCAGGATGCGGCGGCAGTCTGTGCGGTCGCGCCCAGCGCCAGCACGGCGGCCGCGGTCATGAGATACTTCTTCATCGGTGTCCTCCCGGAACGTTTTGATTTTCTGATGACCAGACGCCGCTCCCCGAGGCGTCCGGATACCGGCAGAAGACCCCTTCAGGCTCCTTTCATCAACTTTTTTGTGAGCGGGCACCTTGCAGAGCCATTAATTCATTAAAATCAATTTACTACGACAAGAAGTTTGTGTATCTGCGCCCTGAATCCGGCGCGATGCGTGCGGAATTCCGCACAGATGTTAGCGCACATCGTGCGGAAATCCGCACAGTTCGACTCGTCCCGGTCCCTGTAAATCGCAGGCTACTAGCGAAAGTTTTCCGGTCTGAGCCCGTATTTCGCCAGCTTGTCGTAGAAGGTCTTGCGCGGCAGGCGCAGGGCCTCGGCCGCAGCGCTGGCCTGCCCCTTCGCTTGCCGCAGCGCCTCGGTCAGCAGCGAGCGCTCCACCTGCGCCATCTGCTCGACCAGTCCCAGTCCGGCATCGGGCCGCTCCGTGCCGGGCAGTCCCAGGGCAAAACGCATCGCCGCGGACATCAGCGCGCGGGCATTGCCGGGCCAGTCCTGCGCCATGAGATCCGCGACGAGGTCAGGGGTGATCTCGGGCGGGCTCAACCCCGCCTGCTCGCTCGCCTGCGCCACATAGTGACGGAACAGCACCGGAATGTCCTCGGGCCGTTCGGACAGCGACGGAATGCGCACGGTCATCACCTGCAACCGGTAGAACAGCTCCGCGCTCAGCCTCCCCTGCTCGGCCATCCGGGCCAGATCCTGCGTGCTGCCGGCAACAAGCCGCCCGCTGCCGCCATCGAGCACGTCCACCAGCGCCATCTGCGTGTCCATCGGCAATGCACCGATATCGTCGAGAAACAGCGTGCCCGGCCCGCAGGCGCGCCAGATCTCGCCCAGCATGTCGCGGGTGAGCCCGGCAGAGGCGCGCTTTTCGAAGGGTCCCTTCGCGCGGGGCGAACAAAGATGCACCACCTCGGCGATCTTGGAAATGCCGGTGCCGGGTGCGCCGGTGATCAGCACCTCGGTTCCCGACCGCGCCGCGGCGCGCACCGTCACCCGCAACCCCTCAGCCAGGGCGGATTCGCCAAAGACAAGCCGCGCCGCGGCATCGCCGGTCTCGAGCTGCGCCTTCAGACGACGGTTCTCGAGCACCAGCGTGCGGGTGCGCAGCGCCCGCTCGATCACCGCGGTCAGATCGCCGGGCGCGCAGGGCTTCTCGAGAAAATCGAACGCGCCTGCCGCCATCGCCCGCACCGCCATGGGAATGTCGCCCTCGCCTGTGAGCAGGATCACGGGCAGGTCCGGATCCGCTGCGCGCGCGTGTTCCAGAAGGTGAAACCCGTCCCGACCCGGCATCCGCAGATCCGAAACCACGACCCCGGCAAAGGACGGCGCGATGTGATCCTTGGCCTCGATGAACGACCCGGCCGAAATCGTCTCCATGTCAGCCAGTTCCAGCGTCTGGCACAGGGCGTCGCGCACCGCCGCATCGTCATCGACCAGAAGAACCCGCCGGATCATCGCGCACCTCCTGCGGGATGGCGGGTGGGGCGACGGGCGCCAGCCCGAGCGTCACACGTCATTCCAGCCCTCACGCTGCCGCCTTCTCGAGCCAGGGCTCCAGCACCACGGTAAATTCCGCACCACCCCCGGGCGCATTCACTCCGTTTATCGTGCCGCCGAAGCTTTGCACCAGACCATAGCTGATCGAGAGGCCAAGCCCCATGCCTTCGCTGCCACCCACCGCCTTCGTCGTGTAAAACGGATCGAAGATCCGCCCCGGCTCCTCGATACCCGGTCCGGTATCGCGGAACGTGACCAGGAGCGGCCCGTCGCCGGAAATGCCGATCTCGAGCCGTCTCGGCCCGCTGCCGCCCTCCATCGCATCCGCCGCATTGGTGATGAGGTTGACGAAAACCTGCCCCAGCCGCACCTCGCCGCCCCGCACCCAGATCGGCGCGCGCGGCCGCACCCAGTCGAGCGCGACACCCGCCTGCTCGCGCCGCGTCTCGGTCAGCTCCACCGCCGATTGCAGCACCGCACCCAGATCCACCCGTGTGACCGGCGCGCTTTCCTGACGGGCAAAGGCCCGCAGGTTCCGGATGATCCGCGCCATCCGCTGCGCCATCTCGGAAATCTTCCCCAACGCCTCGCCGGCCTTCTCGGGACGCGCGCGATCAAGAAAGGCCACGCCGTTCTCGGCATAGGAGCGGATCGCCATCAGCGGCTGGTTCAATTCGTGGCTGATCCCGGCCGACATCTGCCCCAGCGCGCTCAGCTTGCCCGCCTGGACCAGTTCGGCCTGTGCGCGCCGCAACGCCTCTTCGGCCTCCTCGCGCTCGACCACTTCGCGGCGCAGCGCGGTGTTGGTTTCCGACAGCGCCCGCGTGCGCGCCAGAACCCGCTCCTCCAGCACCGCATTGGCGAGGGCCAGCGCGCGCCGCCGCTCGGTCGCAAGAAACAGCAGCGCTCCGAGAAACAGACAGACCGCGGCCACCACGGCCGCCTGCAGCGAGGCCAGACGGCGGGCCGGCGCCTCGTCGATCAGCACCACCCCCTCCATGCCGATCACCGGCAGCGGCGTGCGCAGATAGAGCGCCCGCTGCGGCACATAGGGACTCCAGTCCTGCTGCCAGATCTCGTATCCGGCGACGTTCTGCAACGCCACGTCATAGCGCGCACCACCCGGCGACATCATGACCCTGGCACCTGCCCGTTTCCAGAACAGCAGTTCCGAGCGGTTGGTGATGAACACCTGACCGCTTTCATCGGTGAAATAGACCGTGGGCAAGGTACCGCGCCAGTCCTGCTCGAGCTCGACGACGTCGACCACCGCGATGAGAACGCCGCGCACCTTGCCGTTCGCACCGAAATTCGGCGCGGCAAAGGTGATCCGCCGCTGCCCGTCCCGAAGCCCCAGCGACACGCCAAGCGCGCCCTGCAGCGCGCGGCGGAAATGCGGCGTCGCGGCAAGATCCTGCAGATCCGTCCCGTTGGACGCCGCCAGCACCTGCCCGTCCGTATCGGCATAGAAGGCCGCAAGCGTGCCGGTCTTGTCCGCCGCAGCCAGCAGGACCGCCTCGGCCTGCGCGCGCTCCCCCCCATCGTGCAGTGCGTCCAGCGTCGGATGCCGGGCCATCAGCACCGCGAATTCGCGGTAGCGCTGCAATTGCGTGACGAGCCGGTCCGCCGCGAGTTCGAGATCGGATCGTCCGCGCGCCGCCACCTGATCCAGCGCCTGCGCATAGCCATAGGCCCAGACCCCTGCTGTCAGCGCCAGCACGGCGGCAAGGTAGAGCGCGATCAGCGCGGGACGCGAGGATATCCAGGAACGCATGTCCCTGCTTAGCAACTCCCCCCTTGCAATGGCCAGCGCCAAACGGCATGCGCGCTCCATGCAGAGCTTCGATCAGGACCCGACCGACCCCACCTTCAACCAGGACCCCTACCCGCTCTACGCGGCGATGCGGGCCTCCGGCGATCTGGTCCGCTGGAGCGATTACGACCGCGTCTGCGCGGCCAGCCACCGCGCGGTGAACACGATCCTGCGCGACCGCCGCTTCGGGCGCGAAACACCAGCCGACCTTACCACGCCGGTTCCCGACCATCTCGCGCCCTTCCAACCGGTCGAGGATCATTCGATGCTGGAACTCGAACCGCCCCGCCATACCCGGCTGCGCGGCCTCGTGCTGCGCGCCTTCACCTCCCGGCGCATCGCCGGTCTCGGGCCCGAAATCGCAGCACTCAGCCATCAGCTGATCGACGCCCTGCCAGACGGGCGCTTCGACCTGCTGCCGCATTTCGCGCAGAAACTCCCCGTCATCGTGATCGCCCGCCTGCTCGGCGTGCCCGACGCCCATGCCGATCAGCTGCTGACATGGTCCAATGCGATGGTCGCGATGTATCAGGCCGGGCGCACCCGCGCGACGGAGGACGCCGCCGCCCGCGCCGCCAGCGATTTCGCGGCCTTCCTGCAGGCCCATATAGACGCCCGCCGCAGCGATCCCCGCGACGATCTCCTGACCCA
>JBBSNW010000044.1:0-43157 GCA_038260405.1 Rhodobacterales bacterium | reverse complement strand
TATGCCGGTGGATTCGATGATCAGGCAGTCGAACCGCCCGAGCGACGCCAGACGATGTACTTCGGAGAGGAGATCGTCGCGCAGCGTGCAGCAGATGCACCCGTTGGACAGTTCGACCAGCGCCTCGTCGGTGAAACTGAGCTCGGCCCCGCCGGACCTGACAAGGTCTGCGTCGATATTCACCTCGGACATGTCATTGACGATTACGGCGGCCCGCAGGCCCGCGCGATTGTTAAGGATATGGTTCAGCAGGGACGTCTTTCCAGCGCCAAGAAAGCCGGAAATCACCGTTACTGGAAGCCGTTCATTTCGCGCCATCTTATCCAAACAGTTTCATAAAGGGAGGATCACTCGTCAAAATTCTGTTGTGAGAATACGGCCGCGGAACTCCTTAAAGCTAGTGTTCAAAGGTCCGCGGCGCCTAAGCTATTCGGCGGAAAGTTGTTCAGAAGGTGTAGATCGGCGGGGATGACGGCTCGGGAAAACCGGGAAAAGCTCATGGCGCTGGTGGCGACATGTCGGATGTCCCGCGTGACGCCAGTTAGCGACACCAGCAGAACACCCTGCACCAAGCGCTTTAACAGATCGAAAAGCCACATCGACGACCGTGTCTATGACCGAAAAGCCCGCGCAACATGTCGGCGAAAGCGGGATCGGCGAAATGGCAAAAGAGCCTCACCCAATGGCACGAGACCCTCAGCCGAATGCCAGCAAAAGTCGTAATCCCGCTTTCGCGCGGCATCATCATTTTATGTGGTCACGAAGGTCGGCCGCCACCGCAATGCCGCTTTCGCGTCTGCGTCGTGACATTATGCGGAAATATGCCGCCTGAAGCGGTTAAATGCCAATTAAGACAGTCCGGATACCAGCCCACGAAGCCGCGCGGCTGCGGAAAAGAGGACGTGAAGACAGCAAACAAGCTGCCACCAACACACAGAACAAGATGGGATGGTTGCCGCCACCCAGACGACATCGAATGTGCCAACGTCGTGGTGTTTGATGCCACGGAAACGGAGAGTTGTGGGAACTGCCGCGACACTGCTGTTGCAGAGAGCTTCTTCAGCGTGCCCAAACGCGAGCGGCACCGGAGGCGCACCTACTTGAAGCGCGACATCGCCAGACAGGACGTGTTCGACTGCAACGAGATAATCTACAATTCAAAGCGCATGCACGCCCGGATTGGAATTCTGTCGCCCATCGACTTCGAGCGACAGCCGAAACCGAGCCTCAAAGGCGTCTGAGAAACGCGGGGCCATTCACCTCACCCTCGCACAGCAAGGCTTTTTTAGAACGGTGACCCCATAAATTGGTCGCCTTTCATTGCTCGATCCCGGACTCTATCTCAATTTGGGCAGGCAATGCGCGTCTTGGAACGGCTCAAATGCACAGCAGCCTGCCCATATCAGTGACAAAATCAGGCTGCGGCAGGATCTACGGTAAGGCCAACAGCCTCTGCATATTTCAGCCACGTCTCTACTGACGCGACGACAGCCCGCACTTCGATCGCGATCAGCTCGATCCCGACCAGCGAGATGCGCACGAACGCATCGATGATCACACCCTTGTCGAGGATGCGGTCCACGACTTCTGCGATAGACGCCGAAGCGATATTCTTTTCGATTGCCATTGATCATTCCTTTTTAGGTTCAAACGCGATCCCGCATGCCGGGACTTCGTTATCATCAGCCACAAGGTTCAAGATTTCGTAGCCAAGTGGCCAAGGATTGTGGAATGTCGATATAATTTTAGAAGTTATGACACTTTGCTTCGCCTTGTTTCGGCCGACCGGAATACCGTCGCGATTTCCTCTGCAAGAGCGATCCGCCCATCGTGATCCATTGCGGAGATCTTCTGCATCCAGAGATCAGGAGAAAAGGCCCTGAAGTCATCGCTGCAATCGAAGTCCGCTTCGGGCGGATAGTGCGGCGCAATGGAGTCTGTTTCCAGCAGTGACCGTATCGCCGCAAGCTCTGTCAGTATTGGCGTATCGATGTCACACATTTCATGTTTCTGCCCGGCCAACACATCATGCTCCGACAGTCTGTCGACGACAGCTTCCAGCCTGCGGAGGACAGTCGCATGTGCGGTCGCGTGCCGCGCCAGTTGCTGCCGCAAGACAACGAATTCACTTGGCCCCGCCGAAGCGGTCGGCGGCATTGACGCCGCCATGGCCAGTTTTGCCACGTCTTGAGCCAGTTTTTCAGTCGTGGCCATCAGTGCCATTGACCACGGTTCCGGGGAATTTCGTTGGTTGATGGCACCCCGTAGGAAGCCGAGCCCGAGGACTACGGCATCGTCAGGCGGCACCCTCTGCGGTTGAACGTCTGCCAGAGTTGCTTCGATTCGCCGGACAACGGTTGCCAGCGCCGCACTCTGTCGGGCAAGAGCCTGATGAATCGGCGCCATTTCCAGACGAGGCTGCGGCATCCGGATCAACCCATCAATCTTGCCGGTAAGCTGATCAAGCTTAGCTGTCATCTCACGGAAATCCGCGGCGTCGCGCATCCGGTCTAGAAGAGACATCAGATGCTCTGGCTTTACGGACTCGCGATGCGACGCATCTATGCGCTGGCCGAGGTCGACCAGGGCATCCTGAAATTGCTGCGAGGTCAGCGTCCCGGAATGGGCATCGGAAATCTGCGCAACAGCGTCGAGCAACACGGCAAGCTGATCGGCGATCCCGATCTCGGCTCCCGTCGGTTCCGGGGCAGGCGGTTCTGCAAAGGTCTGCAGAGTCGCGGCGATTTCATCGAGGCGATCCAGAACTGAGTTTGTGGCATCGTCCGGTGAGTCGCCTCTCAACGCGGCGGTCAGAGCGTGTTCGACACCCTCGACCCGGTCAGACAACACCTCTATCTTGGCCAGCGCAGCCAGAAGTTCATCAAACTTGTCAGTATCCTGCGGTGCGCTGCCTCTCACAGAGAGGTGCTCCGTCAAGAGGACGCCCGGGTGGCTGGCGAGCGGCATAGCTGCGTCGGTCATGGAGTCCGGAAGGCCGTCCGGACAGTGTATCGCCACGGTCCCGTCGTCCAGAATGACCATCAGTTTCAACTCTTTGACCTCACGGACCGTGAAGGGATCGATCGACCAGACCATGCCATCACCCGGCGATGACAGGATATGCGTGACCATGCCCTGCGCCAACAACCGCGAGAGCTGGAGCATACTTGTCGTCAGGTGGTCACTCATCCGCTGT
Organism: Rhodobacterales bacterium; assembly: GCA_038260405.1. Lineage (GTDB taxonomy): Bacteria > Pseudomonadota > Alphaproteobacteria > Rhodobacterales > Rhodobacteraceae > Puniceibacterium. The sequence goes on along the minus strand of JBBSNW010000044.1, from coordinate 39,961 downwards.
CCTTCACGCCTTGGTATGCGCGTGGCACGCGCCTGTCCGGCTATCGTGAATGGTCCACACCCGCGCCATTCTAATGGTCAGGAATTAAACTCGACTTAAGCTCAGATCGTCCGCCCCAAGGGCCCAAGATCGAGCGAAAGATCCTCCGGTTTCAGCCCGAAACGGGCGGCGAGGTCATGGATGGCCCCCTGCGCCCGCATGAGCGTGGTCCCCAAGCGCTCTTCCTGGGTCGGCGTCAGAAGGCCATCCTCCATCTTGCGAATGGCCTGCAATTCCATCAACTGCCGCAGAAGCTCCATCAGACCCAGCACCAGTCGCGCGAGGTCTTGCTCGACGGTTTCGGGATTGATCTGGACTCTCCCCCCCGTACCGGCACGGCTCAGCACGGATTGCAGATCGGCGGCTCCGATCGTGAAGGCTGGATCCCCATTCATGTCGCCAGTGCCCTTTCGTTGAGGTGCCGGCCTGCGAACGCCAAAGCGGGCCATAGGCCCGAGACGGACAGCCTTGCTCCAGCGGGCGTCGGCGCTTCACTCTTCGCCGCGATGTTGCGCAGATCGTCGAGCGCCCGTCCTTGCTCGGTGCGAGGAACCATCAGGGCGACGGTCAGCGCCTTTCGTGTCTCGTGGATTTCCGAGGCAGGGTAGGCGGCGCGATCGGCAAGATTCGCCAGCCACTCATGCAGGTTATCCAGCGCGTTTCGGTTACGGAAACGCGAAGCGAGCCAAGCGCGGCCATCCACCGGAGCAGGGTTCTCGGTCGCGGGTTTTCGTACGGTCAGGGAGAGTTGCCCGCGTCCCGCGATGCGGCTCAATGCGCCCAGGATCGCCAGGTTGTTGTTCCGACCGTGTTCCAGTGCCGCGGCAAGCAGTATCGCCCGTCTCGGGGCAAACGGCACCACGTCCAATCCCGCCTCGAAACAAGACTGTAACGCTGAAAGCCGCGACCTTTCGTTGTCGAGAATCTCGCATGGTCCGGTGACGATATGAAAATTGGCCAAAGGGCTGAGTGTCAGCCCGTGGGGCAAGTTTCGATCTTGCGCCAAATATCCCAAGGCAAAATGGTTCATTCGCTCGGCCGCCGCATCTTGTGAGGGGCTGCGAGGACCAGATCGAGTCCAAGGAATACGAGGTCGACATCTGCCACCGTCAACCAGAGCTCGCCCCGGATGACGACGCCATGATCCAGCAGCCCATCGATGAGATCGACAAGCCGGTCGTCACCCCCGCGGATCACGTCCTGCGGGCGCGCGAATTCCAGATCAAGCGTCATAGGTTGCCAGTTCCGGCGCGTCTGCCACAAAACTATAGGCAGGCCAGGGGCCGGTTTTCCGCAGAGCAAGCCCCAAGGTCGCCGCATCCGTGGCGAATGCGGCAATGGTTCGGTCAAGGTGGGAGGCATCGGACCGGTCGATCAGAACGGCAAGATCGCAGAGCCTGTCGGGACGTCCGGGTCCTGTGCGCAGGTCGGCCGTTACCTCTTTCAGTGCGCCAGTGAACTGCGTTGCAAATTCCGACCGGCGTTCTGTCATCGCGCGCCGGGTTGTCCGCAGCTGTGCCCGCTTTTGTAGAAAAGCCCGCCCGCAATCCGGGGACGGACCCGGCTCGGGTGGGGCCGGGTCACCGGAAAGCAGGACATATACAGCGAATTCCTGCAGGCCCTCCAGCCTGGCAAATTGGGCTTTTGCTCCCATGGCCTGTTGCGGATCGCTCAGATGGCGCCAGATGGCGTCGTCATCGAAGAACGCTGCGCCGAACCGGATCGGCAATATCGTCCGATCCACAGAGTAGGACATCAGGATTGCATTGTGATCGAGCGCTGCTTCTGCCAAGGCTTCGGGAGGCAGTTCGGGGTCGGTCAGATCGTGCTTTGCCAGACTGACGATCGCAACGAAATCGCCGACCTGACAGAGACGATGCGCGGGGACTCCGTCCGCGACCGCCATGAGTTGCCCGTCCTTGGCAGTCAGTAATCCGTGGAGCAAGGTCAGCCCCATGTCAGGCCGCATCCCGGCATAAGGCCTTGGCTTGGGCAGTGCCGTCACGCCAGACATCGCACAAATAGAACCCCTCGAGAGTGTCGGCGTTTATCGCGGCGCAGGCGATGCGTTCCGCCGCGTCGACCTGGTCCTTTGGAAGACGTGCCTCCCGCAATGATGCCTTTCGCGCCTGCGAAATCTGGGCTGCATCCGCGTCCGATCGCAAACCGAGGCTGGTAAACGCTTCCCGGATCTTCGCCGCCGAGATCCAGTGCGGTTGCAAAGTGGCGAAGGATGCTGGTGCAGCTGGCCCGATCTGGCGGATGCGAAGCCCCTCCGTCCAGATTGCATCGACGGCGAGGAGCGCGGCGTCTAGCTCCGCCGTTGCATGTGTCGGAGTCAGAAGGACGATGTTCGCGAGCGTGTCGGTGTCACAGGGCAGGGCGATGACATCGGTCGCGGCGGCGCCCAGCTCTTGCGCGATCGTATGGCGCAGACGGTTGGACAGACTTGTGACCGCGTCCGACAGGTGCTGCGGGTTGATCCGGGAAGCCGCGAACAGTCCTGCGATCTCGGGTGCGTCGCGAAATCGCTGCAAGACACCTGCGCCGTCCCAGGCGACGCTGATCTGATATTGGTCCTGCCCTCGCAGTGCGGCACCGAGGTCCCTCAGCATGGGGCCATTGGCGCGCAAGAGTGCGGGCACATTGTCGTGCTGCAGATCCGTGTTCTGCTTGACGGGAACGACCGTACCATAGGGCATAAGCGTTTCTAGACTGCGCTGATATTCCGCCGCGGAGACCAGCCGGGTCTTGCGATCTACCGGCAGCCGCATCAGAGGCGCGGGCGCTTGGGTCATCACCGCCGTCATCCCGTCGACGCTGTGCCATACCAAACCCTCTGGCGGCGATTTGGTAGCGCCGTCGGGCAGAATCGCGATCAGGACATGGGCTCGCATGGTCAATATTCCTTGCGGATGAAATCGTCAGCCGCGGCCAACCGTGAACGCTCGCGTTCTTGCAGAGACAGGTCAAAATCCTCGGCCGTCACCTGCGGCGAGCCATTGTCCTTGCGTAGCGCGCGCGACAAGGCGTGGCGCGCGGCTCCATTCACCAAAGCGCTCAGGTCGGCACCTGAAAAGCCGTCCGTGCGCGGAACCAGATCCTTGATCGAGACGTCGGCCTGACATGGAAGATTCCGGCACAGCAGATCCAGGATCTCGTGACGGCTCTTGGTGTTCGGCAAGGGCATCGCGATGGTCAACTCGAACCGCCCCGCCCGCAGAAGTGCAGGATCGATCGCTGCGGATCGGTTCGTCGCCCCGAGCACGACGATCCCGTCATTGGGCTGCACGCCGTCGATCTCTGTCAAAAGTTGCGCCACGATCCGGTCCGCGACGCCGTCTTTGCCGCTGCGCCGCGGGGCCAGTGTGTCCAGTTCATCAAAGAAGATGAGAGTCGGTGCCGATTGTCTTGCACGGGCGAAAATCGTGGCGATCGCCCGTTCCGCCTCGCCCAGGAACTGCGAGAGAATTTGGGTCGGGCGCGCAGCGATGAAATTCATCCCGCTTTCCTGCGCGAGTGCCCGTGCCAAAAGCGTCTTGCCGGTTCCGGGCGGGCCGGACAGCAACACGCCACGCGCCGCCGCGAGGTTCAGCGCGGCAAAGCTCTCCCGGTGAAGCAGGGGCCAGACCACGGCAGCGATCAGAGTGTCCTTGATATCCTCCAACCCGCCGATATCCTGCCACCCCACCGGCGGACTGTGAACCATGGTTTCGCGTAGCGCACTGGGACTGGTCGTTCGCAGCCCCTTCAGCAGGTCGAACTGCGAGATATGAAGATCCTTGGTCTTGACGCGGTCCTCTCCCCCCGCCGCGGCCACCGCGCGATCCAGGGCTGCGAGCGAGGCCTCTCGTGCCAGCGCCGCCAGATCGGCCCCCACATAGCCATGCGCTGCGGCGGCAATGGCATCGAGATCGACGTCGGCGGCAAGTGGCGCCCGCGCAAGATGGATGTCGAGAATGGCACGCCGCGACTTGGCATTGGGCGGCGTGAACTGAATTTCGCGATCGAACCGGCCCGGTCGGCGCAGGGCTGAGTCAAGGCTGTCGGGCAGGTTCGTCGCCCCCATGACGATGACACCGCCGCGGTCTGAAAGACCGTCCATCAGCGTCAGGAGCTGTGCCACGACGCGCCGCTCCAGCTGCTTTTCACCCGACATGCTGTCACGCTTCGGCGCGATGGCGTCGATCTCGTCGATGAAGATGATCGCGGGGGCAGCCTTGGCGGCAGCCTCGAACACCTTGCGCAGCGCGGCCTCGCTCTCGCCATAATGCTTGGACACGATCTCGGGCGCGTTGATCTGAAAGAACGCGGCCGAGGTCCGTTTCGCGATGGTCCGTGCCAACAAGGTCTTGCCCGATCCGGGCGGGCCGGTGAAAAGAACGCCGCGGGGCGGTGGAATACCGAGATGGGCGAAGAGATCGGGGCGCAGCAAAGGCGTTGCCACCATCTCGTGGATGCGGGCAACCACCTCGTCCAGACCGCCGACCGCCTCGTAACCCGAAGGTCCGGGCTGGGAGGCCATAGTGAGCAACGTGCCCGTTGCGAAAAGGCCCGCATTGCCCGGTGAAACATCAATCACGCTGAGCGTCACGCGTCGCCCGTGCGCTCCCGCCACGACGAGGCGGTCTCCCACTGTCATCGGCAGATCGAACAGCGCCTCCCTCAGATCGTCCGGTGCGAAAGCGACACCGGAGTCGATCCGCACGATGGCCGAATTCAGCGCTGACAGGGGCGCGGGGCGGATCTCTGCGACGTCGCCTGCGGAGGCGCCGACATTGGTGATCAATTGCGCATCGGTGCCAATCTCGATTTCGCCGGTCCGGGCGGGAATGACACGCGCATATGTGCGCGTCCTTCCGGTAATTTCCACGGTGTCGCCCGGACGCAGGCCCAAGCTGGTCATCAGCCCGAACGGCAGACGCACAAGACCACGACCGGGGTTTTCTCCCGCGAGCAAGACCAGGGGCAGGCGCAGCGGTGCCGTCATCGCGCCGCCTTCAACCGTACGAGCAGCTCTTCTTCGGCAATGTCATATGCATCTTCGGTGATTTCTCCGCGCAGCAGCGCGGCTTCTAGCCCGCGCAGTGCTTGGCGGATGCGTGCGGGATCGTTGTATTCCGCTTCGGCCGCTTCCTGTATCTTCGACGTTACCCACAAGGTGCCATCCATCGGGCCCTTGATCGGTGCCAGCAATAGCGTGCGCAGCAGCCCCATCACGCAGCCTCCTGCGAACCGTCATCGACCGCGAGCGACAGCCGTACGAAGTTGTAGGATGGTGCCGGGCCGACGACCTGAATGAGTGGCTCTGCGCCCGGTGCAAAATCGCAGTTCTGTGCCAAACCCTCGAGTGCGGCGATGACGCGGCTCTCGTCTGACGCGTCGATAAGGACTTCGAGGCGGAGGACTTCGACGTCCGAATCAGGGCTTCGCAGGACGTGGTCGCGCACGAGGGGAAGCAAGGCAGCGACCAACGCCTTTTGCGCGGCGCCCCGGCGACGATCCAAGGCTTCGGCCAAGGCGCGGCCGAACTCGGCGCGGGCGAAATGCCCCTCCGCGCCCAGACCCGCCAGCCGATCCCGCTGCGCCAGAAGCGATGCACTGGCGTTGAGCGTCGTAGTCAATGCTGCATCATGCGGAAAGGACAATCGCAGCCCGAGTTCGACGCATCCCCGCAACTTTTCGAACTCCTCGGCGATGACCATCGCCTTTTCGTTGACCAGCGCGGCCACGACGTCGATCGACTTCGAAACCAGTCCGAAGCGGGCGGGTAGCACCGTGCCGAACCCCATCATGTGTTCGACGATACGGGTATGCGCCAACATGTTGCGCCGACGGGGTTGAACGTCGCTGCCGTCATGGTCCTCGTAGATCAGAGACCAGTGTCCCAAGGTCACCACCCGTGGCGGCGTCTGCTGGCCCACAAGACCGGACAGCGCATCACGCGGCAAGGCGGCCGAATTCATCAGGCCGTAAAGGTAAATCACGCGTCACCCTCGCGATCCATGTGCCGCGGAATATGCAGTTCGAGGATGCCGTTACGCAAAGTTGCCGAGACGTTGGCTGGATCAAATGATCCGTCCAGATCCACCTCTGCTCGGTAGCGTCGCGCCCCTTCGCTTGAAACTGTCAGGCGCTGGCCCGATCCGCCGATCTGCAAATCATGCGATTCAACCCCGGGCAGAACTGCGGTCAGCATCCAGCCGCCCTCCACGTCGTACAGATCGTAATCAAGCGTGACAGGGGCGCTGTCGGGTGCAGCAGTCGGCTGGGACGGCGATCGCTTCGCATTCGTGGGACTGGTAGGTCTCTGCCGTTCTTCAGTTCCGCCCGCGAAACCTCTGGCGCGTACCCGCACGCCTGCTTTTGCCCGCACGGCACCCTTTTCTGTTTGAAAGATGCGCTCGCCTTCGGTGGTAATGTCCTGCCCAGGTGCGAGGTTGGACAACAAATCGTCCAAAGCTTCGCCAAGGGGACCAAGCAGGTTGCCGAGATCGAGGTTGATCCGAACGCCCGGTCCTTTGGTGTCTCGCTTCGCATCTTCGGTCATGGCATTGCCCTTTCGTCGGAGGCGGATGGCATCCGTGCTTCCAATGCCTCCAGCCTGACCAGTAGTCGTTGATTTTCGGTTTCTAGCTGCTGCGCGCGTGACGACAGCGTCGGATCGCTTTCCCACCAATTGATGCCCATTTCCTTCGCCTTATCGACGGTCGCAATCAGCAACCGCAGGCGAATGGTCAAAAGCTCGATCCCTACGAGGGAGATCGAGACGTCGCCCGCGATCACGATCCCCTTGTCGAGAATGCGTTCGAGGACGTCAGCCAGACCATCCGATCGGGCAGCACCGTGAAGCTGGTTCATCCCTGTTCGCGATCTTCGCGATGGTAGCGCCGAAGCCGCGCAAATTGCGTAAGCGCAGCCTGTTCGTCGAGATTGATCTCGTAGCTGGCCAGCAGATCGTTGTCTCCCATCCGCGCAGCCGCTTCGATGACATCGACAACAATGACCCATCCACCGCCTTCGCCGCTCTTGCAACGCACGACAGAATCGATCGGCAACGCCGTCATTTCCTGTACGGCGCGTTTCGCATGTCCGATCGCTTCCAGCATCGTGGGGGTTGGCGATTTCGCAACCCTTTTGAACTGAGCGTGGTCCGTGTGTTCCATGACGGAATCCTTCAGGTTCGACTTTTCAACAAGGAGAGAAGTGTCTTCCGCTCTGCCTCGTTTCGGTGAAGCTCGAGCTCGAACCCGGCCATCCGAGACTTTGCCTGTGCAATGCCCGAGCGCAAACGAGCGCAGTCGAATTCCAGACGGACGAGGTGAATGGCTGCTTCCTTCGGGCTATGCGCTACTGCCGATGACTGTCGCGCCGGTCGACGTGGCATATGCGAGGCGGGGCGATTCATTTTATCTCCTCTTCAGGGGCCGCGATCCGGGCCAGTTGCTGCAGGATCTGACCCGTCGTGAACTGAGCGCTCCGCCCGTTCAGCACGTCGGCAGATATCTGTGCCAACAGCGTGTCCGACAGTGTGGCGACGCGCATGCGTGCCGCGGCAATCCTGGCGATCATGATCGCGGACCGCATCGACGCATCCTGGCACGGCTGTTCCATTTTCAAGCTACGCACCAACTGCACGATCCGGCTGGCAAGCGGTCGACCCAGTCCCGTGCGCATGGATACGATTCCGCTTTCGGTCCTCACCGAATAAGGCTGCATGTTGAACGTGATCATCCTGTCCAGCAGCGCGTCCGGAGCGGCGTTTACGCCCGCGTATTCCTGTGGGTTGGACGTCAGAATCACGCGAAATTCGTCATGCGCCTGCAGAACCGCGCGGGTGTTCACCCTGTCGGTCGATATGAGAACACCCTCTTCAAGAACCGAGAGTAAAATGCCGTTCGCGGCGCTGCTGGATCGCGTGAACTCATCATATACCAGCGTATGGCCCTGCTCCATCGCCTTGGCCAGCAGCGAATCCTGCCAGTCGAGATTCACGCGCTTTTCCGTCCGGCGCACGCTTTGGACATACCGATCAACGACGGTCGAGGTCGATTGTCCGACCTCCTTCCCGATCATGTCTTCGGCACTCAGCCAGTCATGTCCGGTCATGACCGTGACAGGCCGCCCTATTCGCTGCGCCACTTCCAACGCGAGCGATGTTTTGCCCTGTCCTGCGGCGCCGCGAAAATGCAGTGGAATGCCGACGCGAGCATAGAACAATCCGCGTTTCAGAAGACTCGCGATTTCCTCATTCTCGAAGAAGCCATTGTCATGCGAAAGTCCCTGCCATGGACTCGCGTTTGCCGCAGGGAATTCTGAGACCAAGTTTGCGGTCTGGAGTCTGGTCGGGGAGACATGTTCAGTCACGTCATGCAGTCCATTATGAATGAGGCTTTCGGGCAGCCAGTCTAAGCTTGAGCGAAGATAATTTCTTTTCTGTGAATCCCTAAGCGCCCGTATCAAGATCCTCGACCGGCCAGTCGCAGAGTTTGCCCATGGCGTTGCGCAACAGGGTAGGGCCGAAACGTATCGATTGCGGCACGGCAACCGACGGCAGTCGTGAAGCCAGCGCGCTTCTTATTCGGGAATCAAGGTCGGGATGGCCGTCTTCAGTCACGCATGTCTGTACAAAGGCCTTCAGGCGCAAGCCGCCCAGACGGATCGTAGCGTCTTCAACCCCGTCTATAGCCAGAATATGCTCTCGCAAGAGCGTCAGGCTCACATTGACGCCGCCCACCTGCACGACATCGTCGAGTCGACCGTCCAGCAGAAAGCTTTGCTGATCCATCCATATCAGCCTGTCCTGCATCGCCAATGGACCTGCGGAGCCCGCGACTCCCTCTCCTTGTCGACGTAGATGCGGCATCAAGGTAAAAGGTGCGTCGTAAGCCGTTCGCGTCGCGATACCCGCGGTTTCGGTCGATCCGTAAATTTCGGTCAGCGATTCCAGACCGTTTTTGCGCAATACCTGCCAGGTGCCGAGATCCGTGGGTCCGGTCGAGACGACGCCGTGAACACCTGAGGCAAAACGCGTATCGAGCTGATTGAGGTGCCTCCAGTTGAGCGGTGTACCGACGATCAAGTCACCCTTGCGAGCGAGCCGCAACGCGGCACCCGGACCTGCGCGATACAGATCGATCACGTCATGCCCTCCCAAAGTCGGCAGCAATGCGGTGAACAGGAATCCATAGATATGCTGAGGCGGCACGAGCGCCAGGATGCGTGCTTCGGGCCGCAACATGGTGAGCGGTCCCTGCTGCAATGCAGTGACCTCAGTGCTCAGGCGGTCGAAGCGATGCGCAATTTCCCTTGGAGTCCCAGAGGATCCGGACGTCAAGAATGTTAGGCAAAGATCCGAAGGGGCGCGGGCGAAATGCTCGGTCAAGAGCGCAACCCAATCGCCCAGGCGCCTTTCAACCATCAGATAGTCTTCGATGCCGGTCCGGTGCAGCCCAAAGAATCGATTCATGGTCATGATAAGTTCAAGCATCGCCAAGCTGTCGAAGCCGAGAGAATCGAGATCGACGTATATCGAGTCGATCTCGGATCCGGTCATTCCGGGACGCCGAAGAACTTCGGCTTTTCGGGCATCAATCCCGTTGACCCGCAGTAACTTTTCCTGTTCGGCAGCGATGAGGCTGACGCATAGACGCCGAAGAACTTCAGGCGCTAAATATGGCCTTTTCTGGATGAAATTCCTTGCAATCAACCTTTCCGTTGAGGCAGTTGCGTGCTCGGGCATCGCCCTTCAGACCTGTTCGAGATCATAGAAGAACTCGCCCACGATACCGGCGTAATGACTGCGCGCTGCAGCGGTCCTGGCATGCAGATCCATTGCCCTTGCGGTCAGTTCCGCCACAACCATCGGCTGGCTCGCGTCGAAAGTCACTCGAACATCTTGTCCGGCGTCATAAGATTCCATTTTGTCCAGCGCATCCGGAAGGCTGTCGAACTCCCAGGCCCTCACGAAGTCTTCCTCTTCCGCGGACTGAAAATACATCCGGATTGCCAGAACGAAACGCTGTTGGACCGTTCGGTAGATGTTGACCTCGTACCAATACGGGATCGAAGGCGTAAAGCTCATCGCCATGGCCAACTCGCTGCCTTGGAACGACAGCGGACGTGCGCCAAGCCGCTTGATCCGGAAGGTCGTTGCGTTGGCGCTGACATGCGCCGGTGTCGAATTGGCGTCATTTCTGACGGCTTCCATCATCATGGACATGTATTGCTCCTTTGGAGTTGGTTTCGGACCTGAGGAAGAAATGTTGCAATCAACTCGGTGTAAGATCGTTGCAGAAGGGCGGCCGCCTCGCCTTGTTGGTGAACGCGACGAAGGTCAGCACCGGGGTGTGGCCGGACGCAAGTGTCGGGTGCGCAGGCATCCAGGAAATCTGACATCGCCTCGATGTTTCCAATCTGTTTTCCGATCATCATGTCCCGTGCCGCGATCGCTGGAGAGGGACTAATTCTGCAATGGGCGTAAAGCAGGCCATCGTTTCCGGTATAGAGTTCCAGAGAGAGCCGCCCTCCTCGGACAGAATTCTGCGTCAGCGAGATGAGAGGGAGGCCGGTAAAACGGACGGGTCTGATGCCGTCGCAGCGCAGGACGATGTCCCTCCAGCCATCCGTCTCCAACGCCGCTTGGGGGAGTGGACTTTTGAACAGGGCTTCAGCATCAACGTTCACATGGACGCGACCGTGAAACAGGGCGCGCATGACGTCCGAAATCCTGACATCGACATCGGGTTTCTGCTGTAGACCCTGCATCACGTCTCCGGCAAGCGCCCCCCTCAGGTGCGCTTGACAAACATCCAGCAAGTTTGCCCGTCGGGTTGCGACTTGAGGTGGATCTTTACCCCGACATCCGCTCCCTTGTATGCAAACGTGTAATCGAACATGACGTTGACTTGGCCGGTCCGGTGGAACTTCAGAAATTCTCCGTGGAAGCGCTTGCCTTTGGCGCAGGGCGCGACCTCGTTGAAGAAGTCCTTTCCGATCATATCCTCTGGAGTGCGGCTGGCGATCAGGCCCTCGGCCTTGTTGTACTTGGTGATGCGCCCGGCACGGTCCAGCATGACGGCACCAAAGGGCAGATATTCCGCGCGCTGCGGTTCACGGCTCAGGATGTTGTCCAAGTCCTGGCTGCCGAAGGGAATGATTTCCATCGTATAATCCTTGATTTGCGTCGGTGGTTATTCGGGCATCTCGACCCCGTCCTCGTTGGACAGGAAAGAGTTTGAACGGGTCATCGACATGTCGTGGACGCGTTTCACCGGCTGCACGCCGTATTCGATCGCCTTCTGCTCACGCCCCTCGGGCGCGGCCCACTTGTAGTCGATCTTGCCCATGGTCACGAGACATTGGGGCACGATCTCGAAACGTTCTTTCAATGCGTAATTCGCGGCGTCGATTTCGATCTGTTCCGCGGCCTCGAATTCAAGGAGTGTCGTCATCTCGTCGATCAGGCTTTCGGCCTCGAGTCGCGATGTGTTGGCGATCATCTCGGCGGCGGCCATGAGGACCCATTCAGGATGCTCGCCGCGCACGATGAGGCTACGGCTTGGGTCGCGAAACTCAAACTGCCCGTCGGCCTCGAGTAATTGACCAATTTGGTTCATGTTTAGGATGCTCCTTTCGGCGGCATTTTCATTCGGAGCTCGTCGCGATCCGCGTCGATGCAGGAGTGTTGTGACGCACGGACATTAACAAAAAGCCAAAATTTTCGCCGCAGTCCGACAATTCTCCTCTATGTTTGTCCCGGGGGTCCAAAGGATGAGAAGGGTGTGAACTTGCGCGGCAGAATAGAGATGATCGTGCGCGATGCTGAGCGGGACTTGCTGCGCTACAGCTTCGCAAATCTAGGCGAGGCGTCAGAGATGATGATGTTCCTGAAAGACTTTTTCGAGAATGTCTCGTTCGTCATCCAACAGCAGCGCCACTAGCGCGATAAAGGATTTGATAACCTTCGCAGTGGTATGCAGGGGAGAATCCAAGAGGATCTCCCGCGATGACATCCAGCCTGACCGCCACTGACCGTCCTGCAGAGATTTCCGCAAGCTGGGGCCAAGCATGCCTGACACGAGCCGGAAAATCGGACCTGAGATTCGCCGGGAGGCGCCTGTTCTGGCTTGATCGGCCTTGCGAAAGCGGACCGAATGCGTCGATCGCTCTGTGGGAACAGAAAAAAGGCGGCTATGCCTTGGGATGGACCACCTTTCATGACGGCCAGATCGTGCCGCAGGCTGTCGTGTTGGCTTCGTTGTCGGACGTCATGGACCACCTCGAAGACACCTGTGCCTCCCTCGGTCGCGATCCGATAACCTGTCCGGACGACCTATCCACGTCTCAGTTCTCGCTTCTGGCATTCATTTCTGACGTGAAGCATCGGGCCAGTTTTCAGCGCAGCTTTACTGCAATTGCGAGCGAAGCGCTGTCGGTTTGGGACGTTTGGCAGCGGGAATGAATTAGTTTTGGGATCAATGATGAACAACCAGACGGGATTTCGAGCCACAGCCAGATCTGTGCGCAGCGAAGCACGCGCGAAACTGAGAGAGTTGCGCCTGGACAGGATCGCACGACGGCAGGAATTGGCGTCGCACTTGTCGACAGGTCCGGCAGTCGTGGCAGAGGAAGAGTTCCCTGGGGCGCTGTACGACAGCGCTGGGAAACCACCGCCGCTACCCTGCGAGGAGAATAGCGGTGGGGAAATCAGCCACTTGGACGTCGCAGGCCATTTGGCGGATCTGCCAGAGACCGAGGGCGACCTGCCGATCGACGCGACATCCAATGTCGGTACAGGGCCGGAAGAGAGTGCCCTGCCTCCCGCAATCGATGACATCCCATCATGGGACTTCGGGGCTGACAAGGTCCCTGACGCTGCCGAAACACGCGCTTTGGCGGAAATTGACTCACTCGATTCTTCGCCGTTTTCTTTGCCGATGCCCGATATTCTTATGTGCGACGACTCTCATGAGTTGGAAGAGACAAAGTCATCTGGAGGAATGGTGGATGAATGCAACGACGGTCCGGGTGATCAGGAACCTTCGGAACCGTGTCCGCAGTTCATCACAAATCGGACTAAGAGGGTCGATACTGCAGACATGCAAGAGCACGAGCGCGCCGTAGCGCCAGAGCCAGATTGTCCGGAACCGGCGCCGGCTCTGGCATCTTCTCCGGTCGCATCGTCGCTCGCGAGTTTGCCGGGTGCGGGTCCAGGACTGGTTTGGATGCTGAATGGATGCGGCATCCAAAATCTGGCCGATCTGGCGGTCGTCGATCGCGCCAAGCTGACACGTGATCTGGGTCTGGTCGGTCAGATCCTGGACGTGGGGCCCTGGATTGAATTTGCAAAGGCCAACGCCGACACCTCAGTCAGTCCGGACTGATGCGTCTGGACCAGTTCGCGTAACGGGTTGATTTGGCAATCCTGATGGATTCCACTTTGGTTGATGGGCGCCATTGGATTGCGTGTAGAATCTATTTCGGCCCTTCGCAGCTAGGTCAGGCGCAAAGCGCTTTTAAACACGACATCAGATAGTTTGATCAAACGTGGTTCAATAACACACTAAGAGCTTGGGAACCCCGTCAATTTGCCCCGACAACATTCTTTCGTGTGCCGAAACTGGACCACCCGTCTTTCAGCAATGCCAACATTGGCTCAGGCTGGCGGTCGTGGCGGAGGGCCCTCGACGATCTTGCGTGAGATCCGGGTGATCTCGTCTCCCAGCGGGCGGTCCTCGGTCAGCGGGGCAGAGTGACCGCGTATGAAGGCGTGTACTGCGCAGGCCTGAGGACTGAACCCGGCATGCTCGCAGGAGGTGCCTGCCCGATCGGCGAGGATATCCATCGCCTGTGCCACGGCCAGTGCCAGAATGGCGAGGATCTCCTGCATCCGCTCGAGCCGTGTGGCGGTCAGCCGAGCGGCGATCGTGCCCATGGAGACCACATCCTGATTGGCGCCATTCGTCGACAGCGACTGGATACTCGCAGGCCCGAGGCAACGCATCTCTGCAAGCAGGGCCGTTGCCGTGACCTGAGCGCCCATGAATGCGGAATTTAGCCCCTCGGGCCCGCGGGTCAGAAAGGCGGGCAATCCGTTGTTGAGCCGCTCATCTGTCAGGCGTGCGACCTGCCGTTCCGCGAGACCCGCCAGAACGGAGATGGCCTGACCCAGCGCATCTGAGGAGAGAGCCACGTGCTGGCCCATGAAGTTGCCGCCATGCAGGGCGGGCGCCTCGACATCGGCGGGAAAGATCGGGTTGTCGGTTGCTGCGTTGAGCTCGGTCTCGGTGATCTGATCATGCCAGGTCAGCGTGTCCCGAACCGCTCCGATCACCTGCGGGGCGCAGCGCAGCGTGTAAGCATCCTGACCGATCGCGGTTTCGGTTCGGATCTCGTCCGTTCCGAGACGCCGCAGCGCAAGCGGCACAGTTTGCAGCCGTGAACTGCCCGCCACATGGCGCAGAAGCTCCGACGCGACGGATGTCTGGCCCGGATGGGGCCGAAGGGCGGAAAAGGCCGGATGCCAGGCTTCGGTCCGCCCGCCCAGACATTCCGCGAGCGCAGCCGTCAGCGCGACGGACCAGTCGATGACGCAGCGTGCGTGAATGGCATTGCAGACAGCGATGCCCGTCATCGCGGAGGTGCCGTTGACCAGCGCAAGCCCGTCGCGTCGCGCGAGATCGAGCGGCGGCTGGCCGAGTTCTGCCAGTGCTTCCTTGCCCGGGACCAGCGAGCCGTCATGCCGCAGAAACGGTGCACGGCCTTGCAGGCAAAGGACCATATGCGCGAGCGGCGTCAGATCGCCCGAGGCTCCGACTGTCCCGCGGCAGGGAATGGCCGGGGCCAGATCCGATCTCAGGACCGCCAGCAGCAGGGTGATGCTCTGACGTGAAGCCCCGGAAACGCCCTGCAGGATCGACGACAGCCGCGCCAGCACGATGGCCCGCGCCTGCCGCCATTCAAAGACCTCGCCGACGCCGCTCGCCAGATGATGCACCAGGTTCTGTTGCAGAAGTACGCCGTCTGCGGGGTCCACCAGCCTGTTGGCCAGCGGCCCGAAGCCGGTGGTGAGGCCGTAGATGTGCCGCCGTTCGGCGATCGCACGGTGTAGCCGGGATTCGGCGGCGGCGCAGCGATCCTGCGCAGCGGTATCGAGGCTCGGCTGGCAAAGGCCCGAAGCGATCCGGTACGCGGTACGAAGATCAAGCCTTCCCCCGAGCGTCACTTCCTGTCGCGCCTGTTCCGGCAAATCGCGCATGGCCCTTATCCTTTGCTGTCCTCACAGGGAGATAGCCAGACTTGGTTAATGAAACCTTTGAGTTTTCCGACGCAAGACCGCGACATCGGAAATGGCAACCATCGCGCCGCAATCGACAGCGCCTACGCGTGGCCGTTCCCGACAAATCCGGCGCTCTGTCGTCGGTCCGCCCGGCCCGGCCACGGGCGGAGGCTCACGGTCGAGTCGAAGAGGTGGCACGGACGTTGGCAGCCAGCCTGTCGCAATCCCGGGAAAAATCTTGGAACTTCTGCGCGCGCGCTAAGGTTGAGTTCCACGATGCAGGGTCAGTTCCTCACAAAAACAAGCGCAACCGCGCCGACTGTCCCTGCGCCAACGGGAGAGTTTTCATGGATCAACTTGCGCGTCGCTTAGGTCTGCGCACCGACCCGACCATTTTCTTCGTATCCGCGACGATAATGGTCATTTTCGTCCTGACGCTCGTCATCATACCTGGCCAGATCGGTGATCTTTTTGCGGCAGGGCGGGCGTGGATCGTCAGAAACCTCGGATGGTTTTTCATCCTCGGTGTGAATACCTGGCTTGGTTTCCTGATCTGGCTGGCAATGTCTCGATTTGGACATATCCGCCTGGGGGGACGCGACTCGGAGCCTGAATACGGCAATCTTTCCTGGTTCACGATGCTGTTCGCGGGTGGGATCGGGACGGTTCTGATGTTCTGGGGCGTGGCCGAGCCTATGTTCCATTTCTCGAACCCCCCGCTGCCGGGCATCGAGCCGCACAGCCGCGAGGCGGCGCAGGATGCGATTTCGATCGCGATCTATCACCTCGGTCTGCACACCTGGACGATCTTCACGCTGCCGGGGCTCGCCTTCGCCTATTTCATCTACCGTTACAAACTGCCCATCCGGGTCAGCTCGGTTTTCTATCCCCTGCTGAAGGAGGGCATCTACGGCCCCATCGGCAAGACCATCGACATCTTTGCCGTGCTGGGCACGCTGTTCGGTGTCGCCGTGTCCCTCGGACTCGGGTCGGCACAAATCGCGGCCGGTCTCTCGGCACTGTTCGGCTGGGAAGATGGCGTGACGATGAAGGTGATCATTCTCGCCGTGCTGACCGGCGTGGCCGTCACGTCGATCACCGCGGGCCTCGACAAGGGCGTCAAGCTGTTGTCGAATATCAATATCGGCATGGCCGTAGGCCTGATGTTCTTTGTCCTGGTTGCCGGTTCCACCCTGTTCCTCCTGCGCGGAATCGTCGAGACGGTGGGGCTCTACATCACCAACCTGCCGCGTCTCGCCTTCTGGAACGACATGCTGGCCAATCTGGACCCCGAGGGCGAAGGCTGGGGCTGGCAGGGATCGTGGACCGTGTTCTACTGGGCGTGGACCGTGACCTGGTCGCCCTTCATCGGGCTGTTCGTGGCGCGGATCTCGAAAGGTCGGACGATCCGGGAATTCGTGCTGGGCGTGCTTCTGGCGCCGTCGCTGTTCACGCTGATCTGGTTTGCGATCTTCGGCTGGCAGGCGATGGAGATCGACGGGATCGGTGCCGCGGCGCGCGCGGCCATGGGGGATGCAGCCGGTCAGCTGAGCGCAGCCGTGAACGATTCCGTTCCGCTGGCGATGTTCGCCTTCTTCGAGAACTTTCCCTTTGTCCACTTCGTCCAGGGCTTTGGGGTGGTAATCGTCGCAATCTTCTTCGCGACCTCGTCGGATTCGGCATCCCTTGTGATCGACATGCTCTGCACGGGCGAAGCCGAGGCGGGCCCGGTGCCGCAGCGTGTGTTCTGGGGCGTCTCCGAAGGTCTGGTTGCGGCCATGCTGATCATACTGGCCGGCGATACGGGCATCACCGCGCTTCAGCAGGTGATCACGGTGATCGGACTGCCAATCTTTTGTCTGGTCTTCATGATGATCCCGTCGATCATGCTGGGTCTGCAACAGGAAGAGATCGAGCATATCTCTCTGGGCAAGCGGCCGACGGTCGACAGTTTCGACTGATCAGGGCGAAGATGCCTCAAGCCCGTCAACGGGTGTGACAAGGCTCGGGCGATGGTTTGCATCGCCTGAGCCGACAGACCTAACTCGATATCGAGACAATTCCCGAGCGCACATGCGCCCGCGTTCCTTGGACTCGGCCTCCGAGTTCAGGTGTTGAACAGGAAGTGCAGCACGTCGCCGTCCTTGACGGTATAGGCCTTGCCCTCAGCGCGCATCTTGCCGGCATCCTTGGCGGGCTGCTCGCCCCCCAGCGTGACGAAATCGTCATAGGCGATGGTCTCGGCACGGATGAAGCCGCGCTCGAAATCGCCGTGGATCACGCCTGCCGCCTGCGGGGCGGAGGTTCCCTGACGGATGGTCCAGGCTCGCGCCTCTTTCGGGCCGACGGTGAAGTAGGTCTCGAGATGCAGCAACGCGTAACCGGCGCGGATCAGGCGGTCGAGCCCGGCTTCCTCAAGTCCCATTTCCGAAAGGAACAGCTCGGCCTCGTCCGCGTCGAGCTGAGAGATGTCCTCTTCGATCTTTGCAGAGATCACGACATGGGAATTGCCCTGCGCGGCCGCCATCTTAGCCACATTTTCCGAATGCGCGTTACCGGTCGCGGCCTCTTCTTCGGAGACGTTGCACACATAGAGCACGGGCTTCGTCGTGAGCAGCTGCAGCATCCGCCAGGCTTTCGCATCCTCGGCATCGACATCGACCGTGCGGGCGGGCTGGCCCTGCTCGAGCGCCACGAGCGCGGCCTTCATCAGGCGCTCCTGCTGGATCGCTTCCTTGTCGCCGCCGCGCACCTTGCGCGTGATGTTCACCAGACGCTTCTCGATCGACTCGATGTCGGAGATCATGAGCTCGGTCTCGATCGTGTCGGCATCCGCAACAGGATCGACTCGGCCATCCACATGGACCACATCGCCATCCTCGAAACAGCGCAGGACATGGGCGATGGCATCGACTTCGCGGATGTTGGCGAGAAACTGGTTGCCAAGGCCCTCGCCCTTGGAGGCGCCCTTGACCAGACCGGCGATGTCCACGAAGGTCATGCGGGTCGGGATTGTCTGCTTGGATTTCGCGATTTCCGCCAGCTTTTCAAGGCGTGAGTCTGGCACGGCGACGTCGCCGACATTGGGCTCGATCGTGCAGAAGGGAAAGTTCGCGGCCTGTGCGGCGGCGGTTTTCGTCAGCGCGTTGAAAAGGGTCGACTTGCCCACATTGGGCAGACCCACGATTCCCATCTTGAAGCCCATGATGCGTTCCTTTTCACCTCTATGACGCGCCGCTTCTAGTGGCAGCGTGTGAAGGGTGCAAGCCTGTGCGCGGTCACGGAGGGGAGCTGCGGCGCTCAGTGCGAGAACGCGGCGAGGGTCGCGATAGAAACGGTTCCGCGGAAAGCCGCAGGGCAGGGCGCCCGATGGGGTGCAATGCCATCTCTCGGAAAGCTACTGCCAGCGCCCCTCGAATCCTTCGGGGATCAGCAGGATGTCGCGGTCGAGCGTGCCGACATCGCGCCGCCCGCACATCGCCATGGAAAGGTCGAGCTCCTTGTGGATGACCTCGAGCGCGCGGGTCACACCCTGCTGGCCCATCGCGCCCAGACCATAGACATAGGCCCGTCCGATCCAGGTGCCCTTGGCGCCCATGCTCAGCGCCTTGAGGACGTCCTGGCCCGAGCGAATGCCCGAATCGAGATGCACCTCAATCTTGTCGCCGACGGCATCGAGGATCGCGGGAAGGGCCCGGATCGAACTCAGCGCCCCGTCGAGCTGCCGCCCGCCATGGTTGGACACGACGATTGCATCGGCGCCCACATTGCAGGCTTCGAGGGCGTCGCGCGGGTCCATGATGCCCTTGATGATCAGCGGGCCGTCCCACATCTTGCGAAACTGCCGGATGCGGTCCCAGTCGAGCGATGGATCGAAGGCTTCGGCGGTCCAGGTGGATAGCGAGGACGGATCGCTCACGCCTTTCGCATGCCCGACGATGTTGCCGAAGAACCGCCGCTTGGTGGACAGCATGCCAAGACCCCAATGAATCTTGGTCATCATGTTGGCGACCGAGCGCGGCGTGAGCTTCGGCGGGGCCGAGAGGCCGTTCCGGATGTCCTTGTGCCGCTGGCCCATCACCTGCAGGTCGACCGTGATCACCGCCGCCGAACAATGCGCCGCCTTGGCGCGGTCGAACAGCCGCTGCATATAGTCGTCATCCTTGAGCGTGTAGACCTGCATCCAGAAGGGCTTGCTCGTATGGGCGGCGACATCCTCGATCGAGCAGATCGACATGGTGGAGAGGCAATAGGGCACGCCGAATCTTTCGGCCGCGCGCGCGGCTTTGATCTCGCCGTCGAAATGCTGCATCCCGGTCAGCCCGACCGGGGCGAGTGCGACGGGCATGGTCACGTCCTGACCGATCATCCGGCTCTGCGTCGTACGGCCCGCCATGTCGACGGCGACCCGCTGGCGCAGGTAGATCTGGTCGAAATCGCTCGAATTCTCGCGGAAGGTCTGTTCCGACCAGCTGCCGGATTCGGTATAGTCGTAGAACATCCGCGGCACCCGGCGGCGGTAGAGGCGCTTGAGATCGGCAATCTCTGTGATCTCGGACATGCAGTGCGGCCTTTCGTGGGGTGGGGCGGGATCGTCCACCAATAGCTTGAATTTCATGCAGTGGACAAGTGCATGCATTTCCCGACCGCATGGCCCTCTCCCTCGGCTCTCGGGGCCGCGTGGCGTGATCCCGCGGAGCGCCTTCGGCGCCCACTTCCTGTCGCCCCCCGCCTCCGGCGGGTGCCTCCGCACTGGCCCCGCCGTGTCGCCTCTGCCGGACGGATGCGCCGATACCGCGCTCTCAACGCGCTGAAGTTGGGTGCCACGCTTCGGAGAGGCTTGCTTTCGCGCGGCGCCACATTCATTCAGGTTGCCATGACAGGGATACAGACAGACGCGCAAACAGAGCTCGAGGCACTCGGCTGGTCCAGTGCCTTTGCGGATCAGCTGGCCGAGGACGAGGCCGGGCTGTTGCGCTTGCGCGTGGCGACGGTGCACCGGGCGAGGATGACGACGATCGGCGCTGACGGACCTGTCAGGCCGGTATTGCCCGCCCATGTGAGCACCTCGGACTTTGCCGTGGGCGACTGGGCTCTTGCCGAGCCCGACACGCTCCGGCTTGTCCGTCGACTGGAGCGCACGTCGCTGCTGCGGCGGCGGACCGAAGGGGGGCGGGCGCCACAACTTATCGCGGCAAATGTCGACACGCTGTTCATCGTCACCTCCTGCAATGCCGATTTCAATCCTGCCCGGCTGGAGCGTTATCTCGCCCTGTGCAACGAAGCCGGCACCCGCCCGGTGATCCTGCTGACCAAGGCCGACAAGGTGGACAGCGTCGTTCCGTTTCTGCGGGAAGCCGAGGCGCTGCAGCGCGATCTGCCCGTCTGTGCCCTGAATGCCAAGGCGATCGAGTCGGTCGAGACCTTGGCGCCCTGGTGCGGCCCAGGGCAGACCGTGGCGCTGGTCGGCTCCTCCGGGGTGGGGAAGTCGACGCTGCTGAATACCCTTGCCGACAAGGCCGCGGGCGAGGAACAGGAGACCGGCGGCATCCGCGAGGGCGATGCGAAGGGTCGGCATACCACCACCTCGCGCTCGCTGCATGCGATCCGCGGGGGCGGCTGGGTCATCGACACGCCCGGAATGCGCACGCTGCACATGAGCGACGCCGCCGACGGACTCGAGGCCGTGTTCGCGGAGATTACCGAACTTGCCCCGGACTGCCGGTTTCGCGACTGCACGCATGCGCACGAACCGGGCTGCGCGGTTCAGGCGGCGATCGCAGATGGCACGCTCGACCCGGCCCGGCTCGAGCGGTGGCGCAAGCTCTCGGGCGAAAACCGCGACAACACCCCGGTCGCAACCGGTCCTCGCGGCAACCGGACGATGCAGATGCGCGGCAAGAAACGGTAAGGAAGAGTGGGGCGCTCAGTGGTTTCGGCGGCGCCGTCGGTGTTCTGGACAAATGTCTGGACGACAGGACATGGCTGGTGCGGAGTGCCGGTCAAGGACCATCCTGATGTTGCAACACACGAAAATTTGCCGATCTGTCTTGAATCGGCTTGCCCGGTGACGCTCTCTGAAGTTCCGGCGTGGTTCACGCCACCCACAAACACCTGAGAGCGAAAGTCAGCGCGGTTTGCGGCGCAGGCGGATCACCACGTCGACACTGGCGATCTCGGCACCATCGGGGGCCTGCGGCAGGCGGGCGATCTCGAGCTGATCCGAAGGCGCGTCGGTCAGCGATCCGTCATCTTCCCAATAGAAATGCGGATGGTCGTGGGTGTTGGTGTCGAAATAGCTTTTCGATCCGTCGACGGTCACTTCCTGCATCAGCCCGGCATCGCAGAACGCCTTGAGCGTATTGTAGACCGTGGCCAGCGACACCCGCTCCCCATGTTCCTTGGCGGCATCGAACAGGCTTTCCGCGGTGACATGCCGATTCAGCCCGTCCCCCACCAGCAGCGCCGCCAGCGTAAGACGTTGCCGCGTTGGGCGCAGATCCGCCTTTGCCAGCCAGTCGGTTCCGCGATTTGCCGCGTCAGGTGTCATCGGGTGCACGTCCTTTGAACTCATGTGCACATATATAGAGCGCCGGAGGGCCAGATTTCAAACGAAATTGCCCGAATGGCCTGTCAGAATCGCTCCGCACCACGGACTTGCGCCCTGCGCGACCCCGATGATAGAGGAAGCGGACGGAAAAAATGACCAACAGACGAGGCGCGCTTTACATGGCCGACTATCCGAGCCAGTTCGACAAGGACGATCTGCTGAAATGCGCCCGGGGCGAATTGTTCGGCCCCGGCAATGCCCAACTGCCCGAACCGCCGATGCTGATGATGGACCGGATCACCGACATCTCGGGCGACGGCGGGGCCCATGGCAAGGGCCACGTGATCGCCGAATTCGACATCACGCCGGACCTCTGGTTCTTCGAGTGCCACTTTCCCGGCAATCCGATCATGCCCGGTTGCCTCGGGCTCGACGGGCTGTGGCAGCTCACAGGCTTCAATCTCGGCTGGCGCGGCTGGCAGGGGCGCGGATATGCGCTGGGCGTGGGTGAGGTGAAACTCACCGGCATGGTACGCCCGGACCGCAAGATGCTGACCTACAAGATTGACTTCACCAAGGCGGTCCAGACCCGTCGCCTGACCATGGGTGTCGCCGACGGCATCGTCGAGGCAGACGGCGAAGTCATCTATCAGGTCAAGGACATGAAGGTCGCGCTGAGCGAAAGCTGAGCCGCGTCCGGGCTCCCCAACGGACACAGTCGCACGCGACGAGGCCTCGTATGATCCCTGCACGGGATCGTTCGGGGCTTTTGCACATTTCTGTGCAGATCAGCGCTTCGCCGACCGGAAACGGCATCGAGCTCGGTTCAGGCGGTGCTTCGCGCGCCGGATTTGGCTGTCCCGTGCTACTCGACGAACCCGAGAGACTGCGTGTCTTATCCCCTACAGCACAATCATGCCGGTCCTTCTCCCGGTATCCGCTTGCGCCGCGCTGCCCTCCCGTCCTAAACCTGACGCGCCAAAGCAAGGGAGTGCGCCATGCGCCGCGTCGTCGTCACAGGAATGGGGATCGTCTCATCCATCGGAAACAACGCAGAGGAAGTGCTGGCTTCGCTGAGGGCCGGTAAATCCGGCATCACCGCCAATGCCGACATGGCGGAGCGGGGATTCCGCAGCCAGATCGCCGGCAACGTCAAGCTGGACGTGGCTGAACATGTCGAAAAGCGCACGCTGCGGTTCATGGGGCCCGGTGCCGCCTATGCCCATATCGCCATGGCCCAGGCCATCGCAGATGCCGGGCTCGAAGAGGGCGACATCTCCAACCCGCGGACCGGTCTTGTGGCCGGGTCGGGCGGGCCTTCGACCAGTGCGATGCTGGCCTCGCATCAGATCGTGCTGAATTCCGGCTCGCCCAAGCGGATTGGTCCGTTCGCCGTGCCGAAATGCATGTCATCGACGATCTCGGCCAATCTCAGCACGGCCTACAAGATCAAGGGCATCAACTATTCCATCACCTCGGCCTGCTCGACCTCGCTGCATTGCATCGGCAATGCTGCCGAGCAGATCATGATGGGCAAGCAGGACGTGATGTTCGCGGGCGGCGGCGAAGAGCTGGACTGGACCCTGTCCTGCCTGTTCGACGCCATGGGCGCGATGTCGTCGAAATATAACGACACGCCGGAGAAAGCCTCGCGGGCCTTCGATGCCGGTCGCGACGGATTCGTCATCGCCGGCGGTGGCGGCATCCTCGTGCTCGAAGAGCTGGAACATGCCAAGGCGCGGGGCGCCAAGATCTATGCCGAAGTGACCGGCTATGCGGCGACCTCGGACGGACATGACATGGTGGCACCTTCAGGCGAAGGCGGCGAGCGGGCGATGCGTCTTGCTCTCGACAGCCTCAAGGACCGCAAGGTCGGCTACATCAACGCGCATGGTACCTCGACCCCCGTCGGTGACGTCGGCGAGATCGAGGCGGTGCGCCGCGTCTTCGGCGAAGGCACGACGCCGCCCGTGAGCTCGACCAAGTCGATGACGGGCCACAGCCAGGGTGCCACAGGCGCGCAGGAGGCGATCTACTGCCTGCTGATGCTGCGGGACGACTTCATCGCGCCTTCGATCAACGTCGACACGCTCGATCCGGCGCTAAAGCCGCAGGAGATTGCGACCAGCCTTGTGGAAAATGCAGGGCTCGACACGGTGATGACCAATTCCTTCGGGTTCGGCGGCACCAACGGCTCCATGCTGCTCAGCAAATATCACGGGTGAGAACAAGAACATGTCGGATCAGCTGAAGGGCAAGCGCGGGCTTGTCATGGGTGTCGCGAACGAGCGATCCATCGCCTGGGGTATCGCGAAAGCGCTGGCCGGGGCAGGGGCCGAACTGGCCTTCACCTATCAGGGCGAGGCCTTCGGGACGCGGCTCAGGCCGCTTGCCGAAAGCGTCGGGTCCGATTTCATGGTCGATGTCGACGTGACGGACGATGCTTCGCTCGATGCGGCCTTCGAACAGCTGGGCGCGCGCTGGCCCACGATCGATTTCGTGGTCCATGCCATCGCCTTTTCGGACAAGTCGGAGCTGACCGGGCGTTTCCTCGACACGTCGCGCCTGAATTTCAAGAAAACGATGGATATTTCGGCCTACAGCTTTGTCGAGGTCGCCCGGCGGGCGCATCCGCTCATGGTGGAAAATGGCGGGACGCTGCTCACCCTGACCTATCAGGGCTCCAACAAGGTCGTGCCGAATTACAACGTGATGGGTGTCGCCAAGGCCGCGCTCGAGGCGGCGACGCGTTATCTGGCCAATGATCTCGGTCCCGAAGGCATCCGCGTGAACGCGATCAGCCCCGGCCCGATGAAGACGCTCGCGGGTGCGGCCATCGGCGGCGCACGCAAGACCTACAAGCACACCGACATGAACGCGCCGCTGCGCGCCAATGCGACCCTCGAGGCCGTGGGCGGCACGGCGGTCTACCTCGTATCCGACGCGGGCGCCTGCACGACCGGAGAGATCCTGCATGTCGATGGCGGCTTCCACGTCCTCGGCATGCCGCAATACGAGAACCTCTGAATTCTGTTTGATCGCGTGCAGGGGCGCCGCTGGCGTCCCGCGGTCCGATTCCGTCAGTTGAAATCTTCAGCGTCCGGTGCTGATCACGACAGGCCGTGCTGCACCGCGTTCCGCGGCGCAGATTGCGCGTTAAGTAACAATTCCAAGGCATACAGGGAACAGTTCCGTCCCCCAACCGCACCGCTCGCGCAATTTTTTACCGCCATCACCCGCTCGGAGTCGCCTTGGCGACATGGGGCACGGCATTGGATCGTCTACACGCAGTCTTAGTGATGAGTGATATTTTACAAGATTGATGAGTGCCATTTTTAGATGAGGCGGATCCCGGTGCCTGACCAGGATCCGCCTTCCTGCTTTTTAACGCTTTCCAGTCTCGCGATATGCCAGGACTTCAGGCAGTATGCCTCTGTTGCGATGCCAGCGCGACGGGATCGAGGATCTCGATCTCTTCCTTCCGAATGGCGATCAGCCCGTCATCCCGCAGCCGGCCGAGGACCCG
The DNA here is from genome assembly GCA_038260405.1 of Rhodobacterales bacterium. Classification (GTDB taxonomy): domain Bacteria; phylum Pseudomonadota; class Alphaproteobacteria; order Rhodobacterales; family Rhodobacteraceae; genus Puniceibacterium. The sequence continues at coordinate 14,566 of JBBSNW010000044.1, read as the reverse complement.
GTTCACCGTCTGGCGCGAGCAGCCGACAACATTGGCGAGGTAGGATTGGCTGATTCGCACCACCGGACCGGCGGTCGAGAGGTGCCACAGATAACTGCTGATCCGCTGCTCCACAGGCTGGAACTGGTCGACCGTCTTGAACTGGTTGTCGCGCAGCATGCGTCCCACATAAGAGCGCGACACGTTCCGCACGAAGATCTCGGATTTCATCGTCTGGCGGACAAGAGCGCCGGTGCAGAGCAGCGTGACCGTGTCGGCATGCACCACCGCACTGGCCGCGCAGGGCAGTTGCGCGATGATTTCGGCCTCTCCCAGCGCCTCGCCCGGGCCGAGATGCGTGATGATGGCCCGGTGTCCATCCGCAGAGATGTAGGAGATTTCCACGGTGCCCGAGGCGATGATGAAAAAGCCCGGCGCATGTTCGCCCTGGGTCAGGACTTCGGTCGCCTTGCTGTGGTATTTCACGATGCACTGGTCCAGAAACGCGGCCTTTTCCTGCGGCGTCATGTCATCGAGCAGGGGGCAGTTCCTGAGGGCGGGATAGCGGACGGAGATCTTCATCTTGCGAGGGAAGCTCCTTGGCTCACGGATTTTGTCGCAGGCACGGCTTCGACCTTGCGAGGGCGACACGAGCCCGCTGTCCGGTACCTCAGAACCATTGGCCCGGCTCCATCAGTCCCAGATCGAGCAGCTGGCGCGAATGCCATTCGAACGGAATCGAATTGTGCCAGCGGAAGCTCTTGATATCGAAGGTCGAACCGGGATTGCGCTTGAGCGCCTTCGCGGTCCGGAACGACACGATGGCCGAGGTGAGGTTGTTGTGCCAGGGGCAGGCGTAGGTGTTGTATTCCTCGTCGTCGAAGGTGTGATCGGCCCGCAGCCGCAGCCCCGGTTTGGCCCGAAACAGCGCGATCCGGTCGATCTTGCGCCGATCCTGCGGCACGTGCTCCTCGTATCGCCAGCGCAATCCGCCGAGAAAGTCGAGCTGCCGCTCTTTCGGATGATCGTGGTTGGCCGCATCCAGCCGCTTCTGGGCATAATATCCCGACCGGTCGATGAAGGCTTCGTCTAGCGATACGGCGTCGGGATGGGTGCCAAGATCGCCCGCATAAAGGTCGATGACGTAACACAGCATCGCATCGCGCCGCTCTTCGGCATGAAAGGCCAGCATCTCACCGATGACGCGCGTCTCGCAGAACGGATGAAACAGGTATTCCGCGTTGAAGCAGTAATATAGCCAGGCTCCGGGCGCCGCCTCGATCACGGCATTGACCGCCGCCTCGACCGCGCCTTCGCCGCTTGGGGTATAGTCCACGCGATGCACGCTGTCGCGCAGATCTGGGGGCAGCTCGAAGACGGTCGGCATGAACGCGACCACCGTGCGGAAACCGCCTTGGTGGTGATGGCGCAGGGTGGTGTCGATTTCGACGTCGTCTTCGGCAAAGATCAGCGCCACCGGCCCGTTTGCCAGCGATGCCGCCCCGCGAGACAGATAGTCGTTCAGCCCTGAATACCGCATGTCATCCTCTGCCGCGCAACTTACGGAAGAATCAATGAATTTTGTGTCTATTGCAAGGCGGTATACTGTCCATTGCGGCATTCTCGTGGCGCTTTTCCACCCTGCGCAACAACGCTCAACAGGGCGACTTTCCGGGCAAGCCCCGCCGAACGGTCCCGCTCCGCCAAAATATCGCATTGAGACGACACCCCATTTCGCGCTATGGCCCGCCTTTGAACCCGCACCCGGAGGCAACGCCCATGACCGCGCCCAAGAAGCTGTTCATCAAGACCTATGGCTGCCAGATGAACGTCTATGACTCCGAGCGCATGTCCGAGGCGCTGGGCGGGCAGGGCTACGTGGCGACCGATACGCCCGAAGATGCCGACATGATCCTTCTCAACACCTGCCACATCCGCGAGCGGGCGGCGGAAAAGGTCTATTCCGAACTCGGCCGCTACCGGTCGCTCAAGGAGGCCAATCCGGGCCTCAAGATCGGCGTTGCGGGCTGCGTGGCACAGGCCGAAGGCGCCGAGATCATGCGCCGCCAGCCGCTCGTCGATCTGGTCGTCGGGCCGCAAAGCTACCACCGCCTGCCTCAGATGGAGGCGCAGGTGCAGACCGGCATCCGCGCGCTCGACACCGATTTTCCCGAAGAGGACAAGTTCGAGGCCTTGAAGGCCCGCCCCAAGGCGCGCCGTGCTCCGGCGGCCTTTCTGACCGTGCAGGAAGGCTGCGACAAGTTCTGCGCCTTCTGCGTCGTGCCCTATACCCGCGGCGCCGAGGTCAGCCGCCCGGTCGATCGCATCCTCACCGAAGCCCGGGATCTGGTGGAGCGCGGCGTGCGCGACCTTACCCTGCTGGGCCAGAACGTGAACGCCTATCACGGTGCGGGCGAGGGCGGCGACTGGACGCTGGCGCAACTGATCTGGGCGCTCAACGATGTCGACGGGCTTGAGCGGATCCGTTTCACAACGAGCCACCCCAACGACATGACCGATGATCTGATCGAGGCGCATGGCACATGTCCCAAGCTCATGCCGTACCTGCACCTGCCGGTGCAGTCGGGCAGCGACAGGATCCTCAAGCGTATGAACCGCAGTCACACCGCCGAAAGCTATCTGCGGCTGATCGAACGTCTGCGCGCCGCGCGGCCCGACATGCTTCTGTCGGGCGATTTCATCGTGGGTTTCCCGGAAGAGACGGAAGAGGATTTTCAGGCCACCCTCGATCTCATCGATGCAGTGGGTTACGGTTCGGCCTATACCTTCAAGTATTCGACCCGTCCCGGCACGCCTGCCGCCGAGCGCGCGCAGGTGGACGAGGACGTGAAGGACGAGCGTCTGCAGCGCCTTCAGGCACGCATCACACGACAGCAGCAGGCTGTGCAGGAATCGATGGTCGGCCGCGACCTGACCGTCCTGTTCGAAAAGCCCGGCAGGCTCGAAGGGCAGATGGGCGGCAAATCCGAATATCAGCATGCGGTGCATGTGATGGCACCCGATGCCCGTCCCGGCGATATGGCGCGGGTGAGAATCACCGAAAGCGCCCGAAATTCGCTCAAGGGTGTGCTGATCTGATTCCGGCCGGATCATCCGGCGAAACGATCGCCAATACGCGTCGAATTCTCAGTACAAATCCCTGAAGATCCTCCGATCTTGCACGGAAATTCGGGCAATATCGGCTTCAGCTAGTCAACGTTTCCCAAATAGCCACAATATCTGGTGGCTTTTTCTTCACAGCAGCCTTTTGTTTGCTAAAGTGCTGAATGTAATCAGTTTGCGCTGACGTGTCCTTTTGCGCGCGGTGTTCTGCAGGAAAAACGAGAGGGACAGAGGCAGTGGCAAGTTGTATTTCTAAAGCCGTTCGATCCGTTTCGTCGGTCACGGCGCTTGTCAGTATTCTGGGCCTATCGGTCATCGCGCCCGCACCGGCCAATGCCGAGAGCCGGGACGCCCTCGACGCAAGCACACCGATCATATCCACTCAGAACACGCACACCATCCGCGGCGAACGCTACGTTCCCGGCATCTGGGTCAATCCCAATGGCTGCGATCACTGGATTATCGATGACTATCTGTCGGGGCGACTCGACAAGTATGGCAAGCCGGTCTGTTCCGGCGTCGCACCGCCAACCATCGCCACCGGCGATTTCAAGCAGGGGTCGGCCGATATCATCGGCGACCCGCTCTAGAATCTTGGGCAATATGTCCATACTTAAGGACGTGCAGCTGCCCGCTGCGCGGCCTTTTGCCATTTCGACCCTGCCATCCGTCGGCATTCGCTTGCCTTGCCCCGCCGGGCTTGGCACCATTCCCCGGAACCGCAAGCTTGGAGACATGCGTGACCACAGGCACCCTGACCGAAGCCAGCCTCGAATTTCCTGACAACCGCTTGCTGATCGAGCTCTGTGGCGAGTTCGACCGCAACCTGACCGATATCGAGACGCGTCTCGGTGTGCAGATCCTGCGCCGCGGCAACATTCTCACCATCTATGGTGAAGCTGCCGCGCAGACCGAGGCGAAGGAGGTGCTGAACGCCCTCTATACGCGCCTCGAACAGGGTCGCAGCGTGGGGCAGGGCGACATCGACCGCGAATTCCGCATGGCGCCCGAAGAACCGGTGCAGACCGCGGACACCCAGCTCGAGATGTTCTCGGGCGGCAAGGTCGAGATCAAAACCCGCCGCAAGCTGGTCGAGCCGCGCACCGACGCGCAAAAGGCCTATGTCCGGGCGCTGTTCCAGAACGAACTCGCCTTCGGCATCGGCCCAGCCGGCACCGGCAAGACGTATCTTGCCGTCGCTGTGGGCGTGAACATGTTCATCAACGGCATGGTCGACAAGATCATCCTGTCGCGTCCCGCCGTGGAAGCGGGCGAAAAGCTCGGCTTCCTGCCCGGCGCGATGGAGGACAAGGTCGATCCCTACATGCAGCCGCTTTATGACGCGCTCAACGACTTCCTGCCCGGCAAGCAGCTCGGGAAGCTGCGCGAGGAGAAGGTGATCGAGATCGCACCGCTCGCCTTCATGCGCGGCCGCACGCTCGCCAATGCCTTCGTTGTGCTCGACGAGGCGCAGAACGCGACCACGATGCAGATGAAGATGTTCCTCACGCGACTCGGCGAAGGGTCGCGCATGGTGATCACCGGCGACCGGACCCAGATCGACCTGCCGCGCGGCGTTCCCTCGGGTCTGCAGGATGCCGAACGGCTGCTGGCGGGTATCCCGAAGATCAGCTTCAACTACTTCACGTCCAAGGACGTGGTGCGTCACCCGCTGGTCGCAGCTATCATCGAGGCATATGAAAAGGATACCGGGAGTGCGTGACGCTCCCGACATGGCCGCGATGCTGACCGACACCATCCTCGAGGATGAGCGCTGGAATGGCATCGCCTTCGAAACCCTGGCCGAGACCGCCGCGCGGGCGGCGCTCGTCCATCTCGGGCTCGATCCGCAAGGCCACGAGATTGCGGTGCTGGCCTGCGACGATGCCCGCATCGCGACGCTCAACGCCGATTTCCGCGGCAAGCCGGTGCCGACCAACGTCCTGAGCTGGCCCGCCTGGGATCTGTCGGCAGAGGTGGAGGGCGAGCCCCCCGAGGCGCCGGATGGCGACGTGGAAGAGCCGGAAAGCCTTGGGGATATCGCGATCGCCTGGGAAACCTGCGCGCGAGAGGCCTCGGAATCGGGCAGATCCGTATCTGACCATGTGTCGCACCTGGTCATACACGGGGTTTTACATCTGCTCGGATATGACCATGTCCGTGACGGCGATGCCACGCTCATGGAAGGGCTTGAAACCGCCATACTTGGCAAAATGGGTATCGACGACCCATATAGGGACCAGTAAACGAGGATATATGAACGGGTGTGCCGGATGCACGACCGATTTGGACAGGGACAAGATGGGCGACAGCGACGGTTCTTCTAACGCAGCGCAAAGCGCGCAGGATGAGGAACAGGATAACAAATCGGTAGGATTTTTCCGCCGGATCGTGGGGGTTCTGACCCCCGGTGACGGCATAACGCCGCAAGTCAACGGTGCGGCCCACAGTGCCCCGCCTACGCCGACACATGGCATGATCAACCTGCGCCGGATGCGGGTCGAGGATGTGGCCCTGCCGAGGGCGGAAATCATCTCGGTTCCCGACACCATCTCCAAGGATGAACTGGTCAAGGTGTTCCGCGAAAGCGGCCTGACGCGCCTGCCGGTCTATAACGGCACGCTCGACACACCCGTCGGCATGGCGCATCTCAAGGATTTCGCACTGATGCACGGCTTCAACGGGGCCGGTACCGCGTTCGAACTGACCAAGATCCTGCGCCCACTGCTCTTCGTGCCGCCCTCCATGCCGATCGGCGTGCTGCTGACCAAGATGCAGACCGAACGGCGGCACATGGCTCTGGTGATCGACGAATACGGTGGCGTGGATGGTCTCGTCACCATCGAGGATCTGATTGAACAGGTCATCGGCCAGATCGAGGACGAGCACGATACCGACGAGGGCAAGAACTTCACGCAGGAGAAATCCGGCTGCTACCTCGCGCTCGCGACGACCCCGCTCGAGGAATTCGAGTCCGAGATCGGCATGCAGCTGACAGATGACGAAGACATCGACGGCGAGGAGATCGACACGCTGGGCGGTCTGGTTTTCGTGCTCTCGGGTCATGTGCCTGCGCGCGGCGAAATGGTGCCGCATCCGTCGGGGCTGGAATTCGAAGTGGTCGATGCCGATCCCCGCCGGATCAAGCGCCTGCGTGTGCGCATGCCCGGAAGCCCGGGAACAACCGCGGCGGCGGCTGCCTCCGCCGCTGCCGAGGCGGGCCGTGTCTGACATGTCACAAACTGCGACCCGATCCGGGGTCGCGCGCCTGCCGCTATGGGCTAGGCTGCCCCTCGCGCTCGCCGCCGGGGCTGTCTTTGCGCTGGGACAGGCTCCCTACGATCTCTGGGCCGCCGCCTTTGCCGGACTGGTGGCAATCTTCGCACTGGTCCGCTGTCTGCCCTCGGGCTGGACCGGGGTCGGCTGGACCTTTGGCGTAGGTTATTTCGGATTCGGCCTCAGCTGGATCGTCGAACCGTTCGCGGTGGATGCCGCTGCCACCGGCTGGATGGCACCCTTTGCGCTGTTCGGCATTGCGGCTGGCCTCGCGCTGTTCTGGGCGCTGGCCTTCTGGGGCGCCGCCAGGGTCGGGCGGCTTTATGCCCTTGTCCCATTCTGGGCCTTGGCGGAACTCGCGCGGGCCCATGTGCTGACCGGGTTTCCCTGGGCGCATGTCTCCTACCTCTGGGCGCCGTCACCGGCGATCCAGTGGGTCTCGGTTTTTGGCCCGCATGGTCTGGGCCTTCTCACGCTGGCTCTGGCCGCGCTCACGGCGCAGGCACTCACAGACCGTCGGATGATCCCCGCTCTCGCTGCATTGGCGCTCGCGGCGCTGCTGCTTGGCGGCGGGCACTGGCTCACGCCGCCGCAATCCGATCTTGCGGAGCGCCCGACAATCCGACTGATCCAGCCGAACGCGCCGCAGGAGGAAAAGTGGGACCGCGCCAAGGCGCAGATGTTCTTTGACCGCCAGGTCGATTTCACTGCCGCACCACCCGCGCCGGACAGCCCGCCTCCCGCGCTCACCATCTGGCCCGAAACCTCGCTGCCGATGCTGCTCGCCTATGCGGACGAGGCTCTGGCCGTAATCTCGGACGCCGCCGGTCCGACTACCCCCGTCATCGTCGGGGTGCAGCGCGAAGAGGACGGCGACTATTTCAACACTCTCGTGGTCACGGGGCCGGATGGCGCGATCACCCAGCTCTACGACAAGCATCACCTCGTGCCATTTGGCGAATACATGCCTTGGGCGAGCCTCTTTGCGCGGTTCAACATCCTTGGACTTGCTGCCCGCGCCGATGGCGGCTTTGCGCCCGGGCCGGGGCCTGCACTGCTCGACCTCGGGCCGCTGGGCAGCGCCGTGCCGCTGATCTGTTACGAGGCGGTCTTTCCGCAGGATGTGCATGGCGCGCCCGGCCGGGCCGACATGCTGCTGCAGATCACGAACGACGCGTGGTTCGGTGAATGGTCCGGCCCGTTTCAGCATCTGGCCCAGGCCCGCATCCGCGCCATCGAACAGGGCCTTCCGATGCTGCGCGCCGCCAATACCGGTGTATCGGCCGTGATCGACGGGGGCGGGCGCATTCTCGGACAGATTCCGCTCGGGCAGGCGGGGTATATCGACCTGCCGCTGCCACCGCCGCTGGCCCCCACATTCTACAGCCGCACCGGGGATCTGCCGATCTTCTTACTGCTGCTGATTCTGAGCGTGACCGCACTGTTTACCTTGCGGCGCGATTCGCATTGACCCCCCCGCCGGGCCAGCGTAGTCACCCATCATTGTAATTCCCGTCACAACGGCTTCCTGGCGTGACGGCTGACCCCAACGGAGCACTCCCCAATGGCGCGTAATTCCTACCTGTTCACTTCCGAGTCCGTCTCGGAGGGGCACCCCGACAAGGTCTGTGACCGGATATCGGATTCCATCCTCGACGCCTTTCTGTCCGAAGATCCGCTGGCGCGTGTCGCCTGCGAGACCTTTGCCACCACCAACCGCGTCGTGATCGGCGGCGAGGTTGGCCTGACCGACGCAGCCAAGCTGTCAAAGTACATGGAGGCGATTCCCGACATCGCCCGCGCCTGCATCAAGGATATCGGATACGAGCAGGACAAGTTCCACCACGCTACCTGTGAGATTACCAACCTGCTGCACGAGCAGTCCGCGCATATCGCGCAGGGTGTCGTGGGCGGTGACCGAGACGAGGGTGCCGGCGATCAGGGCATCATGTTCGGCTATGCCACGAACGAGACCGACGCGCTCATGCCCGCGCCGATCCAGTTCTCGCACGCGATCCTGCGGCGCCTCGCCGAGGTGCGCAAGGACGGGACCGAGCCGCTGCTGCGTCCGGATGCGAAATCCCAGCTCACCGTGCGTTACGAGAACGGCAAACCGGTGGGCGTGACGCAGATCGTGCTCTCGACCCAGCATGCCGACGAGCGTCAGACCTCGGACGACATCCGCGCCATCGTCGAGCCCTACATCCACGAGGTCCTGCCTGACGGATGGATCACCGAGGACACGGAATGGTGGGTGAACCCGACCGGCACTTTCGTCATCGGTGGACCCGATGGCGATGCGGGCCTCACGGGCCGCAAGATCATCGTCGACACCTATGGCGGCGCGGCGCCGCATGGCGGCGGTGCCTTCTCCGGCAAGGATCCGACCAAGGTGGACCGCTCGGCAGCCTATGCCGCGCGCTACCTTGCCAAGAACGTCGTTGCGGCCGGCATGGCGGAACGCTGCACGATCCAGCTTTCCTACGCGATCGGCGTGGCCCGTCCGCTGTCGATCTATGCCGATCTGCACGGAACCGGCGCGCTGGACCCGGCTCAGATCGAACGCGCGATCCCCAAGGTCATGGACCTGACGCCGCGCGGCATCCGCACGCATCTCGAGCTCAACAAGCCGATCTATGCGCGCACCGCGGCCTATGGCCATTTCGGCCGCGCACCCGAGGCCGATGGCGGCTTTTCCTGGGAACGCACCGATCTGGCGGACGCGCTGCAAAAGGCGATCTAGGACAGTAACTTACACGGTTTCTGAGAAGGGCGTCGTATTGCGGCGCCCTTTTCCTTTGGCGCGATCCATCGCCGCCCTAGTTTCTCAGGCAGAGCGACAGGCAGGGAGGGAACAGCGCCATGACACTCAAAGCGATTGCGGCACAGATTCGAAGCCTGCTGCTGCTGGCCTGCCTGCTCTGGCCGGGGCAGACGCTGGCGAACGACTGGGACGCGCTGGACCAGCCCGGCGCCTTTGTGCTGATGCGCCATGCCCTGGCGCCCGGCTTGGGCGATCCCGCGGAGTTCACGCTTGAAGATTGCAGCACGCAGCGCAATCTCAGTGCGGCGGGCCGCGCGCAGGCGCAGGAGATCGGCGCGGCCTTCCGAGAGCGCGGGATCGGCTTCGATTCCATCCTCACCAGCCAGTGGTGCCGCTGCCGCGACACGGCTCTGCTGCTGGATCTCGGGCCGGTGAGCGAAGTCCCGGCGTTCAACTCGTTCTTTCGCGACGCCACTGGACAGGCCGCGCAGACCGACGCCGCGCGGGCCGAGATCGCGGAGCGTGAGGGCCGCATCCTCGTCGTCACGCATCAGGTGAACATCACCGCGCTGACCGGCCGCGGCACACGTTCGGGCGAAGTGCTCGTGGTCCGTGCGGCGCAGGGTTCGGACGAACTCGAAGTGCTCGGCAGCATCCTCATCGCCCCCTGATCCGGTTGCGCGTCGGCAATGGCGGCTTTAAACGGCTCGGCATGGACAAAGACACGCACCCATCGGGCGCCCCCTGGCGCAACTTCTATGGCCGCTTCAAGGGCAAGGCCCTGCGCCCGGCGCAGGAATCCTATCTTGACGAGGATCTCGTGGCGCTCTCCCCCGGACCCATCGGCTGGGAGGAGAACCCCGACCGCACGCCGATCGATCTGTCCAGGACTCTCGGCGCCAAGACGCTCTGGCTGGAAATCGGCTTTGGCGGGGGAGAGCATGTCGTGCATCAGGCGGCCTCCAACCCCGGTATCGGTCTGGTCGGCTGCGAGCCCTTCATCAACGGGGTCGCGATGCTTCTGGGCAAGGTGCGCAAGGCCGAGGTAGAGAACCTGCGGATCTATCCCGGCGACGTGCGCAACCTCTTCGACGTCGTGCCTGCGGAGACGTTCGAGAAGGCTTTTCTGCTCTATCCCGATCCCTGGCCGAAGAAACGCCACCACCGCCGCCGCTTCGTCACGCCGGAATTTCTGGAACCACTGCACCGTGCGCTGAAACCCGGGGCGGAGTTCCGTGTGGCGACGGATATTCCCGATTACGTCCGCCAGACGCTGCAGGAAGTGCCGAAGGCCGGGTTCGAATGGCTCGCCGAAGGACCGACCGACTGGCGCGCGCCCTGGAGCGACTGGATCTCGACCCGCTACGAGCAAAAGGCACTGCGCGAAGGCCGTGTGCCCCACTATCTGACCTTCCGCAGGATGTGAGGGCGGGAGCCTCCGGCGGGAGTTTATTCGGCAAGATGAATGGCGGAGCGGCGCGCGGTTCCGGCAGGCTGCGCGGATGTGAATTCGGATCACTTTGAAAGAGAAGCGGCGGCCAGCGATGGACGCAGCTCCGCGGCATTGCTATCACGCGCGCGAACCACGGAGAATTTCAGATGTCTGCACATGGCAAGCCGATCCCGATGACTGCGCACCGCGCCGGCCCGCTCACGGGCGAGGCGCATGTGCCCGGCGACAAATCGATCTCGCACCGCTCGCTGATCCTGGGCGCGATGGCGGTCGGTCAGACGCATATCACCGGGCTGCTCGAAGGGCAGGACGTGATCGATACGGGGCGCGCCATGCGGGCCTTCGGGGCAGAGGTCACGGACCATGGCGGGGGTGTGTGGACGGTGCAGGGCGTCGGCGTCGGTGGCTTCGCCGAGCCTGACAACGTGATCGATTGCGGCAATTCCGGCACCGGTGTGCGGCTCATCATGGGGGCGATGGCGACCTCGCCGATCACCGCGACCTTCACTGGCGATGCCTCGCTCAACAAGCGTCCGATGGCGCGTGTCACCGATCCGCTGGCGCTGTTCGGAACGCAAGCCTACGGGCGCTCGGGCGGTCGGTTGCCGATGACGGTGATCGGTGCGCGCGATGCGCTGCCGGTGCGCTATACCGTGCCCGTGCCCTCGGCACAGGTGAAATCTGCGGTGCTTCTTGCCGGTCTCAACGCACCCGGAGAGACGGTGGTGATCGAACGCGAGGCGACGCGTGATCATTCCGAGCGGATGCTGGCAGGCTTTGGCGCCGTGATTTCCACCGAAGCGACCAATGAAGGCCGGGTGATCACCCTGAAGGGGCAGCCCGAGCTGACGCCGCAGACCATCGTGGTGCCGCGGGATCCGAGTTCGGCGGCCTTTCCGGTCTGTGCCGCGCTGCTGGTCGAGGGCTCGGATGTTCTCGTGCCCAATATCGGCCTCAACCCTACCCGGGCAGGGCTTTTCACAACCTTGCGGGAGATGGGCGCGGATCTGGCCTTCGAGAACATGCGCGAGGAGGGGGGCGAGCCGGTCGCCGATCTGCGCGCGCGGTTCTCGCCCGACATGACGGGGGTCGAGGTGCCGCCGGACCGTGCCGCCTCGATGATCGACGAATATCCGGTGCTGTCCGTGGTCGCCGCCTTTGCGAGTGGCGACACGGTGATGCGCGGCGTGAAGGAGTTGCGTGTCAAGGAAAGCGACAGGATCGACGCGATGGCGACGGGTCTGCGAGCCAATGGCGTGGCCGTGCAGGAGGGCGATGACTGGTGGATCGTCACCGGCCGCGGTCCGGGCAGCGTGGCGGGGGGCGAGACGGTGCAGAGCCATCTCGACCATCGCATCGCCATGTCCTTTCTGATCCTTGGCATGGCGTCTCAAAAGCCGGTCTCGGTGGATGATGGCGGGCCAATCGCCACCTCCTTTCCAATCTTCGAGCCCTTGATGGCCGCGCTTGGTGCGCGGATCGAGCGGACTGGTTCGTGACGGCCGCCGTGTCATGGGAAGTGGCACGCGCGCCGTCTAGGGCATGCCGGGTTGCCGGGTCACGTGGGAATATGCATCGGTTTCAGCGCGGTTTTGGCGAGATCTGATGCGCAATTGGCAGAGCTTGCCTCTGTCTGTAGAATTGGGTGATCCGCCGCACTGGACGGTCGGCACCTATTGCGGCCCGCGGTTTGGCGGCACGGATGAAGAGCCCTGACAGGGCAGCAGGACGAGGGTTGGACATGGCGTTCACGATCGCAATCGACGGACCGGCGGCGGCGGGCAAGGGCACGATCTCCAAGGCCGTGGCGGAACATTTCGGCTATGCGCATCTCGATACCGGGCTGCTCTACCGGGCAGTGGGACGGCGGATGCTGGATGGCGTGCCCGCGCTCGACGCGGCGCGCGCGCTGATGGCCCGGGATCTCGAGGCCGACGATCTGCGTACGCCCGCCGTGGCGCAGGCCGCCTCGCGGGTCGCCGTGATGCCGGATGTGCGCGCGGAATTGGTGGATTTCCAGCGTGCCTTTGCCCGCCGGTCGGGTGGGGCGGTGCTCGACGGGCGCGATATCGGTACGGTCATCTGCCCCGAAGCCGAGGCCAAGCTGTTCGTCACCGCAAGCGCCGAGGTGCGCGCCCGGCGCCGCTTTGCCGAGCTGACCGAGGCGGGCGTGGACATCGGCTATGACCGGGTGCTCGCGGACGTAAAGGAGCGCGATGCGCGCGACATGGGCCGCATCGAGGCGCCGCTGCGTCCCGCCGGGGATGCGGTGCAGATCGACACATCGGACCTCGACATCGACGCGGCTGTCGCGCAGGCCATTGCCGCGGTGAATCAGGCGCTTGGCGCGGTCTGATTGCGCATCGAGAGCCAGCGCCCTCGAACCCGGGCATGGTTTTAGCCAGCCGTGGTTCCTGACGGACAGGAAATCTGAAATTCGATGGTTTTCAGATGATGTGGCCGCCGGGTTGATTGGCCCTATCGCTAAACGGATGCGGTGAGAATTTCGCGACAAGTGTTCCGTCCGTCCGACCGGACCTGAACTTTATGTATATACATAAGGTGCGCAAATCGCTGATGCACGTCCGGGGAAGTCGTGAAGCCCGCCCAGATCCGGGCGGGCCGCAGGGGCTCAGAGGCCCTGACGCCTGCGGGCGTTGTTCACCGCATATCCGATGCCGCGCAGGATTCCCGACGCGTTGGCAGGAAGACGGATCGATGCGTCCGCGATGGCCTTGCGTTCGCTGGACAGATCGTCCCGCTTGAAATGTGCGGACATGAGAACGACCGACAGCAGCGGATTGAGCCTGCGCAGGTGCATGAGCTTCGGAACCGCCTTGTCGATGTGACCAAGCGCATCGAGATCGATTGCGAAAACCGTCTTGTGCCCGACGCTCTGGCTCGCGGCGCGAAAGGCCAGAGCCTTCGAGCGATGTACATCCAGAGAATGGAAAACCTCACCGATCCGGTCGAAAATCGGAGAAAGACCGATATTCTTCCCGTGCAGCAGCACGAGATCCATATGCGCCGTGGTGACGGCGCTGTTCTTCATGAGCGCGTCCATCTGCGTGTCGAGCCGGTCGAACAGCTTGTCCGAGACTTCGGGTTCTTCGCCGGACTCCCGCAGATTTACGTGCGCATCGGTGTTCCGCCACGCGTTTACAGGGCGCGCATTCGGAGTATTTATCAACTCATCAACAGAGAACTGGTCAATCGGGAGAGATCTGATCTGCCGTGACATAGTGTCGATTCCTTGTGTCGGTGCCCCCAACCCAGCAACCATGAATAAATAGTTAATACACATCCTTAAGGTTGAAAAGTGATTAGTTGTGTCGCCTAGGCAAATAATCGCGAAGGTTGTGTAAATTCACCTGAAAATTGGGTTTTTTCAGGACGTACGGCGGCATTCCATCGACTTTTGCGGATCGTGCCCTGACAAGGTGATGCCGATCCGCACCATGAATCATCTCTGATAGTAAAGGATTGCGGGTTCGGAAACTGCGCGGCCGTGCCGGCGATGCGCGTACACGCCCAAAGAGGCAGATCGCATGACGACCTCACCGGCACGCTCTGACAGTGCCCGAGCCCCGTTCCACGCATTGCAGCCTTGCCTTGCAGGCGCTCAAGCGGTATAGCGCCTCCGTCGACAAGGCGAATAATGCCGCGAAACAGGAAATACAGGCAGGGTCGGAACACCACCGGCCCTCTTTATGTTTTGCGGCGGCTCAAGACCAATCCCAAGACCGGCGGAGACAACCGCGCGGCCAGAAAACTGAAGTAGATAGGATATCAAAACCGTATGTGCGCTAAAGCATCCATGGAGGAATTCGAAGCCCTCCTGAACGAAAGCTTCGAAATGGACACTCCGGACGAAGGTTCGGTTGTCAAAGGCAAGGTCATCGCGATCGAAGCGGGACAAGCCATCATCGACGTCGGCTACAAGATGGAAGGCCGAGTCGAGCTCAAGGAAT
>JBBSNW010000043.1:0-43159 GCA_038260405.1 Rhodobacterales bacterium | reverse complement strand
GTATCGTCAGGGCAGAGACGCCCACGATTAGCATTTTCATGAAAATTATCCCTCGAGAGTTTGTTTTCGGTTTTTTGCCGAGGATGGAAACCACCAAGCTCGGTAACGCGGACATTCCGAAAATATTCCTCGTGAAGCAACTACCGTATGGTAGTGATATGATGCCAGAAAGAAGAAATATGATCTCTGTATCGCGAAGATTTCAAAGTGTAGTACCACCTCTAACAAAGCTTTACCTCATACGTGCCGCAACGTCAGCTTTGCGAATCTGGTTTTGAATTGTGTTGCCTCAAAATCTGAGTCGCCTTCTCTATTTGAGCGCAAGATCGGTATTCGGGAAGCGCGACGGAGATTGGCGGTTAATTTGCAGTAGGCGCTTTCTTCCAGCGGCAAGTTGGCTGCGTTACATGATGGCCTTTTTTATGCCTTAAAATTGTCAAAAATGAAGCAATATCCATGAGATAGCCCCTTCCCAATGGTTTCCGCAACGTCAGCGTGTTTTTTATGACACGCCCAACAGACAACCAAAAATTTCGATCTAGGCATTAACCTCGACCTTGAATATGCGCTGTTCCGGTGGAACGCATATAAGCTGAGTCAGACTGGAAATCACCCAGCATCCGGACCGGTCTCGTGCGGGTATCGAAAATAATATCGCGTGTAATGAGCGCAATTGGTTTCGGTGAAATCCGAATGCCGTGTTTGAATGTTAATCTGTTGTGAGGCCAAAAGGATGGGGGTTCAAGTGAAAGGGAAGGTCCTCACTTGGGATAATGAGTTCGCCCAAGAGAATAATCCCTTCAATCCTTCCCTCAAGAATATTCTGGAGGTTCTGAACCGCCTATACAGAGCTCCACTGGAACCCGATAATTGGACGGAGTTCTTGAAGAACATGGCGGAACTCTTCGAGTCGAACGGGGCACATATCGGTATCATGGATCTCGCTACCGGCAAGATCCTGATGGATGCGGTCGCAGGTTATGACATCTCTCCAACAGACTACGAGGTCTATACGGGGCACGTCCCAAACGATCCGCGGGTCGCTCAGATGCTGAAACAACCATTTCGTCCGACACATTGCCGGGAGTTCATGGAAGATCAAGACTTCAGGGATACAGACGTCTATCTCGAGGTACTGTCAAAGGTCGACATAGAGTACACCCTCTGTGTCGGTTTGAGCAGTGGCCAGAAGTATCTGAGCTTTTTTGCGCTCATGCGAGGCAGAGAAGCGCAGCCCTTCAACGAGGCGGAGAGGTCGCTTCTCGAACTTCTGGCACCCCATATCGGGAATGCCATCGAGTTGGATCACGCACTGACCGAGTCTCATGATCTGCAGAGCTCTGCGCTCGGCGCGTTCGACAAGACCGGTGTCGGTTGGATCGCGCTGGATGAAAGGGGGTTCGTTCTAAAGCACAATGAGGTCGCGGCAGAGATCCTGCCGGATATCGGCGTCGGAAAAATTCTACGCCTTCAGGACGTCGAGGGCGTTCCAATAATGAAGATCGCCAACACGTGTCTGCAATCCGGGGATGTAAAAAGCTCTGCGTTCAATTGCCTGGCGCAGGATGGACAGCTGGTTCCGACAATTCTGGTGCGCCTCAGTGAAGATGTGCGTCTTCTTTCTTGGGTGCAGCCTGCGGGCACGCAGATGAATGTCCTTTTCGCGCCGCGCTTCAGCGCACAGCAGATGCCGAAAACAGACGTAGTGCGCGCAATCTTCGGTCTGTCGATCCGGCAAGCCGAGCTGACAATGAAGCTGGTATCGGGTCACAGCCTCCGCGAAGCCGCTCAATCGATGGGCGTTCAGGAAAGCACAGCCAGACAATACATCAAGGGCGCCATGGCACGGCTTGGCGTGAAGAGCCAGACACAGCTGGTCGCGCGGGTTTCAAAGGTGGTCTTCTTCAAACTCTGAAAATCTCCAGTTTAGTTCCTCCAATCTCACCACCTGAGCTCAGAACTCGACGCCGGGCTGGGCTGCGATGCCTTGCTTGCGGAAGGGATGCTTGATCTCCTTCATCTCCGTCACCAGATCGGCCACGTCGATCAGCCGGTCCGGGGCGTTGCGGCCGGTGATGACAACATGCGTCATCTCGGGTTTTTCGGTGAGCAGGAAATCGGCGATCTCCTCTGCGTCGAGATAGTCGTAGCGCAGCGCGATGTTGAGCTCGTCGAGCAGCACCATGCGGTTCTCGGGGTCACGGATCAGCTCCTTTGCCTTGTCCCAGGCACGCCGCGCGGCGGCGATGTCGCGCTCGCGGTCCTGCGTGTCCCAGGTAAAGCCTTCACCCATCACATGCACCTGGCAGATGTCGGAGAAACGCTCCTTCAGCAGCTCCCGGTCGGCGGAGTGCATGGAGCCCTTGATGAACTGCACGACAGCGCAGGGAAAGCCATGCCCGATGCAGCGCAGGATCATGCCGAAGCCCGAACTGCTCTTGCCCTTTCCATTGCCGGTATGGACGATGATCAGACCTTTGGTCTTTGTTTTCTTCGCCATCATCTTCTTGCGGGCCGACTGGACCTTGGCCATTCTCTCGGCGTGTTTTGCGTTGTCGTCGGGGGTTTCGTCGGTCATGGGTTCTGCTCCTGCTGGGTGAAGGTGGCGCGAGCGCGGGCAACGTCTTTCACCGCGCGCAGAGTGAGGGGGGTGCCGCAGACCCAGTCCGACGTGCTGAAGATCAGCCTCTGCTCGCGGGCGAAATGCGAAAGCACCGGATGAAACGCGATATCCTCCGAGCGGGAGAAACCGGGATAGCGCGGCGACGAGATCAGAACGTCCGGCTTTTCGAGGACGAGTTGCTCGAGATCGAGACGCCCGCCACCGGTCATGCCAAGTTCCTCGGTCAGGTTGCGGAAACCGCCGGTCGTCACGATGTCATGGCTCAGCGTGTTGGCTCCGAGCGAATACCCGTTCGGATAGTAGAAGGCCGCGAGCGGCGCATCATGGTCGCGCCCGGGCGCAGCGGCGAGGGTCACCTCGAACGCGGCGGCCATGTCTTCGGCCCTTTCGCCCTGTTCGAGGATCTCGCCCATCTGCCGGATCTGGCCGGGGATGTCGGCAAGCGCCAATGTGATCGGGAACAGCTCGATCCGCATGTCCATGGCGCGCAGCATCAAAAGCGTCGCCTTGTCCGTATACTGACCGGCGACCACGATGTCAGGCGCGGAGAGGAAGATTTCCTCTGCCTGCCCCGCATTTTGCGGGTAGGCTTCGGCCTCCTTTGCGAGCGAGGAGGACCTGGGATCATCCGCCAGGCGGCTGAGCGAGACGATCTGTTCCGGATCGGCCAGCATCAGGAGCAGCTGATCGGTGCAGAGATTCATCGAGGCCACCCGCGGCCGACTGGCAGCGTCAGCCGCAAGCGGGCCGAGCGCCAGCCATCCGGCCACGAGGGTGATGCGACCCAGATCAGAAATCGCTGCGGATGCCGACATAGAGCGCCCTTTCGGATGTGTTGTAGCCGCGCACCGTCTGATAATCCTTGTCCGTGAGGTTGCGCACGCTCACATAGGCTTCGGTCCGGTCGGTCAGATCGTAGCGCGCCGAGAGATCGACAACCGTGTAATCCTCGAGCGGCGTCGGAGTCCCGAACCCATCGAGCGTATCCGCGACACGGGCCACCTGCAGCGCGGCAGAGAGCCGGTCGGTCACATCGAGATCGGCGGCGAGCAACAGCTCGTGACGGGGAACGCGCAACAGGCGATCACCGCCGTTTTCGGCGAGTGTGTAGGTGTAGTTGCCCGAGAGCTGCAGCCGGTCGGAGACCTGGTAATCCGCGGCCAGCTCTGCGCCCTTGGACACTGTCGTGCCGGGGACCTGCGCATAGCGCGAAGTGGCGAGGTCGTAGTCGATCAGGTTGTCGATCTCGATATAGAAGGCGGTGGCGCGCAGCGTCGCGCGTTCCGCCAGGCGATGCTCGACCCCCAGATCGAAACTGCGGCTCGTCTCGGGCTCGAGCTCCGGGCCTGAATACGGTCCGAACCGCTCGTAGAGCGAGGGCGCACGATAGCCGTTGCCAAGGGAGCTGCGGATCGTGGTGGCGTCCGTGACTTGCCAGGCCAGTGCTGCGCGACCAGAAAACTGGCCTTCGAAATCCGAGTAATCGTCATAGCGCAGAGTGACCGACATCTCGAGATCGTCCATCGGCGCAAAGTTCACCTCGCCGAAGGCGGCGGTGTTGGAGGCGTCGAAATCGGTGCCATCGAGCTCCGCGCGCTCTTCGCTCCAGTCGAGACCAAAGGCCAGCGTCGTGGCGGGCGAGAGGTCGACTCGGC
This sequence comes from Rhodobacterales bacterium, assembly GCA_038260405.1. Lineage (GTDB taxonomy): Bacteria > Pseudomonadota > Alphaproteobacteria > Rhodobacterales > Rhodobacteraceae > Puniceibacterium. The sequence continues at coordinate 38,881 of JBBSNW010000043.1, read as the reverse complement.
CCAGATAGGCGGCCTTCAGTCTCTCGCCGATGAAGTCCTCGGTGAACCCGCCTGCATCGAATCGATCACTGCGAAAACCGCTCAGCGAGACTTCATGTGCCCAGGCGCCCTCTTCAAATTCGGCAAAGACGCGCGCGCCAGAACGGACCTCGTCGTTTTCCCCGGAATCGTCGGAGGCGGAGCGGTCGAATTGCGATGTTCCATCGGACCAGAGCCCCGAAATGCCGACCCGCAGCGTGTCGCTCAGCTGATAGGCCGCGAACAGATTGGCCGAGCTCTGTTCGAAGCCGTCATCCTCGTCGTCGGAATCGCGCGCGGAAAAACCGTCCGTGGTGATGCGGCTGAGGCTGAAGGCCAGTTCGGTACGTTCGTCCCTGAAGCCGACGCTGCTTGTCGCGCTGAGCGTGTTGAAGCTGCCGAATTCCAGGCTGGACCTGCCCGAAGCACCGTCGCGCGTGGGCCGCCAAGAGCGGACATCGATCAGCCCGGCAATGGCGTCGGAGCCATAGAGCGCGGATTGCGAACCCTTCAGCAGCGTGACGCTGTCCAGCGTAACGGAGGTCAGCGTGCCGAAGTTGAAACTTGTCTGCGTGCTCGAAGGGTCGGTCACGTCGATGCCGTCGATCCGCACGCCAAGATAGCTCCCATCGAGGCCCCGCACCCGGATCGCCGACCGAGTGCCAAGCCCGCCATTGGCGCTCATCGTGACGCCCGGCAATGCCGCGAGCGCATCGCCCACCCCGGACCCGCCCTGCTCCAGCGCCTCTGGCTCCAGCACCTCTACCGTGGTGCCGGTCGCGTCGCGCGTGGTCGGCAGCAACCCGCCATAGACGGTGATCGGATCGAGATCGATGACCTCGCCGGACTGGGCCAGAGCGTGGGAAGGCAGAAAAGCCGTCGTGCAGAGCAGGGCGCATTTCAGATTGGTGTTCATGGGCATTATCCAAGCCAGATGTCCGGCCAGAAGACCGGTCAAGATATCGATTTTATCTGGAGAGGGAGGGCCCGCCCGCAGATGGTGAACGACACCACTGCGGAAACTTCCGCCGCCCTGACGCGCCCCGCGCCCGGACCGGGTGTTCGCTTCTGGCAGGTCTCCTGACTTGCGGGTCAACGCTCGGCTGGCCTTCCCGACCGGATTTCCGGCAGTGGCATATTCAGCTTCGCTCGCCGCTCACAGTTGCGGGGGCAGTCGTGGATTTTCCCTTGCGAGAGCACCACGTTCCCTTTTAACCGGACACTCGAAAAGTTCGAATGACCGGACCGAAAGCCTGCCGAACCAATCACCCGGACGGTGTCGGGTCAAGGGCCAAAAACACGAAGCCGGAAATTCAGGGCTGTTTGGACGCGTCGAGAAGCGCCGCTTCAAGACGCGTCCAATCTTCCTCCGCCCCCGGCAGACCCAGACGGATCCAGCCTTCGGAATAGGGAAAGATGCGCGTCCAGATGTGATGCCGCGCCAGTGCGGCTTGTGTGCCCGCCGCATGCGGGGTGCCGTAGGTGCGAAATAGCGGCGTGCCACCCACGCTTGTCCAGCCCGCCCGCGCCGCCAGGGCGTCGAGGCGTGTGGCATCCCGGTAAAGCCGTGCCGTCGTCTTCTGCGCCCAGTCCGTGTCCTGCAAGGCGCGTTGCGCGACGGCGATGGCCATGCCGGAAACGGGCCAGGGGCCGATCATGTCGCGCAACCGTCCGGTCAGATCCGGCGAGCACAGTGCAAAGCCGAGGCGCAACCCGGCAAGACCGTAGAATTTGCCGAAAGAGCGCAGGACGATCAGATTCGGCGGCAAGGGGATTTCAACGCGCGCGATGGACAGCTCCGGCTCGGGATCCACGAAGCTCTCGTCGACGATCAGCAGGCCGACGCTGTCTGCCAGACGCAACAGGTCTTCGGGCGCGTGGCGCTGCCCGTCGGGATTGTTGGGATTGACCACGACGGCAAGATCGCTGCCGACGAGCGCCTCGAGCTGTCCGACCTCGGATACCTGCCAGCCTTGTGCGCGGAGCGCCGCGCCATGTTCGTTATATGTCGGCGCGAGGATCGCGGCCGGCCCCACGGGCGAGAGCATCGGCGTGAGCTGGATCGCCGCCTGCGCCCCGGCGACCGCAACGACATCGATCGAGGTGCCGTATCGGACCTGCGCCGCCCTTTCGAGCTGCTTGAGGCTGTCGGCTTCGGGCAGCCGGGTCCATGCGTTGATCGGCACCGTACCGATGGGATAAGGCAGCGGATTGATCCCCGTCGAGAGGTCGATCCAGTCCGCGCCACCGCTTCCGAACGCCGCCTTCGCCGCCTGCAGATTTCCACCGTGATCCCGCACCCTGCCCGTCCTCACATCGACGCAAGCAGCGCCAAGCTGCCTGCCAGCACAAACATGGCGCATCGATAAAGTGCAAGCCCGCCAAGCAGATCTGCGGCATCCGGGTCTTCCGCGCCTGCGTTCAGCCATGCCTCGTTCGCGACGCGGCTGCCATAGACACGCGGCCCCGACAGCCGGATGCGCAAGGCTGCGGCCATCGCCGCCTCGGGCCAGCCTGCATTGGGGGACCTGTGCTGGCGCGCATCACGCCACATGACTTTGAGCGACGTCCACATCCGCCCCGAAACGAGGGCGAACAATATGCCGGTGATCCGTGCCGGCACCAGATTGACCAGATCGTCGAGCCGCGCGGCGACCATTCCGAAGCTCTCGTACCGGGGCGAGCGGTGCCCGATCATGGAATCGAGCGTGTTGATCGCCTTGTAACCCGCCAGTCCGGGCAGGCCGAGGAACAGCCCCCAGAACAGCGGCGCGACGATGCCGTCCGATGCGTTTTCAGCAAGGCTTTCCAGCGCAGCGCGCGCAATGCCAGCTTCGTCCAGCCCGGCCGGATCGCGCCCGACGATCATCGAGACGGCGTATCGCGCAGCTTCGATGTCCCCATCCGCCAGCGGCCGGGCGACCGCCGCCACGTGGTCGTGCAGAGAGCGCGCCGCAAGCAGGGGCCAGGCCAGAAGGCCGCCCAGAGCGATCCCTGTCCAGCCGTCCGGCAGCAGCGCCGTTATAAGGCAGGTCGGGACCAGCACCGCGATCATGACCAAAGCGACAGCCAGCGAGCCGCGCATGTTCTGCGCGACCGTGCCATCACCCGGGCGATTGAGCGCGGATTCGAGCCCTGAGATCAGTTTTCCGATCCAGGTGACGGGGTGCCCGATCCGGCGGAACAAGGCCGAGGGCCAGGCGCAGGCGGTTTCGATCAGCAGGCCCAGAAGCAGGGAAGCCGCAAAGCTCATGACTTGCGGCCAGTCAGGAAACGCAGCGTACCGTGCAGTCCGGCACATTCCAGTACCGTTTCGGAATGTGCCGGTGCCGTACCGGGGGCAAAGATCAGCGCGCGGGCCGATCCGGTATGCGCCCGAGCATATCCCAAGGCGCCCAGGTCGCGGGCGATTTCCGGCATCGGGTCCGCAACCGGCCCGCGGAGCCGCGTCGTGCGGTCGGCGGCTTCGGAGGCCAGGGTTGCCAGCCGGGGCAGATCGCGCACTTCGGACGCCTTGCGCCAAAGCGGCACAAGGTCGGATATATCCGCGAAATCGTGATCGGTGGCGTCCGTGCGGACCGGATCGCCGAGGAAGCCGCCGACAATCTCGCAGCTTGGTGGAGCAGGGAAACGCTCCTGCACCTCTGCAAGACGGGATGCCCAGAGTGTTGTATCGCACCCGGGCAGCATCAGGGGATCACTGGCCCCTTCGGCGGCCAGACAGGCCGCCGACAAAAGCTCTTCGCTCCCCCCGGCTGTGCGCGCCAGTGCCACAAGGGAGGCGGTCGACGCTCCGGCCCCGGCACCGGGCGGTGCCGTGCAAAACAGCCGGAATATCCCGCTTTCGGGCTTCCCGATCCCGCGCAGCAGAGTTCGCAATTGCGAGGAAGTCACGCTCGATGGCATCGACTGGCGCAGTTCGAGGTGATCCGCAGGTTCGAGCGACGCCTCGGCAAAGAGCACATCGCAGGCCAGCGTCACCAGAACAACCGGCCCCCGGGGACCGAGCCGCCCCTGCAGCCATTCGCCGAAATGACCGCCGACACGATGAACGACTCGGCTCGCATCCCTTTGTCTGGCGGTGGTTTGCATGTCGTCTCCCGGAACGTTGCCTGGCTGTCAGCAGGATGCCAAAGCAATAACGTCCTGTTCCGGAACGACAACAGGCAAGCGCCTGTTTCTCTGCCGTTAGGGCCGCGACGATCGAGAAGACTCGGTGGCGTCCTGAATGCCCCTCCCCGGCTGGCCCGTGGTCAGAGCGAAAACGCGGAGGCAGGCTGTTCCGGACGGGGTTCGCGCAAGTGCCGCAGCCTCTTCAACTGGCGGACGACCTGCCATTCCGCTTCGGCCAGCCGGGGATGCGCCATCTTGAAAAGCCGCCGTCGATGAAGGGCCTCGATGAGCGACGTTTCCCGCGGTCCGGGAAAGCCGTCGAAACCGAGGTGTCGTGCCATTCTCGCCTGCAACGCAAGGCCGAGCCTAAACTTCCAGCAGTCACACTTGCCGAGGATCCACGGCCAGTCCAGTGGCGTCTGCGCGTTCCCCGCGAGGTCGAGGAGCTCGATCAGATATCGCAGTTGGATGAAGCCGCTCACCACTGCCTCGTCATGCAGCATCTCGTGCCCGAGGTTGATCACGAATTGAAGGCTTCTATCCGGCACCCGCACCATCACGCCGCCCAAAGGCAGGGCCCCGGTTCTCGCCCTCAGCTCCCCTGGCGACAGGAGATGCGCGAAGAGTCGCGGCAGCCTCACATGAACGTCAACGGCCCCGACATCGGTGGGACGGAAATAATTGGCTGCCGTATGAAACCCTGGATCTTCCTGAAAGCTGCTGTAGCCGCAGGCGCGCATCACCATGTCGGCGCGCGCTGCCTCGTCGGGGCGGACCAGGATATCCAGATCCCGCATCATGCGCGACGGCACAGCGTGCGGCGCGCCGCGCACCAGTTCCGCTGCGCCCTTCAGCACGATCGGTTCGATCCCCTCGGCCAACAAGGACTGCACGAGCTCGGCCAACTGGTCGCTCAGGCGCAGATTGCGCTCGCGGTTCGCGGCATCCAGCGAAGCGAGGTAGTCCATCGCCTCCCGGTCGGTGGGCGTTGCATGGACAGAGGCTGCGATGCTGCGATGGAGGCGCGGACCGATCAGATGATCATTTGCCAGCCGAATGACCTCGTCCCAGTTGGTGTCGTCCGCGGGCGCTCCCCTGAGGCAGGCCGCGAGGCTTTGCAGATGCGTGCCAAAGCTGCTCTTTTTCGATCGGACCTCCCTCATCGGGCCACTGCCGGGGCGATATCGGGCGCGCTCTGCCAAGCCGTCCTGGTCAGCGAAATGGCCTCTTCGAGCGTCTCGTAGGTCATTCGGTAGAAATCAGCCCCGCCAAGGCAGGCCATGAGCGCGTCGAAATCCTTCGAAGCCAGTTTCTTGTCAGCGGACCACGCGCCCTCGAGCAGCGCCGCGACCGAGTCCTGAACGCCAAGCGGGGTGAGCCCGGCAGGTGACGCGGCGGTCCGATCGAGGCAGAGCACGGTACGGACATGCCGGGCCGGAGGTACGCCCGGCTCAAGCTCCAGGTAGCGGACACGCTTGCCGTCCGGCCGGATATAGGCGGGGCGCCGCGCGATATCGGGGCGACAGGGTGCAAGGGCCGTCCATGCGCCATCCTTCACGGTGGCGGGGAAAGGAAGCGCCATGACGCAGCCATCAGGTTGCAGCGTCGCGATATCGTCGCCTTCCAGTCGGAAACCGGACGTACCGAGAGCCACTGAAAGTGTTGATTTTCCGGCACCCGGCGCACCGACCAGCAGAAGGGCGTCCTCCCCTGCCGACAGAGTGGCCACGTGCAACGCGACACCATCGAGCGTCTGAAGCGCGAGGTCTGTCAGCGTCGTTTTCAATGTCGGCGCGGCCTGCTCCCATGGGAACCAGTCGACCTTGGCGCCATTGAGCGCGAAGCCGATCCTCTCGGGCTCGCCGATGACGAGGAGATGCTTCTCGCAATCGCCCCCGGAATGCTCGAGATGCGCGAGCATGTCGCGCAGCGGCGCGAAATCGGCCGAGCCGCAATAGTTGATGCTGAGACGGAGATTACCGAGCGCGATACAGAAGCGTGACGTCACAGGAACAGGCCCGGCTTGCGTCCGGATGAATTCCAGCGCGCCTGTTCCGAGAAGGTCGGACAGGATCCTGTCGCCATCCCTCTGTGCCGAACGCGCTGCGGCAAGGAATAGCTCTCGGGACATGCCGCTGCGAAGCCGCTGCCAGAGATCGGCAACGAAGAAATCAACCCCGAACAGACCTTCGCGACCGGGCACGAAGAGCAGTGCCACGTCCTTTACAACGGACAACCGCACACCCTGCGCGGCAACCACGAAGGTTTGGTTATCGTTGACGCTGACGGAAATGCCCGACCTGTCCGAAACGGCGGGACATTCTGCAGCAGGCTCGATCCGACGACGGAGAAACATCTCGAGCTTCAGCGCGCGCCGACAAATCGGAAGAGGGCATCGAAGAAGTCGCTGAGCCAACCACTTCGGCCGCCACGACCACCGCCGCCCCCGTTTCCGGAAGATCCGCCGCCAGAGCGCGCTACGGCCTCGGATGCAAGAGATGTCGAAAGAAGGAATGTTACGGCTGGCGCGGCGGCAAAGCGGCCCGTCTTCTTGATGAACTCACGTCTAGCCGGAGAGTCGGGCGGTTCTTGCCCAATGTCAGAGCGTTTCACAGCTTTTAACCTTTACCAAAAACACATGTTTGTGTGTTTTCAGCTTGGGACCACAGCCTCTGATCGTCAATTTATCCATTCGGGTGAGGCACTTCGGAAGTGCATATTTGCCGTGTCGAATGTCCTGGATGACTTGTCAAAGGTCGGGCTAACCGACGTGCAATTGCGGGTTCTAATCTGACCGCGAAATTGCCGTAGATTGCTTGTAGACAAGGCCGCACCCGACTGCCATCGGCCTTGCGGGAACCGTGTCTGTGGGACTTCCTCCCGCGATCCCGAACCGGCGAGGAAAGGACCCGCTGGCAAAGCCACGCGATCCGCCGCATGAGAGGGGATGGAGTCATGGATCATCCTTTCGATCGCGGCTGCGGCGTTTCAGACCTTTCGGTTCATGCTGCAAAAGCATCTCAGCATGGGTGCCCTCAGCGCGGGGGGCGCGACCCTCGCGCGCTTCGTCTATTCCATGCCCTTCATCACGGCGCTCACACTGGTCTATCTGGCGGCAAAAGGCGTTGCATGGCCGGGTCATGCGCCCATCTTCTGGGTCTATGCCGTGATCGGCGGGCTGTCGCAGATTCTCGCGACATGGTGCGTCGTCGCCCTGTTCGCGGAGCGGAACTTCGCCGTCGGAATAACCTTTAAAAAAACCGAAGTCGTTCAGACGGCGGTTGTGGGTCTGCTGATCCTGGGCGACCGGATAACGGCGCTCGGGATGGGAGCGATCCTGCTGGGCCTCGTCGGCGTGCTCATCCTGTCGGAAACGCCTGGCTTCGAAGGGCGCGGCTGGCGCCATATGAACAGCCGCGCCGTACGGCTGGGCTTGGGGTCGGGCGCCTTCTTTGCCGTCTCCGCCGTCGGCTACCGCGGTGCTACCCTCGCGATCGACAGCACCGACCCGCTGTTGCGCGCAGGCCTGTCGCTGGCGGTCGTGACCGTGATGCAGGCCGTCGCGCTTTCGCTCTGGCTGATGTGGCGCGAGCCGGGTCAGGTTGCGCGGGTGATCGCGGCCCGCCGCACTGCTGTCTGGATCGGGCTGACCGGCATGGCCGGGAGCCTGTGCTGGTTTACCGCCTTCACGCTCGAGAATGCGGCGATGGTCTTTGCCGTCGGTCAGGTCGAGGTGATCTTTTCGCTCTTTGCCTCGGTGCTGTTTTTCGGCGAACGGACCAGTCTGCGGGAAGGCTGGGGCATCGCGCTGATCACCTTGTCGGTGATGGGCGTGATGGTCTTTCGCTGATACCAGGATCGAGAAACTTCTTTGCCGCGCAGGATACGTCCACTCGTTGCAATTTTCTCGGGATGTACACTTCGCCTCACAGATATGCCCAGAAGATGCGGATCCTTTCGGCTGACGGGCTCCGTGGTGCTGAGGTCAGGCGCCCGCCACTTGGACAGCCCTGCGGGGCGTCCGATCGGATTGAGTACTCCACACCTCCACCAGATGGATAACTTGCGGCAACGGCGCTGCCTGCAATAATTTGCGTATGTTAGCAGCCTCCGGGTTACGGGACAGGTTGCAGCGTCGTGGAGATTTTTCAGTAAATTTTCGGGTAATGGGGTTACTGAAACATGAGTCCGCGCAAGAGATTGAACACAGACAATCATCCCCTGATTTCGCTCATTTCTCCGCTCCATGCCACGGGAGCCGTGGTGTCCCGGTTCGCCGGAAATGTTCGGAGGACCTCCGACGATACCGGAAACAGAGACCAGATAAGGCCACGAGATGATGGAAAGAGTGCCGACGCTCGTCGTCTGAACACCAGTTTCGGCAAACAAGCGTCATTCGTAGCCAGCTTGGAGCGGAGCAAGTGCCGTCGGGTCGAAAACGGAAGCAGCGCGTCCAAGTTTGATACACGGCCAAGCAATGCGTCGCGCCCTTCAGCCAGAACCGATCGCGCGGGTGGCAGGTGGTGCAAGCCTGACCAGCCACAAACCATGATCGGGGAACTGCAGTGACAGCTCTGGCAGATTTCACCGAATTCGCCCCGGTGCGTGTGGATTCACAACCGATATGGCGCAAGGTCGAATGGTACGGCACGTGGATTTCTCTTTTCCTGATGTCAGGAGCGGTCTTTCCGCTGATGCTGGATCAGATGAACGGTGGATTGGGCGATGCCGAGCGAGCGAAACTCCGTTTGCTGCTCATGCCGATCCTTCTTTTCACGCTGATCCTCACGGCGCGCCATCCCGGACAGCTGGTCCTCGCAATGCGGCGAACCTTGCCGCTCGCACTGCTCGCCGGGCTGGCGATTGTCTCGACGCTTTGGTCGATCGAGCCCAAGATCACCCTGCGCCGGGCGATCGGGCTCGATCTCACGATGCTCCTCTCCTATCTCATCGCGATCCGGTTCACGCCGCGCCAGCTGCTGTCGCTCATGTCGTCTGTCCTTGGCCTCAGCCTTATCGCCAGCCTGCTCCTTGCCGTTGCCAGTCCCTCCATCGCCTTCATGCCCGACGGAACCGGCCTGCGCGGGGTCTACACGCACAAGAACGTGCTGGGTTGGGCCGCCTGCATCTCCACCATTCTCGCATTCGGGCTGATGAGCGATCCCGCGCGGCAGTTCCGTCGCCGTGGCAAGGTGTTGCTGGTAACAAGTCTTATCTGCCTTGCGATTGCGGGCTCGGCGAGCAGCATCTTCTCGCTGCTCGTGGGCACGTCATTGTTGGGGTTTTACAAGCTGCTGCCGAAGACGCGCGGGATCGGCCACGTGATGCTGCTTCTGCTGGCATTGGAACTGGCCGCGATCGTTCTGGTGGTTCTGAGTGTCTTCCTTGTGCCCTTCCTGGAATCCCTTGGAAGGGACGCCACGCTGACCGGGCGCATTCCACTCTGGGCGCTGGTCGATCAACGCATCGCCACCCGGCCCTGGCTGGGTTTCGGCTATCAGGCATTCTGGGCGCCCGACAAGCGCGAGGTGCTGGCGATTTTCGGACAGGTCCAATGGATGCCGCCGCATTCACATAATGGCTACCGCGACCTGCTGTTGAATTTCGGCGTGGTCGGCCTCGTCCTGTTCGCGGTCATCCTGGTCCAGGCCATGTGCCAGGGTGCCGCCCTGCACCGCGCCGCTCCCAAGGAAGGCTGGGCCTGGATGAATGTCGTCATCGGCGTGATGCTGGCCTTGAACCTCACCGAAAGCAATTTCGTGGTGCAGAACGACATCTACTCCCTGTTGCTCATGACGATCTTCGTGATGTTCGCCCTCCGCGCGCCGGGGAACGCAAAGCAACCTTCTGTCCACCCGAAGCCCGGCGATCACACGGACATTCACGCCCTGAAAGCGCCTCCGCTTTGATCATCTCGCGCCTGCATTTCGTCTGGACGCAACGGGAGAAAATCTTTGGCTGATCACAGTCGAGCCAATGGTGATCCTGGATTGAACTCGTACAGACCATAGGGCGGGCTTTTCGCCCTGGCATGCCGGTCCGTGTTTGCTTCTCTCGCAATGAAGATCGAAATTTCGCCCGATATGTGCTATAGATGAAAGTCCAAACTCAATCGTGAGTTTTGGGCAACTGCATCCCAAGCAGCCCAACAAACGGAGTATGGCACATGGATCTTATGAAGGTGAGCGAGTACGCCCAAGCGCTTTACAGCGCGCATGGTGACAAAGCCGAACTCGAAGCAGCGCAACGTCAAAAGCAGCATGAAGCGGCCGGTGAGGAAAACGAAGCTCAGGCCTGGCTTTCAATAAGGGCTGCCATCCGACAGCTGAAGGGTCCGAACGAAAGCTAGCAGCGGCCAATGTTCACTGACTGGCGCCCTGCCCTGTTTTCCTCATGCGCAAGGATCGCTTGTCTTGGAGATGCAGGGACGCCACTCGCCTTAGCTGAAAAGCCCTTGCGCATTCCGGCAGGGATCCACGTAACCGGTGATGGCGTTATCATGAACCATCGAGATCTCCGGTCAGCTTGAGGCAATCGCGGCACGATCACCACGATAGGCTGCGCCCAGAAGATGGCGCATCTCCGGCAGGGTAAGGGAGCGGGGGTTGTTCTGGATCAGCCGGGCAATGCCGCAGGACTGTTCCGCCACCCAGTCGAGCCTGTCTTCGGCGAGGCCAAGGGCGCGCAATGTGGGGGGAATGCCAATCCGCTCGAACAATCCGGAGATGGCGGGGATCACCGCGGCGCCGTCGGTCAGTCCCGTCACGTCCGCGATCTGGTCGAGCTCCGCTGCGATCTTCGGCGCGTTCCAGGTCATGACGTAGGGCATGAGACACGCCACGCCGGCGCCATGAGGGGTATGGGTCAGCGCGCCGACGGGATATTGTATTGCATGGGCCGCGGCGGTGCCCGCCACCCCGAAGGCCAGACCCGCCATCGTGGTCCAGCCGGTCCATTCCGATGCGTCGAATTCAGCCCTGACTGCCCGGGCCCTGTTCAAGTCCTATGGCCAGATCGAAGTGCTGAGGGATATCACGCTCGACATACGGGCGGGCGAGATACACGCGATCATCGGCGAGAACGGCGCGGGGAAGTCCACGCTCATGAAGGTGCTTTCGGGCCATGCAACGCCGACGACGGGTCAGCTTTACATGGGCGGTGTGCAGGTGAGGTTTGCTGACTCGGTTCAGGCAGAAGCCGCCGGGATCGTGCTGGTCCATCAGGAAATCCTGCTCGCTCCCGACCTGACCGTCGCGCAGAACCTGTTCCTCGGGCGGGAGCTTTCCCGCGGCCCGATGGTGGATGACCGGGCGATGAACCGCCGGACCGCCGAGGTTCTGGCCCGGGTCGGCTCGACCGCACGACCGACCGACAGGGTCGGTGACCGGCCGCTCGCACAGCGGCAACTGATCCAGATTGCACGCGCTCTTCTCGACGAGCGCAAGGTGGTGATCCTCGACGAGCCGAAGGCAACGCTGGCGAGTGACGAGGTGGAGTCCCTGATCGGGATCGTCCGCAACCTGCGCGATCAGGGCGTCGCCGTCCTCTACATCTCGCACCGGCTCGAGGAAGTCGAGGCACTGGCGGACCGCGTGACGGTTCTGCGCGACGGCGACATGATCGGCACATGGCGCTCGGGGGAACTCGATCAGCGCCAGATGGCCGAGCAGATGGTGGGGCGCAAACTGGAGATGCTCTATCCGCCCAAGCGCGGCGTCGCCACGGCCGATCCCGTCCTTGAAGTGACGCAGCTGTCGGTGGATGGCGGGAAGTTCGCGGGTTCCTTCAGCGTCCGTCCGGGCGAAGTGCTGGGCATCGGCGGCATGATCGGCGCGGGCCGCACGGAGCTTTTCGAGGGTTTGATGGGTCTGCGGCCGTCCCATTCCGAAAGGATCATGCTCAACGGCCGATCCATTGCCTCACCCGATGTTGGCCGGATGATGGAGGCGGGCCTCGTCTACCTGACGGAAGATCGCAAGGGAAAGGGATTGCTGCTCAATGACAGGATGGGGGCGAACCTCACCTTGCAGGCGCTCGACACCCTGAACCCCGGCATGCAGCTCGACCGGAAGGGCGAGACGCGGGCGCTGGTTAACGCGGTGAAGGAATACGACATCCGCGTGCGGTCTTTGGGAATCGAGGTCGGCAAGCTCTCAGGTGGAAACCAGCAGAAACTGCTGCTTGCGAAGGTCATGATGACCGATCCGTCCGTGGTCATCATCGACGAGCCGACGCGCGGCATCGATATCGGCAACAAGGGTCAGATCTACAGGTTCATCGACGATCTCGTTCGGGCCGGGAAGGCCTGCGTCGTCATCTCGTCCGAATTGCCCGAACTGGTCGGGCTGGCGGATCGGGTGCTCGTGATGCGTGGCGGCCGGTTCGTGGCCGAGCTCATGGGCGACGACATCACGGAACAGAACGTCGTCTACGCCGCCGCGAGCAGCGGCAAGGACGGCGCGGGGAGAAAAGTGACATGAGCAGCATCGACATCGCAGGCGAGCCGGAACGCGAAGGCTTCAATATCCGCTGGGGCGACCTCGCGCCTTTCATTGCACTGGCCGTCATCATCATCCTGGGCGCGCTGATCAATTCCAACTTCCTGTCCGCGAACAACCTGCTGAATGTGGTCACGCGCAGCGCCTTCATCGCCATCATCGGCGTGGGTGCGACCTTCGTGATCGCGACGGGCGGGCTCGATCTTTCGGTCGGATCCATGATGGCCTTCGTGACGGGTGTCATGATCCTGTCGATGAACGCGATGGCGCCGTCGCTCGGCAGCTGGGCAATCGTCGCGGGGGCGGGCATCGCGCTGGTCGTCGGGGCGCTGTGCGGATTGCTGAACGGGCTCATCATAACGGTCGGGCGCATAGAACCCTTCATCGTCACGCTCGGAACGATGGGCATCTTCCGCGCCTTCATGTCCGATGGCGGCTCGCTGCCCATCGACCGCAGCCTGCGCGACCCCTATCGGCCGGTCTATTTCGGTGATTTTCTCGGCGTGCCTTATCCCGTGCTGATCACCATCGTGGTGACCCTGATCGGTGCCTTCCTGCTCTACCGCACGAAATTCGGTCGCCGGACGATCGCTGTCGGCTCCAACGCGGATGTCGCACGGTTCTCGGGCGTGCATGTCGGGCGCGTCCGCACCATGGCATTCGTGATCCAGGGCTTCTGCGTCGGGGTCGCCGCGATCTGCTACGTCCCGCGACTTGGCGCGGCGACACCGACCACCGGGCAGCTCTGGGAACTCCAGGTCATCACGGCGGTGGTCATCGGCGGGACCCTGTTGCGCGGTGGCAAGGCCCGGGTCTGGGGCACGGTCGCCGGCGCGCTGATCCTCGAGATCATCGCCAATGTCATGGTCCTGTCGGACATGGTGTCGGAATACCTCGTGGCCGCGGTGCAGGGGGCGATCATCATCGCTATGCTCGCGCATCGCTTCACAAGTACGCGCTGACACAAGGCGCGACATTCTTTGCAACGGAGGAGGAAACAATGTCAATCACCAACACAGGCGCACGGATCATGTCCGCGGCGTTCGTCTCGGCGGCCCTGACGGGCGCACCCGCGATGGCACAGGACAAGGAATTCACCATCGCCGTGTCGATCCCGGCGGCCACGCATGGCTGGACCGGAGGGGTCGTGTATCACGCCGAACAGGCTGAGAAACAGATCGAGGCGGCATTTCCGAACATCGACGTGATCGTGTCGACGGCATCCTCGGCCACCGCGCAGGTCTCTTCGCTCGAGGATCTTTCGGCCACCAACGACCTCGACGCGCTGGTCATTCTGCCCTTCACGTCCGAAGAGTTGACCGGGCCGGTGGATCAGGTCGCCTCGAACGGGACCTTCATCACCGTGGTCGACCGGGGCCTCTCCGATCCTTCGATCCAGGATCTCTACGTTGCAGGCGACAACATAGCAGTGGGTGCCAATACCGCGAAATGGCTGGTCGACAAACTGGGCGGCGAAGGTCAGATCGTGGTGCTTCGCGGCATCCCGACCGTCATCGACGACGAGCGGATTCAAGGCTTCACCGATGTCATCGAAACATCCGAGATCGAGATCCTCGATATCCAGTATGCCAACTGGAACCAGGACGAGGCCTTTACGCTGATGCAGGACTATCTGGCGCGCTATGACAAAATCGACGCGGTCTGGGCCAACGACGACGACATGCTGCTGGGCGTTCTGGAAGCGATCGATCAGGCCGGTCGGGAAGACGTCAAGTTCGCCCTCGGCGGCAACGGAATGAAACAGGTGATCGAAATGGTGAAGGCGGGTGATGAACGCACACCGATCTCGACACCCTATCCGCCGTCCATGATCGCATCCGCCATCTACATGACGGCGGCACAATTCGCCGGCCAGGCTCCGATGCGCGGTTCCTTCAAGCTGGATGCCCCGCTCATCACACCCGAAAATGCGGATCAGTTCTACTTCCCGGACTCACCGTTCTGAAACCGGCCGTCCCCTGCCCGGGCGCGCAGACCAGCGGCCGGGCCACCACAGCGAACAATTCTGGAGTACCGTTATGACTGGCAAGAAAATCCTCATGCTCACCGGCGAATTCACCGAGGAATACGAAATCTTCGTCTATCAGCAGGGGATGGAAGCGGTCGGACACACCGTACATGTCGTCTGCCCCGACAAGAAGGCGGGCGAGATGATCGCCACGTCGCTGCATGATTTCGAAGGCCACCAGACCTACACCGAAAAGCCGGGCCACAACGCCGAGATCAACAAGACCTTCTCGGAAGCGGAGGCAGAACTCGACAGCTATGATGCCGTCTATGCTGCAGGGGACGCGGGCCGGAATACATTCGCACGGACCCTCGCATCCAGGCGATGGTGAAGCACTTCCACGAGACCGGAAAACCGATCTTCACGATCTGTCATGGCGTGCAGATCCTGATGGCGGTGCCGGGCGTCCTGAAGGGCCGCACGGTCGCGGGCATTGGCGCCTGCGCGCCGAAGGTCACTGCTGTCGGCGGCACCTATTACGACGCCGGTCCGAAAGAGGCCTATGTCGACGGCACGATGGTCTCGGCCAAGGGCTGGACAGCGCTGGCAGCCTTCATGCGGGAATGTCTCAAAGTGCTCGGAACCGAGATCCGGCATACCTGACACCGTGCCCGCGAAGGGGGTCCGCTTTCCTCGGTCCATCGCTTCCTATGAAGGTATCCGGGTGTAGAGCCAGCGGCTCGGCACTCGGATAGCCCGCAGAATCCGGCGCAACCGTGATGGAACAAGCTGACAAAGCCCGCCATCAATACTCAAAACAATGACTCAGGGCAGGATAATCTTGACGCCCTGTTCATCAAGCACGCTGGCGAGCGGACCGATGGGACGGCTGTCGGTGATCAGGGTTCCGATCTCGCCTATCGCGGCGACGCTGTTGAAATTGACGCGGCCGAACTTGCTGGCGTCGATCAGGAAATGGCTGGCACCGCTTTGCTCCATCATCGTGCGCTTGACGTCGGCAAAGCCGTCAACGGCTTCGCTCACGCCAGCTTCGCCAAGCGCCGATGCACCGAGGAAACAGGCATCGACATTGTACCGGCGCAGGAAAGCGCAGGTTTCCGTGCCGGTCAGGGCCGCTTCGGCGTGAAGATAGCTGCCGGGAGCAACGATCACCCGAACGGCGGGCGAGGTTCCGAGAATCATCGCCACCTGCAGGCTGTTGGTGATCGCCGTCACCTGCGTGCCGGTCAGCGCGATGGCGCGGGCGAACTCCATCGTCGTCGACCCGGCATCGATCATGAGGCTCTGGCCCTCGGTGACCAGTGCCGCCGCACGGCGGGCCAGTTGACCGCGCTCTTCGAGCCGCTCGTGCCGCCGCTCGTCCAGCACGCGATGGGCGCCGGGCGCACGCGGCGACGCGCCGCCATGGGATTTCTGCAGCAGGCCCTCGCTGCTCAGATGCTCGATATCGCGCCGGACCGTCTCGGTCGTGACGCCGAACCGCGCGGCGAGGTCCGAGACACGCACATGCGGCGCGAGCCGCAGTTCCATCAGGATCTGCGTATGCCGCTCCCGTTTTCTCAGGTGCCTGCGCTCCGGCTCGTTTGTCATCGGCATCTCCATAAGGCCTCTTTCTGTGTAACAGCAGATTTACTTACGGGAAATGTTGCAAATCGCAGATATTGATGATGGTATCACAGATAATAGTTCCGCAGACGGAGGGCGGAACATATTTGGGAGGAGAAAACATGCCTAAGGATACACTTTTCGGCGCGGGCCTTTTGACGGCCCTCGTTCTGACCGCCGGGAGCGCTTTTGCGCAGGACGAATGTGCAGAGCGCGGCGCGCTCGATGCGATGTATTGCGACGCGAACGGTGACCTCGTCGCCGACGCGCCGACCAATCCCAGCGAACTGAAGGATCCGTCCACGCTGGTCTTCGCCTATACCCCGGTCGAGGATCCGGCGATCTACGAAGACATCTGGACCCCGTTCATCAAGCACCTCGAAGAGGTCACCGGCAAGGACGTCCAGTTCTTCGCCGTGCAGTCGAACTCTGCCGAAGTCGAGGCGATGCGCTCGGGCCGGCTGCACATCGCAGGTTTCTCGACCGGGCCGACACCCTTTGCCGTGAACCTTGCCGGCGTGGAACCTTTCGCCATCATGGGCAGCGAGGACGGCCAGTTCGGCTACAAGCTGCAGGTCTACACCCAGGCAGACAGCGATATCCAGGAAATGGCGGATCTGGCGGGCAAGCGCGTCGCGCATACCTCGCCGACCTCGAATTCGGGCAACCAGGCGCCGCGCGCGCTGTTCCCCGATCTGGGCGTCGTGCCGGACGAAGACTACGAAGTGACCTATTCCGGCAGCCACGACCAGTCGATGCTGGGTGTGGTCGCGGGGGATTACGACGCCGCTCCGGTCGCGTCCGAAGTGGTCGACCGCATGGCCGAGCGCGGGCTCTACGACCCCGAAGACGTCCGCATCGTCTGGGAAAGCGACCCGTTTCCGACCACCTCCTATGGAGTCGCGCATGACCTCGCCCCCGAGCTCAAGGAAAAGATCAAGGAAGCCTTCTTCAGCTTCGATTTCGAAGGCACCGAGCTTGGCGAAGAATTCACCGGCGTGAGCAAGTTCGTCCCGATCACCTACAAGGATCAGTGGGCCGTCATCCGTCAGATCCAGAAGGCCAATGGCGTCGAATACACGCCCCAGGGTCTTGCTGCCGAGTGATTTCACCCCGTCGGGGCCGATCAGGATGATCGGCCCCGCAAGGAAGGCGTTCCCATGCTGAAAATTACTGACCTCGTCAAACGCTACGGCGGCGGCGATCCGGTCCTGAAGAACCTCGACCTCACGATCGAGGATGAAAGCGTCGTCTCGATCATTGGCTCGTCCGGCGCCGGGAAAAGCACGCTGCTGCGCTGCATCAACCGGCTGGTGGAGCCGACATCGGGATCTGTCGTGCTGAACGGTACCGAGCTCACCGCCCTGCGCGGCAAGTCCCTGCGGGCGGCGCGGCGCAAGATCGGCATGGTGTTCCAGGGCTTCAACCTCGTCGACCGCCTCACGGTGATGGAGAACGTCCAGTCCGGGCGGCTGGGTTACATCTCGACCTGGGCCGCGGTCACACGGCGCTATCCAAAGGAAGACATCCGCCGCGCCTTCGAGCTGATGGAACGTGTCGGGATTGCGCAATATGCAGATACCCGCGCCGACCAGCTGTCTGGCGGTGAACGCCAGCGCGTGGGCGTCGTGCGCGCCCTTATGCAGCAGCCCGAGATCCTGCTGGCCGACGAACCGACGGCCTCGCTCGACCCCAAGACGTCCGAGCAGATCATGGGTCTTCTGCGCGACCTAGCCGGCGAGCTGAAACTGCCGGTGCTGATCAACATTCACAACGTGACCGAGGCCAAGGAATATACCGACCGCATTGTCGGCATGCGATATGGCCGCATCATCTTCGACGACAAACCCGCGCAGCTCGACGAAGCCGCGATGGAGACGATCTACGCAGTCAGCCCGCATGCCGACCGTGGCGGCGACATGGCGAAAGCGTCATGAGCACGGCGCGCGACACATGGTCGAAACCGCCCTTCATCGCCAATCCGGTGCTGCGATGGGCGGTCTACCTTGGCGTGATCGGCTATTTCGGCTGGGTCGGCCTCACCATGCCGATCGACTGGAACCGCGTCGCCGAAGGCATAGGGCGCGCGGGCCGCATCTTTGGCGGCGCCTTCCCGCCCAGCTTTGAACGCAGCGGACTGTTGATCGACGGCTTTCTCGAAAGCCTCAAGATCGCGGTGCTGGCCACGGCGGGCGGCGTGCTGCTGTCGATCCCGATCGCCTTCATGTCCGCCCGCAACGTCGCACCCCTGCCGATCTTCTACCTTGGACGCGCGATCATCATCATCGCACGCAGCTTCCATCCGGTGATCGTCGCCATTCTGTTCGTGAAGGCCGTGGGCTTTGGCCCCTTCGCCGGTGTTCTCACGCTGATCATCTACTCCATCGGCTTCGTCGCCAAGATGCTGGCGGAACGGATCGAAGAGATCGACTTCGGCCAGGTCGAGGCGATGCGCGCCGCCGGTGCGCCATATCTCTCGACGCTGATCTACGCCGTCTTTCCGCAGATCATGCCAAGGCAGATCGGCCTCACCATCTACCAGCTCGACTCAAACCTGCGCGCCTCTGCCGTGGTCGGCATCGTCGGAGCCGGCGGGATCGGCGCGACGCTCGCCAACGCGTTCGGGCGATATGACTACGACTTCGCCCTGGCCATCACCATCGTCATCGTCGCGGTGATCCTGGTCTCCGAGGCGGTCAGTGGCGTCATCCGGAAGCGCATCCAATGACCCCGATCTCAGAACAATTCGGCCGCGACGAGTGGACCCGCTTCACGCCCAGGCAGAAGCTCACGCGCTGGGGCATCCTCGCGGGCTGCGCGCTCGCCATCGCCTGGGCGCTGACCTCGATCGAGGTGATCTGGGCCTGGGTCTGGGGCGCCCCGGAACAGATCGGCGACCTCTTCGGGCGGATGTATCCGCCGGACCCTACCAACCTTGCCACGATCCTGCGGGTGCTCTGGGACACGGTGAACATCGCGACCTTCGCGACGGCCTTTGCCGTTCTGCTGTCACTGCCCGTCGCCTATATCGCGGCGCAGAACACCACGCCCAACCGCGCCACCCTCTGGCTCGGGCGGCTGATCCTCGTGACCTCGCGGTCTGTGAACACGATCATCTGGGCACTGCTCTTCGTCGCGATCTTCGGCCCCGGTATCGTCGCGGGGATCGTCGCGATCATGTTCCGCTCCGTCGGATTCATCGGCAAGCTGCTGGGCGAAGCCATCGAGGAGATCGACACCCGCCCCGTCGAAGCGCTCGAGGCCACCGGCGCGTCGCGCTTCAAGGTCATCGTCTACGCCATCGTGCCACAGGTCATGCCGACCTTCTGGGCCGTCACGATCCTTCGCTGGGACATCAACCTGCGTGAATCCACCGTGCTCGGCCTTGTCGGCGCAGGCGGCATCGGGATCATCCTGCAGGGGGCCATCGATACCTTCAACTGGCCCGAGGTCGCGACCATCCTGCTTGCCATCATCGCGCTGGTGATCCTCGGCGAAGTCGTTTCGGCCTTCCTGAGGCGCCGCATCCTGTGACCGGCTTTCAGGGCGTCGATCCGGCCGAGGCGTTCGAGGCCTATCTGAAAGTGCGCCACCGCTTGCCCCCCGCCCCCTGCGGCGGGCAGGCGCTGAAAGCGGATTTTCGGGATATCGTCGCACCTTTCGAGCTGATTCTGTTCGATGCCTATGGCGTGCTGAACATCGGCGAAACCGCAATTCCGGGCGCCGCCGAGACCGTCACCGCGCTGCGCTCTGCAGGCAAATCCGTGGCCGTCGTCTCGAACTCGGCGGGCTATCCAAAAAGCGCGATGATGGCGCGCTATGCCAGGCTGGGCTTCGATTTTGTGCCCGAAGAGGTCGTCACCAGCCGCGACGCCCTGTTGCGCCGCCTTGATTCCGAACACCGCCGCAGCTGGGGCGTGATGCTGAACCCGAAAGCCGACGCCGGAGAGTTCGACGCCTTCGACATCACGCCACTGGCCGATGATGCCGAAGCCTATGATCGTACCGAGGGCTTTCTTCTCATCGGCTCGGATGGCTGGACCGATACCCGCCAGACCCTGCTCGAAGCCAGTCTGCTGCGCAATCCGCGCCCCGTCCTCGTCGGCAATCCCGATCTCGTTGCCCCGCGCGAAGGCGGGCTGTCGCGCGAACCGGGCTGGTTCGCGCACCGCCTTGCGGATGCCACAGGCATCGCGCCGGTCTTCCTTGGCAAACCCTTTCCCGACATCTTCGATCTGGCTTTGTCGTGCTGCAAACATCAGTCCGCACCCGAAAAGGTGCTGATGGTCGGCGACACGCTACACACGGACATCCTCGGCGGGCATCAGGCCGGATTCGCCACCGCCCTCGTCACCGCGCATGGGTCGCTCGCATGCCTAAACGTGCCGGACGCCATCCGGCGTTCAGCCATCACTCCCGACTTCATCGTCGAAAACATTTGAGAGACTGCGTGGGCAGCCGAATCTTTTTATTCGCTGCCCTCAAAACAGCGCCAGCTGATCGCATCAAAGGAAATCGGCAGGCCTTGTGATTTCGTTGGCAGCCTCGATCTGTACCCGGTCCGGCAAGGGTGTTCGCCGCCTTACCGGTCACTTGGCCTCAGCATCCAGTCAAGAGCTGCTATCCCGAACAACACGCCGACACTGGCTGACCTGGCTTTGATACGCGATCTGGGCTGCCGACAATTCAGCCCTCTGCCGCTCGAGCTTCTTGCGCTCTTCACTTATGTCGATCGAAACCGGTGTCTCGACGGGCCCGTTGTTCTGCCCCACACAGGTTCTGAAAACGCGACCGGTGCAAATCCCCACGGATGTCTGCAGCCGACGTGAGACATGGACGGCATAACCCCGGTCGATGTTGCCCTGCGTGACCGCAATCCGCTTTTCCGCGGCCGCCACGCGACCTTGGGTGGTTTTCAGACATTTTTCCTGCGGCGTCGCGCAGGCGCCAAGCACCAGGAGACACAGGATGGCAATCGTTCGTTTCATGAGGTCCTCGTTACTTGCCAGCGCCGACAACCGAACTGAGTCGACCTTGACCAAGGCTAAGTGGTTGCCGGACAAAACGCGAGGCACGGTTTCCAGGGTTTATTGACAGTCAAAGCGGCAGCCAGCCCGGCAGGACCGGGCAGCAAGAAAGCCCATAGGGCGGTTCGGAAGATTGCGCATGGCTTGCCCGCAGCCGCTCAGGCGCGCGAATACGCCGCGATAGAGCAAGCTGAAAAAGCGCCGGTATGTTAAGGTCAGCCATTCGGCATCAACAACGGAAGACCTCCATAATGGAGCGCGTTATTGGAAAAGACGGTATTCCAACCCTTTCGGCAGAAAAACTGGCTCAGATGCCACTGTCACAGATCGATGACCTGCGTCGCGCCACTCCCCTGGTCCGCACACATGAGATGCGCGTCACTGCGTTGCGCTGCGAGGATGTGGAAAAGCTCTCAGTCGATCCGCGCCTGCTTCAGCTTCCAGGTTCGCCCTATGCCGACGCCAGTGGAATTCCGTCGGGGCGATGCCGCAGCTTTCTCGAAGGTTCCATGTTGATGAGCAACGGACCCGAGCACAAGCGGCTCCGCGGTGCCTTTGCCAGGACCTTTGCCCACCCGGTCGTGCGCGGCAAACGCGATCAGGTCCGCGCGGTGGCCGACCGGATCGTCGACGATCTGCCGCGAGGCCGCGACTTCGACTTCCTCACCCTCTGTGCGTCGCGCCTGCCGGCCGAGGCGATTGCCGAAGTTCTGGGACTGCCGGTTGAACAGAGCATCTGGTTCGCGACACAGGTCTACTCGCTCAGCCGCAGTCTGATGGTGCCTTATGATGTCGGGCATCATGATGCAATCGAAGCCGCCGCCGAAGCGCTCTACGGATTCATTGCCGAAGCGCTGGAGGAGCGCCGCAAGACGCCGCGCGAAGACTTTCTGTCGATGCTTGTAACAGACGAAAGCGCTCGCGCTCTGGCTCCTGAGAAATTGATCTGCCAAGTCATGACGGTGATCCTCGCAGGTAGCGATACGACCCGTTCGGGATTCAACATCACCGTTGGGCGTCTGCTGGGTGATCGTGCGCTCTGGAACGAGGCGTCGAGTTGATTGAGGCGCCGCAAATGGTGGGCTTTTCCGGCATCCGCCGGTCAAGTCCCCTCATTGCCCGAATTGCATGACCGATCGGAGTGAGACGGGACTGACTTCAACATCAAGGGAGAGAGTGGAAATGGAACCGACAATCTATCTTTTCTTCAAGGGGAATTGCCTCGAGGCGATGACCCACTATGCCGAGGTTCTTGGCGGCAGGATCAACGCTGTCTTCAGGAATGGCGATGCTCCTGATCCGCAAAGCCGCATGCCGGGAGGCGACGACCTGATCATGAACATGAGCATGTCCCTGGGCCGTGCGACGATCATGGCTTCGGACGGGCCAGAGGCGATGTACGAGAAACCGCAAGGGTTTCGCATCTCGATTTCACCGCCATCGCGTGCGGAATTCGATCGCATCCACGCCGCGCTGACCGGCGGCAAGGAAAGTGCGGACGTAGCATGCGACGAGATGGCCCCCGCCGAGACATTCTGGGCCGAACGGTTCGCGATGTTTACTGATGGATACGGAACTCCCTGGATGCTCATTTTCGAAGGGAACAAGGCACAGGGAGCATCAGCATGACCAATCTCGTCACCTGCCTGTGGTTCGACCACGGCGAGGCCAGGAAGGCGGCAGAATTCTACGCCGCGACGTTTCCCGACAGCCAGGTCGGCCGCGTCAATACCGCGCCCGGTGATTTTCCCGGCGGCTCGGCAGGCGCAGAATTGACTGTCGAATTCACCGTGTTGGCACGGCGCTTCGTCGGGTTGAACGGCGGGCCGAATTTCAAGCCCGACGAGGCCGTCAGCTTCATGGTCGTCACGGAAGATCAGGACGAGACCGATCGTTATTGGAACGCCATCGTCGGCAACGGCGGCGCAGAGAGCGCCTGCGGCTGGTGCAAGGACAGATGGGGATTTTCGTGGCAGATCACCCCGAGGCTGCTTTTGGACCTGACGACCAGCGGCGACGCAGACAAGGCAAAGCGGGCGTTCGATGCGATGATGACGATGGGGCGGATCGACATTGCGGCCCTCGAAGCGGCGGTCGGTGCCACCTGAACCAGCAACGCCATGGATCGGCGTCGCCGACGGGAGGGCGTGCCCGAACGAGCCGTCGGCGAGAAACACGGAACCATGGCCCTGATCCAGGTCGACACCCCTTCCGGCGCAAATTCCTCGGATCCCCGCGCATGTTTTTGTTTGAGCGCTCAAAAAAACTTGTTAAGCTCCTCCTGCGCAACCCTATGGAGGCCTCCCCATGACACCGCCTGCCAGCACAGCCCAAGCCCTGCCGAACGATCACGACCGCAAGGGCCTTCCGGCCTGGAGCTATTCGAACATCGAAATGCTCGAGATGGAAAAGGATCTGCTGTTCCGGGCCCATTGGCAGCTGGTCTGTCACGTCAACGACCTGCCCGAGACGGGCGATTTCGTGACGCTCGACTGCGTCGGCGAGCGGGCTCTGGTCATCCGGGGGCAGGACGGCGTGGTGCGCGGCTTTCATAACCTGTGCCGTCACCGCGGTTCTCGCGTCGTGGCCAAGGAGCAGGGCAATTGCCGCAACTCGATCATCTGCCCGTTTCACGGGTGGGTGTATAACCTTGACGGGACATTGCGCGGAGCGGCGCAGCCAGACAAGCTGCCGCCGCTCGACCCGGTGGCATTCGGCTTGAAATCCATCGAGACCGATATCTGGCGCGGCTTCGTCTTCGTGAGGTTCCAGCCCGGTCCGCAACCGTCGATGAACGAGGTGCTCGCGCGGTTCGACAAGGAACTCGCGCAATACGATCTCGACGGGCTCATGCCCTCCGGCGAAGGCTTCTATGCCGAAACGGCCGAGGTGAACTGGAAATGCGTCCGCGATGTGGACAACGAAGGCTACCATGTACCGATGGCCCATCCCGGGCTCGATGACCTTTTCGGAAACAACTATTACGACGAGGAGTTCAGCAACGGTGCGTCGCGGTCCTTCTCGCTGTTCCGCGAGGGGCGCAATCGGCTCTGGAGCGTTCAGGCGTACCGCGCGATCCTGGAAGCGCCCGAGAATCTCGATGAAGACCACAAACGCGCATGGCTCTACATTGGTCTCTTTCCAAACTGCGTTCTGGGTATCTATCCTGACTGCGTGAAGTTCTATCAGGAGTTTCCCGTGGCCTACGGCAAGACCATGCAGCGTGGCACGACCTACCGGCTTGGCAACGAGGACCGGCGCATGCGTGCGGCGCGATATCTCTCCAGCCGGATCGACCGGCTGACCTCGGAAGAGGACGAGGAGCTGGTGCGCTGGGTCTGGGAATCGACATTCTCGAGCGGATATGACGGCGTGATCCTGTCAGATCTCGAGAATTGCGTGCGCAGCTATCACGACACGTTGCGCGAACATTTTCCGGTGCTGAACGAGGATGCGCCGCCCCAGGGCAGGATGGCGGAGCGCAACGCCGAGCTTCTGGCCCAGCGGGACGGGGCGCAGTGAACAGTCCCGCGCCAGGATACCGGATGCCCCCATCGTGGCGGTGACGTTCGACCAGGAGGCGCAGCAGGGCCTGAAACTGATCAGTCCCACGCTGGTCTACGTGCTGCTGCTGCTCGCCGCTCCGCTGCTGATGGTGATCACCTTCAGCTTCTGGACGCAGGATTACCTCACGATCGACACCACCCCCACATTCGCCAATTATCGCGAGGCTTGGGGCACGCCGATCTATCCGGTGCTGATGTGGCGATCGCTGAAGATCTCGCTGATCGTCACGGCGGTGACCGTTGCCCTGGCCTTTCCTGTGGCGTATTTCCTGTCGTTTCACGTCACCCGGCGCAAGGCGCTCTGGCTCTTCCTGATCACGGTGCCGTTCTGGACGAGCTACCTGTTGCGCGTGTTCCTGTGGAAGGTGATCCTCGGCTATAACGGCGTGCTGAATTCGGCGCTCCTCAGCATCGGCATCATAGACGAACCGCTCACCTTCATCCTCTACAACCTCAACGCCGTTGTGATCACGCTCGCACATGCATGGGCGCCTTTCGCGATCCTGCCCATCTTCGTCGCACTCGAAAGGATCGACCGCTCGCTGCTAGAGGCGGCGAACGATCTTGGCGATGGACCGTTCCGGCGCTTCTTTCGCATCACATTGCCGCTCGCCATGCCGGGCATCGTCGCGGCGACGCTCATCGTCCTGATCCCGACCGTGGGCGATTTCATCACGCCGCGGCTCGTCGGGGGGACGGACGGGCTGATGATCGCGAACATGATCCAGATCCAGATGGGCAAGGCCAATAACGCCCCGCTCGGAGCGGCCCTTGCCGTGTCGTCGATGCTGGTGATCGGTGTGATCAGCGCGGCGATATTCCTCGGTGGCAAGAAGCTCGGAGGGCGGGTCCGATGAGATACCTCTCCGCCAGATGGCTCACGGTCTATGCCGTCACTTACATGATCTTTCTCTATGCACCGGTCATCCTGCTGCCGCTTTTCGCGTTCAACACGTCGACCATCGTCGCCTTTCCGCTCACGGGTTTCACGACCGAGTGGTTCGTCGGACTGTGGCACACGGAGACCCTGCATGTGGCGCTCTGGAACTCGGCCAAGGTCGCCGTGTCCACGGCGCTGCTCAGCACGCTGCTCGGGGCCTTCGCGGCCCGCGCCTCCGCTCGCTTCGCCTTTCCGGGTAAGACCGGCATCGTCGGTCTGATCATGCTGCCGCTCGTCCTGCCAGAGATCATCATCGCGGTCGCGCTGCTGATCATGCTCAACCAGCTCGGCCTGCCGCTGTCTCTCTGGACCGTCGTCGCCGGCCATGTCCTGATCTGCACACCCTTTTCCATCGCCATCCTGAGTTCGGCCTATCGCGGGCTGGACCGGGAGCTGGAGGAAGCCTCGCTCGATCTCGGCGAGTCGCGCTGGGGGACATTCCGGCGCATCACGCTGCCACTGGTGTTGCCCGGGATCATCTCCTCGCTGCTCATCACCTTCACAATCTCACTGGACGAATTCATTATCGCCTTCTTTCTCACCGGTACCGACGTCACCCTGCCCGTCTACATCTGGAGCCAGCTCCGCTTTCCTGCCAAGCTGCCATCCGTCATGGCTTTGGGGACCATCCTGCTCGCGCTGTCGATCCTCCTGCTGATCGTCGCAGAGGCATTGCGCCGCCGCTCCGCCGCGCGGCAGGGCATCGACACAACGCTGGCAGGGGTCTGAACATGGCAGAAAATGCGACGCGCCCGATGATAGCGATCACCGATGTGGTCAAGAAATTCGGCACATTCACCGCCCTGCACGGGATCACTGCCGACATTGCCGAAGGCGAGTTTTTTTCACTTCTCGGCCCCTCGGGCTGCGGCAAGACGACCCTGCTGCGGATGCTTGCCGGGTTCGAGCCGCCCACCGGCGGAACGATCAGCATCGATGGCAAGGATATGTCCGGCATCGCAGCCAATGCGCGCCCCACCAACATGGTGTTCCAGAGTTATGCAATCTTTCCGCACCTCAATGTCGAGGAAAACGTGGGCTACGGCCTGAAGACCCGCCGAATGCCGAAAGCGCAGATCAAGGCCGAGGTGGACAAGGTTCTGGCCCTCGTCGACATGGCGAATTACGGCAAGCGCAAGGCGCACGAGCTGTCCGGTGGCCAGCGGCAACGCGTGGCGCTCGCCCGCGCGCTGGTGATGCGACCCAAGGTGATCCTGCTGGATGAACCGCTCTCGGCGCTCGACAAGAAGCTGCGTGATCAGATGCAGGTCGAACTGCGCGCGCTGCAACGCTCGATCGGCATCACCTTCATCCTCGTGACCCACGATCAGGAAGAGGCGCTGATCATGTCGGACCGCATCGCGGTGATGTTCGAAGGCCGGATCGAGCAGATGGACAAGCCCGAAGGCCTCTATCGTCACCCCGTGAACAAGCGCGTTGCCTCCTTCATCGGCGTGATGAACTTCCTGCCCGCCGTCGCCCGGGACGAGACGCAGGACACCATCACGCTGGACATTCCTTCACTTGGCACCACGATCATCCCGCGCGATCGGCTCGGCTCCAGCATCTCCGTCCGCGACATCACCACTGTAGGCGTGCGCCCCGAAATGCTGACCCTGCTCTTCGATGCGAACGATACATCCGAACACGAGGTCGAGGCCGAAGTCGTGGACAGCCAGTATTACGGCGACATGACCTATTACGGCGTGCGTCTGCGGGGACAGGATGCGCCTGTCACCATCTCGATGCGCAACACGGCCGGCCGCTCCGTCGCCGCCCCCGGCAGCACGGTCCGCGTCGGCTGGGGCGCGGAATCGATCGTCGTGTTTCGGGACTGACGCCATGCAGGACATCGCCAGCTTGATCGCAGAGCAACGCAAGGGCTTTGCCATGGCGCAGGCCTTCTATACCACGGATGACGTTTTCGAAGCGGATCGTCAGTTGGTATTCGCGCGTCAATGGTGGCTGGCCGGCCACGTCAGCGAGGTGCCGCAGCCGGGCGATTTTGTGCTCTTCGACATTCTATCCGACTCCGTGATCGTCTGCCGCGATGCAAAGGGCGCCATCCGTGCCTTCGCCAATGTCTGCCGACACCGCGGCTCGCGGCTTTGCACCGCGCCCTCCGGCAACGCGCGCCGCTTCACCTGCCCCTATCACGCATGGAGCTACAATCTGGACGGTTCGCTGTTCAGTGCGCGATTGCTGGAGGAGTGCCACGACCGGGACGCGCTTTCGCTTCACCCGATCCGGGTAGAGGTTCTGGCCGGGCTGATCTATATCTCGCTCAGCGAGGATCCCCCGGACTTTACGCCTCTGCGCAAGGCCATGGAGCCGGTTCTTGCGCCCTTCGGACTGGATCGCACCCGCATCGCTCATCGCGCGATGTACCCGGTAAATGCCAACTGGAAGCTGCTCGTCGAGAATTACAACGAATGCTATCACTGCGCGACGGCACACCCCGAATTTTCGCGCAGCCATGCGATCCATCTGCCCGACAGCCGCGTGGCACCGCTCAACGTCGCGATGCAGGCGCGGTCGTTGAAATGTGGCATCCCTCCGGGATATATCGACCGGGTCGGCAGTTCGCACCCCGATGATGTGGCTGACTACGCCTACAATCGGTACGCCTTGCTGGACGGTTTCTCGACGGGCAGCGAGGACGGCGAACCGCTCGCTCCGCTGCTTGGCACGATTACCGGACATGATGGGGGCGCGTCAGATGCCTATGTCGGGCTGCTCAATCCAATGCTGCTCTATTGCGACCACGCAGTGCTCTACCGGTTCTTTCCCACGGGAAGGGACACATGCACGCAGGAAATCATCTGGTTGGTCCACGAGAACGCGAAGGAAGGTCGCGATTACGACCGGGACCGTCTGATCTGGCTTTGGGACGTGACGACCCGCGCCGACAAACGTATCGTGGAGGATAACGCACGCGGCGTGGCCTCGCGTCACTATGTGCCAGGCCCGCTGGTCGGTATGGAAAGCTATGTGCAGCGCTTCATAGAAACCTACCAGAACATGCTGCAGTGCCAAGGGACACGCCCATGACCGCCGACAATTACGATGATCGCCACATCGCCTTGCTCGAAGCGCTGTGGGGGGACGGATATCTGTCGCCCGGCGGCCCGGAAGAAGTCGCGAAGGTGGTCGAGGGGCTGTCGCTGAACAAGTGCCGCATGCTCGATATCGGCAACGGATCGGGCGCGATCGCGGTGGCGCTGATCCAGGATCATGATGCCGCGCATGTCACCGGCATCGATGTCGAAGGCCCGGTCTGCGCAGCGGCCGAGCGGCGCGTCGCGGCGGCAGGGCTGTCGGATCGCATCACGATCCACAAGGTCGATCCCGGCCCCCTGCCCTTTGCGGACGCGACTTTCGACGTGGTGTTTTCCAAGGATTCCATCATCCACATCCCCGACAAGGAAGCACTGTGTCGCGATGTGTTCCGCGTGCTGAAACCCTGTGGCTGGTTTGCTGCCTCGGACTGGCTCATCTCGCATGACGAGACGCCATCGCCGGAAATGGCCCGCTACATCGCACTGGAAGATCTCGATTTCGCCATGGCTTCACCCGCTCGCTACGCCGCTGCGCTTACCGCGGCCGGGTTCGCCAGCATTAAACTCACGAACCGCAATCCGTGGTATTCCAGACTGGCCAGGGCCGAGCTTGCACGCTTTACCGGCCCGGAACGATCTGCGCTGGAAGAGGCCCATGGCAAGGACCTGATTGCGGACTCCGTCAGGACGTGGTCAGCCATGATCGGGGTCCTGCAAACCGGCGAACATTGCCCCCATCATCTGCGGGCACAGAAACCGCACTAGCCGCACAGGTGGACGAAAGAAAGCCGCCACGGCAGCGCCATGGCGGCTTCCCTTGTCGCCAGTCACTCAGAACCCGGCTTTGATCATCTCGAATTCCGCGATCATCTTCTCGCGCATCTCGGCGCCCGGAGGTGCCTGCCAGAGCGTATTCTCACGCAGCGCCTCGTTGCTGTCGAGGCTGATGGTTTTGAGCATGTCCTGATCCATCTTCGCCATTTCCGTCGCGTTGGAATGCCCATACCCCCAGGCTGTGACGAGGTAATCGGCCGTCTCGGGCGCGAGCCAGGCGTTGATGAAATCATAGAACTTCTCGTCCGACCCCGGCCCGTCCTTCAGCTTGACATAGCCGCAGACCCAGCTCGATGCTCCCTCCTGCGTGTCGCGCTTCATCGCGATGGGCAGGCCTTCGCCACTCAGCGTCGCGGAGGTTTCGTTCCATGCCCAGGCAAGCTCCACCTGACCCGATTGCATCAGCTGGGCGAGCGACGACGAGCTGTCCCAGTAGGACAGCACGTTCTTGTGCACTTCGCGCAGAAAATCGGAGGCTTTCTGGAAATCCTCGTCCGTCGCCTTTGTCCAGTCCTGCACACCCGTGGCCAGAAACCCCAACGCATAGGCATCATCCACGCTGTCGCCGACTGACACCTTGCCTGCCATCGACGGGTCAGCAAAGATCTGCAACGACGTCACCTGATCCTCGCTCAGCTTTTCGGAATTGTAGGTCAGCGCCGTGTTGCCCCAGTCCAGCGGCACGAAGTAATATTCGCCATCCTTCTTGTAGGCCTCGATCTCGCGGAACTCCGTGTTCAGGTCGTCCCATCTGTCGATTTTGGAGGTGTCCAGAGGTTCGAGCAGACCGGCTTCCATCCACTTCGGAACCGATTGCGAACAGGGATGCGCGGCATCGGCCTTGAAACCCGACCGCAGCTTCTGGAACGCCTCCTCCTCGTCGCCGAAGAATGCGAAGGTCGGCGGAGCGTCGTACTTTTCGGTATATGCCGTGAAGAATTCCGGATCTTCGTATCCGGCCCAGTCGAATACCGTCAGTTCTCCATCCTGTGCCATGGCTGTCGTCGCCAACAGCGCGGTGACGCCTGCCAGTATGTATCCCGTGTGACGTGCTCTGGTCATCAAAATCTCCCCGGTGAGTGCGGCCATTCTCGCTGGCCCACCCCACAACATCTTGGGAAAGACCCTGCACAAAGGCTAGGGGGCTTTCGGAATTGACTCAAGTTTTATTTGAGCGCTCAAATAATATTGCGACGATCCGAAGATGTGCGCCGATCAAACGCGCAGCCTCGGCGGGATGCCCGACTGAAGTGATAACCCGGACTGCACCCGATGCAGCAGAGGCAACCGTATCAGTCGGCTTCCATCTGTGCGGCGACCTCTTTCAGAGCATCTTCGAGAATGTCGAACATCTCGTCGACCTGTGCCTTCGTGATGATCAGGGGCGGCGAAAACACCGCCATGTTGATCAGCGGCCGCACCAGCAGCCCGCGCTTTTCACAGGCGTCATCCAGCAACGCACCGAGCCTGCGTTCGGCGGCGAGCGATGTGCCGGGTGTATCGGGCCTCCCCTGGATGCAGGCCAGCAGGCCCATCCCCCGCACGTCCCCGACGATCCCGAACCGTTCAAGAGCGCGCAGACGTTTCTGGAAATGCGGCGTGATTTCGCGGACATGTTCGAGGATCCGCTCGTTTTCGAGTATCTCGATGTTCTTCAGCGCGGCTGCACAGCAGACCGGATGGCCGGAATAGGTGTAACCATTCGAAAACAGGACGTTTTCGTCCGGTCCCGTCATCCGCTCCATAACGGCATCCGAAATGATGCACGCGCCCAGTGGCAGATAACCAGATGTCAGCCCTTTGGCGCAGGTGATGATGTCCGGCACGATGCCAAAGACGTCTTCGGATGCGAACCAGTGTCCCAGACGCCCGAACGCCGTCACGACCTCGTCCGAGATGTAGAGGATGTCATGCGCTCGGCAGATCTCGAGCGTGCGCCTGTGATATCCCTCGGGCGGCACGATGACGCCGCCGGAACACAGGATCGGCTCGGCAATGAAAGCGCCGACATTCTCCGCTCCGAGGGTTGCAATCGCGTTTTCGAGATCGGCGACCTTCTCATCGCACCACGCCTCCACGCTCATCCCGTCCGGGCGTATGTAGGGATTGATGTCGGACAGGAAGTGAACCATCCCGCTGTCGACGTCGAAGCGGGACTTGTCACGCTCCTTGCCGGTGACCGAAGAGGCAAGATAAGTCGAGCCGTGATACCCCTTTTCACGCGCGATCACCATTTTCTTGGTCTTCCGGCCAAGCGCGTTGTTCATGAAGTGCATCGTGCGCAGGGCGCTGTCGACCGCCGTGGAGCCGCCTGTCGTGAAGAAGACATTGTTGAGATCACCCGGTGCGAGATCGGCGATCTTCTTGGCGAGCATCGTCGATGGGTCGGTGGTCGTCGTCCAGGGCGACGTATAGGGCAGCCGCAGCACCTGATCGGAAATCGCCTCGGCCATCTCCTTGCGACCATAACCGATCTGGACGCACCACATCCCGCCCGGGCCATCCATGTAGCGCCTGCCGCTGGAATCCCACAGATAGATGCCGTCAGCGGATTCGATCGGGTGATAATCGCTTTCCTGCCACGCATCCATTGCCGCCCAGGGGTGCAGCTGGTGCGTGCGGTCCCACTCGTTCAGCGTTCCCTGCGACGGCTCGTTGCGCAAGACTGTGTCCGGCATGGCAAGGTCCT
The DNA here is from genome assembly GCA_038260405.1 of Rhodobacterales bacterium. GTDB lineage: Bacteria > Pseudomonadota > Alphaproteobacteria > Rhodobacterales > Rhodobacteraceae > Puniceibacterium. Next base: position 6,542 of record JBBSNW010000043.1, on the reverse strand, counting down.
TCCTGGTCATCAGAATGCTCCCGGCGGTGTCGCACGGGCGCGCTTGTTCATGAAAAACGGTTTGTCCTCGATGGTGACGGGAACCATCCTGCGGTTCCACCGGCCTTCCTCGTTGACGTAAATCTCGGCCCAGAGGTCCGAAGTTCTGGTCACCCCGAATGGCGCCTTGAGCTCGGCCAGCGCGATGTTGCGCTTGGCAGTAGGGGACCAGACGCCACTGGTGACGTGGCCGACTTCGCGCCGCTTGCGGTGATAGATCAGCGCCCCTTGTGCAGGCTTGAACCCGCCCACATCCAGCTTGACCAGCATGAAACGCGGCCCGGTTTCGCGTTGCTTCAGCAGTGCCCGCCGTCCGTTGAAATGTCCCTTGTCGAAATGCACCATCTTGCCGAAACCAAGCTCGATTGGCGTGCGCCCGCGGTGCAGTCGCATGGCCGCGTGCACCGGCTGGAAGTCCAGTCCGGCGGCGATGAACCCGGCTTCGAGCCGTGCAAGATGCAGCGCCTCATAGCCGATCGCCCTGAGCCCCCACATACGCCCGGCCGTCCAGATCCGGTCCCAGATATCCGTCGCACCTGCCCAGGGCACCCAGATTTCGTACCCCAGATCTCCTGTGAACCCAGTCCGCGACACCCAGAGACCGTCCTCGACCTCGCGCCAGTCGAACGGCTTGAGGTCGGACACATCGATCCCGGCATCCTTCAGCACAGACCACGATGTCGGCCCCTGCAAAGACAGGCCCGCAACGGTATGGCTTTCATCGGTTATCTCGACGTCGAACCCCCAGGCGGCATCCAGCAGCCAGGAATACATCGGCTCCTGACAGCAAAGCCGGAAATCCTGCGACGTGGTACGGAACAGCGTCCCGTCGTCGATCAGCATGCCCTCCTCGTCGCACCACATCACGTATCCGACGCGGCCATCGCCGATCTTCGCGACGCTGCGGGTCACCAGCCTGTTCAGCATGGCTTCCGAGTCCGGGCCGGTGATGCGGTACTTGTGCATCGGCGAGATGTCGAACAGCGTCGCCTGATTGCGGATGGCGAAATACTCGAACTCCGCCGTGTCGAGCACGCCCGGGGACAGGTAGCCCGCCCAGTCCACCCAGTTCTGTGTGCGGCTCAGCGCCAGCAGTCGGTCGTGAAACGGGCCGGGGATCAGGCCCAGGGGAACATGTGCAACGCTCATGACAGCACTCCGTCGCGCAGCAACTGGCGTGCTGCATTGCGCCCCGGCTGCCCGGTGACATCGCCCCCCGGATGGGCCGACGCGCCGCAAAGATAATATCCCTGCACACCGAAGGCATATCGGGACAACCCGTTGACGGGCCGGACCGTCAGCAACTGATCGATGCTGAGCTCGGCGTGGTGCCAGTGCCCGCCCGGCGCGCCGGTCAGCGTCTCTATATCCGCAGGCGTCAGCAATTCGGCCTGCAGGACGTGATCCGCCAGCCCCGGCATGTAGTGACCCAAGGTCGCCATGATCCGGTTCTGCGCCGTTCCGCGTGCCGCCTCCGTCCAGCCATCCTTGGGCACATGGGGCAGGAACTGGCAGTTCACGGACATGACGTGCCGCCCGTCATCGCAGAGGGACGGATCGGTTAAGGTGGGAATGATCACCTCCAGCACCGGTTCGGCAGAGAGTTCGCCATATTTCACCGGGTTGAACGCCGCTTCCACGTAACTTGCCGAAGGCGCCACAACCAGCCGCGCCCCGCGCTGAGCGTCGGTCAGCCCGGGGATGTCCGGCACCGCCTTCAGCACCAGGTTCAGCTTGCCTACCGTCCCCTTGCTGCGCACATTGCGCAGGCGGCGCACGGTCTCGATATCGTAATGGGACGGTCCTGCCAGCAGCATCGTCTGCGCCGCACCGAGGCTCGACAGAACCGCCCTGCCGCGAACCTTGCTGCCATCCTCGAGCGTGACTCCCGTCACGCGGTCGCCCTCGATATCGACCGATGCGACGCCGCTGCCGTAGCGCAGAGCAGCGCCAGAATCCACAGCGGACTTTTCCAGCGCAGCCATCACCGCGCCCATGCCGCCCATCGGCAGTCGCACATCGCCCCCCTGCCCCAGCCGGTATATCAGGGAAAAGACGCTGCCGGGGCTGCGTGGACCGCTCCATGCTCCGCGCACGGCATCCGCGGCCAACACACCGGCCACCGGACCATCGTTCAGCTCGTCCAGCAGCACGTCGTAACTGTTGGACAGCAGGATGCGCAGGAACTCCCGCATCTCCGCCTTGCCCATGCGCTTGAGGTTCAGACCAAGCTTCGCCAGTCCGCCGATGTCGCGCAGACCGGAAAGCGCACCGGCGAGGCCCTCCATCAGCTTCGGCGGAGGAGCGTCGGACAACTGCCCGAGCAAGGCTGCAAACCGGGTAAGCCGATCGTGCAGCACCGCAAAGACCGCCGCTTCCGGGTGCGCCTCGCCATCGGCAAACCGCAGATCACCGGCCTGTAAAAGAACATGACGACCATCTGGCGAAAGTCCGATCGTCGGAAGGCTCCGGGTCTCGACCCCGAGGGTTCTGGATATATCGGGGGCGAGATTGTAGAGCAGATGCGCGATCTGCGGCGCCGTCACGCCATCGCCGGACGTGACGTTGCGTGCCATGCCACCCGGCACATCGGCGCGCTCCACCACGCAGACGCGCTTGCCCGCACGCGCCAGCTCACCAGCGGCGACCAGCCCGTTATGACCGGCGCCGATCACGATGGCATCGAAATCCGTGCTCATGCCGCGTAACCCTGCATCGCCTTGGATTTGCCATTCCGGCGCAGGATCTCGCGCGCGGCATTGGCGCCCGGGGCTGCCATGACGCCGCCGCCGGGATGACTTGACGAACCGACCATGAACAGCCCCGAAACCGGCGTCGTATAATCCGAATATCCGGGCACAGGCCGGTTGAACAGCAACTGGTCGAAGGTCAGCTCGCCCTGGAAGATGTTGCCCTCGGTCAACCCTACCTCGCGCTCGATGTCGAGCGGTGTGCGCACCTCGGCATGAACGATCCGCTGCCGGATATCCGGCATCATCTGCTCCATCTTGTCATAGACGCAATGCGCCAGCGCCTCGCGGTGCGTATCGGTCCAGTTCTCGCCAGACCGCACGCCATCAACCTCAAGGTCATAGGGCGCATATTGCACGAATACGGTCATCATGTGCTTGCCCGGCGGGGCCATCGTCGGATCGATCTGGCTGGGGATCAAAAGGTCGAAATAGGGTTCCGCGGACCAGCGTCCGGCCTTCCAGTCATCGTAGCCGCGTTCGAGCTCGGCCAGCGAGGTCGAGCAATGCATGTCGCCGCGCAGGAAGGACGCATCGGCAGGGGCCGCCGGAATGTCGGGCATCGCGTCGAGCGCAATGTTGATCTTGGCCGACGAGCCGCGGATCTTGAAGCGCTCGACAGCGCGATGAAAATCGTCGGGCACCTCTGCCCGGTCGACGTGATGCAGGAAGGTCCGCTTGATATCCATGTTGGACGCCACGATCGGCGCGTCGAACTCGTCGCCGTTCTCCAGCGCGACGCCGGTGACCTTTCCGGCCGTCACCTTGAACCGCTCGATCCCGGCACCTTTCCTGATCTCGCCGCCGGCCTCCTCGAAGGACATCCCCAGCGCGTTGCTGATCGCCCCCATGCCACCGCGCGCGAAGCCCCATGCGCCGATCGTCCCGTCGACATCGCCCATGTAGTGATGCAGCAGCACATAGGCGGTCCCGGGAGAATAGACGCCAAGACCGGTGCCGATGATGCCGGACCCCGCCAGATGCGCCTTGATGAGATCGCTCTCGAAATGCTCGTCGAGGAAATCGCCGATCGACATGGTCCAGAACCGTATCGTCTCCCCCAGTTCCTTCGCGCCGAGGCCGTGAGCCTTCTTGACCAGAAATGCGAGCTCGCCCAGATCGCGCGGATGCAGCGATGTCGGGTCCGGCGCATTGCGCAGCAGGAACGGACGGATGAAGCGGCACTGGCGCATCACGGTCTGCGCAAATCTGTCATAGGCATCCACATCCCGCGGAGAATGCCGCGCGATTTCTCGGCGAAGTGCGTTGTGATCGGACAGGTAGGCGAAGTAGTCGCCATCCTTCGTGAAGGTCGCGCCGCCTTCGTAGGGGATGACCTGCAATCCGAAACGCGGCAATTCGAGATCACGCACGATCTCACGTCGCAGAAGCGAGCAGACATAAGAGCAGTTGGAATAGGTCCAGCCGTCCTGCAGCGATCGGCTGACCGCCGCGCCTCCGATCCAGTCGTTCTTTTCCACGATCAGCGTGCGCAGACCGGCTCTTGCGAGGTAACACCCCGTCGTGAGGCCGTTATGGCCCGCGCCGACGATGATCGCGTCATAAGAGGTGGTGGCCACTGGATGCTCTCCTGTCTGTCCTGCCAGTCATATCCCACCCCCTGACGCCGGTAAAGTTTTTTTGAGCGCTCAAACAAAAACTAAGGGAATGACATTTCGCTGCCAATGTGGAAAAAAGAATCCCACACGGAGGATCGCGGGTGAACACCGACTTTACAGATACGAGGCCCCGCAAGGAACGTAAGGACAATGCCGACAAGCGCCGCCGACAGTTGCTCGATGCCGCGCGCAGATCGGTCATCCAGCACGGCCTGGCCAAGACGACCCTTGCCACCGTCGCCGCCGAGGCGGGCCTCTCGCAGGGCGTCGCTGTGTTCTACTTCAAATCCAAGAACGGCCTGCTCGCCGAAACACTCCGCGCGCAGTACCAGGCCTATTCGGACAACTGGCACGCGGCACTGCAGACTGCAGATGACGATCCGATGGCACGGCTTCTGGCGCTGATCGATGCGGATTTTGCGCCGGATGTGTGTTCTCCCGAAGCCCTGTCGATCTGGTTCGCCTTCTGGGGTGAGCAGAACTTCACCCCGCAATACGCTGAGATATCACGAAAATTCGACACGGAGCGCGGAGCTGTCATCCGTGACATCTGCGCGGAACTCATGCCGGAGGCCACCGCGGAAGAGGTTCACGAGATTGCGGAGTGGATCGACACCCTGACAGACGGGTTCTGGCAGAACATTCACCTGCACCCCGGCCGCGCCACACGCGAAGCGTCCATCATCTCGACGCGCAGGCTGATCGAGCGATTGGTCGGAACAGTCGGCTGATCCCTGAAACTTCTGTCCGGCAGTGGTTGCGCAAGTTTATGCTGCATGCCGCAAGACATCTGTTCGCTTTTGCGTCACAGAAGAAGGACGTCACTGGTCGCACTATATGATTGGCCACCGGACGGGAAGTCGGCGCTCTCGAAAACACTGGCGTTTTTCAGGAATGCGGAATGATTTGAACGTTCTGAGACTGTCCTGCATGGTCCGCGAATGCTCTGATCAAGCTCAAGGGATCCGCGTTGAACTTGACGTGCAGCCAGGGCTTGTTTGCCAAGACCTCGTTGGCCGGGAGCAGTTCGGGGTCGATTTGACCCATATCCCAATCGGGAAAGACGCGGCCATCCGTTTCGCCTTCGGCCAATATCTTGAAACGGATGTGACGATGATCCTTTTGAATTTGCGAGACCTTTCGCATCAGCGGTCCCGGCGGACCTTCGATATACTGCAGGAAATTGTCCTCGTCGGTATGAAGGAAACCAGTGAGCCCTTCCTGGCTGTTGTTGCGCAGGCTTGTCAGCAGAATTTCGGCTATCGTCTTCTGGTCCAGCGGACGTCTTGCGTAACTTCGGTATAGAACGAATGAATTCAGCATAATCTCAAACCCCTGCCAGTGTCCCTGTCTCGTGGTATGCCGAGAATCCGCTAAGACTTCCTGAAAGACGCGACTTTTTGCTAAACGGGACGGAGTTGTGTCAGGGGGCGACGCGCTCTTTTCTCGGTCACCGCCGACACGACCCGCGCCGCGTACGGTTCATTGCATGAGAGGGGATTTGAGGTTCTGCAGCGAACTGTCTCGCACAGCGTCAGTTGTCGTGAGCAGCATCACCCGCACGGTTCCAGACCGGCATCGCCGACCCTCTCCGAAAGCATCTGAAGAACGCCCGCGATATTCATGGGTCTGCCGAGGAGATAACCCTGACCGTTGTGAACCATCAACTCGCGCAGCGTTTTCAGTTCAGCTTCGGTTTCGATCCCTTCGGCGATGATCGTCGCTCCGATCTCCTCGGCGAAATGCACCATACCCTTCACCAAGGACCGCTGCGGAGAGTTCTGGTCGATGCCGCGCACAAGCGCGATGTCGAGCTTGATGATGTCGGGTTTCATGCGCAGAAGCTGGGTCAGCCCGGAATGGCCCGCACCGACATCATCCGCCGCCACTCTGACACCGAGAGTGCGAAGCTCACCAATCGCCAGATCGACGCGGTCAAAATCGTCGATGATCGCATGTTCAGTCATTTCCAGGATGATGCGCTCCGGTCCTGCCTCAGACACCAAAGGTGCAAGAATTCCCGACGCGACCGTGTCAGGCGAGGCATTGATCGAGATCGAAACCCCGGGCGGAATCTGCGGCAACAGCGCAAGAGCCTTGCGGATGACAAGCGTCTCCAGCTCGATCTGCCGTC
>JBBSNW010000042.1:0-43714 GCA_038260405.1 Rhodobacterales bacterium | reverse complement strand
TTTGGCGGCAAGGAAAGCCAGGGCAACGCGCTCGCCGTGGCCTGCGCCGTGGCGGCACGTCTGACCGGCAAGGCCTGCAAGATGCGCTATGACCGCGATGACGACATGATCATCACCGGCAAGCGCCACGATTTCCGCATCGATTACAGCGCAGGCTTCGACGAAACCGGGCGGCTCACCGGTGTCGAATTCGTGCAGATGACCCGCTGCGGCTGGGCGCAGGACCTGTCGATACCGGTCGCCGACCGCGCGATGCTGCATGCCGACAATGCCTATCATCTGGAACATGTGCGCATCGAAAGCCACCGGCTGCGCACCAACACCCAGAGCGCCACGGCCTTTCGCGGCTTCGGCGGACCGCAGGGCATGCTCGGGATAGAGCGGGTGATGGATCATGTGGCGCATCACCTCGGGCGCGACCCTCTCGAAGTGCGGCGGGCGAACGACTATGCGGCCGAGGCCGGAGGGGGGCTGTCTGCCCCCCACGCGGCTGCGCCGCGCCCCCCCGAGGATATTTCTGACCCGGAGAAGCAGGGGGCCCTGAAGACGGGCGAGGATCTTGCTTCGCGCGGGGCGGCCAGTGACGTGCCCGAGGGGCGCGCCATTCCCGCACCTCCGGGTGTGCAGACCACACCCTACGGTCAGCCGGTCGAGGATTTCATCCTTCACGAGATGACCGACGCGCTTGTCGAAACCTGTGGTTACGGCGCGCGGCGCGCGCAGGTGAGCGACTGGAACGCCGCCAATCCGGTGCTCAAGCGCGGTCTTGCGCTGACCCCGGTGAAGTTCGGGATCTCGTTCACGCTCACCCATCTCAACCAGGCGGGCGCGCTGGTGCATGTCTACCAGGACGGGTCGATCCAGATGAACCATGGTGGCACCGAGATGGGACAGGGCCTGTTCCAGAAGGTGGCACAGGTGGCCGCCAGCCGTTTCGGCGTGGCGCTGGACCAGATGAAGATCACCGCGACCGATACGGCGAAGGTGCCCAACACCTCGGCGACGGCGGCCTCTTCGGGCTCGGATCTGAACGGCATGGCGGTGCAGGTGGCCTGCGACACCATTCGTGACCGGATGGCGGCGCATCTGGCCCATCTGCATCAGGACGACGTGGTCAATGTGCGTTTTGCCGATGGCGAGGTGCATGTCGGCGGCAACCGCATCCCCTTCGCCGAGGCGGCAAAGCTCTGTTACGAGGGGCGCGTGAGCCTGTCCGCCACGGGGTTCTACAAGACACCCAAGGTCGAATGGGACCGCATCCGCGGCCAGGGGCGTCCGTTCTACTATTTCGCCTATGGCGCGGCCTGTTCCGAGGTGGTGGTGGACACGCTGACCGGCGAATACCGCATCCTGCGCACGGACATCCTGCACGATGCCGGCGCGTCGCTGAACCCGGCGATCGATATCGGCCAGGTCGAGGGCGGGTTTGTGCAGGGGGCGGGCTGGCTGACCACCGAGGAGCTGGTCTGGGATGGTGACGGCGCGTTGCGCACGCATGCGCCTTCGACCTACAAGATACCGGCCTGTTCCGACCGGCCGGTATCGTTCAACGTTTCCCTCTGGGATGGGCCCAACCGGGAAGAGACCGTCTATCGCTCCAAGGCAGTCGGAGAGCCGCCCTTCATGCTCGGGATTTCGGTGCTGATGGCGCTGTCGGATGCGATCGCCTCCTGCGGCACCGCCTTTCCGGCCCTCGACGCCCCCGCCACGCCGGAACGGGTGCTGGCCGCGATCCAGAGGGTGCGCGATGCGGGGTGATCCGGCGCTTCTTCTGCCGGGCAGCCCGGGCCGCCGGGCTTGCTTTTCCACATTCGGCGGCGGGACACCACATGGGCAGACGCCATGAGCTTTGATCTCGCCGCCCTGCAGGACACCGTGAGCCATCATGGCCGGGTCGCCCGGGTCGTGATCGCCGCGGTTTCAGGCTCGTCCCCCCGCGAGGTCGGCGCGGCGATGCTGGTCTGGGAGGGTGGTCAGTCGGGCACTATCGGCGGTGGCGCGCTGGAATATCAGGCTGCCGCGCGGGCGCTGACGCAGAGCGGGCTCACCCGGCACGCGCTTGGCCCGGAGCTTGGCCAGTGCTGCGGCGGGGCCGTGACGCTGCTCACCGAGCAGTATGATGCCGCAGGCGTTGCAGCACTGGCCGAGGAGGAGGTGATCGCCCGGGGCTCCGGCACGCGCCCGCTCGCGGTGCAGCGTGTTCTCGACCGGGCCCGTGCACGGGGGGAGGCGCCGGAGCCGCAACTCATTCAGGGCTGGATGATCGAACCGCTTGCCACGCGCTCTCATCCGCTCTGGATCTGGGGCGCCGGTCATGTGGGCCGGGCCCTGGTCGATGTCCTGCACCCGGTGCCGGAACTCGCCATCACCTGGGTCGATACCGCGCCTGAGCGTTTTCCGGACGCAGTTGCGGCCGGGGTGACCGTTCTGCCCGCCGCCGACCCGACCCACGCCGTGCCGCTGGCGCCGCAGCAGGCGCAGCATCTGATCCTGACCTACAGTCACGAGCTGGACCTTGCCTTGTGTCACGCGCTGCTGACACATGGCTTCGGTTTTGTCGGCCTCATCGGATCGGACACGAAATGGGCCCGGTTTCGCAAGCGCCTGCGCAATCTGGGGCATAGCGACGCCCAAATCTTGCGCATCTGCTGTCCGATCGGGCAGAAATCCCTCGGCAAACACCCGCAGGCCATTGCGGTCGGGGTCGCCGGTCAGATACTCACCATGCGAAAAGACAGGATCGGTGCGACGTGGCAGACACACTCCTCAGCCTCCGGGGTCTGACAAAGGCCTATCCGGGCGTCGTTGCGAATGACGACGTGTCGTTCGACATCCGCGTGGGCGAAATCCATGCGCTGCTGGGGGAAAACGGCGCGGGCAAGTCCACGCTCGTCAAGATGATCTATGGCCTCGTAAAGCCCGACAAGGGAGAGATGACGCTGGTCGGCGCGCCATATGTTCCGGCCGAACCCAAGGCGGCGCGCGCTGCGGGCGTGTCGATGGTGTTCCAGCATTTCTCGCTGTTCGAGGCGCTGTCGGTCGCCGAAAACGTCGCGCTCGGCATGGAGAACCCGCCAAAGACCCGCGACCTCGCTCACCGGATCCGCGAAGTCTCCGAAACCTACGGATTGCCCCTCGACCCCTACCGGATCGTCGGCACGCTGTCGGCAGGCGAGCGTCAGCGAGTCGAGATCATCCGCTGCCTGCTGCAGGAACCGCGCCTGCTGATCATGGACGAGCCGACATCGGTGCTGACCCCTCAGGAAGTCGAGATCCTGTTCGCCACCCTGCGCAAGCTCAGCTCCGAAGGCACGGCGATTCTCTACATCTCGCACAAGCTCGAAGAGATCCGCAGCCTGTGCGATCACGCCACCATCCTGCGGCTCGGAAAGAAGGTCGCAACCTGCACCCCCGCCGAGTCCACCGCGCGCGAATTGGGCGAACTCATGGTCGGCAGCGCCTTTGCCGCGCCGGTTTCGCGCGCGCATGCCTCCGGAGAGGTGCTGCTCGAGGTGAAAAGCCTGTCGCTGCCAGCACCGGGTGCCTTCGGCACGCCGCTGCGCAACATAAACTTCAGCGTGAAGGCCGGCGAAGTACTGGGACTTGGCGGCGTGGCCGGCAACGGTCAGGACGAACTGCTCGCGGCCTTGTCGGGCGAGCGTCTCTCGCCCGCCGGATCGGTGGCGCTCAAGAGCGCGGATGTAAGCCGTGACGGTCCGATGGCGCGCCGCGATGCGGGGCTGCTCTCGGCGCCGGAGGAACGTCTGGGCCATGCCGCGGCCCCCGCGATGAGCCTGATCGAAAACGGCGTGCTGACGGCGGCCAAGCGCGAAGGGCTGGTCTCGGGCGGCTTCGTGAGCTGGACAAAGGCGCGCAGCTTTGCCGAACGCGTGATCCGGGAATTCGACGTTCGCACACCCTCGCCCGGCACGGCCGCTGGTGCGCTGTCAGGTGGCAACCTGCAGAAATTCGTGATCGGACGCGAGATCCTGCAGCGCCCGGACGTGCTGGTGGTGAACCAGCCGACCTGGGGTGTCGATGCCGCGGCGGCGGCGGCGATACGGCAGGCGCTACTGGATCTTGCAGCAAAGGGCGCGGCGATCATCGTGATCAGCCAGGACCTCGACGAGCTGATGGAAGTTTCGGACCGGTTCGGCGCGCTGAACGAAGGACGCCTGTCCACCATTCGGCCCGTCGCCGAACTCGACATGGAACAGATCGGCCTCATGATGGGCGGTGCGCATGACATGGAGGTGGCCCATGTGGCCTAGGGCAGTGCAGACCAACGCTCGCACCCGCACCCAAGAATTTTCCGAAAATTCTTGCAAAAACTTTTCCAAAAAGTTTTTGGCGCCGGTTCGGAGGGGCGGAGCATGATCCGACTGGAACGCCGTCCGCAACCGTCGCGGTTCTGGACCGCGCTGACCCCGGTTCTGGCCGTCCTGCTGACGATGATCGTCGGCGGCATCATGTTCGCGCTGCTGGGCAAGCCGCCGCTGGAAGCGATCCGCACCATCTTCTGGGATCCGCTGTTTCATCCGCAATTCGCCGCCTATTCCCGCCCCCAGCTTCTGGTCAAGGCCGGTCCGCTGATCCTGATCGCGATCGGCCTGTCGCTCGGCTTTCGGGCCGGGATCTGGAACATCGGGGCAGAGGGGCAGTACATCATGGGCGCGATCTGCGGCGCGGGGATGGGGCTTGCCTTCTCTCCGACGACCTCGCCGATGATCTTTCCGGCCATGATCCTTGCGGGGGCTCTCGGGGGATGGGCCTGGGCGATGATTCCGGCCGTGCTGAAGGTGCGGTTCGGCACCAACGAGATCCTCGTCTCGCTCATGCTCGTCTACGTCGCCGAAGCCCTGCTCGCCTCGGCCTCGCAAAAGCTCCTGCGCAACCCCGATGGCATGGGCTTTCCCGGATCGCGCAATTTCCAGCAATATCCCGCGGCCCACAACACCGAGATCATCGCGGGCACCGGCATGCACTGGGGCGTCCTCGCCGCCTTTGTCGCGGTGATCTTCGCCTATGTCCTGCTCACCCGGCATATCCAGGGCTTCAACATCCGTCTCACCGGCGAGGCACCGCGTGCCGCGCGGTTCGCCGGCGTCTCCCCGGCGCGGATCATCTTTCTCTGCCTCGGCTTCGGCGGGGCCCTCGCCGGAGCGGCCGGCCTCTTCGAAGTATCCGGCCCGGCGGGTCAGGTCAGCATCGACTTCAACTCGGGCTACGGCTTCACCGCCATCATCGTGGCCTTTCTCGGCCGCCTGCACCCTGTCGGCATCCTGCTGGCGGGTCTGCTCATGGCACTCACCTATATCGGCGGCGAACTCGCGCAGCTCATGCTGGGCGTGCCCGGTGCCTCGATCCAGCTCTTCCAGGGCATGCTGCTGTTCTTCCTGCTGGCCACCGACGTCTTTACCAACTTCCGCATCCGCCTGCGCCAGACGGAGACCGCATGATGGATCTTTCCTCGATCAACCCGATCCTGCTGATCGCCTCGATCATGGTCTCGGCGACCCCGATCCTGCTCGCCGCGATCGGCGAAATGGTGGTGGAAAAGTCCGGTGTCCTCAATCTCGGGGTCGAGGGCATGATGATCACCGGCGCCGTCGTCGGCTTCGCCACCGCCGTCAGCACCGGCAGCCCGGCGCTCGGCTTTGCGGCGGCGGCGCTCGCCTCCGCCATCCTCTCGCTCAGCTTCGGCGTGCTGACGCAGATCCTGCTCTCGAACCAGGTGGCGACCGGTCTCGGCCTCACGCTCGTCGGTCTCGGCCTCTCGGCGCTGATCGGCAAACCCTATGAGGGCATGAAATCGCCCACCCTGCCCAAGCTCGACATTCCCCTGCTCGGCGACATCCCGGTTCTGGGCCGGATGCTCTTCAGCCATGATGCCATGGTCTATCTCTCGCTGCTGCTGATCCTCGCGGTCTGGGCCTTCCTCAAATACACCCGCGCGGGTCTGATCCTGCGCGCCGTCGGGGAATCCCACGATGCGGCCCATGCGCTCGGCTACAAGGTGATCCGCATCCGGATGATGGCGATCTTTTTCGGCGGTGCCTGTGCCGGGCTCGGCGGCGCCTATCTGAGCCTCGTGCGCGTGCCGCAATGGACCGAAGGCATGACCGCCGGTGCCGGCTGGATCGCGCTCGCCATCGTCGTCTTCGCCTCCTGGCGGGCGGGCCGGGTGCTCATCGGTGCCTACCTCTTTGGCGGTGTCACGGTGCTGCAGCTGAACCTGCAGGCGGCAGGCGCCAGGGTCCCCGTCGAGATCTTGTCCATGTCACCCTATCTGATAACCATTCTCGTGCTGGTCATTATATCAGCGCGAGGCGCCCATGGCGCACCGGCCTCGCTTGGCCGACCCTTCCACGCCTCGAGCTGAGGCCAAAACCAAGACACTCTCAGGGAGTTACAATGAACCGCAGAACGCTTCTCAGCACCGCCGCCGCCACGATTGTGGGCACGACCCTTGCCACCGGCGCCTTTGCCGCCGCCCATGAAGGCCCGGTCAAGGTCGGCTTCATCTTCGTCGGCCCGATCGGCGATGGCGGCTGGACCTACGAGCACAACAAGGCCCGTCTCGCCGTCGAAGAGGAATTCGGCGACAAGGTCGAGACGGTCTACCAGGAATCCGTTCCCGAAGGCGCCGATGCCGAACGGGCCATCACCCAGATGGCCATCTCCGGCGCGGACCTCATCTTCACCACCTCCTTCGGCTACATGGATCCGACGATCAACGTCGCGGCCAAGTTCCCGGATGTGAAGTTCGAACATGCCACCGGCTTCAAGCGCTCGGACAATGTCGGCGTCTATTCGGCCCGCTTCTACGAAGGCCGCGCCATCCAGGGCCACATCGCCGGCAGGATGACCAAGACCAACAAGATCGGCTACATCGCCTCCTTCCCGATCCCCGAGGTCATCCGCGGCATCAACTCGGCCTATATCCACGCGAAGAAGGCCAATCCCGATGTCGAATTCTCGGTCATCTGGGCCTATACGTGGTTCGATCCGGCCAAGGAATCCGACGCGGCCCGCGCGCTGATCGAAAACGGCGCCGACGTGATCCTGCAGCACACCGATTCAACAGCACCGCAGGCCGCCGCGCAGGAAGCGGGCGACATCATCACCTTCGGTCAGGCCTCGGACATGTCCGAATACGCGCCGATGCCGCGGGTCTCCTCGATCATCGACAACTGGGCGCCCTACTATATCGACCGCGTGCAGGCGGTGATGGACGGCACCTGGGAATCCGACGACACCTGGGACGGGATCGGTGCCGGCATGGTCGGCATCGGCGAGATCACCGATGCCGTGCCCGAGGATGTGAAGGCCGAGGCGCTGGCGCTCAAGGAGAGCATCGCGTCGGGCGAATACCACCCCTTCACAGGTCCGCTGAACAAGCAGGACGGCTCGGTCTGGCTGGCCGAAGGCGAGACGGCCCCGGACGGAGACCTGCTCGGCATGAACTTCTATGTGGAAGGCCTGTCGGGCGACGTGCCGAACTGATCGCTTATTTCATAAGACCGGAAAGCCCCGTCCTCGCGCGGGGCTTTCCTTTTTGTCGGCAGCGCCATTCCGCGCCAGCTTACGCCGCCCGCAAAGCGTCACCTCAGCACGCGAGCCACCCGCTCACTCGCAGGCGCCGTATTTCAGCACGCCCGGCATCGCGCCCTTGCCATATTCCCGCCGGATCAGCGTCTCGCCATCGTCCTGCAGATCCAGCACTTCGTCATATTCCCAGGTCATCCCCTCGCCCTCGAAGGCAAAGCGTGCCTCGATCCGGGTGTCGCTGCGCTCGGTGATCTCGCCCAGGGTCGCACGGGATTCATAGAATTTCAGCGTCTTCGGCCCGATGGTCAGCAGACCTTTCTCGTCGCCCATCGTGGTGGTGCAATCCGCAGGCACCAGCCCCCAGCGCCCCTGCAGCGCCTCGGGGATCGTATCATCGGCCCCATCCGCACCCGACGCACCATCCATCAACCGGATCGACGCCGACTGGATATGCCAGGCCAGTTGCGCGGCACTCGCGCCTTGCACATCGTTGACCCGCCGCATCGTGTAGGTCCCGGCAAAGCGCTGCTGCGTGCCGTCCTCAAGCTCGGATTCGATCCGCACCGGCACCTCGGCATAAAGCGACCCCGCAGCGCCCTCGACCATGGTCGGCCCGGTGAACACCGCTACCTCCCGCGTCTGCGCAAAGCCTTCCGCGAACTGATCGAGCGTCTGCCCGCTGGCCTCGCCCTTCGTCCCCCAGAGCGCATAGGCCGATTCGTAATTCGCGGCAGAGATGTCCGCATAATACTGCTCGAGCGCGCCGCGCACCTCCCAGCCCTGCGCCTTGCCCGCCTCCTGCGCCAGCACCGGCGCCGCCGCCGCCATCATCAGCGCCGTCATGATCATGCTCTTCATCCGTTCTCTCCCATTCAAGCGCGGGCCGTATCAGGAACCTGCCCGATCAATTAAATACCCCTGCCTTACGCCCCCAACCCGGTCAGGCCGGTCCTTGCCGACCCCTCCCGAACCGTGAGTGCAGATACGCGCCAGCCATAGGCCAGAGCAACCGCCACCTCCAGCCAAGCGCCCGATTTGCAACCCAATGCCGGATCCGTGCTAGGGTCCAGAGAAACGGGATCCGGAGGAACCATGCGCAAGCTGCAGACCCAAGGCGTTCACCACATCACCCTCACCGGCGCGGACCGGCAATCCAGCATCGACTTCTGGGAAGGCCTGCTCGGCATGCCCTTCATCTTCGATCAGCCCAACCTCGACAACCCCGGTGAGGGCCACCTCTATTTCGACCCCGGCGACGGTCGCCTCATCACCATCTTCTCCAACGAAAACCGCAAGGCCGTGCATGACCGCACCCCGACCGATCCGGGCTGCGTGCACCACATCGCTTTCAACGTCTCGAACGCGACCTGGCGGCAGGTCGTGACGCGCCTCGACGAGCGCGGCATCGACCATTCCGGCCCCAAGGACCGCGGCTTCATGGACTCGATCTACTTCAAGGACCCACTGGGCCTGCTGATCGAACTGGCCTGCTACAAGTTCGAACCACCCGCCGGCTGCACCCATGCCGACGTGATGATCGCGGCGCACCGCAAGCGCCTCGCCGCCGAAGACCACCACATCACCGAAGAACACCTCGCCGATGCGATCGAAGAGCTCGTCACCTTGCGTCAGCAGTCGCTGTCGGAGGATCGCGGCCCGAAGGATCCCTACTGACCCCTTCTCTTGAATCTCCCCGGCTTCATCTTGCAAGATAAACTCCCGGGGGTCCGGGGGCAGGCAGCCCCCGGTCCTGCCCTCCCCATCCAAGGCCAGTCATGACACAGCTCACCACCCTGAACGGCAAGACCGTCCCGCCCTTCGCCTTCGGCACCATGCAATTCGGCGGCCGCGCCGATGCCGACCAGAGCCGCGCGATGTTCGACGCCTGCGTGCAAGAGGGCATCCGCCATTTCGACACGGCTTATGTCTATACTAATGGCGCCTCGGAAACGCTGCTCGGCAGCTTCGCGGCGCCGATGCGCGAGGATCTCTTCATCGCGACCAAGGTCGCCTATTCCGGCGGTGCCTCGCGCAAAAACATCTTCTCGAGCTTCGACGAGAGCCGCCGCAGGCTGGGCATGGACGTCGCCGACCTGCTCTACCTGCACCGCTGGGACGGCACCGTCGCGCTCGAGGAAACCTTCGAGACGCTGGCCGAACTGCAGCAGGGCGGCAGCATCCGTCATATTGGTGTCTCCAACTTCGCCGCCTGGCAGGTGACGAAGGCGCAGGCCGTCGCGGCGCGTTTCGGCACCCGCATCGACGCGATCCAGCCGATGTACAACCTCGTGAAGCGACAGGCCGAGGTCGAGATCCTGCCGATGTGCGCCTCCGAAGGCATCCTGCCGGTGCCCTATTCGCCGCTCGGTGGCGGGCTTCTGACCGGCAAGTATGCCGGCGACGCCACGGGCCGGCTGACCGAAGACGACCGCTATGCGAAACGCTACGGTCTCGAGAGCATGCACAGGACGGCCGCCGATCTGACGGCACTGGCACGGGAACGCGGCACCGATCCCGCCACGCTGGCCGTCGCCTGGGTCGCGCGGCATGCCGCAGGTCCGGTGCCGATCCTGTCGGGACGTACGCGCGAACAGATCATCCCCTCGCTCGCGGGCATGAATTACCGGCTCGACGACGCGCTCTATGCCCGCCTCTGCGCGCGCTCAGCCCGACACCGCCCCCGGCCACCGACCGTCTCGAAGAGGCCTGATCTCGGGGCGGAGCGGCGCTTACCGCCGCTCCATGATCTCGTCCAGCGGCGCGCGGGTGGTGCGGAACCCGTTCGCCGGATGGTCGGGGTCGGGCCACCCACAGGCGATCCCGCAGAGCACGTCGCGGTCGGGCGCCACCTCGAACCAGTCGCGCAGGACGGGCGACAGGCCCGCCACCGAGGCCATCGCGATTCCGCCGAGCCCCCGCGCCGCAAGACCCAGAAGAACCCCGGTCACGAAGGCCCCGCAATCGAGGACACCGTAGGGTCCCAGAGCCTTTGGCGTGGTGACGAGCAGGAAATGCGGCGCCCCGAACAGGCGGAAATTCTCGAGGCTCTGGCGCGCGGAGCCTGCCCGGTCGCCCTTTTCGACCCCGACCGCGCCATAGAGCTGCCAGCCACAGACGCGGCGCCGCTCCTTGTAGACGCCCTCGTAGGCAGCCGGGAACGGCACGTCGCTGTCGCCATGTCCGCCAGCCGCGTGAACATGCGCGGACAGGGCGGCGCGCAGCCGGTCCGTCTCTGCCTTCGAGCAGGCGATCACATGCCAGGGCTGGGAATTGCACCACGAGGGCACCTGCCGCGCATCGCAGATCACCGCGTCGATCACATCGTCCGGCACCGGCTTGTCGAGATAGCCGCGGCAGGAATACCGCGCCTCCAGCAATGCCGCAAATGCCGCGCTCTGCTCTGTCACATCAGCCCCCTGTCTTTCAATTCGCGACGGATCTCGGCGCCCTGCGCGCCGCGTTCGGGTGGATCGGCAGGCCGCACGGGTGGCGCGCCGTCAAAGCGCGGCGCCGCCACCGGCACGCCAGACTGCCAGATCCCGCGCGCCATGACATGCGGATCGCCCTGCGCCTCTGCCGGAGAAAGGACAGGCGCCACGCAGGCCTCCGAGCCGTCGAAAAGGTGTGCCCAATATGCCCGGTCGCGGCGCGCGAACAGGTCTTCGAGCCGGGCGGTCTGGGCAGGCCAGAGCGCCGGGTCGAGCGGCGTGCGAAAGAGCGGATCCTGCCCGAGGCCCATCAGGTCGAGAAAGCACGCATGGAATTTCGGCTCGAGGCACTGCACCGACACATGCCCGCCACAGGCGCAGGCATAACAGCGCGACCAGTGCGGCCCGTCGAGCAGCGAGCGGCCGCGCGCCTGCGTCGAGAACTGCCCCTGCATCGACAGGAGCAGCGAGAGCATGTGCGAGGCACCGTCGACGATCGCCGCATCCACGACGCAGCCCTGCCCGGTCTCTCGTGCGCGCAGCAGACCCGCGAGCATGCCGACGGCAAGGTAGAGCGCCCCGGCGCCCAGATCACCCAGCATCGTCGGCGGCACGCCGGGCACCTGCCCCGGCAGACCCGCATAGAACAGCGCGCCCGAGAGGCTGAGGTAATTGAGATCATGCCCCGCCTGCTGCGCGCGCGGCCCGCTCTGTCCCCAGCCGGTCATCCGACCGTAGACCAGTTTCGGGTTCAGCATGCGACACGGCTCCGGCCCGAGGCCCAGCCGCTCCATCACGCCCGGACGCATACCTTCGGTCAGCCCGTCGGCGCTGGCGATGAGGGCACGGGCGACGGCCAGATCCTCCGGCGCCTTGAGATCCAGCGCGATCGAGCGCTTGCCGCGATCGAGCAGGTTGCGCTCTGCCTTGCCCGGGCTGTCCGCGCCACCCTTGCGATGCACCACGATGACCTCGGCGCCAAGGTCGGCGAGCAGCATGCCTGCAAAGGGCGCGGGCCCCAGCGCCTCGATCTCGATGATGCGGATGCCCTGCAGCATGTGCTCTCCTCCGCCGGTCAGAAAAGCGGATGCGGGCGGGAAAGGGAACCCCGTTCCGGCATCGTGCAGACTGACAGGGATCAGGGGGGCTGTCTGCCCCCCGCCTGGCCGCTGGCCAGGCCCCCCCGAGGATATTTGAAACCCGGAGAAGCAGGGGCGCAGCTTTGATTTCCCTTTGCGGTTCGGGCGGCTAGATAGGGGGCATGATGTCCTTGCCCTCCTCCCTGCAGCAGTGGTTCGACAGCCGTGGCTGGCAGATCCACCCGCATCAGCGCGCCATGCTCGAGCGGTCGCAGGAAGCCGCGCTGCTGCTGATCGCGCCCACGGGCGGCGGCAAGACGCTGGCCGGCTTCCTGCCGACGCTGGCCGAGCTTGGCGAGACTCCGGGGCCGGGTCTGCATACGCTTTACGTGAGCCCGCTCAAGGCGCTGGCGGCGGATATCAAGCGCAACCTGCGGGTGCCGGTCGAGGAGGCGGGGCTGAACATCCGCATCGAGGACCGCACCGGCGACACGTCGAGCCATGTGAAGCGGCGCCAGCGGGCCGATCCTCCGCATATCCTGCTGACCACGCCCGAGAGCCTTGCCCTGCTCACCTCCTACGAGGATGCGCCGCGCATGTTCGCCGGGGTGAGCCGCGTGGTGGTGGACGAGATTCACGCCCTGGCCGAGTCCAAGCGCGGCGATCAGCTCATGCTGGCACTGGCGCGGCTGTCGACTCTTTGCCCCGGGCTGCGCCGCGTCGGCCTGTCGGCGACGGTGGATGATCCCGACGCGATCGCGCGGCTTCTGGCCCGCCATCCCGAACCTTGCGCGATCCTGACGGCTGATCCGGGGCCGGACCCCGACATTTCCATGCTGGTGACGGAGGAGGCGCCGCCCTGGTCCGGGGGCGGTGCCGCCTATGCCATCCCTGCGGTGCTGGAACAGGTGCGCCGCCATCGCACCACGCTGATCTTTCACAACACCCGAGCCCAGGCCGAGATCTTTTTCCACAACCTCTGGCTTGCCAACGAGGATGCCTTGCCGATCGGCATCCATCACGGTTCGCTCGACCGTGCCCAGCGCGAAAAGGTCGAAGCGGCGATGGTGGCCGGGCAATTGCGCGCGATCGTGTGCACCGGTTCGCTCGACCTCGGCATCGACTGGGGCGACGTCGACCTCGTGATCCAGGTCGGTGCGCCGAAGAACGTGAAGCGGCTCGTGCAGCGGATCGGGCGCGCCAATCACCGCTACAACGCCCCGTCCAAGGCGCTTCTGGTGCCCGCGAACCGGTTCGAAGTGGTGGAATGTGTGGCCGCTCTCGAGGCGGTGAAGGCGCGTGATCTCGACGGTGAGCCGCGCGGAACCGGGCCCCGGGACGTGCTCTGCCAGCATATCCTGATCGCCGCCTGCGCCGGGCCGTTCGATGCGGATGCGCTCTTTGCAGAGATGACCAGTGTCGGTGCCTATGCCGGTCTCACCCGCGCCCGTTTCGACGATTGCCTGCAATTCTGCGCGACCGGCGGCTACGCCCTGCGCGCCTATGACCGCTGGCAGCGGCTTCTGCAGCGCCCCGACGGGCTGTGGCAGTTGCGCGATCCGCGCTCGGCCGTCCGGATCCGGCAGAATATCGGCACGATCCAGGACACGGACACGCTCAAGGTGCGCTGGCGGGGGCGTGGCGGCGCGCCTCTGGGCGAGATCGAGGAAGGCTTCGCCGCCTCGCTCAGCAAGGGTGACACCTTCCTGATCGGCGGACAGATCGTGCGCTACGAAGGTCTGCGCGAGCTGGTGGTCGAGGTCAGCCGCGATGCCGGATCGAAGCCCAAGATCGCGACCTTCATGGGTACCAAGTTCGCCACCTCGACCCAGCTGTCGGCCCGCATCGTCGACATGTTCCAGCAAGAGACATGGCCCGAGCTGCCGCCCCACACTGCCCGGTGGCTGGCCCTGCAGCGCAAGGTGTCGCGTCTGCCGGAACCGGGGCGGCTGCTGATCGAAAGCTTCCCGCATGACGGGCGGCAGCAGCTCGTCGTCTACGGTTTTGCCGGGCGCAACGCGATGCAGACGCTGGGCCTTCTGCTCACCAAGCGGATGGAGGAGATGGGCCTCGCCCCCATGGGCTTCGTCGCCACGGATTACGCCACGCTGATCTGGGGGCTCGATGCCGTCACCGATCCCGCGCCGCTGTTCGATCTCGACGCTTTGGAGGCCGGGCTCGACGGCTGGCTTGCGGGCAATGCTGTGATGAAACGCACCTTTCGTGCCTCCGCCACCATTGCCGGGCTGATCGAGCGCAACCTCGGCGGGCAGCGCAAATCCGGGCGGCAGGCGACGATGTCTTCGGACATCCTCTATGACACGTTGCTGAAATACGACCCCGACCACCTGCTGATGCAGATCACCCGAGAAGAGGCGATGCGCGGCCTCGTCGATTTCGCCCGCCTCCGCGAGATGGCCGCCCGCGTGGGGAACCGGATCGACCATGTGGTGCTGGACCGCGTCTCGCCGCTCTCCGCCCCGCTGTTTCTCGAGCCGGGGCGCGTGCCGGTGCGCGGCTCTGCGGATGAGCGGCTGCTCGCCGAAGAGGTGGAACGCCTCATGACCGATAGCGGGCTGGCCGAGGTGGATACCAGAAGCAAACGCACCTGGCGGGTGCCCTTCTAGGTCGGGCCGATTGCGGACGCTCTCCACGCCACCTGAGACCGGGCACACCGCGTTTCATTGCAAGGCGACCGCGGTCCCCGTCTTGCCTTGCCCCCGCCCCCTCCGTTAATGAACAAAGCATGAACCGGCACGCCTTCTCCTTTCACGATGCGACGCTGCACGCGCTGCCCTCGGGCGCGCTGTACTGGCCCGAACGGGATCTGCTCGTCGTTTCGGATCTGCATCTGGGCAAATCCGCCCGCGCATCGCGTCATGGCGGGGCGCAGCTGCCCCCCTACGAGACACGCGAGACCCTGCTGCGGCTGGAAACCGACCTTGCCGCGACCGGCGCGCGGCAGGTGATCTGCCTCGGCGACAGTTTCGACGCGCCCGAAATCGGCGCCGCCCTTCCCGAGGAGGATCTGCTCTGGATCACCCGGCTGCAGGCGGGGCGCGGCTGGACCTGGATCGAGGGCAACCACGATCCGGGGCCGGTCGGCCTTGGCGGCACGCATCTGGGGCAGATCACCCTCGGCCCGCTCACCTTCCGGCATATCGCGACACCGGCGGGACAGGGCGAAGTCTCGGGACATTACCATCCCAAGGCGCATCTCTCTTTGCGGGGCCGCCTGCTGTCGCGCCCCTGCTTTCTGGTCGATGCGTCCCGCCTGATTCTGCCGGCTTACGGGGCCTATACCGGCGGCCTCGCCACGGGCGCGCAGGCCCTCGTCACGCTGATGAAGCCCGGAGCGCAAGCCATCCTGACGGGTCCCAATCCCTGCGCCGTTCCGATGCCGCGCTAGCCGGCGCCCTTGCGCCCGGCGCGACGGCATGCACATCCTGCGCTCATGACCACGCCCCCTGACCCCATGACCCGGCGGATCCGCGACAGCTTTGCCCGCCAGTCGATGATGAGCACGCTCGGCGCGACACTGGCCGACATCACGCCCGGCGCGGTGACGATCCACGCGCCCGTTCTGCCCGGCGCGATGCAGCAGCAGGGCTTCGGACATGCCGGCCTCACCTTTTCGATCGGCGATTCCGCCGCCGGCTATGCAGCGCTCACCCTGCTGGACGACGCTCACGAGGTCGTCACCGCCGAGATCAAGATCAACCTGCTCGCCCCGGCGCGCGGCGACCTGCTGATCGCGCGCGGCCGCGTCATCAAGCCGGGCCGCCGTCTGATCGTGGTGAGTTCCGAAGTCTTTGCCCGCACCGGGGAGACCGAAACCCTGATCGCCCTGCTGCAAGGCACGATGGTTCCGGTCAGCGCCTGACGCCCCATATTCTCGGGGTCAAAAATATCCCCGCCGGAGGCATCGCCGCGACCCCTTCCCGGCAGCCCCCTTGCGCAATCACCCGAAGCGTCAGACCAGCAACGCCTCGGCATGCGCCCAGACCGGCTGGTCCGGCACATGCAGGCGCAGCACGTCGCCCAGCGAGAGCCGTCCCGGACGTTCGACCCAGGCGGTCACGCCGCGCCGCCCCTGCGCCGCGGGCTTGAAACGGGCACCAAAGCCGGGACGTTCGGCCTCGATCTCGCGCGCGGGCAACTGGCAGGGGCGGTTCTCCATGTCGATGGCGAGCGTCACGCCATCCGGCCCCTGCAGGCGCGAGGAGGGCGGCACATGGCTCAGATCGGGCAGCCCCTCGATCACCAGGGAGGCCCCGGCCCATTCGGGCGCGATCGCGTCCAGCCCCATGCGCTCGGCGATCTGCGCGAGTTCTTCGGCCGACACCACGGACAATTGCCGCACGTTCCTGATTTCCGTCCCGCGCGGATGCTGCTGGAGCATTCTTGCGCAGGAGGGGCGCGTGAGACCGCTGTGACGCTCGCCCACGATCCCCTCCCAGCCCAGATCGATGGCAGAGACGGCCTCCGAGCGGATGTCCTTGCCCGGCACGGGCACGCGGCCGAGCCAGCGGATCGTGGCGGTGAAATCGGTCGGTTTCAGGGCTGGCATGGCAAACTCCTCAATACCCTGCCAGACTGACCGACGCAGTCCGCTTGTCAATTCCGGCTGTGTGAATCGGCGTTTAATTTCCGTGAATTAGCATGTTTCCGCCGGTCGGCTGCCGCTATCCCCGACGCGCGATGTCCCGCTGATCCGCGCATCCCGGGATGTACGAGAGCGCGGCAACAGCGACGCCGACGCTTCAATCCGCTGCGGAAAGGCGATAGGCAGGCAGCGTGTCAGGAAACAGGGCAGACAGATGCGGGCAGCCATCGGGACAAGCGATTATCACGTCGGAGGCGAGACCTTCATCAACCGGCATATCGGCATGCTGTTCGGGGGCGATACGGTGGTGGTCTGCGGCCGCTTCAACGGCGAAGATCCCTATGGCAAGCCCATCTTCGAGCGCCGTGCCCGGATGGGGGCTGCGGACCTCGCCGCGCTGCCGTTCTGGACCGTCTGGAACCGCGCGCGTCACGCCACGTCGCGCCTGCCTTTCGGACAGGGCAAGCGGGATCTGGCCGCCTTTCTGCGGCGCGAACGGGTCGATGTCATCCTGTCGGAATTCGGCACGCAGGCGCTGGCGCTGGCGCCGCTGGCCAACGAGCTCGATATCCCGATCTTCACCTATTACCGCGGCACCGATGCCTCGAAGGCGCTTGGCGCGCGGCGGATCCAGGTGGCTTACCGGAAGATGATGCCGCGCCTTGCCGGGGTGTTTTCCGTCTCGCAATTCCTGCTCGACAATCTCGCGCGGCACGGCGTGCATCACGACAATGCCCATGTGATCCCCTCCGGCGTCGATGTCCGCCGTTTCGTGCCCGGCGACAAGGACCCGCTATCCTGCCTCGCCGTGGGTCGCTTCGTGGAGAAGAAGGCCCCCCTGACCACCCTGCGCTCCTTTGCCGAGGCGAGCGGCGGCACGCAGGCCCGGCTCGACTTCATCGGGGATGGCCCGCTTCTGGACGCCGCCCGCGCCCTTGCGGCGGAACTCGGCGTCGCCGGGCGCGTCACGTTTCACGGCGCGCAGCGCCATGATTTCGTGCGCGCGAGGCTCGAGCGCACGCAGTTCTTCCTGCAGCATTCGGTGACGGCCGCGGATGGCAATACCGAAGGTCTGCCCACCGCCATCCAGGAGGCGATGGCCTGCGGCTGCATCACCGTCTCGACCCGGCATGCGGGCATCCCCGAGGCGATCGACGAAGGCCTGACCGGCTATCTGGTCGACGAACAGGATGCAGAAGGCTTTACCCGCGCGATCCGCACGGCGCTCACCGGCAGCGACGTGCCGGAAATGTCCGCCGCCGCCCGCCGCGTCGCCGAGGAGAGGTTCGACAACGACATCCTGCTGCACAAGCTCGAGGCGCAGATCCGCAGCACGCTGGGGCGCCCGGGCGGATGATCCTCTACCGGTTCCTGATCTCTCTCTTTGCGCTCTGGCAGAGCGCGCTGCTGGTGCTGCGACGGGACTGGAGCGCGCTCGACCAGCGTCTCGGCCGGGAGCGGCCAGCGGTAGCGGGCGCGCATCTTTGGCTGCATGCAGCCTCGAACGGCGAGCTCGCCTCGGCCCGGCCGGTGATCCTTGCGCTGCGCGCGGCGCGCCCGGATCTGCGGCTGCTCGTCACCTGCAATACCGCGGGTGGCGTAGCGCTGGCGCGGGGCTGGAACCTTCCGGGGCTGACCGCGCGGCTCGCACCGCTCGATCTTGCCTGGGTGGTGCACCGCGTGCTGCGGCGCTGGCGTGTTGTGGCGCTGGTGACGATGGAGACCGAGATCTGGCCGAACCGGGTGCTGCTCTGTCCCGGCCCGGTGCTGGTGCTGGGCGGGCGGATGTCGCCCGGATCGGCCCGCAGCTGGGGTTCTTTCCCGCGCCTTGCGCGTCGGTTGCTGGGCAATGTGGATTTCCTGTCGGCGCAGGACAGCGGATCGCGCGACCGGTTTCTTGCGCTCGGGCTGCCCACCGCCTCCTGTGGTCCGGTGGTGGATCTCAAGGCGCTCTACGAACCGCCCGCCGGACAGGTTCCGGACGATGCGCTGCGCGAGGCCTATCCGCGCGGCGATACCTGGCTTGCCGCCTCGACCCATGTCGGCGAGGAAAAGACCGTGATCGACGCACATCTCGCGGCCCGCGCCACCCGGCCCGGATTGCGGCTGATCCTCGCCCCGCGCCACCCGAAGCGGGCCGAGGAGGTCGCTGAAATGCTGCGCGCGGCCGGGCTGAGCTTTGACCGCCGCTCGAGCGGGGAGAGCGGCGCCGAGGTGCTGCTGGCGGATACGTTGGGGGAAATGGCGCTCTGGTATGCGCTGGCGGGGGTGGTCCTGATCGGCGGTACGCTGTCGGACCGCGGCGGGCACACGCCCTACGAGCCCGCAATGTTCGGCGCAGCGCTTCTGCATGGCCCGGATGTGCGCAATTTCAGCCAGCCCTTCGCCACGCTGCACGAGGCTGGTGCCGCGCGGGAGATCACCGATGCGGACAGCCTGGCCGAAGCGCTCGGCACGCTGGCGGATCCGGAGCGGCGGCAGGCGCTGGGAGACCTCGCGCAAGCCGCACTGCGGCAGGAGACCGGGCTGGATGGCCTCATGGCGCAGCTTCTGGATCTGATACCGGCGCGCTGAGGTCTTGCCGAGGGACGTAAGGGATGGCCGGTTTCGGCAAGGGGATCAGGTGGCGCTCACGATCTGTGCGCAGGAGCGAGGTAGGGACAAGGCGAAGCAATGATTTCAAAAGTCCGGCACCCCGTTAACCTTTTCTTGAAGTCGGGCGGCGAACCTTTATCTTGCAACGGTATGCCAGACGGGACGTTTGCATGATCCAGTACAGTCTTAAATGCGCCGGGGACCATCGGTTCGATTCTTGGTTCCAGTCGGCGGACGCCTTCGAGAAACTGCAGAGAAGCGGGCTGGTCAGCTGCGCCGTCTGCGGATCGGGATCGGTCGAAAAGGCCGTGATGGCGCCCCGCGTGAACAATTCCGCGCCGCAGGAGCGCCCGCTGAGCAAGCCGAAAACACCCGCAGAGCAGGCCGTGGCGGAGATGCGCAAGCATCTCGAGGCGCATTCGGACTATGTCGGGCGGGACTTTGCGCGCGAGGCCCGCGCGATCCATGACGGCGATGCGCCGGACCGGCCGATCTGGGGCGAGGCGCGCGGCGACGAGGCGAAGAAGCTGATCGAGGATGGCGTGCCCGTCGCCCCCCTGCCCTTCTTGCCGACCCGCAAGAGCAACTGATTTCCAATCACGAAAGGGCCCCTGATGAAGGTGCTGATCACAGGAGCCAATCGCGGTATTGGCAAGGCGCTTTATACCACACTCTCCGAACGCGGGGACGAGGTCATGGGCACGGCGCGCAACGATGCAGGATATCTGCCGCTGGATGTGAGCGACGCCCGTTCGCAGCAGGCCCTGGCGCGCGAGATCTCGGGCACGCCGATCGATCTTCTGGTGTGCAATGCCGGGGTCTATCTCGACAAGGGCCAGAGCCTCGGCGGCGGTTATGACCCGCAGATGTGGGCGGACATGTTCGCGGTGAACGTGACCGGGGTGTTCCTGACCGTGCAGGCGCTGATGGCGAACCTGAAGCTTGCCCAGCAGCCGAAGATCGCGATCATCTCGTCGCAGATGGCCTCCTCCGAGCGGGCACCGGGGGGCAGCTACATCTACCGCGCCTCCAAGGCCGCGGCGCTGAACCTCGGGCGCAACCTCGCGCAGGATCTCAAGGCCGATGGCATCGCCGTCGGGATCTATCATCCGGGCTGGGTGCGCACCGACATGGGCGGCGCGGGAGCCGCGATCTCGGTCGAACAGTCGGCGCGCGGTCTCGCGGAGCGGTTCGACGCGCTGAGCCTCGCGACCACAGGATGTTTCGAGACCTATGACGGGCAGGCGCATCCGTTCTGAACGGGTCCGATGACGGGGCGGATGACAGGACCGGTTCGAGGTTCCGGGAAACTGTGCTTGTGGCACGGTCAGGACCGGGGGGCCGGCCCCCCGAAACCCCCCGGGATATTTGCGACCCGGAGAAGCAGGGGATGGTAAGAGGAGCCCGGTGTGGCCCATCGGCCCCTCTTGCGAAGTCGCGGTGCGCCGCGTAAAGCACGACACGATTGTGACCCCGGGAGAGTCCCATGCCCGTTCTCGTGATGAAATTCGGCGGCACCTCCGTCGCGACGCTCGACCGGATCCGCCGGGCGGCCAAGCGCGTCGGGCTGGAAGTCGCGAAAGGCTATGACGTGATCGTCATCGTCTCGGCCATGTCGGGCAAGACCAACGAGCTCGTGGGCTGGGTCAACGAGACCTCGCCGCTTTTCGATGCGCGGGAATACGACGCCGTGGTGAGCTCGGGCGAGAACGTGACCGCCGGCCTCATGGCGCTGACGCTGCAGGAGATGGATGTCCCCGCGCGCAGCTGGCAGGGCTGGCAGGTGCCGCTGATGACGACCTCGGCGCACAGTTCGGCGCGCATCGAGGAGATCCCGACCGACAACATCAACCGCAAGTTCGGCGAGGGCATGCAGGTGGCGGTGGTGGCCGGGTTCCAGGGGATCAGCCCCGAGGGACGCATCACCACGCTGGGCCGGGGCGGCTCGGATACCACCGCCGTCGCCTTTGCCGCCGCTTTCGATGCCGAGCGCTGCGATATCTACACGGATGTGGACGGGGTCTATACCACCGATCCGCGTGTCTGCGACCGCGCCCGCAAGATGGACCGCATCGCCTTCGAGGAGATGCTCGAGCTCGCATCGCTGGGCGCCAAGGTGTTGCAGACGCGCTCGGTCGAGCTCGCCATGCGTTACAAGGTCAAGCTGCGCGTGCTCAGCAGTTTCGAGGAACCGTCGGACACGGCCGGCACGCTGGTCTGTGCAGAGGAGGATATCGTGGAAAGCAATGTGGTGGCCGGTGTGGCCTATTCCCGCGACGAAGCCAAGATGACGCTGGTTTCGGTCGAGGACCGTCCCGGCATCGCCGCGGCGATCTTCATGCCACTTTCGGAGGCAGGTGTGAACGTCGACATGATCGTGCAGAACATTGCCGAAGAGGGGCGCACGGACATGACCTTTTCCTGCCCCACGGATCAGGTGAAGCGCGCGCAGAAGGCGCTGGATGACGCAAAGGCCAAGGGCGACATCAATTTCAACGAACTGGTGGCTGATACCGGTGTCGCCAAGATCTCCGTCGTCGGGATCGGCATGCGGTCCCATACCGGTGTGGCGGCCAAGATGTTCAAGGTGCTCTCTTCCGAGGGAATAAACATCAAGGTCATTACAACTTCCGAGATAAAGATTTCCGTTCTCATCGACCGGAAATACATGGAACTTGCCGTGCAAGCCCTGCATGATGCCTTCGAGTTGGAAAAAAGCGCCTGAGGCCATTGCGCGCCCCGGGCAGGGTTATGGGGTTCTGTGAATGGCTGACCGCACGGAGAGCGAAAGCCGCAAACTGCTGGGGCGGCTGCGCGATACCATGGCCGAACAGGCCGCGGGCCAGGAGCGGCTGGACAAGATCACCCATCTCACGGCGGATTCGATGGGCACCGAAGTGTGCTCGATCTACCTGTTCCGGGATCACGAGACGCTGGAGCTCGGCGCCTCCGAAGGGCTGAAGGCCGAGGCGGTGCACCAGACGCGCATGAAGCTCGGCGAGGGTCTGGTGGGGCGCGTGGCGCGCACCGGGCAGATCATGAACACCGCCGATGCGCCGTCGCAGCGCGGTTTCCGCTATATGCCCGAGACCGGCGAGGAGATCTATTCGAGCTTCCTCGGCGTGCCGATCCAGCGTCTCGGCGAGAAGCTCGGCGTGCTGGTCGTGCAGTCCAAGACCGCACGGGAATTCACCGCGGACGAGGTCTACGCGCTGGAAGTCGTCGCCATGGTGCTGGCCGAGATGACGGAACTCGGCGCTTTCGTCGGCGAAGGCGCGGCGCTCACGGCGCGGCATACGCAGCCGGTGCTGATGCGCGGAACGACCGGCCAGGAGGGCACCGCCGAGGGGCATGTCTGGCTGCACGAGCCGCGCGTCGTTGTCACCAACCTCGTGACGGACGATCCGGTGAAGGAGAGCGAACGCCTGTGCGCCGCGGTCGAGACGCTCCGGGTGAGCGTCGATCAGCTGCTTGCCGGGGCTGCGGATCCCGAACAGGTGCAGGTTCTGGAAGCCTACCGGATGTTCGCCAATTCCAAGGGCTGGTTGCGCCGGATGGAAGAGGACATCTCCCGCGGCCTCTCTGCCGAAGCGGCGGTGGAAAAGGAGCAATCCTCGGCCCGGGCGCGGATGAGCCAGGTGACCGACGCCTATCTGCGCGAGCGGCTGCAGGATCTCGACGATCTCAGCAACCGGCTGCTGCGGATCCTGACCGGTCAGGGCAAGGAAACCGGCGCCGACATGCCGAGCGATCCGATCCTGATCGCCCGCAATATCGGCCCCGGAGAGCTGCTGGAATATGGCCGCAGCCTCAAGGGGATCGTGCTCGAAGAGGGCTCGGTCGGCAGTCATGCCGCGATCGTGGCGCGGGCGCTGGCGATTCCGCTCGTGGTGCATGCGGGGCGGATCACCAACGAGGCGCTGAACGGCGATCACGTGATGGTCGACGGCGATCAGGGCATCGTGCATCTGCGTCCCGACGATACCGTCGTCAGCGCCTTTCGCGACAAGATCGCGATGCAGGCGCAGGCACTGGAGCGCTATGCCTCGATCCGCGAGACGCCCTGCGTCGCGGCCTGCGGGTCGCGTGTCGAGCTGCACATGAATGCGGGCCTCATGGCCGATCTCCCGAGCCTCGAATCCTCGGGCGCAGAGGGGGTCGGGCTGTTCCGCACCGAGTTGCAGTTCCTCGTGCGCAACCAGATGCCGCGGCGCACCGAACTTGCCGTGCTCTATCGTCGGGTGCTCAATTCGGCAAAGGGCAAGCGGGTGGTGTTTCGCACGCTCGACATCGGGTCGGACAAGGTGCTGCCCTACATGAAGCCCAATGACGAGCCGAACCCGGCTCTGGGCTGGAGGGCCATTCGCGTCGGTCTGGACAAGCCCGGCATCCTGAGGATGCAGCTGCAGGCGCTGCTGCGCGCGGCCGAGGGCGGGCCGCTGACGGTGATGTTCCCCTTCGTGGCACAATTCGAGGAATACCGGCAGGCCCGGGCGGAAATGGAAAAGGCGCTGGAGCGCGAACGGATCCTCGGGCATCCGATCCCGTCGGAGCTTCACGTCGGCGCCATGCTGGAAACGCCGAGCCTTGCCTTTGCCCCGAAGAAGTTCTTCGAGGAGGTCGAGTTCCTGTCGATCGGGGGCAATGATCTCAAGCAGTTCTTCTTTGCCGCCGACCGCGAGAACGAACGGGTGCGGCGGCGTTACGACACGCTGAATGTGAGCTTCCTGAGCTTCCTCGAAGGCATCGTGGAGCGTTGCGAGGAGACCGGAACGCATCTGTCCTTCTGCGGCGAGGATGCCGGGCGGCCGATCGAGGCGATCTGTCTCGCAGCCATCGGATTGCGCACGCTCTCGATGCGCCCGGCCTCGATCGGACCGGTGAAGCACCTGATGATGCGCACCAATCTGGACGATCTGCGGGAGGTGATCACGGGCGCCAAGGAGCGCGGCGAGCAGTCGGTGCGCCCGGCCGTTATGGAATTTCTCCGCGACCGGGCGTGATCGTTGCGACGTCTTTGACAGCGGGCCGTTCTGGCGCCGCATGTCCGGGCCTGCACGTTTTGCGCAGGCGGGATGATGTGCCCGCGCCCCACCTTGAGGGGGGATTCTCGGTGACCCGTTCGACCCGGTGCAGCTGCCATGCAAGAGGCCGGGGGCCAGTGAAGTGGGGCGCAGGACAAGCTCTGGTTCCCGAACCTCGGCTCTGGGCTCAGTTCACCATATTAACCTTAATGCAAGGTTACCAACTGCCCTGAGTCGCGCTGATTTCAGCATGAAGCGAGCGCGTATTCAAAACCACAGATCCGCACGGGCCTTTCCGTCAAGCCGTCAGTGAAGCGATTTGACCGCCCCGCGGAGACCCTCGACCAGATCAGCGCGAGGCTTGCCGGTCGTTTCGGACAGGCGGCGCAGGCCGAAATGCACATGCGCCATTTCCTGATAATAGCTCGTATAGGCGTAGTTCGTGGCCGCACCGGCCACCGCACCGATCACCGGAACGGTCTGGGTCGCAAGCTTCTGTCCCATGACGGTCGCAATACGCGGCGCAACGCGGGCGATGAGCCCGTGCACGGTGGCTCCGGTCAGCGTGACGCGCGCCGACAGGAACGCCATGTCCGCGCCATCATCCGCAGCCAGCGGACCGGCAGAGCCGAAGACCAGCAGGCATTCCTTCTGCACGTCAGGGTCGTCTGGATCGAAACCGTATTCGGCCGCCACTCCCAGGATCGAGCGCAGCAGCACCGTCATCGTGACGGGCAGCTCGGCCAGCGCCGTCGGCAGACCGCCCGCACCGCCCATGGCGCCCATGCCGGTGGTCAGCGCCGTGTTGAGCCAGCCCTTCTGGTCCGGCACCATCCCGCGGGACTGGCTGGCGGCGCGCATGGCGATCGCCAGCGCCCGCGTCGTCGCTTCTTCGAGCCGGTCCTTCACGCGGTCCGGCAGGCGCTCCAGCAGGTTCTCGGCCTGACCGCCGACAAAGTTCAGCACCTGAAGGCCCACGCCTCCCGCGCGCTTGTGCCGCCGCGCAAGCGCAGTCAGTTCGCGATCAAGATCCACAACTGCGACAAGATCCGTGCCGGTCATTCTCTGTCTCCTGTTTACGCGATTAACATTGGGTCGGCGGGCAGCCGTTTCAAGCAGCGCGCGTGACCGATCCGCTGACTCCCGCCCAAGCCTCTGGCGTCAGATTGGCGCCCAGGATCCGTTCGGGATTGGTCGGCGGCGGCATCTCCACGCCCTCCAGCCGATAAAAGCCGAAGCGTCGGTAATAGGGCAGATCTCCGACCAGCAGCACGCGGTCCCAGCTGTCGGCGGCATGCGCCAGGCTGTCTCGGATCATCGCCGCCGCCAGCCCTTCGCCCTGCGCCGTCGGATGTACCGCGACAGGCCCCAGCAAAAGCACCGGCGCCGAACCGACCCGCACCGGCCAATAGCGCAGCGCACCGCCCAGCATGCCGCTCTCGTCGCGTGCGGTGCGGCTCAGCGCCGCCACGGGGGGCACGTCGTCGCGCAGCCGGTAGGAAGACAGAGCCGTGCGGCCCGGCGCAAAGCAGAGATCGAAGAGCGCCTCGACCTCCCACCAATCTTCGGGCTCTTCTTTTTTCAGGACGAACAAGGGCGCATCTCGTGCATTCAGGGCAGAACCGGCCTATCACGGTGCAAAGCCTTGGGCAAACAGGAGAAAAGACTTCATGTTCTACAGACCATCCGACGGACACGGCCTGCCGCACAACCCGTTCAATGCCATCGTGACGCCCCGCCCCATCGGCTGGATCTCGACACGGGGGCTCGACGGCTCGGAAAATCTCGCACCCTATTCCTTTTTCAATGCAGTGGCTTACGTCCCGCCGCAGGTGATGTTTTCCTCGACCTCGATCAAGGAGGATCGCGGCAACACCAAGGACAGCGTCGCCAATATCCGCGAAACCGGCGTGTTCTGCGTGAACATCGTGGAATACGCGATGCGGGACGTGATGAACCAGAGCTCCGGGCCGTGGGACAAGGAAACCGACGAATTCGAGCTGGCGGGAATCGAAAAGGCGCCCTGCACAGCTATCGCCTGCAGCCGCGTGGCACAGGCGCCGGCCAATCTCGAATGCCAGCTCACGCAGATCGTGAAACTGCCCGGCGAGGCAAATTTTGCGGTCTTCGGCGAAGTCGTGGGCGTGCACATGCGCGACGATTGCCTGGTCGACGGGATCTTCGACATCCTGAAATACCAGCCGCTCACCCGGCTCGGCTACAAGGATTACGCGGTCATCCGCGAGAGCTTCAGCCTCAACCGTCCCGGACAGGAGTGAGGCAGGTACCGCGCGAATCACCGCCCATTTGAGCGGCGTCGCGCGGACGCCTCCGGGGGTCTGCAAGATCCCGATTGCGCATTTGGTCCGCAGCAAAGGCGAGTTGCGCAAGAACAGGAACAGCGGCGCGGGGGACAGAGTTGCGCCTCGCCGCCGCCCGCGGCACAGAAGTCCGGCACAGAACCGGGGAGTAAGTGGCATGACAGGAACGAAGATTGGCGTGATCGGAGGCTCCGGCCTTTACGAAATGCCCGGCCTCACCGAAGCCGAATGGATCACGGTCGACACGCCGTGGGGGCCGCCCTCCGACCAGCTTCTGACCGGGGTCCTCAACGGCGTTCCGATGGTGTTCCTGCCCCGTCACGGGCGCGGACATGTGCATTCCCCGTCTACCGTGCCCTACCGCGCCAATATCGATGCGCTCAAACGCCTCGGCGTGAGCGACGTGATCTCGGTCTCCGCCTGCGGATCCTTCCGCGAAGAGATGGCGCCGGGTGATTTCGTGGTGGTGGACCAGTTCGTCGATCGCACCTTCGCGCGGGAGAAATCCTTTTTCGGGACGGGCTGCGTCGCGCATGTCTCGGTGGCCCATCCGGTCTGCGCGCGCCTTGGCACAGCCTGCACCACGGCCGCCGAACGGGCCGGAATCACCGTGCATCGCGGCGGCACCTATCTTGCGATGGAAGGGCCGCAATTCTCGACCCGCGCCGAATCGGTGATGTACCGCGACGTGTGGCGGGCGGATGTCATCGGCATGACGAACATGCCCGAGGCCAAGCTCGCCCGCGAGGCCGAGCTTTGTTACGCGAGCGTCGCGATGATCACCGATTACGACAGCTGGCATCCAGATCACGGGACCGTGGATCTCGCCGAGATCATCCGCATCCTCACCGGCAATGCGCAGAAGGGCCAGACGCTCGTCGCCGCCCTGCCCGCCCTTCTGGGCGCAGAGCGTGCCGCTTGCCCCGACGGCTGCGATCACGCGCTGGAAGGCGCGATCCTCACGGCCCCGGACAAACGTGACGCCGATGTTCTGGCGCGACTGGACGCGGTGGCCGGTCGCGTCCTCTGATCCGGAGCTTTGCAGCGAACAGCTGCAAAAGACCCATGCGGGCCTAGAATTGCGCCCTCTCGAGTGCTTAGCTCTTCCGCGATCGAGCGAGAGAAATGGAAACCGCGGCTGAGCCTCGCTCCCATTGATGCCGATCATCCTGCCAAAATGGCATCTCGGCCCGATACCGGACGCGACACCGCATTGACCGACAGCGACCTGCTTGATCGTCGCGGCACACAGGGTATCAAGGTGTCGCAGCGGCGCCAGAATATGCCGGAAGTCAGAGGGAAACATCGATGGCACCGAAGAAATCCGTAAAGGACTACATCCGAACGATCGTCGATTTCCCGCATGACGGAATCCTGTTCCGCGATGTGACCACGCTCTTCGCCGATCCGCGCGGTTTCCGGATGGCCATCGACCAGCTGCTGCACCCCTATGAGGGCCTGCGGTTCGACAAGGTGGTCGGGCTCGAGGCGCGCGGCTTCATCCTCGGCGGCGCGGTCGCGCACCAGCTCACCGTCGGCTTCGTCCCGGTGCGCAAGAAGGGCAAGCTGCCGGGCAAGGTGATCTCGGAAGAATACACGCTGGAATACGGATCGGCCGTGGTCGAAATGCACGACGATGCGATCCAGCCAGGGGAAAAGGTACTGATCGTCGACGATCTGCTCGCCACGGGCGGCACCGCCGAGGCCGGAATCAGGCTGGTCGAACGTCTGGGCGGCGAGATCATCGGATGCGCCTTCATCGTCGATCTCCCCGAACTCGGCGGCCGCAAGCGGCTCGAGAATCTGGGGATGGAGGTCCACGCGCTCTGCTCCTTCGAAGGAGTCTGATCAAACAGCTCCGCCACAGGAACTTCTTGCCTCAGGCGGGGATATTTGAGACCCAAAGAAGTCAGGGCCTTTCCCCAGTTTCTCCGGGTTTCAAATATCCCGGGGGAGTCGCGGCCGCGCCGTGACGGGGGCAGCGCCCCCGAACTGCGTGTACGCAACACATGAAGATGCGTGCGCGGCACGCGCACTCCGCCGGATCACTCCGGGTTCAGACGCTGAAGGCATCCGCCCAGTCGGGATGACGCTTGCGCTGCGCATTGACGAAGGGGCAGAGCGGCACGATCCTGAACCCCTCGGCCCGCGCATCCGACACCAGACGTTCGACCAGCGCGAGGCCTGCGCCGGTACCCCGAAAGGCGTCCGGGACACCGGTGTGATCCGCGATCACGAGCGTCGGAGAGGCGATGGAATAGGTCAGCTCCGCCTCCGCGCCATCCTTGCGGATCACGTAACGCCCCTTCGCGCCCTCGACTTCGCGCGCGATGTCGAACTCAGCCAACGATGGTGCCATCGGTCGCGGCGCGCAGCTCTTCCTCGGTGACACCCTCGGCGCATTCGACGATCTTCAACCCGCCCTCGACCACGTCCAGCACGCCCAGATTGGTGATGATCCGGTTCACGACACCCGTGCCGGTCAGCGGCAGCGTGCAGGATTTCAGCAGCTTGGACTCGCCCGCCTTGTTGGTGTGGTCCATGACGACGACCACACGCTGCACCCCGGCGACGAGGTCCATCGCGCCGCCCATGCCCTTGACCAGTTTCTTGGGGATCATCCAGTTCGCCAGATCGCCATTCTCGGCCACTTCCATCGCGCCGAGGATCGCCATGGCGATCTTGCCGCCGCGGATCATGCCGAAGGACATCGCGCTGTCGAAATAGGCGGTATGCGGAAGTTCGGTGATCGTCTGCTTGCCTGCATTGATGAGATCGGGATCTTCCTCGCCCTCATAGGGGAAGGGCCCCATGCCGAGCATGCCGTTCTCGGATTGCAGCGTCACCTCCACCCCGTCGGGGATGTAGTTGCTGACCAGCGTCGGGATGCCGATACCGAGATTCACATACGTGCCGTCTTCCAGCTCCTGCGCCGCGCGGGCGGCCATCTGTTCGCGATCCCAGGGCATCAGGCGTGTTCCTTCTTCATGTGCGCACGGAGGGGGGTTGAGAGGAGGTTTTCACGTTTCATTACTCTGCTCCCCGCTTGCGTGTGGTGGTTTTCTCGATGCGCTTCTCGTGCTCACCCTGGATGATGCGGTGGACATAAACGCCCGGCAGGTGGATCTTGTCGGGGTCGAGCTCGCCCGGCTGCACGATTTCCTCCACTTCGACCACGCAGACCTTGCCGCACATCGCGGCGGGCGGGTTGAAGTTGCGCGCTGTCTTGTTGAAGACGAGGTTGCCGGTCGTGTCGGCCTTCCACGCCTTCACGATGGAGAGGTCGGCAAAGAGGCCGGTCTCCATGATATGGGTCACCCCGTTGAAATCCTTGTGTTCCTTGCCCTCGGCGATCTGCGTGCCGACACCGGTCTTGGTGTAGAAGCCCGGGATACCGCAGCCCGCGGCGCGCATGCGTTCGGCAAGCGTGCCCTGAGGGTTGAATTCGAGCTCGAGCTCGCCAGAGAGGTACTGCCGCATGAATTCGGCATTCTCGCCCACATAGGATGAGATCATCTTCTTGACCTGCTTGGTCTGCAGAAGGATGCCGATGCCGAAATCGTCCACGCCTGCATTGTTCGAGGCAAAGGTCAGATCCTTTGTCCCGGCTTCCTTGATCGCCTGCAGCAGCAGTTCCGGAATGCCGCAGAGGCCGAAGCCGCCCGAGGCGATGAACATGCCGTCGAACAGCAGGCCATCCAGAGCCTCTGCCGCCGAACCGTAGACTTTCTTCATGGATAACTCCTCACCTGATTGCCCGATTTGTGGCGCGCAGGTGCAGGAGAGTCAACGCATGGGGCCGCGGGGCCCCGAGAGTTTTTCTGCGCGGCAGCATTCGGCCGCGCAGAAAGGTCATGTTCAGACCAGGCGGACCTGGGTGCCGATCGCGGTGATTTCGAACAGCTCCTCGATCTTTTCGTTGTAAAGGCCGATGCAGCCATCCGACGAGCGCCGCCCGATCTTGCGCGTGTCCTGCGTGCCGTGGATCAGGTAGGCGGGCCAGTCGAAATACATCGCATGCGTGCCGAGCGGATTGTCGGGCGCGCCGCCTTCGACAGGCTTCCAGTCGGGAAAACGCTCCATCTGGCTCGCCGTCGGGGTCCAGCTCGGGCCAACCTTCTTGCGCACGATTTCCGTGTAGCCGCGCTTGGTCAGCTCGTCGGTCTTCGGTACGGAGGTCGGATAGATGCGGTAGTCGCTGCCATCGGCGCTCCAGTAATGCAGCGCACGGCTCGCCGTGTCGCAGACGATGGCACCCTTGCCCAGCGTGTCGAAATGGTCGCGCCAGTCCTGACGGGAAAAGCTAGAGATGTTGTTGCGCGCGACGGCGCCATTCGCCAGCGCGGGCAGCGGCAAAAGCGATGCCGCCGCTCCTGCGATCAGGGTGCGGCGGGTGGGTTTGTAGACCATATGAGTGCCTTTCTGCGGATGCCTCTTTCGCGGGAGATTGCGGGAGAGAGCGATCCGGCACCAATCACATATTCTTGAATCGAAATGTGATCGGCAGAAAGGTCACAAGGCGCGCCTCACTCGGCATCCTTGGGCGCCGCTTTCTTCGCGGGCGCCTTTTTGGCGGCCGGTTTTTTGGCGGTCGTGGTCTTGGTCGTCGAGCTTTTCGCTGCGGCCTTCTTGGCCGGGGCCTTTTTTGCCGCAGCCTTCTTGACCGGAGCTTTCTTGCCCGACTTCGCGGCCTTTTCTGCGATCAGTTCGACGGCCTGTTCCATCGTCACATCGGCCGGTTCGGTTTCCTTGGGCAGCGTGGCGTTGATCTTTTCCCACTTGATGTAGGGGCCATAGCGCCCTTCCATCACGTTCACGGCACCGCCGCCATTGGGGTGTTCACCCAGCTCCTTCAGTGGCTTGACCGCAGCGCGTCCGCCGCCGCGCGTCGCGAGTTTCTGCGCCAGCACGTCGACGGCCCGGTTGATGCCGATCTCGAAGACCTCGTCGACTTCCTTGAGGTTCGCATAGAGCTTGCCGTGCTTCACGAAGGGGCCGTAACGGCCGATGCCGGCCTCGATCGGTTCGCCATCCTCTGGGTGCTTGCCCACTTCGCGCGGCAGGCTCAGCAGGGTCAGCGCCTTTTCGAGGTCCATCGCGTCGGGCGCCCATCCCTTGGGCAGGCTCGAGCGTGGCGGCTTCTTGTTGTCTTCGGTCACCTCGCCACGCTGCACGTAAGGCCCGAACCGGCCCGAG
This sequence comes from Rhodobacterales bacterium, assembly GCA_038260405.1. Taxonomy (GTDB): domain Bacteria; phylum Pseudomonadota; class Alphaproteobacteria; order Rhodobacterales; family Rhodobacteraceae; genus Puniceibacterium. The sequence continues at coordinate 11,914 of JBBSNW010000042.1, read as the reverse complement.
CGCAGCGAGATCTCGTCGCCATTGTCCTCGCCCAGAACGCGGTCACCTGCTTCGGCGGCATCGCCCCCGATGGGGCGGGTGTAGCGGCATTCGGGGTAGCGGCCGCAGCCGACGAACCCACCCGAGCGCGATGTCTTGAGGTGCAGCTGGCCCTGTCCGCAGAGCGGACAGATGCGCGGATCGCTCCCGTCCTCGCGCGGCGGATAGAGCTGCGGCGCGAGCGCGTCGTCGAGCACGTCCAGCACCTCGGTGATGCGCAGTTCGGAGGTTTCGGCGATCGCGACCGAGAAATCCTTCCAGAACCGCATCAGCACGTCTTTGTAGTTGGCCTCGCCGGCGCTCACATGGTCAAGATCATCCTCGAGCGCGGCGGTGAAATCGTATTCGATGTAGCGCTTGAAGAAGTTCAGCAGGAAGATCGTGACGATGCGGCCCTTGTCCTCGGGGAAGAGGCGGTTCTTGTCTTTGCGGACATATTCGCGGTCCTGAATCGTGCTGATCACGGAGGCATAGGTCGACGGACGCCCGATGCCGAGCTCTTCCATCTTCTTGACCAGCGTCGCCTCGGTATAGCGCGGAGGCGGCTGGGTGAAGCTTTGCAGCGCAAGAACCGAAGTGTTGTCCGACAGCACGGCCGAGGGGCTCTGCCCGCTCTCGACCACGTCGTCATCCTTGCTCGTCGCCTTGGAGAACTGCTCGCTCAGGCCGGTCTTCGCAAAGGTCGCGGCCTCGCCCTGGCTGATCTGCGGCAGACGGTTTTCATCCTCGTCGCCCACATCGTCGCGACCCTCTTCATAGACCTTGAGGAAGCCGTCGAACAGGATGACCTGGCCGGTCGCGCGCAGCTCGACTTCGCCATCGCGCGAGGCGATGTCAACCGTGGTGCGCTCCATGCGGGCACCTTCCATCTGGCAGGCCAGCGTGCGCTTCCAGATGAGATCATAGAGCTTGCGCTGGTCGGCATCCGTCAGCTTCAGCGCGGCAGCATCCTTCGCCATGTCCGTCGGGCGGATACATTCGTGGGCTTCCTGCGCGTTCTTGGCCTTGTTCTTGTAGATCCGCGGGCTCGAGGGCACGTACTTGTCGCCATAGCGATCCTTGATCGCGTCGCGCGCCTCCTGCACGGCCTCGGGGGCCATGTCGATGCCGTCGGTCCGCATATAGGTTATATGCCCGGCCTCGTAGAGCCGTTGCGCCGTCGACATGCACATCTTGGCGCCCATGCCGAACTTGCGGCTCGCCTCCTGCTGGAGAGTCGAGGTCATGAAGGGCGCCGAGGGATTGCGGCTCGCCGGTTTCGCCTCGACCGACTTCACGGTCATGTCGCGCGAGGTGACGGCCTGCACGGCCATCTCGGCCTGTGTGCGGTTCGCGATGTCGTAACGGTCGAGCTTCTTGCCCGCGAGAATCGTCAGGCGCGCCTCGTATTCCTGCCCGCGCGGCGTGGCGAACAGCGCCTTCACCGACCAGTATTCGCGGTTGCGGAAGGCCTCGATCTCCATCTCCCGCTCGACGATCAGACGCAGGCAGACCGACTGCACGCGGCCCGCGCTGCGCGCACCTGGAAGCTTGCGCCACAGGACGGGCGAGAGGTTGAAGCCGACGAGGTAGTCGAGGGCGCGGCGGGCGAGGTAGGCCTCGACCAGCGGCGCATCGATTTCGCGCGGGTTCTTCATCGCTTCGGTGACAGCGGCCTTGGTGATCGCGTTGAAGGTCACGCGGCTCACCGCGGTGTCCTTCTTGATCGAGCGGCGCTTGATCAGCGCCTCCTGCAGGTGCCAGCTGATCGCCTCGCCTTCGCGATCCGGGTCAGTGGCGAGGATCAGCGAATTGTCCTTGGCGAGTGCATCGGCGATCGCCTTCATGTGCTTCTTGGAGTCGTTGCCGACCTCCCAGATCATCTCGAATCCGTTTTCCGTATCGACCGATCCGTCTTTGGCCGGCAGGTCGCGAACGTGTCCGTAGGACGCCAGAACGGTGTAATCCGAGCCCAGATACTTGTTGATTGTCTTGGCTTTGGCCGGCGATTCGACAACGACAACGGGCATGAAATGCGCACCTTTCGGGAATAAGTCTGAGGCTCGTATGGCGGGGCAGCATGTGGGGTGCAAGCAGGAATTGTCAATGTGGCGCACCGTGCCGCCTGAGCGGGAAGACGCTTTGAGGGTTGCGCCGGGCGGCGTTTCCCTCTGCGCCTGAACGCCTTTTGGGCGGAGTCGGCACCGGCGCTCCTTGGGGGTGCCCACCTCGCATTTCCGCGGGCCGGATGAACGTGGCTCAGGACACACGCGAGAGCAGACCGCCGGGCTGACGCAGGATGCGGCCATCGAGCTCGAGCTCGGTCAGGGCGGGCGACACCTCCTGTGTCGGCGCCCCAACGTCACGGATCAGCTGATCCTCGGCAAGCGGTGAGGGACCGAGCCGCGCGAGGATGCGGCTGTGCAGCAGGGCAGTGTCACGCTGGCTGCGGCGGTCGCGTGGCGGTGCCTGGGGAGGCAGGGGCAGGTCGAGAAGCGGCTGACGCGGGAGCTTCTCGATGAGGGGAAGCGCTTCGATCACGTCTTCGGCACTGCGCACAAGGATTGCGCCGTCGCGCAGCAGCATGTTGCACCCCGAGGCCCGCGCATCGAAGGGATGGCCCGGCACCGCCATCACCTCGCGGCCCTGATCGAGGGCGCAGCGCGCGGTGATCAGAGAGCCCGACTTCGCGGCCGCCTCGACCACGATGACCGCCTGAGCAAGACCCGAGATGATGCGGTTGCGGGCCGGGAAATGCCGCGCCTGCGGCTGCATGGCGATGGGCTGTTCGCTCACCCGCAGGCCCCCGGCCGCAACCAGATCCTCTCCCAACCGGGCATTTTCCGCGGGATAGATGACATCGACCCCGCCCGCCATGACGGCGACGGTTCCGCTGGCGAGACAGGCAAGATGGGCCACGGTGTCGATGCCGCGGGCAAGTCCCGACACCACGACATAACCCTGCGCGCTCAATCCCTCTGCCAGCGCCTTTGCCATGCGTGTGCCAAGCGAGGAGGCATTGCGCGCGCCGACCAGCGCGATCATCGGCCGCGCGAGGATCGCGGCATCGCCCTTGACCCACAGGATCGGGGGCGCGTCGTCGAGATCGCACAGGGATTTGGGATATTGCGGCTCGCCCCGGCAGATCATGCGGGCGCGGGCATGGCGCGCCGCCTTGATTTCAGCCTCGACCACGCCTTCGGGACATATGCTGTAGCCGTTCACACCGGCGCCAGCGGCAATCCCGGGCAGCGCATCGAGCGCCGCCGCGGCAGAACCGTGTTCGGCCATGAGACGGTAGAAGGTGGATACGCCGACGCGGCGAGAGCGCAAGAGACGAAGCCAGGAGAAACGATCATCTTCCGTGGTGGGTGGGAGTAGGGGGTGAGTGGAAGAAAGGGGTTCCTCGGTCATCCTGGCTCCGTCGCTTGCTGAGACTTGATAGCGTGCGACTGGTTAACGGTTGATGAACGATGCCCTGCTCCCCGGAAAATTTCGCGCCCGATCCGGCGACGGCAACCGGAAACAGCTCAGTTCTGTGCGCCGCCCACGGTCAGCCCGCCGATCATCACCGTCGGCTGGCCGACGCCGACCGGAACCCACTGGCCCTGCTTGCCGCAATTGCCCATCCCCGGATCGAGCGCCATGTCGTTGCCCAGAGCGCGGATCTGCTGCAGCGCCGTGGCGCCGTCGCCGATCAGCGTCGCGCCCTTTACCGGTGCGCCGACCTTGCCGTTCTTCACGCGGTAGGCCTCGGTGCAGGAGAACACGAATTTGCCGTTGGTGATGTCGACCTGCCCGCCGCCGAATCCCACGGCATAGATGCCGTCCTTCAGATCCGCGACGATATCGGCGGGGTCGGCATCGCCGCCGAGCATGTAGGTGTTGGTCATCCGCGGCATCGGCGTATGCGCATGGCTCTGGCGCCGCCCGTTGCCGGTCGGGGCCACGCCCATGAGCCGGGCGTTCTGGCGGTCCTGCATGTACCCGACGAGAATGCCATCCTCGATCAGCACGTTCTTCCCGGACGGCGTGCCTTCGTCATCCACGGTGATCGAACCGCGCCGGTCGGGGATCGTGCCGTCGTCAAGCACCGTCACACCGCGCGAGGCGACCTGCTGGCCCATGAGCCCGGCAAAGGCCGAACTTCCCTTGCGGTTGAAATCGCCCTCGAGCCCGTGACCCACGGCCTCGTGCAGCAGAATGCCGGGCCAGCCCGGGCCGAGCACGATGTCCATGACCCCCGCAGGCGCCGATTCGGCGCGCAGGTTCACCAGCGCGATGCGCAGCGCCTCGCGTGCCTTGGCCTTCCAGTCCGCCGGATCCAGCAGACCGTCGAGCAGCACACGCCCGCCCCCGCCGGACGTGCCGGCCTCGCGCCGCCCCTGATCCTCGACGATGACCGAGACATTGACCCGCGTCATCGGGCGCGTATCGGTCACGAGAGTACCGTCGGCGCGCAGAATCGCCACCTCCTGTAGCGAGGCCGCAATGGTCGCCGTCACCTGGACCACCCGCGAATCGAGATCGCGGGCAAAGGCGTCAATCTCGCGCAGGGTCTCGACCTTCACGGGAAAGGCATGGCCCGCGATCGGATCGGAATCGGTGTAGAGATTGGTGTTGGTGCGCTGCGGCGCATCGGCCAGCGTGCCGCCGCCATCAGCCACCGCAAGACGTGCCGTTTCGGAGGCGCGCAGAATCGCAGATTCGCTGATATCGGTCGAATGGGCATATCCTGCGACCTCGCCGCGCACCGCGCGCAGTCCGAAACCCTCGGAGGCGTCGTAGCTCGCGGTCTTGATGCGACCATCGTCGAACATCAGCACTTCGGAGCGGCTGCGCTCGAGAAACAGCTCTCCGTCATCCGCCCCCGAGAGCGTATTGCGCAGTTGCGACAGCGTGTTCTGCTGGTCCAGCACAGTCTCGAAGGGACGGAAGGGGGCATCGGTCATGGGGCGTTCCTGTCTGAATTTTGCTCTCGCGGCAGGAGGCGGTTGTGCAAAAGCGTCCGTTTGCCGCAAGCAACATTCTTTATCTACACGCAAGAATATGGTTTTAAGCAGCGACAACACAATGGGGTGTGCCGGATCCGTTCCTGCAATCCGCTCTCCAGCCCCGCCCGCGACAGATGAAGATACACAACCGATCAGGGTGACATATGCGACTTAAAACGATGCTGGCGGGTCTTGCCGCTGCCCTCACCGCCGGACCGGCACTGGCTCAGGACGGGCTCGAAATCGTGGGCAGACCCACGGACGGAGCGATGGGGTTCCAGCCTGCGGTCACCGACCTTGCGCACGATATCCACTGGCTCGACGGCATGGTGAACATCATCATGATCGCCATCGTGGTTTTCGTGACAGGTCTGATGATCTACTGCATGGTGCGTTACAACCGCAAAACCAACGCCAATCCGGCGGGTTTCACCCACAACACTCCGGTCGAGATCGCCTGGACCATCGTGCCCATCGTGATTCTGGTCTTCATCGGCGCCTTCTCCCTGCCCGTGCTGTTCAAGCAGCAGGAAATCCCGACCGCGGACATCACCATCAAGGCGACCGGCTACCAGTGGTACTGGGGCTATGAGTATGTCGATAGCGGCTTTTCCTTCGACAGCTACATGATCGGCTCGCCCGCGACCGGCGGCGACAACCGCCTGACCCCCGAGGTCGAACAGCAACTGGTGGATGCGGGCTATTCGGCCGACGAATTCCTGCTGGCGACAGACACGGCCATCGTCGTGCCCGTGGGCAAGACCATTGTCGTGCAGCTGACCGGCGGCGACGTGATCCACTCCTGGACCATTCCGGCCTTCGGCGTGAAGCAGGACGCGGTTCCCGGCCGTCTTGCCGAACTGTGGTTCGAAGCCGATCGCGAAGGCGTCTATTTCGGCCAGTGCTCGGAGCTTTGCGGCATCAGCCACGCCTACATGCCGATCACGGTCAAGGTCGTGAGCCAGGAAGCCTATGACGCATGGCTCGAAGGCGCGATCGAGGAATATGCAGGCACGCCCACAGGCTATGACGTGGCGCTCGCAGAGTAAGCGAAAACCGGCAGGGCGCCACCGGGTGCCCTGCCCCGACTTTCTTCCGGGATGCTTCCGGCCAAGACCCAGCAAGGACAGGACCGCATGAGCGATGCGAGCATCAACAGCCCCGACTTCCAGGGCCAGGCGTTCGAGAGCGAGGCGCAGTTCAGCGACTTTTTCGCGCTGCTGAAACCCCGCGTGATGACGCTCGTGGTGTTCACGGCCGCCGTGGGGCTGCTGGCCGCGCCCGTTTCCGTACATCCCTTCGTCGCCTTCTGCGCGATCCTGTTCATTGCCGTCGGCGGCGGCGCCTCGGGCGCGCTGAACATGTGGTGGGATGCGGATATCGACGCGGTTATGAAACGGACCGCGCGGCGCCCCATCCCCGCAGGCAAGGTCACCGGAGACGAGGCACTTGGCATCGGCCTTGCGCTCTCGGGCTTCTCGGTGGTCTTCCTCGGCCTCGCATCGAACTGGTTCGCCGCCGGTCTGCTCGCCTTCACCATCTTCTTCTACGTCGTGATCTACACGATGTGGCTCAAGCGCTGGACGCCGCAGAACATCGTGATCGGTGGCGCGGCCGGCGCCTTCCCTCCGATGATCGGCTGGGCGGTGGCGACCGGCGGAATCAGCGTCGAATCGGTGCTGATGTTCTGCCTGACCTTCATGTGGACGCCGCCGCACTTCTGGGCCCTCGCCTTGTTCATCCGCAAGGATTACGACCATGCCGGCGTGCCGATGCTGACCGTGACCCACGGCCGCCGCTCTGCGCGCAACCATATCCTCGTCTATACCGTGCTGCTGGCCGTGCTCGCCATCGCGATGGCCTTCACCTCCGCAGGCGGCCCGGTCTATCTGGCCGTGGCACTGGTCCTGAACGCGATGTTCGTGAAGGGCGCCTTCGACATCTGGCGGCGGGACGAGGACATGTCCGAAGCCGACAATTTCGGCGTCGAAAAGAAATTCTTCAAGCTGTCCCTGCTCTATCTCTTCGCGCATTTCGGCGCGATCCTGATCGATGCGGTGCTGACACGTCTTGGGATGGGAATCTGGGCATGAGCCTCAACAAGCAGCACGAAATCCATACAAGGCGGTTCGGCCGCAACCTCGGCGTGGGCCTGACCCTCGGCGCCTTCATCGCGATCATCTTCGGCCTCACCGTCGTGAAGGTGTCGCAGGGTGATTCCGAACCGAGCCGGGCCCCAGCAGCAACGGAGGCGACGCAGTAATGGCGATGGACCCGAAAACCAAGACCGTGACCGGTCTGATCGGCATCGTGGTGACGATGGGCGCGCTCGCCTGGGCGTCGGTGCCGTTTTACAACTGGTTCTGCCGGGTGACCGGCTTTGGCGGCGTGACGCAGGTGGCCGAGGCCGGCAGCGATACGATGCTCGACCGCACGATCACGATCCGGTTCGACGCCACCACCGACAGCAAGATGCCGTGGGAGTTCACACCCGTCGAACGCACCATGGAGCTGAAGATCGGCGAGGACGGGCTGGCCTTCTACGAGGCCTACAACCCGACGGACCACCCCATCGCCGGTCAGGCGACCTACAACGTCGCGCCCTACGAGGCCGGCGGATACTTCAACAAGGTGCAGTGCTTCTGCTTTACCGAGCAGGTCCTGATGCCCGGAGAGCGCGTGCAGATGCCGGTCAACTTCTTTGTCGATCCGGCGATTGTGGACGACCGCGATGCCAAGTACATCAATCACATCACTCTGTCCTACACCTTTTACCAGATCGATCTGCCCGAGGATGTCCAGGCTTCCTGGGATGCAGGTCAGAGCAAGAAAACAAGCGTAAACTAACGCCTTCCACAACGAGGGAACCCCAATGGCGCATGCAAAAAACCACGACTACCACATTCTGAGCCCCTCTGCCTGGCCGCTGATCGGATCGATCGGCGGGTTCGTGATGCTCTTCGGGGCCGTTCTCTGGATGCACGGTTCGGGCCCCTGGGCGTTCCTGATCGGCCTCATCGCCGTGCTCTACACCATGTTCGGCTGGTGGTCGGAAGTCGTGGCCGAGAGCCAGGTCGGGGATCACACCCCGGTCGTGCGCATCGGCCTGAAATACGGCTTCATCCTGTTCATCATGTCCGAGGTGATGTTCTTCTTCGCCTGGTTCTGGTCCTTCTTCAAACACGCGCTCTACCCGATGGGCCCCAACAGCCCGGCCGTCGACGGCGTCTGGCCGCCTGCCGGAATCGAGACATTTGACGCCTGGCACCTGCCGCTCATCAACACGCTGATCCTGCTCTGCTCGGGCGCGGCGGCGACCTGGGCGCACCACGCGCTGGTGCACGAGAACAACCGCAAGGACATGCGCAACGGCCTCATCCTCGCCGTTCTGCTTGGCATGCTCTTCACCGTCTTCCAGGTCTACGAGTACAGCCACGCGGCCTTCGGGTTCTCCGGCAATATCTATGGCGCCAACTTCTTCATGGCGACGGGTTTTCACGGCGTGCACGTGGTGATCGGGACGATCTTCCTGTTCATCTGCCTGCTGCGGCTGATGAAGGGGCATTTCACCCCTGAAAAGCATGTCGGTTTCGAAGCGGCGGCCTGGTACTGGCACTTCGTCGACGTGGTCTGGCTGTTCCTCTTCGCCGCCGTCTATGTCTGGGGTGGCTGAGGCATACGAGACCACAGAAATGCAAACGCCCGCTTCCGGCGGGCGTTTCGCTTTTCGGGGCTCCGCCCCGGACCCCGGGATATTTATAACCAGGAGAAGCCGGAGGGCGGCGCGCCCGGTGGCGGTATTGCGGTTGAAGAGGGCTGCCAAGGCGCTGTAAGGCAGCCGGGCAAGCCCGCTGGCAAGAGGTCTGAGATTTCGTGAAACGTGTGATCGTCCCGCTGCTGTTCGGCCTGATCGGTTTCGGCATTCTGGTGAGCCTCGGTCAGTGGCAGCTCCAGCGGCTGGACTGGAAGCTGGACATTCTGAACGAGATCGACAGCCGTATCGCCGGTGAACCGATCCCCCTGCCCGAGACCGGCGATCCCGAGGCGGACAGGTACCAGCCGGTTGAGCTCGAGGGCGCGATCCTGCCGCAGGAGATCCACGTGCTGGTCTCGGTCAAGCAGGTCGGGGCGGGGTACCGCGTGATTTCCCCCTTCGTGACCGGCGGGCGGCGCGTGCTGCTCGATCGCGGCTTCATTCCGGTCGAGGATGTCGGGCTCGAGCGGACCGGCGGCGCTGCCGAGGTGACCGGCAACCTGCACTGGCCCGATGACCGCACCCCTTCCACACCCGAGAATGACGTCGAAGGCAATATCTGGTTTGCCCGCGACATCGCGCAGATGGCCGAGGTTCTGGAGACCGAACCGCTGCTGGTCATCGCGCGCGAGGTCGAGCCAGGCGATACAGGCGTGACGCCGCTGCCGGTCGACAGCAGCGGCATTCCCAACGATCACCTGCAATATGCGATCACCTGGTTTTCGCTGGCTGTGATCTGGGTGATGATGACGGTCGGCTATATCTGGCGTCTGCGACATCCGAAGGAAGACGAGTGATGAAATACGTCTCGACCCGGGGGAAGGCCCCGGCCCTGACATTCGAGGAAGCGATGCTGAGCGGCCTCGCCCGTGACGGCGGTCTCTACGTGCCCGAAACCGTGCCGCAGATGTCCGCAGAGGATATCCGGGCTCTGCACGGCCTGCCTTACGAGGAGGTCGCGTTCCGGGTGATGCGTCCTTTCGTGGGTGACGTGTTCACCGACGAGGTCTTTGCCGACCTGATCGCAAAGGCCTATGCCGGGTTCGGTCATGGCGCACGTGCGCCACTGGTGCAGCTCGCGCCGGGGCATTTCCTGCTCGAGCTGTTCCACGGGCCGACGCTGGCCTTCAAGGATTTCGCGATGCAGCTGATCGGCCAGCTCTTCGAAGAGGCGCTGACCCGTCGCGGCGAGCGTGTGACCATCGTCGGCGCGACCTCCGGCGATACCGGAAGTGCCGCGATCGAGGCGTTCCGAGGCCTTGATTCGGTCGATGTGTTCATCCTCTACCCGCATGGCCGTGTCTCCGAGGTGCAGCGCCGCCAGATGACCACGCCGACCGAGGATAACGTGCATGCCATCGCCATGGACGGGCATTTCGACGATTGCCAGGCCCGGCTCAAGGACATGTTCAACGATTTCGAGTTCCGTGACGGCGTCCGACTCGCCGGGGTGAACAGCATCAACTGGGCACGGGTTCTCGCGCAGGTGGTCTATTACTTCTCCTCCGCCGTGAGCCTCGGCGCGCCAGACCGCAAGGTGAGCTTCACCGTGCCCACGGGCAATTTCGGCGACATCTTCGCGGGCTTCATCGCCAAGCGGATGGGCCTGCCCATCGACCGGCTGGTGGTCGCGACCAACCAGAACGACATCCTGCACCGCTGCCTGACCACGGGCGGGTACCTGACGGACGAGGTCACACCCTCGATCAGCCCGTCGATGGACATTCAGGTCAGCTCGAACTTCGAGCGCGCGCTGTTCGACGCCTATGGGCGGGACGGCAACGCGGTCGGCCAACTGATGGACGAGCTCAAGGAAGGTGGCTTCAACGTGAGCCAGGGCGCGCTGCAGGCACTGCGCGAGCATTTCGATTCGGGCCGTGTCAGCGAAGAGGAGACGCTGGAAACCATCCGCGACGCTTACGCGACTATGGGCGAGCTGCTCTGCCCCCATTCCGCCGTCGGCGTCCGCGTCGCCGAGGCGATGCGTGATCCCGCAACACCGATGATCACCCTCGCCACCGCCCACCCGGCCAAGTTCCCCGATGCGGTGGAGAAGGCGAGCGGCATCCGCCCCCCCCTTCCCGAACGCATGTCAGACCTGTATGAGCGGCCCGAGCGCATGACCCGCGCACGGAACGATCTCTCGGACCTGAAAACCCTGATCAAGGAGCGCATCCCCTCGTGACTGTGCAATACACAACCCTTCCCAACGGCTTTCGCATCGTGACCGAACACATGCCGGGGCTGCAATCCGCCTCGATCGGCATCTGGGTTTCCGCGGGCGGGCGACATGAACGGCCGGAGCAGAACGGGATTGCGCATTTCCTCGAACACATGGCGTTCAAGGGCACGAAGACCCGCAGCGCCCTGCAGATCGCCGAGTCGATCGAGGATGTGGGCGGCTACATCAACGCCTATACAAGCCGGGAAGTGACGGCCTATTACGCGCGGGTTCTGGCGGCGGATGTGGGGCTCGGCCTTGACGTGATCGCCGATATCCTGATGAATCCCGTCTTCGATCCGAAGGAAATAGAGACCGAGCGGCACGTGATCCTGCAGGAGATCGGCCAGGCGCTCGACACGCCCGATGACGTGATCTTCGACTGGCTTCAGGAAAAGGCTTATCCGGATCAGCCGATCGGACGCACGATCCTCGGCGAGGCCGCGAATGTGAATGCCTTTTCGCGCGAGGATCTGGCGGGATTCGTGACGGAGCATTACGGTCCCGACCAGATGATTCTGTCCGCCGCCGGTGCCGTCGATCACGATACGCTGGTCGCGCAGGCGGAAAAGCTTTTCTCGCACATGGTGCCGCGCGATGCGGACCGCGCCGATGTCGCGACCTTTGCAGGTGGCGAGGCGCGGCGGCAGAAGAAGCTCGAGCAGGCGCATTTCGCGCTGGCCTTTGAGAGCCCTGGCTATCGCGACGAGGGATTCTATACCGGTCAGGTCTATTCCATCGCCCTCGGTGGCGGCATGTCGAGCCGCCTGTTCCAGGAGGTCCGCGAAAAGCGCGGCCTCTGCTACACGATCTTCGCCCAGTCCGGCGCCTATGACGATACCGGCATGGTCACGATTTATGCCGGCACCAGCGGCGACGAGGTCGGCGACCTTGCAAACATCACCATCGACGAGATGAAGCGCGCCG